>CAZCOG010000005.1:73359-188157 GCA_964500445.1 uncultured Persicitalea sp. | reverse complement strand
ATATAATACAAATTATATTTTTGTTAAATTTTTGTTGAATAGTCACTTTTGTAACGTTCATTGTCTTCTTTCAGGAGATAATAATTGTTCTTGTATATATGTAAATATTTAATGTATAGCTGGTTATTGACTTCATTCCACCCTGATGGAAGTTTTTGAACGTAAAGTTTTCAGGAATTTTTTTAGAAACTTAGAATCTTTTCAAAGTTTCCTTAGTTTTTCTCCTTGGAAAACTACAACTTTGCGGCGTGAAAGAGAGAATACTGAAAGCAGCGGTCGATTTGTTCTGGCGCTATGGCGTTAAAAGCGTCACTATGGACGACATCGCCAAAGAACTGGGCATTTCAAAGAAGACGATTTATCAGCAATTCAACGATAAGGATGCCATCGTGAAAGAAGTGGTAGAGCGTGAGCTGGATTGCGAGCAGACCGACATGGGCCGACTGGAAGCCGAGGCCAGCGACCCGATCGAGGAAGTGATGCGGACTTCGGATTACATACGGGCGAGTTTCGCCACGGTGAGTCCGGTGCTGCTGAACGATTTGAAGAAGTACCACCCAAAAGCCTGGGCATTGTTTCAGAAACATAAACATGAACACATCATTCAGGGGATCAGCGGTAATCTGCGACGCGGCATGAAGGCAGGCCTGTATCGCAACGACCTCGATGTGGACATACTGGCCCGGATGCGCGTAGAGCAAATCGAGATGGCTTTCGACCCGACCATTTTTCCACCCCAAAAGTTTGCCATCATTGAGGTACATGTCCAACTTATCCACCATTTCCTGCGCGGTATCCTGACCGACAAGGGATTCGTAGTCTACAACAATTACGCAGAAAAATCAGCACTAGAAGCAAACCAAAAATGAAACGAATACTATCTACCAGAATAGCCGGACTACTAACCCTGTTTGGGTTGCTAGCGCTCTTTCCGACTCAGGCCCAAACTCCTTACACCCTGGAAGCGGCTGTCGATTACGCAATCAAGAATAACCTCAACATTAAGAATACCCAGCTGGATTCTAAATCCGCCGAGTCAAGAATCGGGGAAATCAGGGCGGCGGGTTTGCCACAGGTCAGCGCTACCGCCGGATTGATAGATAACCTCATTATTCAAACAGCGTTTTTACCAGCCTTTATTGGCGGTGGCTCACCCGATGACCCTCCGGTGGCAGTTCAGTTCGGAGTAAAGTACCAGAGTAACGTGTCGGCTACTCTTAATCAATTGATTTTTAGTGGTTCCTATATTGTAGGACTCAGGGCGGCGGCGACCTATCGTGAACTTGCAAAGAAAAACGTCACCCAGTCGAAGGTAACCGTAGCCGAAGCTGTCACCAAGGCCTACTACTCAGCTCAAGTAGCCGTGGAGCGGGCCAAGGTACTGGACCTGAATATCGAGCGCCTCGATACGCTGATGCGCGACACGCGGGCTACTTTCGAAGCAGGTTTTGTGGAAAAGATCGACGTAGATCGGCTGGAAGTACAGCTAAACAACCTGAAAACGGAGCGCCAAAACGTGCAAAATCTGATCGAGCTAAGCTATACTTTGCTCAAATTCCAGATGGGAATGCCGCTGACCGACCAAATCGTTTTGACCGACATAGTGGATGAAAGTGACGCTAATAATTTGCCCGGTCCCATTAGCAATGCCGTAGATTACAGCAAGCGCATTGAATATTCGCTATTGAACACACAGGGCGAGTTGGCTGAGCTCGATATTAAGCGAATCCGCTCGGGTTATTTACCCACAGCATCGGCTTTTGCATCTTACGGATACAACAGCGGGCGTAATAATTTTGGTGAAATTTTTAGTCAGAAGTGGTTCAATAATTCTGCCATCGGCCTGAACATTCAGATCCCGATTTTCGACGGCCTTACCAAAAAGTACCAATTGCAGCAAGCTCAGATTACTTCCGATAAAGTGAAAGCAGGTCGCGATCTGCTCACGCAGTCCATTGACCTGCAGGTGCAGCAAGCCAATATTACGCTGACCAATTCGCTCCAAACCCTCGAAACGCAGCAGCGCAATGTGGATTTGGCCCAGGAAGTAGTGCGAGTATCCAAAATCAAGTACCAGGAGGGGGTCGGCTCTAATATCGAGGTCATCAATGCCGAATCGTCCTTGAAAGAAGCTCAGACCAACTACTTCGCCGCTCTCTACGACGTGCTGATCGCCAAGGTCGATCTGTCGAAGGCAAGAGGCGAGTTGTATGAGGAGTAAGGGGTAGTCAGCGGTCGGCTTGGTATGTAGCCCAGAAAGAGAATCCACAATCATAAAAAGTATAGTATATCAATTTTTCCAGACTAAAAAAGGCCGATGGCTGACAGCCGAAAGCCGATAGCCCTAAAACAATGAAAACAAACAACATATTAATCGCTGGCTTTACTGCTTTTCTGTTACTGGCCTGCGGCGGCGAAAACGACGATAGTCTGGCCGGAAAACAGGCTGAGTTGACCAAGCTCAAAACTGAGCAAAGCGAAACGGAAGCGAAAATCAAAGCCCTGGAAGGGGAAATAGCCAAGCTTGACACAACCATTAAGCAAGATGACCGTGCTGTGGCTGTAACGGTATCGCCTGTGGTGAGCGAGAACTTTAAGCACTATGTAGAGGTACAAGGCTCGATTGACGCCAAGAATAGCGTCATGGTAAGTCCGAAATCGGGCGGCGTGCTGACCTCAGTACTGGTGAAAGAAGGCGACTACGTAAAGCAAGGTGCCACAATGGCTCGCGTGGATAATAGTGTGATGAAGGAATCCATCGCCGAAGTGCAAAATCAACTGGCCCTGGCCAATACCGTGTACGAGAAGCAGGCCCGGTTGTGGGAGCAGAAAATCGGTACTGAGATTCAGTACTTGCAGGCGAAAAACAATAAGGAGGCGCTGGAAAAGAAAATCGCCACCCTCAATACCCAGCTCGGGCAGTCCAACATCGCCGCCCCCATCAGTGGCGTAGTGGATCAGGTCATTGCCAAGGTAGGCGAAATGGCCGCACCCGGTGCGCCCATCGCGCGGGTGGTAAACCTGAGTAACTTGAAGGTGGTAGCCAAGGTAGCTGATAGCTACGTCGCCAGCGTGAAGAAGGGCGACGAGGTGATCGTCAAATTTCCCGACCTTGATCAGGAATACAAAGCGCGCATCACCTTCGTGAGCACGACGGTCGATCCGCTGACGCGGACGTTCCGCATCGAGGCTAATTTGCCTTCGAGCAATTCGCTTAAGCCTAATATGCTGGCGCAGGTACAAATCAACGATGCTACCAAAAAAGATGCGCTGGTCATCGACCAGAATCTGGTGCAAAGCACCGAGAATGGTACGGTAGTTTATGTAGCTGAGAACGAAGGCGGCAAAAAAGTAGCCAAGTCCCGCACGGTCAAGACGGGCCTCAGCTACAACGGCCAAATCGAAATTCTTGCGGGCCTGAAAGCCGGGGACCAACTGATCACCCAAGGCTACCAGGATGTGGCCGATGGGCAAGCGGTGATATTTTAGGTTGAAAGCGTACTTTTTGTTTTAGGTTAAGGACTAAACGGTTAAGAATGAACCGCTTGGTAGTTTTTTCCCTTGACCTCCTGACCCTTAACCTTTGACCCAAAGAAAATCTTTTCCTATGAAAAATCAAGACCACAAACTAGACGATCACAAAACCCTGGGCTTCACCAACTGGTGCGTGGAGAACCGGACGACGATCTACATCTTCACGTTCATCATTACGTTGGCGGGTTTTCTGGTGTACTCGACGTTGCCCAAAGAGCAATTTCCTGACATCAAAATTCCGCAGGTATACATCAACACGGTGTATTTTGGCACGGCTCCGGCGGACGTAGAAAACACGATCAATAAGCCCATCGAGAAGCAGTTGAAGTCCATCACGGGCGTCAAAAGCATTAAGTCGAACGCCCTGCAGGACGTATCGGTAATTCTGGTGGAATTTAACCCCGATGTGGAAGTATCCGACGCCCTGCAACGGGTACGCGATGCCATCGATAAAGCCAAGCGTGATCTGCCCCAGGCCCTGGACTCCGGTCCTACGGCGCAGGACGTAAACTTTTCGGAGTTTCCGATCATGAATATCAACATCGCCGGCAACTACTCACTGAAGCAGTTGAAGGAGTACGCCGAGGATTTGCAGGACGCCATCGAGGCCATGACCGAGATCAGCCGCGTGGACATCGTGGGTGCCCTGAACCGTGAGATCCAGATCAACGTAGATCTGCCCCGGATGCAGGCCGCGGGATTGACCTTTTACGATATTCAAACCGCCGTGCAGGGCGAAAACGTGAACGTATCGGGCGGTGAACTACCCGTAGACGGCGTGCGCCGGACATTACGCGTGCAGGGCGAATTTTCGGATGTGAGCCAGATCGCCGACCTGCGCATTCGTACCAGTACGGGTGCCGTATTGCGACTGGGAGATGTCGCCGACGTACGCGATAGTTTCGAAGAACAACAGGATTTTGCCCGACTCGACAACAAGCCCGTTATTACGCTGAACGTAATCAAACGGGCCGGGGCCAACCTGATTTCTGCCGCCGACCAAATCGAGGAAACCATCGCCGACTACAAGGAAACGCGTTTTCCGCAGGGACTGGACATTGAAATTACCGCTGACCAGTCAGAACGTACCCGCGAAAACGTAAATGACCTGGTCAATACCGTGGTACTGGGCTTCATCTTCGTGGTGCTGATTCTGATGTTCTTTATGGGGGTTGCTGACGCCATTTTCGTTGGACTCTCGGTACCGCTTTCGGCGCTGGTCGCTTTTACCCTGATGCCCATCATCGGGCCGATCGTTGGTACTGCCTTTACACTGAATACTATCGTGCTTTTTGCCTTTCTGTTAGGAATCGGGCTGGTGGTGGACGACGCCATCGTGGTAATTGAGAACACACACCGGTTATTTAATCAGCACAAAGACTGGGACATCAAAGAAGCTGTGAAAGCGGCGGCGGGCGAGGTGTTTGTTCCGGTACTTTCCGGTACCCTGACTACCATCGCGCCCTTCTTCCCACTGCTGTTCTGGCCGGGTATCGTGGGTGAGTTTATGAAATTCCTGCCCCTGACGTTGATTCTGACGCTGATGTCGTCGCTTTTCGTGGCTTACGTCATGAACCCCGTCTTTGCGGTGTCATTCATGAAGCGACACGACGAGACGAAGGAAAAACATGAAAAGCAAAGCTTTAAGGCTATCCGCCGACCCATCATCGTTATCGGTGCAGCGGCTTTGGTCGGCTACTTTATCGATCGCGGTATCGGCAACTTCCTGATGCTGATTCTGTTGCTCTACGTTTTCAACTACTATATCCTGACGCCGAAAATCCTGACGCCCTTCCAGGACCGCTTCCTGCCCGCCCTGCGCGACAACTACCGGAAGCTGATTACGTGGCTCATCAAGGGCTACCGTCCCGTGTTCACGATTGCGGCCATGCTGGTGCTGCTCATCTTTACCTTCGTGCTGACAGGCATCGTGCAACCCAAGGTGGTGTTCTTCCCCAGCGGTGACCCGGACTACGTGTATGTCTATAACAAACTACCCGTAGGTACCGACGCCCGAGTGACGGACTCGGTGACGAAGGTGATCGAGAAGAAAGTCTTTAAAGTACTGGAAAACGAGAACGCCATGAATCTGGTCAACTCGGTGATTTCCAATGTCGGTAAGAACGCTGGTGATCCTACCAACCCCGACCGTTCGGCCACGCCTCATAAGTCGAAAGTAACGGTAGCCTTCGTGGCGAACGAATTCCGGGGAGGACGCTCAACCGAAGAAATCCTGACTAAGGTGCGGGATGCCCTCGTCAACATTCCGGGCGCCGAAATATCGGTGGAGCGCGAGCGTACCGGTCCGCCGACGGGTAAGCCTATCTCGATCGAAATCACGGGCGACGACTTTGCTGAACTGCAAACGCTGGAAAAGGAAGTAATGCAGAAAGTGCAGCAGTCGGGTATTCAGGGTATCGACCAACTACGTACTGACCTGGTGACCAACAAGCCTGAAATCACGATCGATATCGACCGCGATAAGGCGCAGCGCGAAGGCATTAGTTCGCAGCAGATCGCCTTCGCAATCCGCACCGCCCTGTTCGGTACCGAAGTTTCCAAATTCCGCGACGCCGAGGACGAGTACCCGATCATGGTCCGGCTGCAGAAAAACGACCGGGATCAGATCAGCCGGCTGCTGAGCATGAACATCGTGTATCGCGACATGAACAGCGGCGGCGCTTTACGGCAGGTACCTATCTCGTCGGTTGCCAACATTAGTTATTCGACTACGTTCAGTCAAATTAACCGCAAGGATCAGCAGCGCATCGTGACGCTCAGTTCCGACGTACTGCCGGGCTACAACGCCAACGTAATCGTGGGGCAGATTCAGCAGATAGTTGACAACATGGAAGTACCTAATGGCTATACCGTAAAAATGGGCGGTGAACAGGAAGACCAAAAAGAGTCTATGACCTTCCTCATCGGTGCCTTTGGCGCGGCCATCCTGCTGATTTATCTGATTCTGGCGACTCAGTTCAACTCGGTGGTGAAGCCATTTATCATTTTCTTCACCATCCTGCTGTCGCTTATCGGCGTACTACTCGGATTTATCGTCTTCCAGAAGACCTTTTCGGTCATCATGTCGGGTGTGGGAATCATCGCTTTGGCGGGTATTGTGGTCAAGAACGGTATCCTGCTCATTGAGTTTATCGATGAGTTGCGCGGACGCGGCTACCCGCTGCGCGAGGCTATTATAGAAGGGGGTGCCATCCGTCTCAATCCCGTACTGCTGACCGCCTCGGCAGCGGTGCTGGGGCTGATTCCGCTGGCCTTCGGTCTGACCATCGACTTCGTGAGCCTGTTCCGCGACTTCGACCCGCACGTCATTATCGGTGGCGATAGCGCAGTGTTCTGGAACATCCTGGCCTGGACCATCATCTTCGGCCTGATTTTCTCGACCGTGCTGACGCTGATCGTTGTACCCTGCATGTACTACGTCAATGAGCGGGTGCGTGAGAAGTGGTTTGGCAAAAAAGTCGATACAGATGCTGCGCCGGAACAGCCGAAGGTGCTGGAAACGGAAACCGTTTAAAAAAAAGATAAATAATATTGGAAAAGCGCCGGGTGGAAGTGATTCTGCCCGGCGCTTTTTTGTGCACTTGGGGTAGCTTTCTTATTAATTTTTGAGAAAATGATTGGAATTAAGCTATTGGTAGATACCAATGTTTTAATCCGACTTTTCGAGGGCGATACCGAGGTAGCAGAATATTTGCGGGGAAAGTACTTATTTGTTTCTATCATAACCGAAATGAAACTCTTAGACTTCCACGGAATTCGTGAAAACGATAAGTAGTTCTACAGTGCCCGCCGACACCAAGGTACTTTTTGGTTTCCACAAGCACTTTTACTGGCGCAGGTAGCGGGTGTGTACCTGGCACGAACCAAAGTGCAGCGAATGCGTGCTGCAATCGATGTGTGATTATTATCAGTCAGGTGACGGTGCTGAGTAGTACGGCCGGGAGGAGGAAAGGGAAACTACTTTGCCGGTTGTTTCAATCCTTCGTATTTTTGGAAAATTGCGTAAGCAATTAGCAGGTGCCAATGCCCTCAATATTTCCGTAATCACGGGGATTCTAAGCGAATTGTCTGAAACAATGAGTAAGAAAGTAAGGCACGTATTGGGTATTTCGGGCGGGAAGGATAGCGCGGCCCTCGCGATCTACATGAAAGACCGCTACCCCCACCTTGACATAGAGTACTATACCTGCGATACGGGCAAAGAACTGGATGAAACCTACCAATTGATCGACAACTTGGAGGTGTACCTGGGCAAGAAAATCTTACGGTTACAGGGGGCTGAAAGCAGTAACCTCGATCCGTTTGACCATTTCCTGGAAATGTACGGTGGCTACCTACCTTCTTCCAATTCGCGTTGGTGTACCAAAAAACTAAAACTCGAACCCTTCGAGAAATTCGTCGGCGATGATCCCGTCATATCCTACGTGGGGGTACGGGGTGACGAAGATCGGGAAGGGTACATTTCCAAGAAAAGTACTATCCAATCCATTTTTCCATTTCGGCAGAACATCTGGAGCGAGGATGTCATCGCCAAAGTATTGGCGAATTCCAATATTCCATTTTTTGTAGAAAATTTAGCTCAACAACCGTTCAGTATCAGAGCTGAGCGGTTTGAAGTGGTACTTGCCCAACCGCTGTCTCCCTCCTTCACCAAGCCCCAAAAGCTGAAGCTACTACTCGATACCGATACTAAACTTTTCAATCAGCTAACATTTCAGTACCTAAAAACAACTAACTACCCCCTCGCGAATGAAGCTGAATTTCCGTTGTTAGAAAACGACGAGGTACTGGTACGGGATGATATTTTTAAGCTTCTGGAAGTGAGTGGTGTAGGGGTACCTGCCTATTATAAAAAAATTGACTTCACAATTGACGAACTGAAAAGCCACTATTCTCGCAGCCGCTCTGGATGTTACTTCTGTTTCTTCCAACAAAAAATCGAGTGGGTATGGCTTTACGAACAGCATCCTGAACTGTACGCCAAAGCCATGGAGTACGAAAAAGCAGGATACTCATGGACGCAGGAAGAAACGCTTGAAGAACTAATTCGCCCCGAGCGCGTTAAGGCGATTAAGGAGGAGTTCATCAAACGTTCTGAGCGGATTGCTGAGAAGCAGAAATCTCCTTATTTGTTGGATATTTTAGAAGCAGAGGGGGAAGGTTGTGCAGCTTGCTTTCTGTAAAATTTGATAGTATGATATCATTACCCGAAAGCAAGGAACTGGATGTTGCCTCCCTGTCAGGAGTTTTTCAGAATACCACAAACTCCTACAAATTTTACTGGTTTCTTGCCATTCTGGATGCCTTGCAGGAAGACGGCGAACAACTGATCCTTACTAAAAAGGATCTCGCCATGCGTATGCTGGCTACTGTATGTACCCATTAAGTTTTTATAAATTATCCTTTGGTAGTCAGGACAGCTTCAAAGACTTAGCAAATACGATCAATTCGAAAGTTAAAATTGACGATCGTATTAATGCACCAGACATCATGACGCAAATCAGTCAAAAGCTTTCAGATAAAGAGGTGTCTGACATAGAGGACCTTATCACCAAAAAACTTGAACGCTATGTAATATCCCGATTTATCAGACCCTTTTTCAATACTGAAACAAGAGGTTTAAAAGACTCAATAGTAAACCCAAAGATCCAATCGCTGTGCGATGATCTATTTGAAGACAAACCAAACCGTGTCATTTATCGCACTACAAAAGAGAGCATTATATTAAACCCAATCTGGGCGCAATACCTTCAAAAGCATCAAAGCATCCTGCGCGGATTTATCCATTGGCATCTGGTCAGATTCGTCCAGAAAAATAATCCAAACGTAATAAGTTTGACCGAAAAGCTGGAAAAACCAGTGAAACGTGATTTGAATCTGGCAAGCCGATTTTGGAAAGGTTTCCTAGCTGAAAACCCGGATGTCTCCTGCATTTATTCTGATCAACCTGTCTCTCGCCAAAATTTGAGTCTTGACCATTTTTTACCTTGGTCCTACGTAGCCCACAACCAACTTTGGAATATAATACCAACTTCAATAAGCGTAAACTCATCAAAAGGGAATAGCCTTCCTTTTTTTGATTTGTACTTTGATAAATTTTCTGATCTTCAATTTAAGGCTGTTCAGTTCTATCTAGAACAGCCAAAGTCAAAATTCCTCGGTGACTATCAGCAGCTTTTGGGAGAAAATAAATTAGGTAGCTTGTCTCGGGAAGAATTTAGAATAGTATTGAAAAAGCAGCTTATGCCGCTTCTGCTTACGGCACAGAACATGGGTTTTGGATTGTATATTTACGGAAATCCTACACAATAGTTTTGATGAGTGACACTCCCAACTCAAACACCCACTTAACCGCAAAAGAGCGCACCACGCCCTCGCTGCCCGTGCGGATGCTGCTCGAGCGCAAATTGATTCGGGGAAAGGTACTTGATTTTGGTTGTGGCTTTGGGAAAGATGTCAATCATCTAATTGTGAAGGGCTACGACGCCACAGGCTACGATCCGCACTACTATCCCAAATACCCAACTGAAAAATTCGATACTGTCCTATGCTTTTATGTTTTGAATGTACTTTTTCCCGAAGAGCAAAATAAGGTGTTGATGCAGATTTCAAATCTCTTGAAGCCAACGGGACGAGGGTACTTTGCCGTTCGGCGCGATATTCAGCGTGATGGCTTTCGCACGCATCAGGTACACGGAAAGCCGACTTACCAATGCTATGTTAAGCTTCCCTACAAATCTATTTTTCTCAATGAGAATACTGAATTCTACGAGTATCAACATTGGAACCAGGTAGTTGAGAGTAATTCAAAATGCCCGTTTTGTAAAGTCAATTCCAAACTGGAACTGTTGGCCGAGACGCCTTTGAGTTATTCAGTCCTGGACGGTTTCCCCGTTGCCAAAGGTCACACGCTCATCGTACCGAAACGCCATGAAGCCAACTACTTCGACTTGACGTTTGAGGAGCAAAAGGATTTGGTTCAGTTATCCAACTTTGTGCAACAGATACTGAAAAATAAGTACGGGACTGAAGATTTTACGGTAGGCGTGAATATTGGGTTCAATGCCGGACAGCGTATGGATCACACAACGATTCATATTATTCCTCGGTACTCGGGTGATTGTGTGAATCCGAAAGGCGGAATTCGTAATATTTTGAAGTAGAGTTTCCTTATCAGCGCTGTGCGGTTGCGCTAGTAGCAATAACCACTTCAAAGTACTTCCGCATCAGGATGGCGGGATGCTTTTTCAGCAAGGCTTCTATTTCCGATTTGGTACTTATCCGGTGAAGGGCGAAGAAAGGTTCGCGTTTGATCATACACGGTGAGGTAAGTGGGAATGCAAATTTAGTTCTTGGATATGCTAACAATAATTATCATAATTGTAGTAGTTATAAGTTAATTATTCTATAATTAACATAATTATGGTATTTATTACTCCGAATGACATACTACTTAAACTACCTGCGCTGCTTCGGCAGCGCAGGGTAAAGCAGGGCTTGACTCAGAATCAGCTTTCCGAAAAAGCCAACGTTAGTCTTTCGGTAGTGCGCAAATTTGAGCAAACCGGGCATATTTCTTTGGAATCCTTCATCAAACTGGCCTTTGTTTTGGATCTTACTGATGCCATTTTGCAGGGGATTGAGCAAAACCATCAGAATTCTAAAAGCATTGACGAAATTCTGAAGAGCAAAGTCAGCGACGGCTCGAAGCAAACCATCCGAAAGCGCGTGCGCAACTCATGAAACGCAACCCTAAACCCGTAGAACTGCTGCACGTAGCGCTGGACTTTGGCGATCGGGCTCCCCTGCCCGTGGGCCGCTTGGTGCCGGATAATGGCCGTATTTATTTCGAGTATGATCCCGAATTTCTGGATAGTGGGTTGCAAATCTCTCCATATAAACTACCCTTGAAAACGGGTACTTTTTCCTTTGAACCCTCGCTATTTGAAGGGCTACCGGGGGTTTTCAATGATAGTCTGCCCGATGGGTGGGGGCGCTTATTACTGGACAGGTTGTTACGCTCCAATGGTGTCTTGCCCGAAACATTTTCTCTTTTGGATCGCCTGGCTCACGTGGGCAAAACGGGCATGGGCGCATTGACCTATTTACCTGATTACGGCGGCTCCTCCTCGATTGGGGACCTTGATCTGGACGAGCTAAATGAGCAAACGAAGGCGATTTTGCGCGGTGAAAGCAGTGATGTACTGGAAAACCTGATCCAACTGAACGGATCTTCGGCCGGAGCGCGGCCCAAGGCCCTGATTGGATTCAATCCGGGCGAGAATTCCGTCATTCAGGCCGTTGAAGTGCTGCCTTCCGGTTATACGCCGTGGATCGTAAAATTTGGCAATTCCAGGGATGGAATCGATGCGGGGGCCATCGAATACGTGTATAACCTGATGGCTCTGAAAGCGGGATTGGAGCTTCCCGACTGTCATCTTTTTAAAAGCAAGGGCAATGCCGGATATTTCGCCGCAAAACGCTTCGATCGGCTTCCCGAGGGGAAAAAGCTGCACGTCCATACGGCCTGCGGGCTATTGCACTCGGATTTTAGAATCCCGGCTCTGGATTACGAAGACTTGATCAAAGCGACTTTGTGGCTGACTAAGGATGTGCGTCAGGCGCAAAAAATTTATCGCTACGCCGTGTTTAACGTTTTGGCCCACAATCGGGATGACCATTCGAAGAATTTTTCTTTCCTGATGGATGAAAAAGGAGTGTGGCGGGTTTCGCCCGCTTACGACCTGACGTTCTCTTCTGGTCCTGCTGGTCAGCAAAGTATGTTGGTAGCTGGCGAGGGGCAGCAGCCGGGCAAGGCTGATCTGCTGAAATTGGCTCCGCACGCAGATTTATCCCGGAATGAAGCAATTCGGATTTTGGAAGAGGTTCGGGCTGCTCTGGGAGAATGGGAAAATCTGGCTGCCAATCATGGCGTGACAAACGACAGTATTCAGCTTATTTCGAAACGGATAAATTAGCCGTTTGGTGGGATCACTCTCACTCCGCCACCACCGCCGAAATCATCGAAAATGGCACCCGTCCACCGGCGGGTCTTGTGGTGTCTATTAAGTCAATATCAAAGAAATTGAACGAATTTGCTGATTCTCAGGTACGGACGGCCATTGTTTTTATCCCCGCCATGTACCCATCCGAGTGACCGATCAGGTAGAGTCCGACCTCCACTTCTCCTGCTTCAAAGTACCGGATACATTCCAGATTTTCTTCCAAAATCCTTTTCAGCTCGACAAAGCGAGCGGTTCGCTGCTTTTCTTCCTCTTCGTACCAGTCTTGCTCAGTGGTGACGGGCGACCAGAAACGCTCCGGCAGCTCTTCTACAATATCATCTGCCGATTCCAGGCCCAGCAACTCCGCAAATTTCTCTACCGTGATTTCTTCCTGCCCCTGTCCCGGTATGCAGAGGAAACGCACGGGTTCATCCGATTCACTGGGGTAAAGTAAATCTTCCAGCAGAGGGGCAACTATTTCACCTAATGATGTTTCTGGTACCATCAGTATTTCCGTTCAGTGGCTGCGTTCGATCTTCATCTGTGTGACTTCCCTTTGCAACAGCAGTACCATCTTCAAAAGCTGTTCCATGGTAGTTTCCGAAGCCGGAATCTCCCGGCTCTGGAAACTATGAAATTTCCAGACTTCCAGTACATCGCCGCTTTCTACCGTGTACGACTCGTAAAGCGGGTTGAGCGAGCGCAGCAGCAGGCGGCGGTCATCCAGCACTGTGACTAACTTGAAAACGAAGTCGCCCTCGCCGCGCAGGATCAGTATACAGGGCGTGTCGGCTTTAAGACTTGTCCAGTCTTCGGTGTACTGTCCCACTACCGTGCTGCCGTCCGGCACGGGTAGCATCGAGTCGCCCGCGATGGGAAACATGCGGAAGGAATAGCCAGCCGGCAAGTCGGGCAGGGTAAGCCGGGGCAGGGTGGCAATGAACTCCGGATCAGCGTAGCCGTCGCGGTAGCCCGCCTTGGCCCGCACCGGTACATACTCGACATTCTCGCGGTTCTCACTGTCTACCGTAATGGCCAGTACCCGAACTTGAGTCCCCTTCATGTAGATATCGTTGCCTGCTTCCAGCTCCCGCAGTTGCAGTTCGCCGAGGCGAGATAAATCCACTTTCAACAGGCTGTCGACGCTGATCTTGAAAAAGTCCGAAAAGGTGAGGTAATCCTCCGGCTGCGGGGCTTTGGTCTGCCCATTTTCGAGGGCATTTAGCTTCGAGCGGCTTAGTCCCAGCGATTCGGCCAGTGATTCCTGGCTTAGTTTCCGGCGCTCGCGGAGGAATTTCACATTACAGCCAAAAAATATTTTTTGTGCATTCATTTTTCTTTTGTTATAATTACGCTCAACGAATTGACACGATTAGTGTCAAAGATACTTAAAGACTTTTATATCCACAACTTATGGAAAGACAAATTGTACACTGCGACCTCGACACCTTCTTCGTGTCCGTCGAACGGCTACTCAATAGCAGCCTGAATGATAAACCCGTCCTGATCGGCGGCAGCGGCGACCGGGCGGTAGTGGCTTCGTGCAGCTACGAGGCGCGGCGGTTCGGCGTCCACAGCGCCATGCCCATGCGGTTGGCCCGGCAACTTTGCCCCGAGGCCGTGCTGGTGCGGGGCGATTACGACCGTTACAGCCAGTACTCCGCTGCCGTCACGGAAATTATCTCCGAAGCCGCCCCACTGGTGGAGAAAGCCAGCATTGACGAACACTACATTGACCTCACGGGCATGGATCGCTTCTTCGGTTGCTGGCAGTGGACGCAGGAGTTGAGGCGGCGAATCATTAAGGAAACCGGGCTGCCTATCTCCTTCGGGCTATCCACGAATAAGACCGTTTCGAAGGTTGCCACGGGCGAGGCCAAGCCAAGCGGAGAGCGACAGGTGGCGTGGGGAAGCGAGCGGGCTTTTCTGGCCCCGCTTTCGATCCGCCGCATTCCGCAAATCGGTGAGAAGACGTACATTCAGCTCCGTAACCTGGGCATCTCGAAGGTAGGTACTTTGCAGCAGGTACCTGTGCGCACTATGCAGAAGGTGCTGGGCAAAAACGGGGTGACGATCTGGAAAAAGGCCAATGGTATCGACGACAGTCCGGTCACGGCCCATACGGACCGCAAATCGATCAGCAAGGAACACACCTTCGAGCGCGATACGATCGACCTGGCGCAATTGCAACGGGTCATCCACGGCATGGCCGACGAGTTGGCCTTCGATCTGCGGCGCGACGGGCGGCTGGCCCGTTGCCTGACGCTGAAAATCCGGTACAGCAACTTTGACACCCATACCGTGCAGACACGGTTGCCCTGCACCTCTTCGGAGCGAATAATGACCGAAAAGGCCCTGGAACTCTTTGCGGGTCTGTATTCCCGCCGGATGCTCATCCGCCTGGTAGGCGTGAAACTGAGCGATCTGGTGCACGGTCACCAGCAAACGGACCTTTTCGAGGATACGTCTACCGATCTGGCCCTGACTCAGGCTATGGACCGGATGCGAAACCGCTTTGGTGAAAAGGCCGTGGTCTGGGGGGTGGGGTTTTAAGGGGAGGGACAAAGTTCCAAAGTGGCAAAGGCGGTTCCGCGATTCAAAGTGACTTGCGTCCGTTTAAACACTAAACAAATTTACACTCCCGTGCTCCTTAACCTTCACAGCTATTATAGCCTGCGCTACGGCACGATAAGCATCGCCGACCTGGTCGAAGGGATGCGGACGTACGGCTACGACACGGCCGTGCTTACCGACATCAACAATAGTACCGGGACGCTGGAATTCGTGCGGGCCTGCTGTGACGCCGGACTGTACGCTCTGGCGGGCATGGAGTACCGCGACGGCGACCGCCTGCTGTATACAGGCATCGCCGCCAACGCGGTGGGCTTTAGAGAGCTGAATGAGCTGCTGACGCGCTGCAACCGCGACAAGGTACCGCCGCCGGATACGGCCCCCGCCTTCGATCGCGCCTTCGTGGTATATCCCTACGGGAGCCGGGAACCTGATATTTTGCGGGATCATGAGTATATTGGCGTGCCGCGAGCCGCATTAAACCGCGTGGCCCGGGAGCCGCGCGCCAACCGGGCACGCTACGTGATCCACAGCCCCGTTAGCTTTCAGGACAAGAATGCCTACCGGCTGCACATCCGGCTGCGGGCCATCGACCACAACCTGCTTATTTCGCAGCTTGCACCGGGCCAGGTGGCGGATTCTGATGAGATGTTTGTGCCAAAGGCCGAACTACTATGGCATTACCGAAACTTTCCCGAAATCATCCGCAACACCGAGCGGCTGTTGCAATCCTGCTCGTTCTATTTCAATTTCAATGAAGTAAAGAATAAAAAGACGTTTACGGGAAATCCCACCGACGACCGGCTACTGCTGCAACGCTACGCTTCCGATGGCCTGGCAAGGCGGTATGCACCGCACGACCGGGTGGCCTGGGAAAGGGTGCAAAGAGAGCTCGAAATCATCGACAACCTGCATTTCAGCAGTTATTTTCTCATCACCGACGACATCTGCCGCTACGCCGCCCGGCGCAATTTTCACTACGTCGGACGAGGCAGCGGGGCCAATTCCGTCGTGGCCTACTGCCTGGGTATCACCGACGTGGACCCTATCGCTCTGGACCTGTACTTTGAGCGTTTCCTCAATCCAAAAAGGAGAACTCCACCCGATTTTGATATCGATTTCAGTTGGGATCAGCGCGACGAGATGTACGACTTCATCTTTAAGCGCTACCAGTCGGGGCATACTGCCCTGATGGGGGCCATGAGTACTTTTCGCTCGCGCTCCATTCTGCGGGAGTTGGGGAAGGTATACGGCCTGCCCAAAAGCGAGATCGACCGGCTGGTGCACGAACCGGAAAGCATGATGAATAAGAACGAAGTCGTGGATTTGATCCTGTCGGTGTATAGCCAGATGGAGGACTTTCCCAATCAACGGACCATCCACGCTTCGGGGGTACTTATTTCGGAACTACCACTGACCAACTACTGCGCTCTGGATTATCCGCCTAAGGGACTGCCCACCATGCAGTTCGACATGTACACGGCCGAAGACATTTGTTTCGAGAAATTCGACATTCTCTCCCAGCGTGGCATCGGCCATATCAAGGAATGTGTGAAGATAGTGGCGGAAAATCGGGGCGTAAAAGTGGACATCTCGCAACCGCATGACTTCCTGGATGACCCCAAAATCGCTGCCCAGTTGCGCACCTCCAATACCATCGGCTGCTTCTACATTGAAAGCCCGGCAATGCGGCAGCTGATCGCCAAATTAAAATGCGACAACTATTTGACGCTGGTAGCGGCCAGTTCGATCATCCGCCCCGGTGTGGCCAGCAGCGGCATGATGAAGGCCTATATCGAGCGCCACCACGATCCCGGCAAGGTGAAGTACCTGCACCCGGTGATGGAGCGGGAGTTGAAGGAAACCTACGGGGTGATGGTCTACCAGGAAGACGTCATGCGCATTGGTCATCACTTTGGCGGGCTGGACCTCGCCGACGCCGACGTGCTGCGGCGGATGATGTCGGGCAAGAGCCGCAGCGCCAGCCATCTGGCCGAAATCGAAGACAAGTTCTTCGCCCATTGCCAACGGATGCGCTACCCCGAGGAAATCTCGCGCGAAGTCTGGCGGCAGATGGAATCCTTTGCCGGATACAGCTTCAACAAGGCCCACAGCGCCAGCTTTGCCGTGGAGAGCTACCAGAGTCTGTACCTGAAAACCTATTTTCCCATTGAGTTCATGGTGGCTGTGCTCAACAACTACGGTGGATTCTACCAGCGGAAGGTTTACGTCAACGAGGTTCGTAAAGCGGGGGCGGTCGTTCACCTGCCTTGCGTCAACCGCAGTAGTTACGGGGCCTCGGTGCAGGGTATCGAGGTGTATTTGGGTTTTGACTGCCTGCTGAATCTGGAAGCCCGGCTGGCGGCTATGATCCCGCAGGAAAGGGAGCGAAACGGGAGGTATGGTAGTTTGGAAAACTTCGCGCGGCGCACCGGGGCCGGGTTGGAACAGCTCATCGTGCTGATCCGAAGCGGGGCCTTCCGCTTCACAGGAGTAGGCAAAAAGGAATTATTGTGGGAAGCACACCTGCTACTCAATGACCGGAAAAACGATGCCCTCAACTACCCGTCCCTTTTCGGACTCGACTCCGAAAAACCCGTACTCCCCGCCCTGGAAAGCTCACTGCTGGAAGATCTGTACGACGAAATCGAATTGCTGGGATTTCCGGTGTCGGCACCCGTATTCGACCTCACGCGCAGTGATTACGCCGGAGATGTGTACGCCGCGCGTTTGAAAGACTGCGTCGGGCGCACCGTCAGGGTGGTAGGGGACTTCGTGTGTTCCAAAACGGTACGCACCAGGCAGGGCAAGCTGATGAAGTTTGGCACTTTCCTGGACGCGGAAGGGAATTTCTTCGACACGGTGCATTTTCCACCCTCGCTACAAAACTACCCGCTGCACGGCAATGGTGTATATCTGGTCGAGGGCAAGGTAGTGGAGGACTTTGGCTACCCAGGTATCGAGGTGCAGAAGGTCGGACGGATGCCGCTGCGGCCCGACCCAAGGAGCCTGTAAAAAGACAACAAGGTGGCTCCGGGTAGTTTGACACTATACTCTTTACTGATTTAAACTACCAGAACAACGCCCCAAAGAACGGAAGTCTCGATTTAGATAAAGCAATCTTCCGGCCAGGCCTCAGCCCATACTTTTGTTGTAGTACTTTTTATCCAACTCTATTTTTTTACTCAAAACTCAATAAAGCCATGAAAAAAATTATCATTCCTGTCATTCTGGCCCTGGGATGCTTCCTCTGGAATTGTCATCCCGATACGCCGGGTGCCGACAACTACCAGCTCGATGAGCAGAAATCCGTAGCCGAATGGAAAGGCTACCTGCGGACGGGCTATTTCAACGAGGGTGCTATTACCGTTAAAAGTGACCGGCTGACGGTAGAAGACGGTAAGGTGACAGGCGGCTCGTTCACAATCCCCCTTTCGTCCATTGTCAATTTTAATTTGCCGGTAGACTCCATTAAACACCAGTTGGTGCATCATCTGCAGAGTCCCGACTTCTTCGATATGGCGACGCATCCCAACCTTACTTACGTCATCGCCAGCGTGTCGCCCTACACCGGTAGCGAAGGCGTGCCGGGTGCCACCCACCTGGTAAGCGGCGAACTGACGATGCTGGGTAAAAGCAACCCGGTTGTGTTTCCGGCCAAAATCGTGGTAAGTAACGGACAGCTCAGCGTAGATGCTACCCTGAAAGTAGATCGGACGAAATGGGGAATGAACTACGCGGCCGACCCCAACCTGCCCGCCGATCAAAACATCCTGCCTGACATGGATATTCACCTGAAACTGGCGGGCAAGCAGAAGTGAAACCAATGGCAACTACGAAAAAGCAGACCCTTCACAAGATGTACCGCGACTATCTGGGCGCGCTGCTGATGGCCATGATGGTTTCCACAATCGCGCACGCCCAAAAAACTACCCAAGAAATGGAAATTCAGATAAAAGAAACCGTAAAAACCTTCGATGAAGCCACCGCCAGGCGCGACATCGAAACACTCGAATCAGTACTTCATCCTGACTACCGGGTCATGGCGAACCGCTTCCGCGGCACGCCGGGTACTACGCTCATCACCCGGGAGACTTACCTCAAAATGATGGAAGGCGGCAAGATTGGCGGCACGAAATACGACGCCGAATACAAGCAAGTCAGCGTCACGGGCCACACGGCGATGGTGGACGTACTGCTGAAACAAAAGGGCGTCCCGGCTATGCACAAGTACCTGTTTCTGGTGCAGGATGAAAAAGACGCCTGGCAGATTATCGGTGATTTGCCAATAGTAATGGAATGAGCCATCGGTTTCCACCTGAGAAGCGGTTTTACCAGGGAGCCCCTGTTCAAACCGCTTCTCAATCGTGGTCATTTATGCTTTCAGCTAAAATGAAATTGTTGGATTTGGCTGCCACGGCCCGAGAAATTCCGCTCAACGGCTTGGCATGTAGCCAATCTAAAGGCTTTCAGAGCTCAGGTTTAAAGCACAAAAAACACATCGGAAACACCCATTGATAATTCATGAAGAAATGGTAACTGCCAAGAAAACAGAAATAAACTGGTACCCTGAAAAAAGGTTACTTGTAACGCAAATAAGCGGAGATGTCGACCAATACGATGTCGAACAGTGGAAGATTCTTTTCAAGCATGCATTTGAGCAAATTGAAGACAACTCGACCTTCAAAATTTTTGTCAACATGCATGGATTCCAGGCGGCGAACATCGACGCACACAAAAGTTTTAGAGGCGTTGTTCCCTTGACACTGGCTGATTACGGCTGGAAAGTAGGCTATGTGAACTTATTTGAAGAGGAGGCCAAGACAATGACGTACAAGAACACGAGGGGTATAAAATGCGTCGGCGTGGCGCACTCGCATCAGGACGAAACCAAAATGACTATGTATGAAAGCCGGTTCGGTAGCGACAGAGAACATTTTTTCATTGATCCGGCGCAGGCAAGGCAATGGATAGAGAATCTGGAAATAGAGAACTGAGAAAAACACTTACAAACAAGAAGTCCGAACCGTCGATATTCATGTTTCGCAAAGACTGTCCACGCCAGACATCAATTTTCGACAGGGTTGTAGACTCAAAACCTATTACAATAAACGCTGCTATTTATGTTTTTGACAAAGATTGAATTTCTATGTGTGGCTGCCCTGATGCTGCTGGGTTGCAAAGACCCCGATACCGTCGGGGGCGGACAAGCTGACGGCTGGGGCGAGCAACCCGCCGTGCCCGTAGTGCAGGGGCAAGCCACTTTTATCCTCGGGGCCGAGGAAGACTATGTGAGCGTGATGGGCAACACCTTGCCCCGAATGCCGAATTTTCCGGCCTTATCAACCAAAAAAGGGGTAGTTCGCGGCTACGTGGCCGATTTGAGTGGCAAACCCCTCGAAGGTGCTTACATAGGCATAAGGTCAACGGCAACGGGAGGGTACTATTCGGGAGCTTCTGACGAAACCGAGGCCAATGGCTACTACGAGATATCGGTTCCCTGGGGGGCGGCTGAGTTCTATGCCGCTGGCTACACCATCGACTACGGTCAGGGTCGGGCGGCGATGAGCCTTTACGCTGCGGATGGCAAAGCGGGTAGTTTTCCTTCGGCGGACGGCCTGGTCAAGAATTTTGTCCTCTTATCTTATGGAGTTATGAATAAAGACCTCGTAAGTCAACGCCCCAAAGACCCTACGAACTTTGCGGGCGGGTCGTTGTACATAACCTACAATGTGATCGATGCTTCGTCGGTGTACAACCCTCCGGGCTATATTCCCGAAAATGCCGAAATTCAGGTAACGCTTACCCCCGACGGTCCCGGTTTGTACGGAGAACAAAAGACCTTCATAATAAATAAGAAAGTTAGTCAGTATAACTATAACTTCCTGATTATGAATATTCCGGTAGGGAAGTACACCATTGATGCCAGACTCAAAAATGGGCCGACGCTTAGTATGGAAGCCGTGGGACGGTACGCGGGCGTGTACCCCTATTTCGGTTTGAAGCCCGCCGCCGCAACCGGCACGGCGAAATTACTGCTCACGCCCGAAACCAATTCTCAAGCTTCAACTACCCTTCCCAACCGGGGCAACTGGGGTTCATTACAAATTTTGGTTAAGGTTACAGACTAGGTGGTACTTTTCAAGCAAGGGTACTTTGGATGAAGTACCCTTGCTTGCTATTGATGTAACTCTGGTACGACCGAGCAGATAATCCGACCGAATTAGATTGATAAAAGTGCCGGGGCGAGCCAGTCCGGTTTGTTGGCCTTCGGCTGAAGAATTTAAAATAGTTTACAATTCAAATTTCAAAAAAAGCCATGAATAAAAAGACCCTTCAACGAACGCAGCGCACCTTTTTGGGGGCGTTGCTGACCGCATCACTGCTGAGTGCCAGTTGCCAAACCTCCTCTCCAGATCCCGGTGCCACCGATCCGGGCAAACCTACCCCCGGCTATGTGACGGGCAAAGTGGTTGATACCCAGGGCAGGCCGCTGGAAGGCGTAGAAATTGTGATTGACAATACGCTGTTTTATAACACCAACCTGCTTACCAACACTGATGCAAAAGGGGCTTATCGGGTGAAAACCCCTAACGGAAGCTGGCAGGCAACCGCCGAAATCAGGCGAACGTATAACGGTAAGAGTTACCGCCTCGACCTGGCGCCTGACAATTCAAATGCTTTTGCTGGCGACGAAGGAGCCGTGCGCAACTTCGAATGGCGGCTTTCGGGTGAAAAGCCCGATAATCCCGGGGCGTTCTACGGAGGTTCAGTGGAAGTGAGCGGTGAAGTGGGCAAAGGCCCTTACGATGCGGAAAACATCGAGTTTACCTTTACGCCCGTTGGGCCGCTCATCGATGGCTCGGCTGGCAAAACGCTGGTGTTGCCCTACGATACGTATTACGGTCGCATTCCCGATGTACCCATCGGACGCTACCGGATCACGGCGGTGTACAAGCCGACAGGTACCCGGCTCAAACTACGTAATCGGGTGAATGGTACTTACGCGGCCGATGGCGCGGTCACGATGGACTTCTTCGGGGAAATTCCCTACTGGTCGTGTACCAATTGCATGTTCCTGGAATACAGCGAGCCCTGAATGATAGAAATCATCATCAAAAAGCCCCGCCGGAACTTCCGGCGGGGCTTTTTGATAGGTTGTTACTTCAATCGGGTAGGGCCTGAATTAAGCTGATATAGAGGCCGGGGTACTTTCGTTCGGGTCGGCAGAAAAACTCCCCGACTCAAACGAAGGGCGTGGATACGTCGGAACTCAGTTGGCTTTCATCACGACGGTCAGGGTGTAGTTGGTACCTTGAATGGCCGTAGTATTCTGCATTTTGAGCCGGGTATTGGTACTTTCGAGAACCAGCCAATGCTGCTCATTTCCTTCCGTGTCGCTGATCAGGATGGTTTTCGTGGCGGCGGTGTACTTCCAGGTACCGAGCTGTTCCGAGTCAGGATCGGTGGCGCTGCACTTTTTTGCGCCGTTGTCGAGGAAGTACTTGCCATCGCGCTGCATCAGGATCATATCATCCTTTTCGCATTCGGGTACCGGAGCAAACAGATCTTCGTCCGGGGTACCATCGCCATCGATGTCGATTTTCGGGCTAACGGTGCTGGATACCGTAGCCCATTTTTTGTCGACAAAAACGGGCGTTCCGTCGGGATCCACTTCCGATTTGTCCTTTTTGCAGGAACCGAGGGAGAGAATGGCCAGTAGCAGCATGTACCCTACGCGGGCATTTTTTGTTTTCATTTTTTTCATGACTTATAATTGATGAATTATTGATTGATATAGGCCGCAAAACAAGGGTATTCGGCCGGAGCGGCCCCTGGCTATTATTCAAAGTGAAGCATGGATTATCTGAGTTGATTTTTAAAGCCATAGCTCGGAAATAGGGGAAGCCAAAAGCTCCTCGATGGACTCCTGGCAAATCAGGTTAGGGTTATACTCCAAAAACTCCTGACTTAATCGCTCGGTATTCCGGCGGTAGCCGGGATCATGCAGTACAGCCTCTACCGCCTCACGAACTTGCCCGATCCCGGGCCGTTCGGTTTTCAGGCTGATGCCCAGGCGGAAATAGTTAACGCGGGCCGCTATTTCGGATTTGCCTTCGTGGACGCCGGCGACTACCATCGGGAGCCCGTGGCTGGCCGCCAGCAGCACGCCTCCGTAACCCGCATTGGTCACAAAGACATCGGCCAGGGGCATAATCGCGGCGAAGTCGATAAAATCGTGGATATGGATATTTTTTTGCGGAAAGCGCATTCGCAATTCTTCCGTAAATGAGCCCCCGGTAGTAGCAACTACCAGCGTCGCCGGGTCGTCAGCGAAAGCCGACAATGTGGGCACCAGCAGTTTTTCCGGGTTGCGCTCCACAGTTCCCTGCGTCACCAGCACGACCCGGCGGTACCCGGCGAAATCGATACCATCCGGAATGGCCGATGCTCCGCTGGCCCGCTGGGGCAGCAACGGGCCCACGAAACGCACATTGGGACTGATTTTGGAACGAAAATATTCAAAGCCCGGCACGCCGCTCTGCCAGTACGCGTCTACGCGCCGCACCAGGGCATCGAGGAAAAAAGGGTCCTGCGGCTGAATGCCGTACTGACGGAGATATCGGTCAAAAATTCGGGTACAGGGTTTGAAAAGGATTTCCTGGCTAACCAGTCGGAGAAAATCCTGCCTGCGTCGGCCCAGGAAAGAATCCGTTGGTTCCATTCCCATACCGGCGGGTGGCAGGTCGGCGGAGCTTTCTCCCAGTGGCGCAATACCGGCCGCCGCCACGGGCACGCCAAAAATTGGTTTGATAAAGGGCGAAGCGGCAAAGAGAACATCGCACACGACCAGATCGAAAGCGAATTCTTGCCGGATGGATTTGAGATCGGCGATAAACTCCGGGATGCGGCGCAGGAAGATATGCTCCATGTCGAAGCGCAGCCGGCTTACCGTGCCTTTGATCCGCTGGCGCTCGGGAAACTCATGCTCCAGATTATCCTGGTTGATTTCCCTGGCCTGGCGGAAGGGAAAATACGGGATCGAGAGTTTTTCGACCACGGCGGCATAGCTAGGTCCGCTGTACCAGCGAACATCGTAGCCCTGGTTTTTAAGGTGAACCGCCAAGCCGGTAAGCGGTTTGAGGTGGCCATCCATCGGCATGGTGGCGAAGAGAATTTTTTTCTGCATTATTTTGGCTGGTTGACTATTGATTCCGCCAAAATAAATAGCTTCAATTCTCTCTTACCCGGCCCTTTATCTAAAACTACTTAACCATTATCCAAACTTCATTACTACCCTTTCTGGTACGCCAGCCCGGTGGATCGCCAGCCCGATGGTACGTTGGCCCAACCGTTGCTTACAAAATAGCACTTAGCCTGCTTTTGCATAAAAGGCTTTCAGATTCTCCCGGTAATTGCGCGTCCATTTGAGTTGTTGCCCGGTTTTCATGTGGACGATGTACTCGCCGTTGAAATAAGTTTCGACGGTCGCGATGTAGTTGAGATTGACAATGTACGAACGGTTGATGCGCACAAAATCTGCCGGGTCAAGCTTGGTTTCCAGGCTGGTCAGGCTCTCATAGATGGTATGCCGTTCGGGCCGGTCGCCACGGTTGGCCGTGTGCAGCGTGATGTAGTTTCCGTCGGCGTCGAGGTAGCTGATATCTTCGGTTTTTACCAGATACATCCGGCCCGTTTCCTTCACCAGAATCCGGCGCAGGTAGTTTCCGTGCGGTTGCGTGGCCTGCTCGGCCATCAGCTGGTTTACGAGGGCCTCGATGCGCGGCTGAGTGTGCTGGGTGAGCCGCTCCTTCACCCGGTCCAGGGCTTGGTGAAAGCGCAGTTCGTTGAAGGGTTTCAGCAAATAGTCGATGGCGTTGACCTCAAAAGCCCGCAGCGCGTACTGGTCGTAGGCCGTAGTGAAGACGACGAAAGGCTGGTGATGCGGCCAGATTTCTTTCAAGACCTCGAAGCCATCCAACTCCGGCATCTGAATATCCAGAAAAATCAGATCAGGGCGATGCTGGAGAATTTTGATGACGGCCTCAGTACCGTTGCCCGCTTCGTCCACTACGCTGATCGTCGGGTCGGTTTGCAGGAAGGTATTGATGACGCGACGGGCCAGTGGCTCGTCATCAATGATAAGCGAGCGGTAGTTTGTCATGGGCTGGAGCGGTCAGAGTACCGTTTGGATAAGGGAAAATCATGGTGACAAAAGTACCCCCGCCGGGCGGCTGCTCAAAATTGAAGCGGGAGGCCGCGCCGTAAGCCTGGTGCAGGCGTGTGCGGGTATTGGACAGGCCCAGACCCATGCCTTTCCGGTTGGTATGGGTCTGACGGTTGCCGGGGCCATTGTCATATACCGTGATCCGCATTTCATCGCCCAGCTTTCGGGTCGTGATGCGCACGAGAGCGTCGCCCGTCAGCCCCGCCACGCCGTGCGTGATGGCGTTCTCCACCAGCGGCTGCAGCAGTAGTTGCGGCACGGGACAGCCCTCAGTAGCCGGGTCGATGTCGTACTCGATGTGCAGGCGATCCTGAAAGCGGATCTGTTGAATAGCCAGGTACTGCCGGGTAAGGTTAAGTTCGTCGCGCAGGGCAAGGAAATTGTCGTCCTGGCGGGCCAGCACGCCCCGCAGCAAATCGCTTAGGGCAGTTACCATGTCGATGGCTTTGCGGGTGTCGTTCTGTAGCATAAGGCTCACGATGGCGTGATGGGTATTGAACAAAAAATGCGGGTTGAGCTGCATTTTCAGGGATTGCAACCGGGCATCGGCCAGATTGGTCTTTAGTTGTTCGTTGGTAAGCTCGGTGGCGTGGGCGCGCTCCTGCAAAGCCCGGTACTGCCGCGCGTGGGCAAAAATGCTGTATATGACTACTACCAGCAGATAAGTCACGATGGTGAAAGCATAGCTGTAGAAAAAGTACACCAAAATCGCCTTCGGAGCCAGCCAAATTCCCGTTTCGTACGCATGAACCGGCCGGGACAGCCCGTAGGAAGCCAGGGCCACCAGCCCGCCCAGCAACGAGGCGATCAGGACGTGAACCAGCAAAGTACGTGACCAGGCGTACTGCTCCGCTGCCAGCCGAATGGGAAACCGCTGGGCAGCGTAAAGGATCAACGGCGTGAATCCCAGCCACAGCAGGTAGGTCACGAGCCACTGCACCGATTCCGAAATGTACATGATTGGCGAACTGCTGAGCAACCACACCAGGGTGTACTGCACGTAGGAAATTACGGCGAGTACCCCCCAGAAAAGCAGGGCGTACCGCCAAAACTCGCGGGGCGTAACGGGCAGGTCAGCTTGCCGGAACACGCGTTGAATAAAGTGTTGCATGGGGCTTGGGGGCGAAGGTTCCGTGAAGTTAATTAATCGGCGCGGCCCGGTAAAACAGTTTTTCTGAATCGGGGCAAATTTTGTTTGAAAGGACTTTTTTACGATTTGAAATGCGTCAGCTATTTTTCAACGGGCCCGTGCCAGTACTTCGTGGGCCAATTGCCAGGTACCCTTCCGCTTTCGCCAAATGTGCAGGTAAGCCTGATGCTTTTCGCGAATGCCTGTATATCCGTAAGCATAGCCCAAATCACCCGCTTGAGAAACGACCGTGCGCAGGGGTTTGTATGCCACTTTCTGCGTCAGGGTAGCCGCTATTTTCCGCGCGGCCAGGCCCACGCGTGGAAAGTCCCCGTCGCGCAGGAGGCGGATGGAGTCATGGACAGGTAGCACACGCTTGTATGCATAGCGATGGCCACGCTCCAGTGCCGCGCGGGCGAAGGCCGTTTCTACCTGCATCAGTTCCCGGTTCGCCTGTGAAGTATCGACGGCCCGGGTACTTTTGGGGCCGAACCACTGGGGCATCTGGAAGGGTAGTTCTGGCTGGTAGGGCTTGCCAGTGCAGCCAAAGTCGATCAGTACTTTCCAATGTCCTTCCCCGGTTTTTTGCCAGACACTGGTATACATTCCGTAGGTAATGGGCTCGCCTGTACGCTGACGACGGACTTCGTAGGGGCCGGTGGTGAAGCCAAACTCACCCGAAGCGGAGATTTCGGCGTAGACAGGCCGCCAGCTTAACAGGCCTGGCCCGTCGGGTTGCCGAGCGTAAGCTGATCGTCCCGCCACAAACTGGTTATTTAAAAAGACCACCGACTGTTCATCCAGATTATCCAGAAAGGCCTGTCGGATTCCGTTGGTTTCAACTTGCAGGGCAAATGCTTTTTCGGCGGCCACCAGCGCCTCAAAATCGGTCTGGAGGGTGACGGAACTACCGGCCGCGAAGACAGAGAAAAGGGCGGCTAAATGCAGGTATAGTTGAATCATATGATTTTTGTAGTGAGGTTTTTAGTTTATCCAAAACTACCTTTTGCGCTAATTCCGCAATTCTAAAACTGTCTGAAAGCCCCGTCTTTTTATTCAGAATGCCTGAATTTTATTCGAAACTTTTTTTCAACTATTTAATCTCAACTGTTATCCGCTCATATCGTGTCGCCTATGGCATGCCGCTGAGGCAACGAGTCATTAAAATTGAATTCAGATAAAAGTACATAATGTCTTCCATGAAATAAATGCTAAACGAAGAATCGAATTTTTCAACCTATTTAAAAAATTGGCGAGTTGGGTATAATCTATGGCATTACAAGTTATGGCTTTACATTTGGTACTCTTTCAATACACAATTCGGTTTTTCTTTCATTCGATACCATGAAAACTACCTTCTTCCTGATTCCACTTACATTTTTACTCTTCAGCCAATCGATCCACGCGCAGCAAACTCCCAAAAACCGGGTAGTTATCCTGAGCGATATTGAAGCCGAGCCCGACGATTTGGAGTCTTTCGTTCGCTTGCTGCTGTATTCCAATGTGATCGACATCAAAGGCTTAGTCGCAACTACCTCTGTTTGGAAAAAAACAAGCGTAGCGCCGGAATCGATAAGAAAAATAGTTCGGGCCTACGGAAAAGTACAGCCTAACCTGACAAAACACGAACCCGGATTTCCAAAAGTCGAGACGGTACTTGGTATTGTCAAGCAGGGATTACCGAAATACGGAATGCTGGGCGTGGGCGATGGTCAAGACTCGGAAGGCTCGGAATGGATAATCAAAGTACTGGAAGAAAAAGATGAGCGTCCCTTGTGGATATCTGTTTGGGGAGGGGCGAATACGCTGGCGCAGGTACTCGATAAAATCAAAAAGACCAGGACCGAGGCAGAAGTTAAGAGGTTGATTGCCAAACTCCGGGTCTACACTATTTCGGATCAGGATGACAGTGGTATCTGGATCAGGAATAACTTTCCTGACCCTTTTTACATCGTCAATCCGGGCGATAACTACGGGACGTCTACCTGGGGCGCGATCAATACATTTGTAAAAGGAATCAATAATGAAAAAATCAGCAATAGCTGGATTGCCCAGAATATTCAGCAAGGCCACGGCGCTCTCGGTGCGGTGTACCCCGATGTAGCCTGGGGAATGGAAGGCGATACCCCTTCGTACTTGGGCTTGATCCCAAATGGTCTGAATATTCCTGAACATCCCGAGTGGGGTGGTTGGGGTGGTCGTTACGAACTTTACAAACCGGATTTCTCAAAGGAGAAAAAAGGAAACTCGGGGGTACCATTTGAAACTGAGACCCGGCCCATCTGGACAAGCGCCGTAGATAGCTATACCCCATACCTGCCCAGTGAATACGGGCGGACGGTCAAAAAGGATACGGCCACTTTCACCAGTAATAAGGCTAGTCTATGGCGCTGGCGCGATGACTTCCAGAATGACTTCGCCGCCCGCATGGACTGGTGCGTCAAGCCCTACGCCGAAGCCAACCACCCGCCACTTCCGATCCTGGATCATCCCGAAGAATTCACCGTAAAGTCAGGACAAGGCTTCCTGCTGGATGCCGACAGTTCTACCGACCCCGACGGCGATAATCTTAGTTTTCTCTGGTTTTACTACCCTGAGGCAAGTACATACAAGAAACCGATAAGTATGGGGGCAGAGAACGTGCACGGGGTTTACGTGACAGCGCCCAAGGTTGAAAAGCAGGAAACCCTACATTTTATCCTGAAGCTCACGGATAAGGGAACACCCGCTTTGTCAAGGTATAAACGAGTCATCGTGACTGTCTTACCAAAATAAAATTAAGAGAAAATGCTTCTAAAATTCTTGAAAAGCCCGGCAAAGCGTTGGCTGGTCAGTGCGGTAGTTATTTTTGCCCTGTTTCAAGGTACTCTTGCTGTACATGCCCAAACTAAACCCCGGATACTGATCAGTACGGACATTGGCGGCACCGACCCGGACGATTTTCAGTCCATGATTCACTTGCTGATGTACGCCGACCGGTTTCAAATTGAAGGTCTGGTGTCTTCTCCCTACGGCGACGGCAGGAAAAAAGATATTTTGGACATGATTGACCTGTACGAGAAAGACCTTGGCAAGCTTAAGAAACATTCGTCGGGCTTTCCTGACCCCGAGGCGCTCAGGAAAGTTTGTAAACAGGGAGCCATTCCGGAAGCACCCTATAAGGGATACGCCACTGTCACCGAAGGCTCGGATTGGATCATTAGTTGTGCCAGAAAAAAGAGCGACCAGCCCCTGTGGATCTTGGTGTGGGGCGGAATCGAGGATTTGGCTCAGGCGCTCCATGATGCTCCCGAAATCAAAGAAAATATCAGGGTATACTGGATCGGAGGACCCAACAAGAAATGGGGTGTTAACTCCTACGCTTACATCGCAGAACATCATCCTGATTTGTGGATGATCGAAGCCAACGCCACGTACCGTGGATGGTTTATGGATTCAGAAACACCAAAAAATATTACGAGTAAAGCCTTCTACGGAAATTATATTCAGGGGCGGGGAGCCATGGGAAAAGACTTTTTAAAGTACTACAAGGGCGAGATAAAAATGGGCGATACGCCTTCGCTCGCCTATCTGATGAAGGGAAATCCGGATAGCCCCACTGGTGAAAGCTGGGGCGGTAGTTTCACGCCTATTGATCGGAGTTCCCGAACAATTTTTGAGCGAAACACTACTACTGCCGACACGGTAACTACGTATAGTACTTTGGAATGGAGGTTTAAAGGGCCAAAACTGAATATTCCGGAGGATTCGGCTAGTTTTACGTTAGAAATAAGCGGACAGTCATGGCCGGGCTACTATTTGGGAGATGGTCAATACGGAGTTCGTTATTCTCCCAAGCAGGTGGAGGTTGGCTCGTATATGACCCATAGTTCTATTCCAGAATTGGATGGACAAAAAGGAAAGTACGTAAGTGTGGCACCCTGGCCGGGAGAAGCAGGTCCCGATGATTATGTCCTTGGCCGCTCCTGGTACAGCGATCGACCGGAACCTGGACTATTTCTTGGCACACAACAGGGAGCCAGAACTGTATCGAAACATCGGGAGGCCTTTCTGCTGGACTGGGCCAAACGCTGGGAGTGGCTGAAATAGAGAATAGGGATAAGCCTTTCCCGCTCGATGTTGTAAAACCAGTAGATTTCGCCAGCGATCGCTTCTCTATATACTCACTTAAAACAGCTTGTATTATGGCATTAAAGATTTTTCTCGGCCTGATAGCCGTGTTTTTGTTGGTGCAATTTATTCGTCCCGAAAGAAACGAATCGGACGACCGCACCAATGACATTTCGACGAAATACGAAATTCCGAAAGACGTAGACCACTTGCTTCAGGTAGCTTGCAACGACTGCCATTCCAACAAAACCATTTATCCCTGGTACGCCAATGTACAGCCCGCGGCCTGGTGGCTCAGCGAACATGTGAACGACGGGAAGCGACACCTGAATTTTTCTGAATTTACACGACTGCCCATTGCCGTGCAAAACCATAAATTCGAAGAGATCGTGGAGATGGTGGAGGAGAAAGAAATGCCTTTGCATGAATACACGTATCTGGGTCTTCACGCCGAGGCCGATCTTACTGACAATCAGCGGCAGCTCATTGTCGATTGGGCCAAAAATCAAATGGATTTTCTGAAAGCAAACTACCCGGCGGATAGTCTGATTCTGAAGCGTAGAAGGCCATGAAGCAGCGAGGTCGATGGAAACATTTCGCCCTCTTAGTCATCGATTATTTTCTCGTCCTGGTCGATGCGCAGAATGTGCATGAGTCGGTGAGCAATGGGCGTGAAGAAAATTGCTACGGTACTCAAAAACATCACACCGCTGAAAAGTGCGTAGGCTGAGGCAAATACTTTGGCGGCTACCGTTTTCATCGGATCGATGGGCCCCATTCCGGTCAGAATCATGGAGGCATTATAAAGGCTGTCAATCCAGCCCAGGCCGCCAATAAAGTGGTATCCGGCGATGCCGATTGCCAGCGAAGCTGCGACCAGTGTAAAAGAAACGAGCGCGTACTTGCTCAACCGGATGGCAAAGTCTTTCCGGGAAAGCAATTTTTTTGATCGGGCGGTGGCCATATTACATTTTGCTGTTGAGAAACTGCGCTACTAAGAAGGCCGCCGCCGCAGCAATAATGCCCACGATCATCACCTTGAATGCGCCTGCGATGGGTGGCTGCCCGGTGGCTTTACTTTTGAAGTAGCCAAATATAAGCAGGCAAATAATCGTCAGGATCGAGGAAACCATCAACCCCTGCATCGGCAAATCGGTAAAAAGGTACCCCAGCAACGGTATGAAACCGCCCAGCACGTAGGCTCCGCCAATGGTGAGCGCGCTGTTGCGGGCACGATTCAGCGTCGGGCGTTCCAGACCGAGTTCAAACTTCATCATGAAATCGACCCATTTGTGCTTGTCCTTAGCCAATTCTTCCACGATTTGTGTCTGCGAATCTTCGCTCAGGCCGTAGTCGGCGAAAATTTCCCGTATCTCTGCTTTCTCCTTTTCCGGAACCAGCTCTACCTCTTCATACTCGCGTTTCAGCTCCGAGTCATAGTGTTCAATTTCGGTCTTTCCGGCCAGGTACCCGCCTAGCCCCATGGCGATGGAACCGGCCACGATTTCGGCGATACCCGCCGTGACGATGATGCCGTTGGAAGCCACCGCCCCGCTTAGGCCCGCAGCCAGGGCGAAGGGGACGGTCAGGCCGTCGGAGAGGCCGATGACCGTGTCGGTGATGAAGTCGGAATTGCGGAGGTGTTTTTCGTGGTGTTCCATTTTATGTTGGGTAAATTCGTCCAATCATAGGGTTTAACTGTTCAGTTTGTCAATTTTATCATTCAACACCTGAAGCATTTTGAGCTGCCGTTCCTGCGCGTTGTACAGCGTTTTGATTTCCTCCTGCAACAGCAAATCCATTTTCTGGTGCAGACTTCTGACTTCCAGTTCTGCTTTCAGATTGATGAGGTAGTCATTTTCGCTTCTGATCCGGTCTTTTTCTTCCTGCCGGTTCTGGCTCATCATGATGATGGGCGCCTGCAAAGCCGCTACGCAGGAGAGTATCAGGTTCATCAGAATAAAAGGATAGGGATCAAAGTCATATTTGTGAGGTGCCAACGTATTGAATGTGATCCATACGGCAAGTATGACGCTGAAAATGATAATAAATTTCCAGCTTCCACCGAAACGAGCGACCTTATCAGAAATTCGCTGGCCCCGGCTCAGGACTTCGGCGGGAGGATTCAGAAGGTTGTCAGTGATCAGCTCCTCTTCCTTAATTGTGTTCCTTACAATCTGTTGTAATTTATCAATTTGCTGCTCGCCTTCGACCAGTAGCTCGTCGATTTCCTGCTGTTCCATGGATCTTATATTTAATTGAGAGGGTAATTGAATGATTTATGAAGAGAGTTTGAGGGCAGGAATTCCTTTCCCGGAAAAAAATAATGTTCTTTTTCCCAAAGCGCTAATCTTCGAATGGAGCAAAGGAGCTGATCACTATTTTGCAACCTTTACGTATTTATAAGGAATTCATATTTTTACTAATGGCTGAGAGAAACAATCGCACCTCGGGACATATTCTTGGTACTTCGGCAAATTTGCTGGGTTTTTGCCTGTTCGTTATTACCTCGCTGCACGTATCGAACAAGAGCGAAACGCATACTTTGGACCAATTCACCTCCATCGTGGCGGTTATGCTCGCACTTTCCTGCGTTTTTTCGTTTGCCTCCCTACGCTCAATTTATCCCGAACGAGGCGTCCGGCTGGAAAAAATAGCCGACTATTTCTTTATCGCTTCCTTGCTGGGAATTGTGATAATTATCGGGATGATTTCCCTGGATTTTGCCCGCTGAGCAAGCTCCCTTCTGCTCAACTACCGCCACACGAGTACCAGTATTCCGGCAAAAATGAGGGGCGCGCCGAGCAGTACTTTTGCGGTGATGGGTTCGCGCAAAATAAGAAACGAAAGTACCCTGGCTTTGTCGATCGAGGCCATGTACGATACAGGACCAAATCGCAGCTCATGTCCTTCATGCCGAACTGGGGTCGGCAGAAGCTTGGACCAATTATAAGTACAGTGGTACTTTGAAACCCGTCAGAATCCCTCGTCTTTGATCGCCTTCTCTGTAATCATCCCGTACTTTTTCACCGAGTCACGGATCTCATCGGCCTTGCCGACCAGCACAAATTGCAGCTTGTCCTTCGGAAAGTACTTCGCGATGATGTCCTTGGCTTGGGCCACGGTCAGGCCGTCTACTTTGCTCTGGAAAGTATTGATGTAGTTTTCGTCGAAGCCATACGTAAACATATCCGTGAGCAAGCCCGCCAATGCACCCGCCGATTCGTAGTTGGGCGGAAAGTCGCCCTTCACGTAAGCCTTGGCCGATGCCAGAATCTCCTCATTCAGGCCCGTGCGGTGCAGACTGTCAAGTACCTGCAAAGCCATATCGATGGCCGGGACGGTGGTGGAGTTTTTGGTGAAAGTGCTGATGTAAAAAGTCCCCCCCTGCTTGTAGCGGCCAAAGCGACTGCCCGCGCCGTAGGTGAGGCCCGAGTTGACGCGCAGGGCGTCGTTGAGCCAGGAGGTAAAACGCCCGCCCAAAATCGTGTTGACTACCATAATCGGCACGTAGTCAGGATTGTCGTAGGCCACGCCTTTGCCGCCGATCAGGAAGGTAGTTTCGCGGGCGTCGCCCTTGTTGACGAGCAGCACGCGGCTTTTATCAAAAGTCAGATCAGGTACCACGCGCTTGATCATTCTGCCTTCGGCGGTTTTCCAATCGCCTAAAAGCGACGTGATCCGTTTTTTCATATCAGCCGTTTTGAAATCACCCACGATGGCAATGGCCGCATGGTCGGTCGTATAGTAGGTTTTGTAAAAATTCTTAACGTCGTCCACGCCGATTTTAGCAAGGGTTGCGGGGGTACCATCCGTCGGACTGGCGTAAGGGTGCTGGTCGAAAACCAGCTTGTTGAAGTAATTCCCAATCACCGCGCGGGGGCTTTCCTTCTGCTGGGTGAGTTGCAGCAGGGCGCGTTGCTTGTGTTTCTCGAACTCAGTGGCATCGAAGGTAGGATTCATCAATACGCCCTGTAAAACATCGAACATTTTGTCAGCATCCTTCACTGCGAACGACATATTGACCTGCGCGCTTTCCTTGCCCGCGCCGCTGTTGAGGCGCGCGCCCACGTAGTCGGTGGCTTCCTCAATTTGTTCTTTGGTGTATTTTTTGGTGCCAAAAAGCAGGGCATCGGCGGTCATGCTCGCCAGACCGTAGCGGTCGCTATCCTGGATCGAACCCGCGTCGAATACCGCCGACACATAAATCAGGGGTACTTCGTGCTGTTCCATCAGGTAGACGGTCAGGCCATTTTTGAGCTTGAATTTCTCGTAAGGCGGTACTTTAAAATTGTTCTGAGCCTGAGCGGCGAAGACACTGAAGAGCAGTAACAGGCTTGCTATTTTTTTCATTTGTCTGGTCGTCTAACTTCCCGAAAGCTCAAAGCTTTCGGGAAGTTGTGAACTTAATTGGTTTTGTCGGGCAAAAGATATCCCACCGTCCGGTTTCTCTCGGTAAAGTACTTCGCGGCTACGCGCTTGATGTCGGCCGGGGTTACTTTTTCGTAGAGCTTGGGAGCGTCGTAGAGTTTGCGGTAATCGCCAAAGAATACCTCGTAAGTACCCAGGCTGTTGGCCTTGCCGTTGATGGTTTCGATGGTACGGTAAAACTCCATCAATTTCTGATTTTTTACCTTCTGCAATTCCCGGTCGCTCACTTCATTCTGGATGAGATCGTCGATCTGCGCCTCAATGGCTTTTTCCAACTCCTGCGCCGACACACCGTTGCCCGCCACACCGTAGATATAAAACAGGTTCGGGTCGAAACCGTCGCCCATAAAGCTGAACACCTGACTCGCCAGCGTGGTGTCCATGACCAGCGCCTTCGTCAGCCGGGATGAATTACCCGAAGTCAGCAAATTATTTAGCAAATCCAGCGCGTAGTAGTCTTCGTGACTGGTTTCGGGCGTGTGGTAGGCCAGCAGAATATTGGGCGTCGTGATATCCTTATAAGTCGTCACGCGGCGTTCGCCGTTTTGCTCCGGCTCTACGGTACGTACTTTAGGTGGCAGGCCGCGCGCGGGAATGGGCGCCATGTACTGATCGGCCAGTTTTTTGACTTGCGCCAGCGTAATATCGCCGACCACAACTACCGTGGCGTTGTTGGGCGAGTAATACGTTTTAAAGTAGTTTTCCAGATCCTGCTGCGTCCAGCTTTTGATATCCGACTCGAAGCCAATCACCGGGAACATGTAGGGGTGTTCCTGGAAAGCCACGCCTTTTACCAATTCGCTGATGGTACGGTAGTTGCTGTTTTCCAAACCCGTACTGCGCTCCGAAAGTACCACGCCGCGCTCGCTTTGTACCATCGTAGAGTCGATGCTAAGGTCGGCAATGCGGTCCGCTTCCAGCTGGAACATGGTTTCGAGGGCATCCTTCTGAAACCAGTCGGTATAGACCGTCACGTTCTCGGTGGTGTAGGCGTTGTTGGAGCCGCCATTGGCCTCCATCACGCGGTCAAATTGCTTGGGGCCGTATTTTTTGGCCCCATTGAACATCATGTGTTCAAAGAAATGCGATAGCCCCGTGATGCCGTGCACCTCGTTTCGCGCGCCTACTTTCCAGAAAAAATACATGTTCGCCGTGGGAATGGAGTGGTCTTCCAGCACCAGAAACTTCATACCGTTGGGCAGCGTGAAGGTCTTGACGTCGTCGGGTGAGTTTTGGGCAAAAGCCGCGAAGCCGATCAGCCCTAGCATAAAGCCCGCTATTGTTTTTCGCATAGTCATTAGGGAGGGAAATTTGTTTCTACAAAAATACTGAACTTATAACTCACTACCGAAGTTTCCGCAATCCTTCCCCAACGGCCTGCTGCAACGAAAAAGTATCCGTCAGCGGCGTCACCATCCGAAAGCCCATTTCCCGCATCTTAATGGCATTTTCCGGCGTACCGCAGTGAATAGCGGCCAGCAGATTGTTTTTAGCCGCTACATTCAGAATATTATCCAGCATTCCCAACAGCACGGGGTCATCGAAATCCGCCATTTTTTCCAGGCCCATCGTCATGCAAAGATCCCAGGTACCCACGTAGAGCGCATCCAGCGTGGGCGTTTGGGCAATATCGGCCAGATTTTTATAGCCATCCGCCGTTTCGATCATCGCCATCGTAAGTACCTCGTCATTGGCCTTGTGCAGGTACCCAGCTTCGTCACCCAACGACGCCCGCAGCGGCCCGATGCTGCGGTAGCCCTGCGGCGGGTAGCGGCAGGCCTGCACAAAGGCTTCTGTTTCGGCACGGGTATTGAGCATCGGGCAGATGATTCCCTGCGCTCCAGCATCAAGCATCCGCATGTGTTGGGCCGGATCGTTCCAGGCCACGCGCACCAGCGGCACGGTATCGGTGGTGGCAATGGCCTGCAGCATCGGTAGAATTGCGGTCAGGTCCGTGGCCAGCCCGTGTTGCGCATCAATAGTCAGCGAGTCGAAGCCTGCGCGCGCCATGACCTCGGCGGTCCAGGAATTAGGAATGGTCAGCCAGCCGTTGATTGTGGTGCGGCCTTGTTGCCAGCGTTTTTTGAGGGAGTTGGAGGGCATGTTTTGGAAGAAATCGGCGTTTGGATGAGCAGGTAAGGTTGCGTATTTTTGTTCAACATTCAAAATTACTGCATCATGGCAACACTGGTTTTAGAAGTACAGGACAAAAAGCTCAAATTTTTCAGAGATTTAATTCAGCATTTTTCCTTTGTCACTATTCGGGAAACGGAGTTAGACGAAGACACCGACGAGCAAGTGATCGAAAACATCCGGGCAGGCGTGAAGGAAATGCGGCTGGTGGAGCAAGGTAAGGTGAAGAGTCGGCCTGCTCGTGAGTTTTTGAAAGAATTATGAGCTATAAGGTCGATGCCATCCTACATTTTGAGCGGGAAGCTAAAAGACTAAAAAAGAAGTTCCCCTCATTAAAAGGGGAAATCAATGAATTAATCAACGAACTTGAAAAAAATCCATTCATGGGAACAGCTCTCAAAAATGGATTTTACAAAATCCGGCTCGGCATTCGCTCTAAAGGAAAAGGCAGCCGAGGTGGTGCACGGGTGATCACCTATGTTAAAGTTGTTGCAGAAACGGCTTATCTGGTTTCTATTTATGATAAGTCCGAGCAATCAGACATTCCGAATAGTACTTTGGAAAATTTATTGAATGAAATTCCCGAATGAGTTGGGGTAGATTTTATAACCTACTCCCCCACCAACCGATACGACTTCCCTGCTTCCGTCTCAAAAACCAGCGTATTCCCCTCTCGCTGAAAGAGTGTCCCCGTGACTCTCACAGGCGTTGACGTGCGAATCCGACAAGTACCCCCCGCTTCGGAACGGATGGTGGCGGTGATCAGTTTTCCATCTTCCCAGGCCATATCAATCTCGAAATCGCCACGCGCGCGGAGTCCTTTTACGGTACCTTGTGCCCAGGCCGAAGGCAACGCGGGCAGGAGTTGAATATCTTGCAAGTGGCTTTGGATCAACATCTCGGCCATGCCCGCGATGCCGCCGAAGTTGCCGTCGATCTGGAAGGGCGGGTGGGCGCAGAAAAGGTTGGCGTAGGTACCGCCGCCCTTCATGGTAGTTTCGCTGGTGCCGACGTAGGTGAGCAATTCGCGCAGAAGTTTGTAGGCGTGGTCTCCATCGAGCAGGCGGGCCCAGAAGTTGATTTTCCAGGCTTTGCTCCAGCCGGTGCCGCCGTCGCCCCTCGTTTCCAGCGTTTTCTCGGCCGCTTTGGCGAAATCTGGCGTTGTGATCGGTGAAATCTGCCATCCCGGGTGCAACCCGAACAAATGCGAAACGTGCCGGTGCAGCGGGTCCTGCTCCTCAAAATCCTTATACCATTCCTGCAAGTTTCCTTTTTTGCCAATCTGTAAGGGAAAGAGTTTAGCCCGTTTTGCAGTGAGCATTTTCCGGAAGTCGTCATCCGTTTCCAGCACCTCGGAGGCTTCAATGACATTGGTGAACAAATCCCAGATGATGCTCATATCCATCGTGGTGGCAATGGATACGTCGTGCGGCTTGCCGTCGGGACCGATGAAGTTATTTTCGGGGGTAGTAGAAGGTGCCGTCACGAGTTGTCCGTTCTTATTTTCGATCAGCCAGTCCAGACAGAAAGCGGCGGCGTCTTTCATGATCGGGTAGGCGGTTTTTTGCAGGTACCCTATGTCCTGCGTAAAGCGATAATGCTCGTACAGATGCTGACTGAGCCAGGCTGAAGCCATCGACCAGTTGGCCCATTGCGGGTCGCCCTTACCCAGGTCACCCACGGGATTGGACGTAGCCCAGATGTCGCTGTTGTGGTGCGCCACCCAGCCGTTGGCTCCGTAGAAATTCTTTGCCGTTGCGCGGCCCGTAACCGCCAGGGTTTTGATGAAATCGAGCAAAGGCTCGTGCATCTCCGAAAGGTTGGTGACTTCGGCGGGCCAGTAGTTCATTTGGGTGTTGATGTTGATCGTGTAGTTGCTACTCCACGGCGGACGAAGCTTGTCGTTCCAAATCCCCTGCAAATTGGCCGGATGTCCGCCAGAGCGCGAGCAGGAAATCAGCAGGTACCTTCCGTATTGAAAGTACAGGGCTTCAAAGGCCGGATCGTTAGCCCCGGTGGTGTAGGCTTTGAGGCGTTGGTCGGTGGGTAGTTTACTCTCCTGATCGTCGTTCAGTTGCAGTGATACGCGGTCGAAAAAACGTTTGTAATCATCCGTATGCGCCTGTTTTATGGTTTCGTAGGGTTTTTCAACCGCCTTTTCCAAATAGTCGGTAGCCAAAGCTACCTCATCTTTTCCCTCGCTGTCGGGACATTTGTCGAAGCCATTGAAACTCGTGGCGGCCGATACGTAAAGCGTTACTTCATCGGCATTCTGCACGTGCATACCCAGCTTATCGGCCGTGATTTCACCCCCTTCATAAATGGCCCTGACCCGGAGGTCGTACCGCATGCCCCGACAACCCGTCGGATCTTCGTAAACGACCGGTTCGGCATTGTAACCCACGTAATTGGGGTCGGCGTGGGCGGGCGCTTTCCCGCGCATCGCGATTTCGGTGGCGGATTCGGCGGTATTGGTAAAGTTAATCAGGCTCTTGGTTTCGAGATCGAAGCTCAGGGTACCTTTCTTGCTGGCCGTCAAGTGCACCACGATAACTTGGTCGGGCGCCGAGGCGAAGATTTCCCGACGGTACTCCACGCCATTCTGGGTGTAGGTAGTGGTAGCCAGGGCATTGGAGATATCGAGTTCACGGCGGTACTTACTGACTTCACCGGCTTGTTTCATTTTTAATACCAAATCCCCCAAGGGTGCGTAGGACTCCGTGTACAATCCCTGCAACTTTTTGGTCAGGTCATGGGCTTTGGCGTAGTCTTCGGCAAAGAGCGCCTTTCTGATTGCAGGTAGGTAGGATGCCGCCTGCGGGTTGGGGTTCAGATTGGCGGGGCCGCCCGACCACAGGGTCGCTTCGTTAAGTTGAATCAGCTCTTCGTCCACTTTGCCCCAAATCATGGCCCCCAGCCGTCCGTTGCCCACGGGCAGGGCCTCCTCCCAGGCGCCGGCGGGGCGGTCGTACCAGAGTTGGAGGTCCTGGGCGGGCGACGCCAGCGCGCAGAATATTAATAAAAGGAACAGGATATATTTCTTCATTTTTCGTAGTAGCATAATTCTACGGGGGGATTCATGCGTTTAGTGACTGAAAAAGGCTAATTTACCCAAAACTTAATCTCTTAATCCGGTTTTATGCGGTTTTCTATTCTCGTTCTGTTCTTAGGTACCCTTTCGTTTCTTTCCTGTACCCCCGCCGATCCGGCGCAAACCATTGTCGACAAAGCCATTGCCTACCACGGCGGCGAGGCTTATGATAAAGTCGATCTTGAATTCGATTTTAGAGACAAGCATTACATCGTGCAAAAAAACGGCGGTGATTTTCGGTACGAACGCATGCAGACGGATTCGACCGGAGCCGAAATCCGCGACATCCTGACCAACGCCGAAGCCTACCGAACCATCAACGGACAAAGAGTGAGCGTGCCGGACACCACGATGGATAAGTACAAGTACTCGGTCAACTCGGTGGCGTATTTTCTGCTCCTTCCCGCGCCGTTGCGGGATGCGGCGGTACAGAAAGAGTACATTGGCGAAGTGACGATCAAAGGCAAAGCCTATGACAAGATTAAGGTCTTCTTTACCCAGGAAGGCGGCGGAAAGGACCACGACGACGTATTTGTCTATTATTTCGACAAAGAAGATGGATCGATGGACTACGTCTCTTACCTCTACCATGTTAATGAAACCGGCATGCGGTTCCGTGAAGCGTATAATCCGCAGCGGGTGGGCGGCATTTTGGTGCAGGATTATATCAATTTTGCTCCCACTGACTCTACGTTGGCCGTAACGGACGAAAACCTATTGTCACTGGATAGGTTATATGAGGAAGGCCGATTGACGGAGTTTTCGCGGATCGAAAATAAGAATTTCAAAACGGGTAAAAATTGAGAAAGCATTTTTGTCATATCCTGGGTGCGGGAATGTTGCTGGCAGGTGCGGATGCCTGTGCGCAGGAAACCAAATCAAAGTTTTGGCAAAAATTCAATCCCGATTCTCTGGTGAGTCGGCCCCTGCACGTTTTGCCATTGCCCGTTTTCCGTACCAGTCCCGAAACGGGTTTTCAGGCGGGTATTTCGGTTGATTATTTTTTTAACGCCGACACGCTACCAACTACCCGAAATTCCTACGCCTGGATTCAGGCGCTATACAGCACCCGGCGCCAATTAGTGGTAGAACCCGCCTGGCAGGTTTTTACCAAAAATGAAAAATACTTTTTGCGCGGGAAGGGTGGGTACGTCATATTTTCCGAAAACTTCTGGGGTGTGGGCAACCAAACCCTCGCCGAAGACGACTACCTCAGCGCCAGCTATAACCGCACGTACTTTCAGGGTGATTTTTACCGGAAAACCAAAGGTAAATTGTTCCTGGGTCTCACCTCCTATTTCAGCGATGTGCGCAGCGTTAAATTCGATAATGCGGAGCGTCTGGACGAAATCGATCCTTTTCTGGGCAGCGAAGCCAACCGCATCGTGGGCATCGGGCCCAGCATACTCTGGGACTACCGCAATGATGCTTTCAGCCCCACGCGTGGCTGGTACGCCAATGTCCACTACCGCCAGCACTTCGCCGGGCTGGGTAGTACATTTGAATACAATGACCAGCTTTTTGATCTAAGAAAGTACTTTACTCTCAATGCCAAGAGTCTCCTTGGTTTGCAGGGCGTCGGCCATTTCACGCAGGGCCACGTACCTTTCCACGATCTGCCCCGCCTGGGTGGCTATACCATCATGCGGGGGTACACCCACGGTCGTTTTCGCGATCGTCAGCTGTGGTCGGCCCAGGCTGAATACCGCCGCAATCTGGGGCGTTTTCTGGTAGCGGCGGCGTTTGTCAGCGCTGGCGGCGTGGCTCCCGAAATCAGGGATTTCTCTTTCTCGACGACCCGGTACAGCGGCGGGGCGGGGTTGCGGATTCTGATCAACCGTCAAATGAACCTTTACACCCGGCTGGACTTCGCCGTTACTTCCGATCGCACAACGGGCTTCTATTTCCGGATTTTTGATGCCTTTTGACACAACAGGCCCACTCATGGTTCAATCAGGAGGTAGTAATCATTCAATAAGTGGTCAGCCTGGATGAAACCGTAGCTGGAATTGTATATTTGGCTAAGCCAAAAGCCATAAAAAATACGACACCAATGCCACGGTACTTTTCTCTTCTCTTTCTGATCGGCCTTATCGGTATCTCTTCCTGCGGTACCAAATCAGATGATCGTTCTGCGAATAATAAATCGCCGAGCTCGGCCCAACCCAACATTGTTTACATCCTGGCCGATGACCTGGGCTACGGCGATTTGGGCTGTTATGGACAGAAGCTTATCCGTACCCCGAATCTTGATAAAATGGCTCAGGCGGGAATGCTTTTCACCGATCATTATGCGGGTAGTTCGGTCTGTGCGCCGTCGCGGGCGGCGTTCATGACGGGTTTTCACTCGGGTCACAACTACGTGCGGGGCAACTATGAAACGGGTCCTTACGGCTTTGGAGCTTGCCTGGAACTACGCGATCAGGACGTCACGCTGGCCGAAGTACTGCATGAGAAAGGCTACACCAGCGCGATCATCGGCAAGTGGGGCATGGGCGTGGAAGGTACTACGGGCGTGCCGAACAAGCAGGGCTTCGATTACAGCTATGGCTTTCTCAACCAGGGCCATGCCCATTTCCAGTTTCCCAGCTACCTGTTCCGCAATGGCGAGCGAATCGAAATTCCCGAAAACCGGAATCTGGCGAACAAGTACTTTTCCAACGATTTGTTTACGGAAGAAGCCGTAAACTTCCTGGATCGGAATAAGGAAAATCCATTTTTTCTCTATCTCGCCTACACCACACCCCACGCCGAAATGCTGCTTCCGCCCAGTGCCGCTTTTGAAAGCTACAAAGGGAAAGTACCCGAGAAACCTTACCAGCAAAAAGGCCCACCCGACTCGACCGACAACAACGCGGGCGCATACCGCTCACAAGAATTTCCCGCCGCCGCTTACGCCGCGCAGGTCTCACACCTGGATAGTTGCGTGGGGGTGATGATGGATAAGTTGGAAGCCCTCGGGCTGGCCGAAAATACCATTGTGATGTTCACGAGCGACAATGGCCCGCATAGCGAAGGCGGGGCCAACCCAGCCTACTTCAATAGCAGCGGTCCGCTGCGTGGCCAGAAGCGGGACCTGTACGAAGGCGGCATTCGGGTACCGTTCATCGTCAAGTGGCCCGCACGCGTGAAGCCTGGTACTACCTCCAGTCAACCTTCTGCTTTTTGGGACATGATGCCCACCTTCGCTGAGATAGCCGGGACGAAGGTGCCCGCCACCGACGGTATTTCCCTGCTGCCAGTCTTGCTGGGAGAATCACAACCCGCTCACGACTATCTCTACTGGGAATTCCACGAAAACAAAACTACCGATCAGGCCATCCGGCAGGGTAGTTGGAAGGCCGTACGCCACGATCCAAAAGGAGAAATTGAATTGTATGACCTTTCTAAGGATATAGGAGAGCAAAACAACGTGGCCGGGCAGCAGCCCGATGTTGTGCAGAAAATGGAAGTACTTTTCGCCACTGCCCGCACCGAGCACCCGCTCTGGCCCTTGAAAAGTTCATCAGGTACTGACTAATCCGCCTTTTGCAAAAATTCATTCACATAACACTCTTCATTTTTGCTACCTTTTTGGCTGCCAGTCCGGTTTGTGGCCAAACACCGGAGCAATACCTGGTTTCGGAAGAAGAATGGCTGCCGAACCGCACAATCAACTGCATTTTTCAGGATGCGGAGGGGTTGCTCTGGGTAGGGACGGGATCGGGCCTGTATCGTTACGATGGTTTTCAGGTAAAGCACTTCGCCACGCATCCGAAGAAAACAAATACGCTATTTACAAACCGGGTGACCGATCTTGGTCAAGACGCGAAGGGAAACTTGCTGGTATCGATGGAGAGTGGATTAAGCCTATTTAATTCCAAGACAGAGACTTTTTCGACGCTTTCCAGGGACATTGAGCACTTCGAACAACTGCGACTGACGGCCCGTGGCAATGCCTGGATCAAGGCGGGGAGTTCTCGCCTCTATCGTTTGTCTTATTATGATTCTGCTACCGAGCCTGGTATTTCCCTGCAATCGGGGGTGAAAAACTACCCAGACTTTGCAAAAACCGTGGGAGAAATCCGTGATTATTTGGGATGGGGTAAACGTGACTTACTGATCGGATCTTCCCTGGGCCTTTTCCGCTTCGATCCGGTAGCCCAGCAGCTCCATTCGTTCCGCTTCGACTATGCTGTAACTGTATTGAAGATTTTATCTGGCGGGCGCGTCCTGGTTGGGACACAAAACGATGGACTTTTTGAACTCAGGATTGAAAACGATTCGGCTTCGGTAGTTCGCCAGTTTCATTTCGGTAGCCGCGACATACCGGGCAGCGACCAGATCACCTCCATCTCGGAAGGACCCCGGGGGGAAGTGTTGGTAAGTACCCTTCGGGCTTACTACCTGGCCCATGACGGGAATCCATCGCTTGATTTTCGCGTTCCGGCCGAAGCTCCGGAGCTGTTGATGGACAATAACATCAAAACTACTTACATCGATCGCACTGGCGTCATGTGGATCGGAACATTGCGGGGACTTCTGAAAATCAGACCTGCTACTCTGCTGAGTGAACGAATCAGAATCCAGACCCCAAACTACCTTCCCGTTAACCAAAGAATCAATACGCTTTTCAAAGAAAATGAAAACCGTTTTTGGCTGAAAACCAGTAATGACGGTTCGTTTTTATTTGATCCAATGGCTGAGAAATTTACCCGACTGGCGTTACCCGAAAGCGTTAGCTGTTTCGACAAATCCGAAAAAGGGTACATGCTGGCCTACGGCGCGAACCGCGTATTTCGATTAGATGAGATGCTGCCCCAGCCTCAGCTGACAGAAGTAATGACGAGCAGCCAGGATATCTGGTGCGGACTGGAAATAAGCCCCGGCGAATGGTGGTTTGGATGTGTACGGGGCGGAATATTGGCTTACAGCGAATCGGGTGAAATGCTGTACGGAAATCTGCTCGACAAAGTCAACGATCAATTCGATAAGGTATCCACCATTTTCGTAATGATGCGCGATAGCGAGCAAAATGTCTGGATCGGCTCGCGGGGCGACGGCCTGCTGCGCATCAATCTACGGACGGGTGAAACAAAAAAATATTCAGGCATGAAGCGCGAGGGCAGCATCTCGCGCCGCATCCTTCATTTAAAAGAAGACTCGCAAGGTCGAATCTGGATAGCTACCCGGGAAGGCGGACTGTATCTGTACAATCCCGAAACGGATAGCTTCCGCCAGTTTACTACCGCACAGGGCTTGCCCTCCAACGTAGTTTGCGCCATTGGCGAGGACGAAACTCATCACATCATAGTCAGCACGGATAATGGTCTGGCCGTGTTTCAGGAAGATAATCCGCTGGCGTTTCGTGCCTACGATCAACTCGATGGGATCAGGTTTACCGACTTCTCATTTCGATCCGTGATTGAGACAAAAAATGGGACCCTGTATTTCGGAAACAGCAACGGTCTGTATCGAGTCCGGCTGGTCGGGACGCCTGGTTCCCGGCAGCTTGGCCCAACTGGTTTTCATTGGTCGTCTTTCCAGGTCGTCCGCAATGAGGGAAACCGCCAGCAACTTGCCGACCGTAACAACTACCTGCTGGAATACGATACCCAATCGGGCATATCGCTGGACTCAGACGAAAATAGCTTCGAGCTGACCTTTTCTCTGCTGGATTTTACTGATCCTTCTAAAAACGCCTACGCTTACCGACTGAAAGGGCATCGAGACGAATGGAGATACATTCTGGATGGGGAACCGCGCGTCTATTTTCACGATCTACCGCCCGGCTCCTACGAGCTGGAGGTCAAAACTGCTGACAGCTACGGACGCTGGTCGGAGGCTGTCCATTCCCTGAAAATCAATGTTTCGCCCCCGTTCTGGCTCAGTCTGCCCGCTTACCTGCTTTATGCCTTGCTTCTGGTGGTGGTGGGTTGCCTGATCTACCTGTTTTTTCGTCGGATGAATCGCTTACAGGCGCAGTTAGCCGAAGAAGTACAAATCGTGGCGCTTCAGGATCAGCAGATGATCTACTTCTCCGACCTCTCACACGAAATAAAAAATCGTCTGTCCATGATTTTGGGGCCGCTGGAGAAAGCACTGGCGGGCAAAAAGGTCAATCAGGCAGTACTTAACAATCTCTATGAACAAACCCTCCGCCTGAAAAGAATTTCCGACCAAATCATGAATTTGCGGAAGAGTGAAGCCGGAGAATTTCTGCTGGAAGTCAGTGAAGGGGCGGTTTTTGAAGTTTTGGAAAGACTCTGCCAGGAAGCCGAACCGCTGGCTATTGTACGTGACATCCGGCTGCACTACACCTTTGGGCCGGAGCCGCAAGGTGCCTGGTTCGATGAGGAGGTGATCGAAATCATCCTGCTCAATCTGCTCAACAATGCAATCAAATATACGCCCTCGGGCGGCACCGTGCGCGTGACTGGCGAGGTACTTACGCTCGATAAATCGGACCTTCCGGCGGAGGCACCCGATGCAGGTCAATACCTCAAATGCACCGTCAACGACACGGGGATCGGTATTCCCGCGGCAGAAGTCAAGAATTTGTTCGACCGCTTTTACCGGGCCAGCAACGCCCGTCAGCAAAGCCCGCGTGTTGGGTCGGGCATTGGTCTAGACATGGTGGCGAGGCTCATCAGCAAACACCGGGGATTCATCGACATCATCAGTCAGGAGGGGGATGGTACTCAGGTGGAATTCTATCTACCCGTCGAAAAAAAGCACTTCAACCTGAACGAGGTGAAGCTTTCGGGACAGTCGATTCCCATTCTCGAAAAAAAATCTGTTGCTCCCCCCGAATCTCTGAAAGAATCCGACATCAATAAAGCCAAAGTACTTCTGGTGGACGACGACCCGGCTTTGTTGGAGTATCTTGATGGTAGCCTGAGTCCGCATTTCGCAACCCGCCTGGCATCCGATGGTGAGGAAGCCTGGAACATTCTGCTGAATCAGCCAATAGACCTGATCATTAGCGACTTGTCGATGCCGGGCATGAATGGCCTGGAACTCCTGCAACATTTGAAACGCAATGAAGATTTGAAACATATTCCCTTCATTATCCTGACGGGGCGCAATTCAGAGGCACAGAAGCTGGTATGTCTGCAAAATGGCGTGGACGACTTCATCGACAAGCCTTTCAGCCTGGACTTGATTATCTGGCGGGCCAGAAACCTGATCGACAGCCGTCGGCTGTTACGCTCGCAGTTTGGCCGCACCATCACGGTGGAGCCTTCGCTCGAGAATGAAAAATCGGCCAATGAGTTATTCATCGAGCAGGTAGTGAGCTTGATTGAGAAAAACATGAAAAACAAGCTGTTGAGCGTAGAGTTTCTGGCCGAACAATGTGCTATGAGTCGCGCTACCTTTTACCGGAAAATGGAAAGTCTGCTCGATCAGCCGCCTTCGGTTTTCATCCGTACGTACCGGCTGAAAAAAGCGGCCAAAATGCTGCAAAGTGGCAACTACTATGTGGCCGAGGTAGCCTACCAGACCGGGTTCAGTAATCCCAAGTACTTTTCAAAATGCTTCCAGAAAGAATTCGGCTCCACGCCGACGGAGTACATCAAGACACTCGCGGACGCTCATTCAAATTGATAACGGCTAAGAAAAATTGTACAATCGAATTGGCTGCCAGGCAGCAAGTGATATGATGAAATTTTCAAAAATACTGCTGACCGTATTTGCCTGTCTCTTTCTGAATATTGCCGCTTTTTCTCAAAAAAAGCCGCGCCAAATTATCCTGATTCTGGCCGATGATCTGGGCTGGAAGGACGTGGGCTTCAACGGCTCACGCTATTACCAAACTCCGGTGCTGGACTCGCTGGCAAAGCAGTCGCTGGTTTTCACCCATGCCTACGCCAATGCCTCCAACTGCGCCCCCAGTCGGGCGTGTCTGATGTCGGGAGCTTATTCGCCCCGCCACGGCGTATTCACGGTATCGCCACCCGACCGGGGCGACGCCCGAACGCGCAAGCTGGTACCAAGTCCGAACGAAGAATTTCTTTCACCGCAATTCAAAACCCTCGGGAAGGTTTTTCAGGAAGCAGGTTTCAAAACTGCTGTGATGGGAAAGTGGCATATCGGTGAAGACCCGACACAGCAGGGTTTCGACGTTCATACAGGTGGCGGCAAGATGGGACACCCAAAGAGTTATTTCAGTCCTTATGGCATGAAGTACCTATCGGATGGCCCTGAGGGCGAGGAACTCACTGACCGCATCACGCAGGAATCCATTCAGTTCATGCAGGAAAACCGGGCGAATGATTTCTTTCTCTACATACCGCAGTTTGCCATCCACACGCCTTTGCAGGGGAAAGAAAACCTGGTGGAAAAATATAAAAAACTACCTCCCCGCGACGGCCAGGGGACCAATCCTGACTACGCCGCCTTGGTGGAAAACCTGGACCAGAACGTGGGTAAAATTCTGGCTGCGGTGAAAAAACTGGGGTTGGTAGACCCGCTCATCATTTTCTCGTCTGATAATGGTGGCATCGCCAACCTATCGCGTCAATGGCCGCTGCGGGCGGGTAAGGGCTCTTATTACGAAGGCGGTTTGAGGGTGCCGCTCCTGGTCAACCAAGCTGGTATCAAGCCTGGGGTTTCGGACATTCCGACCGCGCTATTCGATCTTTTTCCCACCCTTTGCGAGTGGGGCAAAGTACCACTTCCGACCAGCCAGTCCATTGATGGCTTATCATTATTGAATGTATGGCAAGGAAAACCCCGCGCTGATTTGAACGAACGACCTTTATTTTTCCACTTTCCTTTTTATCTGGAAGCCTACCGAATGGGTGGCGACGACAGCCGCGACGACTTTTTTCGTACCCGGCCGGGAAGTGTGGTCATCCGAAACGGCTGGAAACTCCACCACTATTTGGAAGACGATGCCTACGAACTCTACGACCTCAAAAACGACCCCGGTGAACGCATTGACCTGGCTGACGTAGAGCTGGGGAAACGGGAAGAACTGGTAGCGATTCTAGACAAATGGAAAACCGAAGTCAACGCTCCTGTTCCGACCAAATTGAACCCTGCCTATGATTCCAAATTTGTTCCTAAGTCCAAAAAACCGAGAGAATGAGGTGTTCGATTTTATTCCTTTTAACGATTGGTTTGCTGGCGCTTGCCGCTTTTTCCACTAAAAAAGAAACGGCTACCAACGCAAAAGCTCCCAATATCGTCATCTTTATCGCCGACGACCTGGGCTGGGAGGATTCCGCACCCTATGGCAATCCGGTAGTCAGGACGCCTAACCTGTCGCGAATCGCCGCCGAGGGAATGAAGTTCGACAACTTTTTTCTGACGGCCAGTTCGTGCAGTCCGAGCCGCTCGAGCATCCTGTCGGGACGGTACCCGCACAACACCGGGGCTATGAATTTGCATGAGAACATGGCCCCCTCCGTACAGTTGTTCCCGGAGTTGTTGCAGCAAGCCGGGTACTTCTCCATGCTCGTCGGCAAGCCGCACGGCACGAATCTTCCGGCAGTAAAAAAGAAGTTCGATTGGTTGGATATGGTCGATTGGAGCAAGCCCTGGACAATGGGCGAGATGTGGCTGGAAGCACTGGCGAAACGTCCCAAAGACAAGCCGTTTTTTCTCTGGGCCGCTTCCATCGACCCGCATCGGCCTTATAACCAGGGTACTTATTCGTATCATCACAAACCCAATGAAGTTGTTTTACCGCCTTACTATCCTGATATTCCCGAAATGCGGAAAGAACTGGCGGAATACTACGACGAAATCAGCCGCTTCGACCAGCACGTGGGTCTGGTGCTGGATGCTCTCGAAAAATCTGGCGAACTGGACAACACGGTCATTGTGGTGATGACCGACAACGGGCGGCCTTTTCCCCAGGCCAAAACGCGCATTAACGCACCGGGCGTCAAGTCGCCATTGCTGATTCGGTACCCGCCTTTGGTGAAAAAGGGAAGCCACAGCGCGAGTTTGCTTAGTGCTATCGACCTGGCACCTACCCTGCTCGAAATTGCCGGAGTTACCCCCTTGGCGCAAGGGCAAGGGGTACCCTTTACCAAACTTTTTTCCAATCCCACCGCCCAAATTCGCCCGGCGGCCTACGCCGAACACAACTGGCACGGATACCGGGCATTTGAGCGGGCGGTTATTACGCCCAGGTACCTCTACATCAAAAACTGGCTGCCCGATCTCCGCGCCACGCCGCCCGGCGACCCTGGCCGTGAACCCGCCTACCAGCGGATGTGGCAACTTTATGAAGCTGATTCACTGGATGCCGCCTTTTCCGACACTTTCATCACGCCCCGTGACTCGACGGAATTGTTCGATTTGACGCAGGATATCCATACCATGCACACACTGGTGCACAATTCCAAGTATCGGCAAGAAGTCGCACGATTAGACAAAATGCTGACCGATTGGATGAAAAGAACAGGCGACTTTTTTCCCGGTCGTGACAAGCTCAAACCCGACGAAGCAGATCGGCGGACGGGGTTGCCGTTGAAAAAGAAGGGCAAGGAGGAGGAATGAGAAAACCAGGGCAGTCTTTTTTCAGCCCCTTTTTCCTCTCATCTTTTTTAAATTACCCATTCGTGTTCACCGGCTTACTATTTTCTTTTGTTTCCTGGTAAATTTTGTCAGGGTTCTCAATCAGCAGCAACGACATTTCCGAAATGCCCCGGTTCTGCCAGAGGTGGTAGGGAATGGCCTTGAAAGGTACTTTCTTACCTTTGTATAGTCCCGATCCGGTCAGGACGTTACAGCCGCCCAACAGATTGGGATCAAAACTCGAAGTGATTTTCGCCATCTCGGGCAACACGAAATCAAGCACGTTAAATTTGTTGTCAACGCCTTCGAGGCAATACAGCATCGGTCCCTGCATCAGCGCGACCCGACCCGCGTTCTGCTTTACTTTTTCGTCGGTGTAAACCCGCACGGGATTCATAGGGAACCGGAGTTCGAGGCGGTCCCCTTTTTGCCATTTTTTAGTAATGATTACATATCCATTTTCCAGGGTAGGTTGGATGGTTTTTCCGTTTAGCCTAATTTCGTAGACAGGACGGTCCGTATTTTTGTCAAAAAAATACAATCCTTTGGCAAAGGGCTGGTCGGACACGAGCCAGCCCGGAAGCCGCAGCCGTAGAGCGATTTCTTGTGCGCAGTCTTTTTCTATTTCCAGTACCGTGTTTCCGTTCCAGGGATAACCCGTCTTTACGCGCAGGTGCAGCGAGTCGCTGCCAATTTTGGTACGAAGTTCATTGCCGACGTACAGGTTCATGTAGAGACTTTTATCCGTTTTGGCATAAACCCAGCGGGAGATGCCCGCGACAAAAATAGGTAGCTTGGCAGGACAACAGAACAAATATGTCTCGCGGACTCCGCTATGCATACCCTTACGGCCTACGGTGTCGATGTTTATTTTATTGGCGTAAAAAAACGTCTTGCCGTCCAGTCCAATGCCTGATAGGGCGGCATTATAGCTCTCATGTTCTACCAAATCCGCGTAATGGGAAATACCCGTCATGAGGTTCATGCGGTGGTTCCACTGGCCCATCGCGATATTGGCGCAGCACTCGCTGTAGGTTTCCATGATCGGCAGGTCGTAGTCTTCGCCATGCTGCTCGGCCTCGGTGCCGTTGCCGATGCCGCCGTGGATGTACGTCTTGCGCCCCACCACGCTTTCCCAGAGTGAGTCGATGGCCGTACGCAATCCCAAAGCGGGCCGGGTTCGCAGCACATCGGTAGCTCCGGAGTACAGGTATGCCGTGCGGACGCAGTGGCCGTAGGCGTCGCGCTGCTGGTCGAGAGGGAGTTGGTTTTGCTCCTGGTGTAAATCCACGGGCCGCACGAACTTAATGTGGCGGCAAAAGCGCTCAGCCAAATCCACGTAGCTGCGCTTGCCCGTGATCTCATACAGTTTCATCAGCCCGATTTCTACCTGTGGGTGGTCGGCGTAGCTTTCCAGAAAGGCTTCCGACGCGAATTGCTGCTCGATGTGGTCGGCTAATTTAAGGGCTACATCCAGAAACTTCCGCTTGCCCGTGGCGCGGTAATAGGCCGCCGCCGCCTCAAACATGTGACCAGCCGTGTAGAGCTGGCTATATCCAAACGGCCATTCAGTATAAACTGACCGCCACTGGTACTGCCTTCCAAAGCCAAAGGTCTTCACATTTTTGGCGTTGGGATCGGGTGCAGAAGGATGATCGGCGGGTAGCATAAACTCCGTGTGCAGGTAGCCGTTCGGGGCCTGGGTGCGGGCCACAAGGTCAATGAGTTCGTCGCACGCTTTTTCCAAAGCCGGATTCGGAATTTGCGTCAGCGTATAGGCTGCCGCCTCAATGAGCTTATAGACGGGCGCGTCAGGCGAGTTGCGCAAATTGTACTCAGCGGTGCTTTCCCCGGCCACAATCTTGAAGTTTTCGATGCGCCCCTGTTTTTCGCAGAATTCCAGAATAAGCGGCAGGGTAGTTTCGGAAATCTGCCGGATTTTGGGTTGCCAGAAATCGTCCCGAATTTTGACCTCGCTGAAATCAACATCCCGCATGGAAGATAGCGGGTAGCGGTCTTCGGAAGGAACGGGTTGAGCACGTGTCGAAAGCGCGAAGAAGGGCAGGAATAGAAAAATCAAAAAGCGTTTCATGGGGTAGTTCATCCTTATTACAATAAAGAATTTCCGAAAGGAATTGTTGTAAGTGAGACTAGCGAATTTCATAAATAGAAAACGCACTTTCATCAACGTCCTGCCACCTTCAGTACCATTCCTGGTGCCGATATATCTCCCTCGCTTTTGGCGGCGGTACCGGTTTTATCAATTAAAAGGCCCGGAATGATCAGCGTATTCCCTTTTACCATGATGTCTTTGGTAATGTTAGTGGCCCGCTCGGCCAATAGATCTTGAGCATAAACCATCGTCCCGGCGGGCAAATCCGCCTTAAACACCAAAGTAAGCGACCTATAATGGCCGAAAATACCGACGGGCCGGCCGAGATCCAGTTCCCGCAGCGTAATGTCGGCCTTGGGGTGTGTCCAGCTTTCATTCGGCGTTACGCGGCCTTCGGTGGCGATGGCGGCGGTACCGTCAGGGAACTTGGCGGCCATTATGTAGGGGGCCAGACCCTGATAACGCACTTCGGGCAGGGCGATGTTGCGGGCCATGACCGCAGGAGCGCTCTGCCGCACCATTTTGCCGTGGGTGTCGGTCTTCCAGGTGTCGGCTTCGGTGAACAGGGTGCTGTCAACCAAAAAATTGTTCGAGGCGAGATACGTGCCGTACCCGGCGGGCATAGGCGGGGCGATGCGCTGCCAGCGAGCCAGTCGGTCCATCTCGTCGAGGCGATGGTCTACGTGGCGGTCGCCAGCGATTTGGAGGTGAAAATCTTTGCCCTTGTACATGCGGGGCGTTTGCATCGGGTGTCGCTTGACACCGACCAGCAGGCCAAGTCCGGCCGCCACGTTGCAATCGTCCTGGATGCTGAGCGTGGCGCGGTATTCGGGATGGCCCGCAGTTTGGCTGAGCAGGTCGTGGACGCGCTGCATGGTGGTGGCGCTGACCAGCAGCGGAGCAGCGTCGTAGGTGCGAAAAACGTCCGTGTTTTCAATTATTTTAAGTGCCAGTTTTACCCGGGCGCCTTTTTCCGCTTCGTAAATCGATGGGTAGATGGCCCGTCCGGGTTGTGCCCAGAAGGGGGTCAGCGGTGTCGCTCCCGACACGTGTTCGAGCGTCAGGGCCGGGTAGATTTCGTCTTTTATTTTGGTGGCGGCAAAGTGGTCGGTATCGCCACCGTCGATTTTCCAGTACCCGATGCCTGCGTACTTACTCCACTCCACGAATCTCCGCATGTCTTCGTCGGTGGGGTTGCCCCGCACCCACAGAGCCAGGCCGCGCCAGCCCAGGGCCTTGATGTCTTCGTTCATTTGCTTGATTCTTTCTTTCGGTTCCAGTTTGGCGTATCGCGGAAAATCGAGCGTGTCCATAATCATTGTGAAGAAGGTCTCGCCCGGCAGACTTTTATCCTGCCAGCCGTGGTCGATCAGGAAGTAAAAATCGCTGCGTGTTTTGGGCAACATCACTCGGGCCATACCTTCTTTCCCAAATATGGTTTCCTCATTCATTTGCTCCCGGGCGGCGGAATTAGTGTACACTTCCTCGGCACTTGGATTAGTTACGGGCTTGCCCTTCTCGATGAGGTAGTTTTGCCAGTACCAGGTACACCAGTAATTGGCGGAGGTGCCAGGTTCGGTGGGGACCAGGTTCAGGACTGCTTTCTGAGTGGCACAGCCCAGGATAATGAGTGACAGTAGGAAAAGAGTGAAGATTCTCTTCATTGAAATATAGGATTTGAAAATGCTGGGAACACCGCCACCTTCCCCTTTCTGTAGTAGATAAATATGCAGGAAGATGGATTTTACAAAGGTATTTGTTTACGCTGGCTCTAATCAATCAACATGGGAGTGTGTTTGATTCATTCCAGCCTTTAGGGGTACGAAACACAAGCTTCAGTTTACCACCTGAGCTATCTGTACTCCCTCATTGACCCACAATTACCCCCCCCGCTTCTCTAAATTTGCCTTTACCTTTTATTTTAACCAATAACTGTTACTAAAAATGAAAAGAACCTTACTGTTTATCAACACCTTGTTGATGGCATTGTTGCTCCTCAGTCCCGACACCTTGGCGCAGTCGCGCGTGACGGGCCGGGTCGTGGATGCCAACAACCAAGGCCTCGTGGGCGTGAGCGTCACCGTCAAGGGTACTACGCGCGGCGTCATCACCGGGAATGAAGGTGACTTCGCTATTGACGCTCAGCCAGATCAGCAACTGGTTTTCTCCTACATTGGATACCAGACCCAGACGCTACCCGTGGGCAACCGTACTCAATTCAACATTACGCTGGCTGAAGACGCTGCTTTGCTCAACGAGGTGGTCGTGGTTGGCTACGGTACCACCCGTAAGACTGACCTGACCGGTGCGGTAGGCCAAGTGGACGCCAAACAATTGAACGACCTACCCGTTTCGCGTGTGGATCAGGCCCTGCAAGGTCGGGCAGCGGGTGTGTTGGTTACCTCGGCCAACGGTTCGCCCGGTGCGCGTTCGACCATAAGAATACGGGGAGGCAATTCCATCAATGCTGATAATGAGCCGCTGTACGTTATCGACGGATTCATCGTCGGTACCGATTTCAACCTGAATAACATCAACACCAACGACATTGAATCGATTGATGTATTGAAAGATGCCACGGCCATATCAATCTACGGAACCCGGGGCGCAAACGGAGTCATCATGGTCACGACCAAGAGCGGTGATGCCTTCAAAGGCAGTAAGCCGAGTGTGTCGGTAAACTTATACCGCGGTGTGCAGACGCTGGCGCGTAAAATTGATTATTTGAACGGATTTGAACGAGCCGACTACGGCACGGAATTCGCCAAAAATTCCAGCAGTGTTGATCCTTTCGCAGATAAGAGTGAAGTGGCCAATACCGACTGGCAGGATCTGATTTCGCAAAACGGTGCTATATCCAATATGGATGTGTCCGTGGGTGGTAATACCAAAGACCTGAACTACTACGTTTCGGCTAATTATTTTAACCAGGAAGGAATTATCAAAGGCACAGGACTGGAGCGCTATAACTTGCGGGTTAATCTGGACTTCAAACTCAGTAGTAAGGTAAAAGCGGGTATTCGTCTCAATGGTACTTTCTTGAAAACGGATAATGACAAAGTCGATTTGTGGGCCATGCGATCGGCGTTGACTAGTTATCCAGCCTATTATCCCGATGGTACTACGTTTTGGGATCAGAACATTGTTCAGGGTGGACCACTCGCCAATCCTTTGGCAGATATTAGCCTGAGGACGGATTTTACCTATGGTACCAATCTGCTGAGTACCGCCTACGTGGAGTACAGCCCCTGGAAAAATCTAACGTTCCGGTCGACGATTGGTCCCAAAATCAACTGGGGAAAGACCAATCAATTTGCTCCTGGAAATTTACCGGCGCGAGCTGCCGCCCAGCAGGGGGGATTGGCAAGAATCGATGAAAGCTTTTCGTACGATATCCTGCAAGAAAATACAGTGACTTTCAATAAGGATTTCAATGCGAATAATCGAATCAACCTTCTGGCAGGATTTACCTGGCAAAAAGGACTCAATGAAACTGCCTACGCGCAAACCCAGGGACTATCAATCAATGCGATCAACTACGATAACCTGAGCCTTGGTGATCCTCTGAGCTATCGAATAGGTTCAGATTTGAAAAATTCTCGCCAGTTGGTTTCGTGGCTGGCTCGGGCTAACTACACCTTGAATGATAAATACATCTTCACGGCAGTAGGAAGGGTAGATGGTGCCTCAGTGTACGCGGGGTCCAATAATGCCTACGCCTTTTTTCCATCCGTAGCATTTGCCTGGCGCATCATCGACGAGCCGTTTATGAAAAACCAAAAGATATTTTCAAATTTAAAACTGCGATCCAGCTTCGGCAGTGCCGGTAAAGAATCGATCGATCCGTACAGTACTCTGGCGGTATTGAGTAACAATATCTTGGTTTTTAATGACACGCAAACAATTGGTATACAAAGGGGTAGGCCAGCTAATCCCGAATTGAAATGGGAAACGACCGATCAGCTAGACATTGGTTTGGAATTTGGATTTGTAAACAACAGAATCACGGGAGAAATTGATTATTATTACAAAAAAACCAAGGACTTGCTGCTTGCCCGGCAAATCCCTAAAGTGACCGGATTCGATACCAAGCTGGAAAACATTGGCTCGATCCAAAACCAGGGCCTGGAGTTTTTGCTCAATACGATCAACGTGGACAAAAGAGACTTTGGTTGGAAGTCCACGCTGACCTTGTCGGGGAACAGATCCAAAGTACTGAATCTGGCTGGCGTTGACGAAATCATCATATACAACCTGGAGCAAGGCGGTCCCGGCGCTAAGCTCATCACCGGACGTCCCGTGGGGGTATTTACGGGGGTTCAATACCTGGGTACCTATAAATCTCAGGAGGAGATTGATGCTGACGGAAATCTGGGGATTCGCCAAGTAGTGGGCGGCCCCCGCTTCAAAGACGAAAACGGTGACGGAAAAATCAACAACGACGACCACGTCGTGATGGGCAATCCCGAGCCGATAATATTTGGTGGTATGAACAATTCGTTCCGCTACAAAAATTTCACCCTGGATTTCTTTTTACAAGGGACGCTGGGTAACGATATATACCACGAATACAACCAGCAGGGCTTTTTTGGATTAAGCGAGACAAACGTTTACGCCGAACAGCGCAACCGGTGGTCGCCCGAAAACCCGACTTCCAATATCCCGAAAGCGGGTGGAATAGCGAGCCTGTCCGATGTCGTTTCGAACTCCGCCATGCTGGAAGATGGCTCGCACCTGCGACTCAAAACCCTGAAGCTCGAGTACAATCTTCCCCTGCAAAGTAAGGTGATCAAAGGGCTGTCGGTGTACGCCGTCGGTAGCAACGTCTTTTTAATCTCGAAGTTTAGAGGCTACGACCCAGAGGCGACGCGCTTCGGGACTAACTCTACGGTTAGGGGGGTGATCAGAAACCAGTATCCCAATGCCAAAACATACACTGTTGGTTTGAAGGCAAATTTTTAAATGATGGCTAATAGAAAAATTCATCATTGATCATTAAAAATGACTCTTGTAAAATGAAACGAATCATAATTCTCCTTTTTCTCGCCCTGACCTTCACAAGCTGCGAGGATTTTCTTTCCGAAAACGTGCGGGGCGTAATCTCGCCCAACAATTTCTACAATTCCGACCAGGAGGCCATACAGGCTGCCAATGGCTTATATCTCGATTTCAGAACGGGTAATCTGTACAAAGGCTGGCAGGGAATTACCGCCTGGACATTTTTTGGCTCCGATGAAATGATGCCTAGCCGCATTTTTGGGGGCCTGGCCCCGATTATGGATTACAACCTTACTGAAACTAATTACGGCAATGCCTACGGAGTATGGCGAGACCTTTACAGTGCGATTGGCGACGCCAACTCGGTTCTAGTTAATGTCGATGGAAACAGCAAGATTTCCAAGGCCACGCAGGACTTGGTCATTGGGGAAGCACTTTTCCTGCGGGCGTTAGCTTATTACCATCTGACCGCCCTATGGGGGGACGTACCTTACTTTCTGGAAGATTTACCGCTGGATGAAGTAGCGGTATTGGGGCGAGAGGACATGACAAAAATCAGAAATCAAATGATTCAGGATTTGATCAAATCAGAGACGCTACTGCCTTCCGCCAACCAAGGGCCGAATATTGGACGTGCTACGAAATGGTCTGCTAAGTTTTTGAGAACCCGGTTTTATTTATGGCAAAAAAACTGGACGGGGGCGCTTGAAACAGCCCAGGATATTATCAACAACTCCCCTCACAAGTTGATGCCTACCTACGGGGCTGTATTCGACCTCAACAATCAATTCAACAGCGAGGCCATTTTTGGTTTCGACTACACCAAAGATTCGCCTAACAATTCCCAAGACATTACCGACAGCTTCAACCCAAGACTCCGGGATGAACCCAAAGTGGCGTCCAAGAGAAACGAGTTCGCCGCTAAGTTGGCCGCGCGAAACGAGGAATTCAATGGCTACGGCCTGAACGTTCCGCTGAACGACTTGATCGACAAATTCCCTAAAAACGATTTGCGCCGGCCTTATACGTTGTTAAATAGCTATCTTGGATACGATCTTACTTTTACGTATTTAACCAAGAGAACGAATTTTGATTTTGTAAATTCTCCCCGGGGAAACCACGGAGAAGCCTGGATTACCATGCGTTTGGGCCAGGTCTATTTGATGGCCGCCGAAGCTGCCAATGAAGCTGGAAAACCTAGCGAAGCGCTTTCTTACTTGAATAAAATCAGAGAAAGGGCCTATTCTCCCGCCAACCCGGTGACCACCACTAATCAAGCGGAACTTCGCAAAGCCATCCAGGATGAGTACAAGTGGGAACTGGCCGGAGAGTCGGAACGCCGCTACGACCTGATCCGTTGGGGAATTTTGGTGGAAACCGTACAAAAGGCCAACTATGGTATATTCAAAGGCCCCGAGAATATCAAGCCGTATATGGTGAAACTACCCATCCCTCAGCAGGAAATCGATCTGAATCCTAACTTGCTGGAGAGCGATCCTACCAATAACGGATATCGTTGAGAATTCAATACTTGTAGCTGGCAGCATTAAGTTCGTGCTGTCAGCTGCTTTGTGTTTTATAAGTAAAAAAGGACTCAGTGAAAAACTCCGTACAACCGGGTCGCTCCGGCGCACCGCTTCGTATCCTGAAAAAAGCCCAACTGGTACTTTTGGGTTTTCTGGCTATAATAGGCTTCACCGCCCACGGCCAGGATCGGCCCAATATCCTTTGGCTCACTTTCGAGGATACCTCACCGGAGTTCATCGGTATCTATGGCAACCTCACCGCCAAAACGCCGACAATGGACCAACTGGCGCGTGAGGGTGTCCGCTTCAACTACGCCTTCTCGACGGGCAGCGTGTGCTCGCCCAGCCGCTCGGCTCTTATTACGGGGGTCAAAACCTATGAATTGGGAACGGGCAATCACCGCTCCGCCTATCCGATTCCTGACTTCATCCACGGCTTTCCAAAGTACCTCAAAGACGCGGGTTACTATACTACCAACAACAGCAAAACGGATTACAATACCTCCGATGCCCAACGAATTATCAAGGAAAGTTGGGACGAAAGCTCCGGCAAGGCGGGCTGGTGGAATCGGGCCGATGGACAGCCCTTCTTCGCAGTTTTTAACAGCAATTCTAGCCACCAGTCGCGGACAATGACTTTTCCCTATACGGAATATAAAACCATGATTCTGGATCAATTGCCGGATTCTATGAAGCACGCCGACGCTGACGTGTTCATGCCACCTTACTACCGCGATAGTCCTGAGATGCGGAAGCAAATGGCACGGGTCAACAATTCGATCAGTAAAACTGATCTGGAATTCAAAGAGCTGCTCGACCGCCTTGAAAAGGAAGGTTTGCGACAAAATACGATTATTTTCCTCTACGCCGATCACGGTGAGGGAATGCCGCGTTCCAAAACCAACGGCATAGGCCTTGGTCACCGGGTACCATTCGTGATTTGGTTTCCCGAAAAGTACCAGCATCTTTCTCCCTGGGGCAAGGCCGGAGCCGTGACTGACGAAATGATCGATTTTGTGGATTTGCCGCCTACAGTACTTGCTCTGGCAGGAATAGAGGTTCCTGACTACATGAATGGCCGTGTGCTGACCGGGCCGCAACGCCAGCCCGAACCAAAGTACTTGTATCTTTCCTCCGACCGCTCCGACGAAAGCTACGACCTGACGCGCACCGTGATTCAGGGAAAGTATGCCTATTCCCGCGCCTTTGTACCTTATATCCAGGAACTGCGCTATTTGCTGTATATGGACATGGGCGAAATTACTGAAAAGATTCGTCAGGACTACAAGGCTGGCAAGCTATCGGCCATCCAGCGGCAGATGCTCGAACCCCGCCCGGCGGAGTACCTGTATGATATGGAGAAGGATCCATGGGAAATCAATAATCTGGCCAATGATCCGGCTTATGCGAAACTTCTCGGGCGTTTTCGCAAAGCTCAGGAAAAGGAAATTCTGCAAAAGAAAGATATCTTGTTCCTGCCGGAATATGAGATTGCGCAGATCTCCAAAACTACCACGCCCTACCAGTACCGCGACAAGCTTAACTTGAAGCCGATTTATAATATGGCTAAATGGTCGGGTTTCAGGACGGAGAAAGCCAGAAAAATCCAGGTTAAAGGATTGGAAGACGCGAATAAATTTGTCAGATACTGGGCTTTGTTGGGCCTGAAAAGCAATGTGGAAGCCATCACCGACCTGGAAAAATTTGCGCTAACCGACGCTCTCGCTGATCCTTACCTGCCTGCCCGCATCGTCGCCGCCTCGCTAGTTTCAGAACTGGCAGACGCTCCGACGGCCCGGAAAATTTTGGTGGATGCCATCCAGTCTAACGACGATGACCTGAGTAATCTGGCAATCCAGCAGATTATGTATCAACCGAATGCTGCCAGCTTCCTGCCGGAAATCAAGAATTTTTACGAACAGCAAAAAAAATTGGGCAAGAAAAAGCTCTTCAACGCCAACCGCTCGGCGGAAATGATGCTGTACGTGTGCGAGGGGAGGCCGGTTCGGGAAGAGGAGGAATAATCACTTCCCCACAAAATCTTTCAGATAATAAGGCTCGAACGATGGCAAATCCTCGAATCTACCCTGGGCGTAAGCTTTGGTAGCCAAAGTACCCACGTTGCGGGCCGAGGGCTCAATCAGTTGGTCGGGGAAGTACGCATTCGGGTGTTTGCCCAGTAAGGAACGGCTCTTGGCCGCGCCATCACCAAAGAATACTACCGGTTGATTTTGCAGAACTTCGGCAAACGAATCAGCTTCCAGGATCACGGCCTGTGTGGGTAGTACCTTTTCCAGGTTCGTATTCAGTACAGCGGCGAATACCTCCATCCGCCGGGCATCGATCATGGGGCAGAAAAGAAAATTTTCCGGATAAAATGGCGTGAGCTGCGCGGCCATGGCCGTCAAGGTCTCTACGCCGATCAGCGGCTTGTCGAGGGCATAGCAGAGGCCTTTGGCCGTGGAAACGCTCACGCGTAAACCCGTGTACGAGCCCGGACCTTTGGCCACAGCCACGGCGTCGAGCAAGGACAGCGTAAGTCCGGCATGCTCGACGGCGTTCTTCATCAGCGTGGTGAGCAGAGACGACGATACCCGTTCCGTCAGAAGATCATAAGAAGCGAGCAGCTGACCGTCCGTATGCACGGCTACCGAACAGCCGCGCGTTGAGGTATCGATACTTAAAATGTTCAATGAGTGGAAGGTTGATAATTGATGGTACTATCGTGGTGGAAAGCTGACTGCTATAAAAAATCGGCAGCCGACAATTCCCCATTGGAAAGCATCGGCTGCCGATTTCATCATCAAAAATTACTTCGTCGGCTTCAGTATGGCATTGTAGCGATCCATGTCCTTGTAAAGATCAAGAGCCGCCTTCATCTCGGGATCATTGCTGAACGATGCCTCCTTCATGCCTTTTTCGAGGTAATAATGCTTTACGATTTCCTCCTGTAAAAGCGCCATCAGCTCTTCTTTATGGATTTGCAGGTCGTTTTCCTTGTTGTGAGTGAGCTTGCTTTTCAGGGCCTTTATCTGATCCTCAATTGTTTTAAACGATTTTTCCTTTTTGGCTGCCTCTTCCAATTCGGCCAGATCTTTGTCTACCTGCGTGGTGTAGGTGTATTCTTTATCGGCTAGCCATTTTGTGAATTTCTGGTAGTCGGCGTCTGTCACCCTAAACTCGCGGGCCGGCTTGATAGTCGGATTCTCCGAGTGGTACTTTACGGCATAATCGAACAATAATCGCTTGCGGGCCAGGGTAGTGGCCAGCGGCGAGTGCGTTTCCTTTTCAGTCAGGATGTCGGGCAATACGCCACCACCATCGTAAACTACCCGACCATTGCGAGTCTTAAAGGCCGTTTGCAGCGAGTCGGGTACTTTGCCTACGCTACCATCTTCATTGCGATGACTGTAATCGATGGCCTGAATACAGCGCCCGCTCGGGATATAGTACTTGGCCGTTGTTATTTTCATTTTGGTATTGTACGACAAGTCCCGGGTCGTTTGTACCAGTCCCTTACCGTAGGTTCGCTGACCAATCAACACGCCACGGTCGTAGTCCTGAATCACACCCGAAACGATTTCTGCGGCCGAAGCCGATCGGTTGTTGGCTAGTACTACCAGCGGAATTTCGGTATCCAGGGCAGGGTTATAGGCCGAATAGGTTTTGTTCCATTCTGTTACTTTCCCTTTGGTCGAAACAATTTCTTCTCCTTTTGGAATAAATACGTTGGCTATTTCGATGGACATATTCAGAAGTCCGCCAGGATTCTCGCGCACGTCGAGAATCAGCTTTTTCATACCCTTTCCTTTCAACTCCTGAAAGGCATTGCGCACCTCCCGCGAAGCGGTAGCCGTAAAATCTTTCAGATCGATATAGCCCACTACGTCGTCGATCATGCCATAGTAAGGCACGTTCGTGACTTTTACTATATCGCGACCCACGGAAATTTCCATCGGCTTTTGCACGCCGTAGCGCTTGATCGTCAGCTTGGTTGTGGAGTTGGTTTGTCCGCGCAGCAGCTTGCCGGGGTCGGAATCCGCCAACGTTGAGAGATCAACACCGTCGATCTTTAGTATCTCGTCGCCAAGTTGCAGACCTGCTTTCTGAGCGGGTGTGTCTTCATATATCATCATGATGACGTGCTTGTCATCTACCGAACTTACCATAGCGCCTATCCCATTATATTTCCCGGTCGTCATCGTCATGTAGTCTTCGATGTCGTCTTCGGCGTAGAAATTGGTGTAAGGGTCAAGCGTTTTCAGCATCTGATCAATGCTGGTCTTGATGAGGGTGTTGGGGTTCACCTCATCCACATAGTATGCGTTCAATTCCTTGAACAATGTGGCATAAATATCGAGATTTCGGGCAATTTCGAACAGTCGATCGTCCTGCTTGAAGGAAACGAATAACAGGCCGGCTACCACGGGGATAGCGAGCCAGAAAGAGCGGAAGTATTTTTTCATGAGTAGGCGATCAGTTTATGACTGTCAGTATAGGGTAGCCCGCACAGTCGGCTTTTGGTTATTTATGCGGATAAGGAAATATCTCAGGAAGAAGGCGAAGTAGCCATTTTTTGCAGGATCTTCACCATCGACTTTTCAATAACGTCGTAGGGGCTTATTTCTTTTGCAAGATACAGAAAAGCCACGGAAGCCACTAACGGAGCTTCGGATTCCAAAATAAAAACGTGCTTGTGCAGCCGGTAAGCTTCCCGGCACCGACGGCGGATGAGGTTACGGTCCACAGCCCGCTTAAAGTTGCGCTTCGAAACTGAGAAAAGTACCTGGGGGGGAGGTGGTAGTAATCTATCAGGGGTATCTGGTGACTCGTCCGGTGCCTGGCCTGGAATAAACAACACCCGAAAGGGAAATTGGTAAAATGTCTGGACGGCAGGATTACCACGCTGAAAAAGCCGCTCGATAGTCGAGCGGCTTCGTAATTTTTCCTTTTTCTTAAAAGTCTTTTTCAAGCTCGTAGCGGGAAAACAGTCCGTAGCGTGAATTCTACAAATGATTCAACGACGCTGTGTAGTCCGTCCAAGCTTGACCAGTAACGACTTACTGCTTGTGACGCTTCTCGTCGGACACGCTCAGCTTGTAGCGGCCTTTGGCACGGCGGCGCTTAATAACATTCCGGCCGTTGGCGGTGGACATGCGCTCCATGAATCCGTGCTTGTTGCGACGCTTGCGCTTGGATGGCTGGTAGGTACGTTTCATCTCAGTATCAAATTTATAGCTTTAAAATCTCCTGCTTTCCTGATTTGGGCTGGCAAAGGTAGAAAAATATTTTTTGAAAAAAAACCGCTGGCCCTAGTTTGGGCCAGCGGTTTCAGAATACCATAAAAAGCGTCACTTACGCCAACGCCTTCTGCAAATTCTCGTTGATCGCTTCCAAGAAGTCTTCCGTGTTTAGGTAATGATCCTTCGTCAAGTCGTCACCGTGGATAATAAGGGCCAGGTCCTTGGTCATTTTGCCGCTTTCTACGGTATCGATGCAGACCTGCTCCAATGTATCGGCAAACTTGATAAGCTCCTGGTTGTCGTCCAGCTTACCACGGAAGGCCAGACCACGCGTCCAGGCGAAAATCGAGGCGATCGGGTTGGTGGAGGTAGGTTTACCCTGCTGGTGCTGACGATAGTGGCGCGTTACGGTACCGTGGGCAGCTTCGGCCTCCATTGTGTTGCCGTCGGGCGTCACAAGTACCGAGGTCATCAGGCCCAGCGAACCGAAGCCCTGCGCAACGGAATCAGACTGCACGTCGCCGTCGTAGTTTTTGCAGGCCCAAACGAATTTGCCGCTCCATTTGAGAGCCGCTGCCACCATGTCGTCGATCAGACGGTGCTCGTACACAATACCCGCTTCCTGGAATTTATCCTTGAACTCGGCATCGAATACTTCCTGGAACAGATCCTTGAAGCGGCCGTCGTATTTCTTCAAAATCGTATTCTTGGTCGACAGATACACGGGCCAGCCTTTCTGCAAGCCCATGTTCATACACGCCCGCGCGAAGCCTTTAATCGACTCGTCGAGGTTGTACATGCCCATGGCTACGCCGCCGCCGGGGAAGTTGAACACGTCGAATTCCTGTACCGTACCGTCTTCGCCCTCGAATTTCATGGTGAGCTTTCCTTTGCCAGGTACTACAAAGTCGGTGGCGCGGTACTGATCGCCGAAGGCGTGACGACCCACGATGATGGGATCGGTCCAGGTTGTCACCAGGCGAGGTACATTGCTCATCACGATCGGCTCGCGGAACACGGTGCCATCCAGAATGTTACGGATCGTTCCGTTAGGTGAGCGCCACATCTGCTTCAGGCCGAATTCTTTCACTCTGTCCTCGTCAGGGGTAATCGTGGCGCATTTGATACCCACGCCGTATTGCTTGATGGCGTTGGCCGCATCTACGGTAACCTGGTCATCCGTTTCGTCGCGGTATTCTATGCCGAGGTCGTAATATTTTATGTCAAGATCAAGGTAAGGAAGGATCAGTTTGTCCTTGATAAATTTCCAAATGATGCGGGTCATTTCATCGCCGTCGAGTTCGACGACCGGATTGGCAACTTTGATTTTGTCCATGTAAGTAGTTTTGATTTAGGGGTAAAAGCCAATTCAGCTAAATTGAAAATACGGCGCAAAAGTACAAAATTATTTAGTGGAGACCGCCCTTCGAATGCACCCGGAGTGAAAATGGGGAGCGGGATCGAATCAGAAAGCGTAGTCTTGGATCAAGTACAGCCCGCTCTTTATGTCTGGCAATTAGGACAAAAGTAGGTTGTGCGACCACCGACCCGGATTATTTCGATAGGAGTACCGTCGCGTGGGCATGCCAAATGCTGTTCCGATTCTTCACCATAGGGCGAAATGTCCCAGGCCCGCGCGTGGATCAGAAATGACTCGGGAAAAAGGGCGTAGCTGGCTTCCTTTTCAATGGCCGTCAGCAGCACCAGCTGAATGGCCTCCCGTAGCGCCACGATTTCGTCGGGCGTGAGTTCGTTGGCTCTTTTTTCGGGATGGATTCTGGCCTGAAAAAGTAGTTCATCGGCGATCCAGTTGCCCACACCCGCCGCTACGCTCTGGTCCAGCAAGGTGGATTTGATAACTGATTTGCGATTGGCCAGGGCATCAGTTAGATCCTCGACTGTAAGTTCCAGGGCATCTTTACCGATTTTCTTTTTCTTCAAAAATGCCGCTACATCTTTCACCAGCCCCACACGCTCGAACTTGCGCGGACAGACGAACCCCAGATTGAATCCGCCCCGAAAGTAAAACACGATGCGGGCGTGGCGCGGCCGATCCAGCGAATTATGGTAGTACTCCAGACTACCTGACATTCCGAAGTGCATTCTGACGGTTACGCCCGGTTTATCGGTAAAAACAAATAAATTTTTGCCCACGCGCCGCGTTCCGGTGAAGGATGCGCCCCGCAGCGTTTCGAGCAGGGTGTTGTAATCAGTGGTGAGTAGTTTGGTGTCCTCTACGTCGATACTCTCAATGGGCTGGTGCAGGCAGGTGGCTTCCAGGTAGTGGCGATAGCCTTCCACTTCGGGTAGTTCGGGCATTTACTTGGTGGATAGTTGACAATGTACAGTGGATAATGCCTTCGGACCGAAAACGGACGTGGCATGTCATTGCATAACTCACCTGCACGGCTATGGGTTTCGGGAAAAAGTGTATAGAATCAGGCAAAAGCTACGGGAAACTGCTTGCGTTGCTCTTCTAGCATTGTATTGAAAGTAAGTACACAAGCCCAGAAATTTATCCAGAATAACCAGCAAAGTGCGGGAATCAGCCAGAACCATGCGGCTGAGCTATTTTGGAAAATTAGTATATTACAGACATAGTACATCTGATAGATATTGAATACAGCCCCCAGATACATGATGTTCTGATACTGAAATGAAGAAAGTTTATGCGTCTTTTTGGGCTGGATTTTACGGAAGTACAGCAGAACGCCTATACCAGTTGCCAAAGCCAAGGCGCCGTTTACCATCAAAAAAGATTCTGCTTTCAGTTGATCGAAGAGAATGTACATCGTCAGAGCCACGATCAAAGAACCAACGAGCATCGGCAATCTGAAAAGACTTTGAAAAGAATTCCACCAAACAATTCGATTGCGCCTGGCTACCGCTACGCCTTTCTGCTCTACTACCTCCAGGAAACCAAAAATGCCAAACTCCCGAAATACCTGCTGTAATGCCGCATCGAATGGAACGTCGGGCGATGCCGCCATGCGCTGTTCGACTTCGCTGGCCAGGTGGTCAACGAGTTCGACCTGCACGTCGTAGAAATCGACATATTTGCTTTTTACAAAATTGAACAGAGCGTCGATCTGCTCATCGGTGAGAGGGGTAGTGGTGGGCATAGGGTAGGTAATTTATGATATTCCGATTTAATAAACTGTTTGGTTCTAAGATTCAGCGCTTTGCCGCCTCTAACCCAAGGCTACCTTCGAACCCAGCAATATCCTCATATGTTCAATAAAAACTTCCAGCTCAGCCAGGCGGTCCACGGTTTCTGCCTGACCCTTAGGCGTAATGGAATAGTACTTGCGCAGGCGGTTTCCGGCGGGAACTACTTCCACCGTCAGGAGTCCTTCGGCTTCTAGTTTGTGCAGAGCCGGATAAAGCGCGCCCTCGTTGATCGTTAGCTCATCGGAAGTCATTTCCTTGACCTTCTGCGTCATTTCGTAGCCATACATCCGCCCGTTTTCTTCCAAAAGTTTTAATATAATCGTCGTCAGACTGCCTTTATAGAGTTGAGATTTGTTCATTAGGCAAAAATATACCTCAGATTCTGATGTAGCAAGAATTCAAAGAGAAAAAATCAACCGGTGAGACTCTGACAGGCGGGCTGGAAACCTTTTCCCGCAAATTTTCCCTAATTTTGCCAACTAATTTTTTGAGGGAAGAGGCCGTTGAAAAATTACTTTCAACCTTCAACCTTCAACTTTCAATTGAATCAATGCTAAGCGAACAGGAAATACTGCGCCGAAATAAGCGCGAAGAATTAATGAAACTGGGAATCGATCCCTATCCGGCAGCTGAGTATCCGGTGAATGCCAACGCGGCCGATATTCTCAAAAACTACGAGAACCACAAGCTGGACTACAAAAGTGTGGCTCTGGCCGGGCGGTTGATGAACTTCCGCATCATGGGCAGCGCATCGTTTGCCGAGTTGCAGGACAGTACCGGGACAATTCAGGTTTACTTCCGTCGTGACGATATTTGCCCCGGTGAGGACAAGACAATGTATAACACTGTCTTCAAGAAATTACTCGACATTGGCGACATTATCGGCGTGAAGGGCTTTGTGTTCACCACACAAACGGGCGAAATCTCCGTCCACGTGCAGGAATACACGATTCTGAATAAGTCTCTGCACCCGCTACCGGTAGTTAAGCGCGACGACGATGGGAATGTATATGACCAATTCAGCGATCCTGAGCTACGCTACCGTCAGCGTTACGTAGACCTGATCGTCAATCCACACGTACGGGAGGTGTTCAAGAAGCGAGCCCGGATGATTACGACCATGCGCGGGTACTTTGATGAAAAAGGCTGGCTGGAAGTGGAGACGCCCGTGTTGCAGGCTATTCATGGCGGCGCGGCAGCACGGCCTTTCGAGACGCACCACAACGCGCTGGACATGAAACTGTACCTGCGTATTGCCACCGAGCTGCACCTGAAAAGGTTGATTGTGGGTGGTTTCGAAGGCGTGTATGAGTTTGGCAAGCTGTTTCGCAATGAGGGCATGGACCGCACCCACAATCCCGAGTTCACGACCGTTGAGCTGTACGTAGCCTACAAAGATTACGAGTGGATGATGCGAATGGTGGAGGAATTGCTTGAAAAAGTGGCCCTGGCCGTTAACGGTAGTACCGAAACTACCTTCGGCGGTACCGAATTGGATTTTGCCGGACCCTACCCGCGCCTGAGCATCACCGATGCCATTCGCCAGCATACCGGCCTGGACGTGGAAACGATGGACGAGGCCGCCATCCGGCAGCAGTGCCGCGAGTGGGGTATGGACGTGAACGATACGATGGGAAAGGCCAAACTGATCGACGAAGTTTTCGGCGAAAAGGTAGAGGAACACATTATTCAGCCGACCTATATCATCGATCACCCGGTGGAGATGTCGCCACTTACCAAGAAGCACCGCACTAAAAAAGGTGCGGTAGAGCGATTTGAATTGTTCGTGAATGGAAAGGAAATTGCCAACGCCTACTCGGAATTGAACGACCCGATCGATCAGAAAGAACGCTTTGAGGAGCAATTGAAACTGAAAGAGCGGGGCGACGATGAGGCGATGGAAATGGACGACGATTTTATTCGCGCCCTCGAGTACGGTATGCCGCCCACGGCGGGTATCGGGATCGGAATAGACCGACTGGCCATGCTGCTGACCGATAATGCCAGCATTCAGGAAGTGATTTTCTTCCCGCAAATGCGCCCTGAAAAGAAGGCCGAGGTATCGACTGACGCTGATTATGAAGCGGCGGGCGTCCCGGCGGTTTGGATTCCGGCCTTGCAAAAAATGGGTTTCTTGACCGTTTCGGCCCTGAAATCGGCCAATCCCAATAAAGTCTTCAATAACTTGGGAGGAATACGCAAGAAGTTAAAAATAGATGCCCCCATGCCTAAGAAAGAAGAAGTCGAGGGCTGGATTTCGTAATAATTACCGTTTCAGAATTCCCATCTCCTCTCAGGAGAGGAATCAGATGTAAGGTAAACACCAAATAAAAAGACCGCAACAGAGCTGCGGTCTTTTTACGTTTTACTGCCGGAAAAGTAAAAACTATATCTTACTTATTTGCACAGCGTTAAGTCCTTTTTTGCCTTCCACGACCTCGAACTCTACCCGGTCATTCTCGCGAATAGTCAGGCCACCCAGTCCCGTCACGTGGACGAAGATGTCCCGGTTTGTGTCGTCTTCTACAATGAAGCCATACCCCTTAGCCTCATTGAAAAATTTTACCGTACCTGTCTGCATAATGATAAAAATAAGATTGAAAAAAAGCTTTGCCCACAAATAAACTAAATTTGTTTGGAAAAATTAAAAAGACACCAAATAAATGTAGTGCGGGCATCACTGCCGTTTAGAAGAAGCTAAATCCTTATTTTTCACCCATTGGTACGACATTTTAGGTAGTCCGGCAAGTACACTGCATTTGCATTAAAACCGACAAAGTGTTACTTTGAACCTTTTAAAAGAAAAATACTATGGATCGGATTCGATACTACGTAGAAGATCAGGTGTTTGGGGTATGCGCCAAACTGGGTGAAAAACTTAATTTTTCGGCCAGCAGCATTCGGTTGTACTTCATCTATGCCTCATTCCTCACTTTCGGCTCGCCCATTATTATCTATCTGGTACTTGCTTTCTGGATGGAAATGCGTAAGCATTTGCGTCGTCACCAGAGCCCTACCATCTGGGAATTTTAGCCAAAATTTTCTTCTGGATAAATTCTACGGTAATTCAGAAAACTTCCTTTTCCCTTTGACAAAGTACTCCCAAACTACGCTGTGACGGTAGAGGCTGGCCTGCCGGGGGGGACGATTTCCGCGTTCGTTGAGATGGGGCACAAGGCGGTAAAAGGCGAAGTGCGCCCGTACGATCGCCCATACGTCGGGCCAGGCGCCGGCCATCATGAACCTGACGCTTGAGATACCGTCCAGCACCAGCCGCGCCAGCAACACCCGCATCCGCTGCCCGATGGGCATATTCTTGTAAATCATCATCAGGTTATTGCGGTAATTCAGGAAGGTTTTGCGCGGGTTAGACTTGTGCAAAGTACCGCCGCCTACGTGGTACACCTCGCTGTTGCCGCAGCAAACGATCCGCCAGTTTCGATTTAGCAACCGCCAGCAGAGGTCGATTTCTTCCATGTGGGCAAAGTACCGCTCGTCGAATCCTTTCGCTTCCCAAAAAGCCGTCGCCCGCACAAACAGGCAAGCTCCCGTAGCCCAGAAAACATCGACGGTGGCGTCGTACTGCCCATGGTCGGCTTCACAGGTGTCGAATAGCCGCCCCCGGCTGTACGGGTACCCCAGAAAATCCATATAGCCACCCGCTGCTCCGGCGTATTCAAAATGCGTTTGATGGTGAAAATCCTTGATTTTTGGCTGGCAAGCGGCCACGTTGGGGTGAGTTTCCAGATAGTTCAGCATTGGCGTAACCCAGTTAGCGGTCACCTCTACATCTGAATTGAGAAGTACGTAGTAGTCTGCCTCAATTTTGGAAAGTGCGTAATTGTAGCCTCCCGCGTACCCTTTGTTATCGGGGATCACTAACACGTGCACATCGGGCATTTCCTGCAACCACGTCAGCGACTGGTCGGTGGAAGCATTATCGGCTACCCAAATCTCACAGTTCGGAGAAAACTGACGTACCGAAGGCAGAAATTGTTCCAGGTACTTCTGTCCGTTGTAGTTGAGGATGACGATGGCAACCTGTTTCATCAAAAATAAAAAATCCGGTCCTAAGCTGAAACCGGAAGTGGTGGCAAAGAGGAGGGACGAAAAAGAGGATGATTATTTCATCAGATTACCCAAGTCCAGGCCCGGAATATTAGGCAGCATGCCCTGGGTAGATTTCTGAAGATGTTCTTTGATTTTTGGCTCAATGTTTTCCATGGCTTTGTTCACTGCCGCTACCACCAAGTCTTGCAGCATTTCTTTATCTTCAGGCTTAATGAGGTCGTTATCGATTTCCAGCCCGATAATTTTCTTTTGGCCATTGATTGTTACGCGCACAAGGCCGGCACCCGATTCAGCGGTTTCGGTAAGGGTACTTAATTGCTCTTGTGCTTCTTTCATGCGGGCCTGCAAGTCTTTCATCTTGCCCATCATGCCCGATAGATCCATGTTTCCTAACATATTTATTTAGTAATGAATTATGAGTGAGGAGTGATGAGTAGTCACTCTAACGCGATTGGGTCAACGTAGCGACCGACTGCCCAAAGATAATACCTTTACCGTAAAAGCAACGCGGTGCCATTTTTGACGAACTCCTTGCCGGTGTTGTCGCGGATGATAATCTTGTATATGTACTGACCCTGTGGGGCTCGGTTGCCATCGATAGTTCCGTCCCAGCCCGTGGCCGAATCGGTAGTTTGAAAAACAGACTGTCCCCAGCGATTGTAGATAATCATCTGAAAATTGTCGAAGAAAATACCGCTCGGCTTAAAGGTATCGTTGATGCCGTCACCATTGGGCGAGAACGCGTCAGGCAGAAAAAGCGCGGCTTCCCGGCGGTACAGGATTACATTGGAATAACTTAGAAATGCACCATTTCGGGAGCGGGAGCGAATCTGATATTCAAACTGTTGCTCGTTCGGGTCGTCGAACTGAGGGTCGTAGGTAAAGTTCGCGCCAACGCCTGTTTCCGAAGCCGCTCCGCCGTTGTTGAGTTTTATCACAAAATAACCGCCAACGTCGTCCGTAAAAGACGGGTCGCCCGTCCATTTGATAGAACTACCTGCATTTTTTAGGAAAATAGTGCAGATGGGCGGACTAGGTTCAGACCGATTGCCGCACGCATTCTCATATAGGACCCGGTAGCAATATGCCCGCTCTGAAGTCCTGGCGGTTACGTCCGAATAGCGGTTGGTGCCCTGGGTGGTCCCTACTTCCTGAAAACCGGAGTTCGGGTTATCAGCCCGCTCGAAAATCATCTTGAAAGTAGGTGTTGTCCCCTGGCTTGGAGGAAATGCGATCAGCGACACACTACCGTCCTGTTCTACACTGACAATGGCCTGAGAAATTGCACCGGGTTTCAGGTCCGACTTGGCCGTTACCTCCACAGGAGCCGACCGTGATTCGGCCTTGTCGATCGTTGCCACAATTTGGTAACGATACGATACGCCACATTCGACATCGTTATCCACGTAGGAGATCTCATCAATTTTGATAAACCTTTTGATCCGTACGCCATTTCGTAGTAGTTCGTAGCTTCTGAATTCCTGCGATTGGGGGTATTGGCTCCAGGTAAGAATGTTGCGTTCACTTTCTGCTTTGCCATTCAGCACTAGTGTACATACTTCGTTGGATTCGGTCACGTTGCCGCAGGCATCGGTGGTAGCCAGTTTCAGGCAGTGTACTTGCCTGGGGTCGAGGGATTGCAGTGTCAGATCCACCTTCCCTGCTTTCGACGACTTAACCCCCGAGCCTACGTAGCTGCCAGTTCCCATTTTTACCATTATCTCCGACTCTATCCCGTCGATCCCCTGAAAACTAAGACCTACAGAACCGTCGGCGCGGGCATCGACTAAGCTGATTTTGATGTTGTCAAGCTTGGTGCCATCGACCCGCACAGGCAGAGTTTCGTATCGACTACCTGCGCAGTTACCATCTTTATAAGTACCCCGATATCGGATAACTTGGGTACCGCTTCCTCTATAACTATGTTCCCTTTGTAGCGCGTCACCTTTGTTAATGTATTCCATGCCTGAGGCATCGTTCCAGTCGATTTCGATCTGATCGTACTGGCGGGTGATACTGTCATCCGCAAAGGTAAGCTTGACTATTCCCCCTAGGCAGGAGGCGGCGGTCACTTTGGGAGCTGTAACGTCGCGTACGATCACTTCGCGGCAAAGTGTGATGGACCCTGCATTGCTACTACCCACTTGAAGAATGCGATACTTGCCGGGTTTATTGTAGGTGAAAACAGGATTCGCGGTCGAAATTTTATCCAACGAAGTGGCATCTTCACCTTTGTAGTCGAAGGCATACTTGATATTGTTGGCTCCGGCTACGGTGTTAATTACACCGACTGTCAAAGGCGCGCAGCCAATGAGTGGATCTGTGCCGGTGGTACCATTGATTGTAAAACCACCCGGTTGTTCGCCCTGCTGGCACAGTTCCTGTGCCGAAACCACCGACCCTAATCCTACGATCATCCACATGAGCCAGACCCAGCGGAATTTGCAATTTAACATCCTTATTCTGAATAAATCTTGTTTCAAAATATTTTTGAAAAATAGATCGTTGCTGTACGAAACGTGGCAGGAAAGAAACGGAAGCCCGTGAACCTTTGTTTCTTCATTGTCAAATGTCAAAAGGAAAGCTTTCCGAACGAAGGGCTTACCTTTACGACTTACAACGCCCCAAGCGGCGAAACTATTTTTCATTGAATGAACTAATGAGCAACAATAATACCAAAATCCGTCTCGACTCTATTGAAGAAGCTATTGCGGATATAAAAGCAGGTAAATTGATCATCGTCGTAGATGATGAAGACCGTGAAAATGAGGGAGATATGATAGGCGCCTCCGAGACTATCACTCCCGAATTTGTTAATCTCATGACCCGTGAGGGACGTGGACTTATCTGTGTCTCGCTGACCGAGGAGCGCTGCCAGGAACTGGGCCTGGACATGATGGTGCAGGTCAATACCGCGGCCCACGAAACGGCCTTTACCGTGTCGGTGGATTTACTGGGGAACGGCTGCACGACGGGGATTTCAGCTTCTGACCGCGCTCTCACGATTCGTGCCCTCGTCGATCCTGATACTAAGCCCGAAGACCTGGGCCGCCCCGGGCATATTTTCCCTCTTAAAGCTAAGCAGGGCGGCGTACTGCGTCGCACAGGCCATACCGAGGCCTCGCTTGACTTCGCCCGCCTGGCCGGGCTGACGCCCTCGGGAGTGCTGGTGGAAGTACTTAACGAAGATGGCTCGATGGCCCGGCTGCCGGAACTACGCATAATCGCGGATCGGCTGGACATGAAACTAGTGACGATCAAAGACCTGATTGCTTACCGTCTTCAACAGGAAACATTGATTAGGCGCGAAATTGGGGTCGATATGCCCACCGAATGGGGACATTTCGATTTGATCGCTTACCGACAAACTAACACCGATGAGCTGCATCTGGCTTTGGTGAAAGGTACTTGGGAAGCGGACGAGCCCGTGCTGGTAAGGGTGCATTCATCCTGCGTGACGGGCGACATCTTCGGCTCCTGCCGCTGCGACTGCGGCGGACAACTCCACGCTGCCATGGACCTGGTTGACAAAGCCGGAAAAGGCGTGGTAGTCTACATGAATCAGGAGGGGCGTGGTATTGGTCTTCTGAACAAATTGAAAGCTTACAAGTTACAGGAAATGGGCCGCGACACGGTGGAAGCTAATCTTGAACTGGGCTTGCCGATGGACGCCCGCGACTATGGTGTGGGCGCACAGATTTTGCGGGATTTGGGTATTTCCAAAATAAAATTAATCTCCAATAATCCCAAAAAACGGGTCGGGCTGATGGGGTATGGCCTGGAAATAGTGGATACCGTAGGAATAGAGATTGCTTCCAACCCCCATAATGAAAAGTACCTGCTCACAAAGCGGGACAAGATGGGACACAGTCTTTTGAACTTGACTGCGAGCCAGGGTTGAGCGTTAGGCTAGTTCTTGGGTAAACAATGATTCGTTTAGCTAGATGGTTTCAGTGCAAGAGGCATCTACCGATGCTGATATTTTGAAGTGCCGCCGGGCGGTGCAGGCTTTACGTCCCTTGCTGGTCGATGAGATTTATGAGGATGCCGTGCGGCGAACTCTGGCAGATAATCGTCAAATGATTTTTGTAGAGGAAAATAACGAAGCTGCCGCTGTGGCGGTGTTCGAAACAGGCTATAACCTGTATCGTGGCAAGTACATCTACATCGATGACCTCTCGACCCTGCCCGAAGCGCGGGGTAAAGGTTACGCCGGCCTGCTACTCGACTGGATTTTTGACTACGCTCGCCGTGAGGGCTACGACGAGGTACATCTCGATTCGGGCGTGAGTGAGGCCCGCACCGACGCTCACCGTCTTTATCTCAACAAGCGGATGCAGGTAACAAGCCTGCACTTTTCCGCAAAAATATAGGGTGGGTTTTTAGCTATTATCTATTTGCTGACGTATGGCTGAGGCTCCTCTTTCTTCCCGCGAAAAATGGATCGAACGTACAGGACAAATCGGCCTGATAGCCATTGGAATCGTTTACTTTCTGGTGGGAACATTGACTTTTGCAAGTTCCATCGATTTTAGTGGCGATGGTAATAAAGGCAAAGTTTCCCAGATACTGCAATGGGTGCAGGAGCAGGCTTTCGGGCAAATCCTGCTTGCCGTTATTACGCTCGGTTTGTTCTGCTACACCCTGTGGCGGTTTATTGAGGCCATCCTCGACACAGATAATAAGGGCAATAGTCTGCACGGCCTGGCATTGCGTGCCTCCTATCTTTCTTATGGGGTAGTTTATGGGGCATTGACGTATTACGCCGCACGCCTGTTGCTCAGCCACAGTGGTGGTTCTCCGCCTTCCGATAAAGATACCCGTGAAACCGTAGCACAGAATCTGCTCGAACTACCTTATGGCCAGTGGATGGTAGGTGCTTTTGCACTGGGAACGGCGGGTGTGGGTATATTTCAGCTTTATCTGGCGCTGTCGGGTACTTATAGGTCCATTATTGAGGAAAAAAAGATAGACACCCGAGCCAAAGAAATACTTATCCGCTCGGGGCAGATCGGCTATGTAGCCCGCGCCATCGTCTGGCTCATCATCGGTTACTTTTTACTGTTGGCGGCTATTCGTTCTGATTCCCAGGCAGCCAACTCCCAGACCGCTCTTAACTATCTGGAATACGAGTATGGCACGCTGACGCTGGCCACTGTTTCGCTGGGCCTAGTATGTTACGGAATTTTTCAGTTTGCCCGGGCAAAGTACCAGCCGATCGTCAAGAAATAAGGGGTGGTATAATTTTAGTGTCGGTTGTATACTTTTCACTTCATTTGACAATCCCATAAGCATGTCCTCTGCTACCCTTAATGCTCCATCCCGCGATCGTTGGATCGAAATCGCCGCTCGTGCAGGCCTGACCGCCAAAGGATTTGTGTATTCCCTGATCGGTATTCTCACTTTTATGGCTGCCTTTGGACTGGGCAGCGGTGATGACAAAGGTGGCAAGTCCCAAGCTCTGAAATGGATTGAAGACCAGCCTTTCGGACAAGCTCTACTGGCGCTGACTGCCCTTGGGCTACTGGCGTATAGCATCTGGCGGTTCGTCGAAGCTGTCCTGGATACTGAAAATAAGGGAAATGATATGAAAGGCCTGGCGGTTCGTGGGCGATACGCATTCAGCGGCCTGATGTACGGCGCTTCCACTTATTATGCCGCCAAGCTGCTATTCGGTAGCAGTTCGGACGAAGGCGGTCGGGACACTCGCGAAACGGTGGCCCAAAAACTCTTGGAACAACCCTTCGGTCAATGGCTCGTGGGAATAGTGGCTGTGGGTGTAATGGCCGTCGGCGTGTACCAAATCTACTACGCACTTTCTGAAAAGTACCGTAAGAAAATCCAGGAGTCGAAACTGGATAACCGAGTAAAGGAAACGCTGCTGAATTCGGGCAAAGTAGGGTACATCGCGCGGGGCATTGTGTGGTTGCTTATCGGTTATTTATTCTTGCAGGCGGCCCTACAATCAGATTCCAGCGAAGCAGGGGGCTCCGATTCGGCGTTCAGTTTTTTGGAACAGGAATGGGGTTCATGGGTACTGGCCGTAGTGGCATTGGGGCTTTTGTGTTACGGTATCTTTATGTTCGTGCGGGCACGGTACCAGCCAGTCAGTACGCGTTGATCATTCATACCTTCAACATTTTAGAATAAAAAAATCCCCGTGGGCAACCCTACGGGGATTTTTGGCATTACTGGTATTGAAGCCGATTGAAGCAGACGCTTTTCAACCATCGTTACTGGATTTTACTCTTGTGATAAATCCCTAACAAAATCAGATAATGCTAAGCAACTACCTTAAAATCGCCTGGCGTAACCTGCTGCGTGAGAAGACTCTTTCACTGATCAATATTGTGGGCCTGGCCCTTGGCATGGCGTGTAGCTTGCTGATCGGGCTTTACGTTTGGCATGAGCTTAGTTTTGACGAATACAACGAACGAGTCGATTCGATTTATCGGGTCGTCACCCGATTCAAAACGGCTGGCTCCGACGACGGAATTGCCATGTCGGGCTTCGATGTTGGCCCCCGGCTCCAACGTACCTATCCCGAAATAACTAACTCTGTTCGGTTCAAGCCCATGCCGGTCGCCACGATTCAGAGTGGTAACGAAATCGTCAATCAGCAGGATATTTACTTCGCCGACAGCAGTATTTTCGACGTTTTTTCCTACCGTTTAATTTCGGGAAACAAGGCTGCTTTGACCAGGCCCAACGGCGTGGTGCTCACGCAACGCGTGGCGCAAAAATACTTCGGCAACAGCGATCCACTGGGCAAAATATTGAAAATCAACGATCAGCCTTACGAAGTTACGGGTGTTTTGGAAAACCCTCCTGCCAATACTGATCTGAAATTTAGCGCCCTGCTGAGTTGGAAGGACAATCCACCAACCGAAGAAGATGTGTTTGACACTTCCTGCTATACCTATCTGCTATTTCAGGAGCCGAAAAGCGCTGAGAATTTTGGTAAAAAACTGGCGCGTTTCGACCAGACTCAGGTAAAGCCGCGCGTTAAAGCACTGGGGTACGATTTTCAAATTGAACATCAGGCACAGGCCCTGTCCGACCTGCATTTTGTGGAAGGACTGTACGACGACAATCCGAAGGGTGACCGCGCCTACCTTGCTATTTTTCTCGCGGTAGCCGCCTTCATTTTGTTTGTGGCCTACATCAACTTTGTCAATCTTCACACAGCGCAGGCGACCACGCGCCTTAAAGAGGTAGCAGTGCGAACGGCGGTTGGGGCTAGGAAAGAGCAGTTGATCGGTCAGCTTATGGGCGAAGCCTGGCTATTGATCGGCATCGGTGCCGCCTTATCGATGCTGCTTGCGTGGTCATTTCGCCCCCTTTTTGAACAGTTTACGGGTATCCCGCTTGCTTTTCCCGGTTGGCAGTTTGTTGTTATGGGCGTAGGGCTCATCGGCTTGACCAGCTTTCTGGCTGGATTGTATCCGGCGCTGTTCTTGTCTCTGAAACCAGTTTCCTTCATCATCAAAGGCCACTCAGGCTCCGCAGGCAAGCAATATCTTCGCAAGGCTTTGATCGTGACCCAATTCACAATTTCGGTCGTGCTGATCGTCAGTACTTTGGTCATAACCCGGCAAACGGATTTCCTGCGGAGCCAAGATCCGGGATTTTCGAAAGAGCAGGTTTTGCTGGTGGATGTGCCGCCCGAGGAAACTATCGCGCAAAAAATGCCCGCTTTGAAAGACGCTTTGGCGAAGGACAGCCGAATCGAGGCGGTGTCGCTGGGGCTAAATCCGATTTCGGAGGGCGGTATGATCGGTGTGATCAAAGAAAGCGCTGGTCAGAAAAGCGAGCGGTTCATATTGTTTGCCAACGTCGATGAAAAATACCTCGATTTGTTGAAAATTAAACTAATCGCCGGGCATAACCTCCACATTTCTTCCGGCCCCCAAAAAGAGCAGGAAGTGGTTGTCAATGAAAGCTTTGTAAAATGGATGGGCTGGCCGAAAGACAGCGCGGTCGGGCGTGTTATTCCCCTTATTCCTTCTCCCGAAGATGATAATACGCCCACGCAACGGGTCGTGGGTGTGGTGGCCGATTATCATTTTGCGTCGCTGCATCAGCGCGTCGAACCGCTTATGCTGTACTACCATATTGACAGACCATTCACGGTTTTGGTGCGAGTCAAACCGGAAAACCTGGCCGTCGTGAAGTCCGTTTGGAAAGAGCTCATTCCCGACTATCCCTTCGAGGCGGAATTTTTAGATGTTTCTTTCGGCCAGCAGTACCAGCGCGAGGAAAAAGCAAAAATGCTGCTAAGTTGGCTAACGGGTCTGATAATCCTGATATCCTGCCTGGGCCTATTCGGCCTGGCCAGGCTCATTACCGAGCAGCGTACTAAAGAAATTGGGGTTCGTAAAGTGTTGGGCGCCAGCGTGAGTGGCATTGTGGCTTTACTGTCCAGAGACTTTCTGAAACCAGTACTTATATCCATTCTTATCGCCTGTCCCATCGCTTGGTATGCTACCGATACTTGGTTGCAGAGTTTCGCCTATCGGATCGATATTGGCGGGTGGGCCTTCATACTGGCGGGATTGCTAGCGGTTGGCATTGCACTGATGACAGTTAGCTTTCAGAGTATGAAGGCAGCTTTGAAAAATCCGGTGGAGTCGCTGCGGAGCGAGTGATGCCTTATACCTTAACGCTGTGATATTAATTTTCCACCTCAGGCAACCCTGCCGGGACTTTCGGCATTACTACTATTGAAAACGGAAAGGAATATTGCTTCTTCACTGTTCCTCAACAAAATCGGTCCATCACTTTGCAAGAAATCGTCCGCCAGTGCCAACGGGAAAACCCCTTCGCTCAAAAGCGTTTGTACGACCGCTATGCGAATCGGCTCTACCGCCTGTGTCGCCGCTACGTGCCGAACGCAATGGAAACGGAGGAAGTGCTGATGAATGGATTTCTGAAAATATTTAAAGCCATCCTCAACTTTGAGTACCGCAGCAACGACGAACTGGAAGTATGGATGAAGCGCATCGTGGTCAATGAAGCCCTCATGCACCTGCGCAAAACCAAGAAAGAACAGTGGCTTTTTGCGGATACGGATTTGGAAGAAACTACCTGGGCCGCCCAGCCTGCCACGGCAGAAGGCGACCTCCACGCCGAAGGTATTCACGATCTTATTCTTCATCTACCCGATGGCTACCGAACGGTTTTCTGCCTCCACGCTATCGAAGGGTACACGCACCAGGAAATAGGGGAAATGCTGAAAATCAGTGAAAATACCTCGAAATCACAGCTCAGTAAAGCCCGCGCGGCCTTGCAGGGTTTATTGATAAAAAACGGATACAGCTATGAAAGATGACAAAATAGACGATCTCTTCCGCCGCAACGCGGACTATCTGGCCGATGAACCCGTCCGTGGCTTTGATAAGGATGCCTTCTGGCAGCACTTGCAGACCGAACTACCCAAAAAGGCAGAGCGACGGAGAAAACCTGTGGCTTGGTGGTGGGCGGCGGCTTCGGTACTTTTAGCCGGAATTTTTGGAGGAATATGGTGGATGCAGTCACCGAAATCAGAGGTCAAAACGTTGGCTGAGCAGAATACGAGCGCACCGCAATCTGTACCATACGAGGCATCTCGTCCGCAGGCCCGCATGGCGGAGACTAAGTCTCAAATTCCGGCTGGCAGGAGTAAAATAGAATCTGCACCATCTTCCAGGCGGCAAGGGTCAGGGAAAAGAAGTGAAGTACCTAATGAAATTGTCTATAGTGAGACGATACCGCCAGAAACGCCTCCTCCGGCAATAGTAGCCGACGAGCTCCCCGCCGCCGAACGGCCCATCCCAATTATTCTTCCTCCGCCCATTGAGGTAGTTAATCCCGTAGCTTCCCAAAAGCCTGCTTACCGCGTCGTACACATTAACGAAATTCGGGAGCGCAAGCAACAGGAGACTAAAACGCGGTCACGGGTGGCTGTTCGGGTTGGCCTGCCCTCCGCTTCACGAATAACTACCCAAGGCGACAATAAACCTCTTCTGACTATTCCCATTCAGCACTGAATTCTAGTTATTACCTCTATTTAACCAAAACTTCATGAACAGATTATTTATATGCATCGCTCTCCTGCTGGGGAGCGTCACCGAACCCCTTTTGGCCCAACATGGCGCAATCAACTATTCCTTCGACTCTCGACTGAACTCCGACGCCTTTAAAAAAACATACCCCGGGTTGCTGGATGCCACCTCGTTTGAGGTAAAGCTATCGAAAGGAAATGTACTCCTGTTAAAAGCCAAAAAGTACTCTCAGTTAAAACTTGTACAACGTCCCGACTCACTGGTGCGCCTGTTCTGGGACGAATACCGCCCTGCCGTGGTAGGCATGCCCGAGGATACCGACGGATTATCGGTTTACTATATTTTACACGATGATGAGGACCCACAACTCCGGTGGAAAAAGTACCCCCAAAGTACCACTGATTTTACCGTAGTGGACAAGGAGCTGGTCCGTTTGAAAACCGTGCAGGACACGCTGAGAATAGTGGTGAATAAAAACAACCAAGCAGCCGAGTTGGTCTTGCTGGCCAATGATTTGAGCGACATCCCAGTCCTTTTTGACGAGATGCGTGAGAAAACGGCCTTCCTTTTCGAAAGTATGGAGAAACGCACCGACCCCATCGTACTTGACCGTTCGCCCGAGGTATATGGTCGCTACCTGGGCGATCGACAGGTGCAACTGGCCAACTTCGGGTCGGATATGCTGATGATTAGTCCGGGGGCGAGCCTTGGTTATATCCGGGGCAACTGGATGACTTCGCTCAATGCCGGGTTTACTTTCTACCTCGAAAAATCGAAACTGAAACCAACTTTTGGCTACCACCACCAGTACTTTTTTGGCCGCGATGCCGAGGGCAAAACCCAGGCTTTTCAAAATGGTTTCGCGTTAGCCGGGCTGGCTTTTTTTAAAAAATCGGACACTAACATCATCGGCAGAAAGCCAGTCGTACAAACCGGATCGCTGACACTTGGCTACCTCGTGCACCGCCGGGGCGACTACTACGAACCCAACACCTGGCGGATTACGGGTAGTTTGAACCTGACGCCTAATCTTAAGGTGGAGCCTGAAATATATTTCAATGGCGCATTCAAGAATCTTAGCCCGGGGGTAAGGTTTACGGTGGGTTTTTGAATTCAACTACCCAAAAGTTTTGTGCTTTTGGGTAGTTGTTTTACGGAGAAAGTACTCTCCACTACTCCTCCGGTTCGCTGCGTTTGGCGAATTCAGCATCAATCAAATACGCACCTTTCGTGACCAGCTTTTGACCGGCCAACCCGATGGGCGCTTTAATGGCGATGTTGCCCGATTCTGCTGTGTCGCCGATTTCTACGGGGATGCGGCGGAATTCCCGGCTATTTTTCTCGATATAGATAAAGCCGTTGGCTCCTTTCCTCACCAGTGCGTCGGGCGGTACGGTCATGGCCGGGCGGCTGCCCGTGCGAATATACGCCGAGACATACTCACCGGGAATTAATTCTCGCTCCCGCTTTTCGTCGCGGACATGGGCGTGGATATTGAGGCTGCGGGATTCACCTTCCAGCATTCGGCCTACCAAATGTACATAGGCTTGCATGGGTTGGCCATTGGCAGGAACAATGCGAACCTCCTGGCCTTTTTGTATCAAAGATGCCTCCTGCTCAAAGACATTCAGTTCGATGTGCATGTGGCTTTTATCAATAATTTCCAGCAATTCCTCACCGGCGGCTACCTGCTTGCCCAGATTAATGTTAGCAATGGTAATATATCCATTGACTGGCGATACAATCCGCGCCGCCGCCGCGATGCCGTTCTTTTCCAAAGTACTTACCGGAAGTCCCAGTAAACGCATTTTGGCGGCCAGCGACTGCGTCAGAGCTTTGGTGGCTTCATAGTCGGCCTGGGCTTTTTCGTAGTTTTTCCTGGCGCCTACGTTCGCGTTGCTGAGCGTTTTTTGCCGTTCCAGTTCTTGCCCCAGGAAAGTCAGCTGGCTGCTGTTTTGCAAATAATCCTGCTGCAACTGAATGAAATCGAAGCTTTCCAGCGTCGCCAGCAATTCGCCTTTACGGACACGTTGGCCCGGCAGGGTATTCACGTAGCTGATTTTACCGCCGATCGGCAAACTTACCGACGCGCGATTTTCGGGCGGCAGATCCACGCGACCATTTGCTTTTACTTCTGAGCTGACTGTTTCGTTTTGCACACTACCTAGTTGCACGCCGATGGCGCGGTACTGCGGCTCGGTCAGCGTGATTTCGTTGACCGTGATACTATCGGAAGTACTCGTTTTAGCGGACACTTCTTCGTCTGAGGGCTGCGATTCTGTTTGGCAGGAAAGCAGCCCGGCTGCGGCAAGCAGCCCAATCAGCAGGTAGTTGATCAAATTATTTTTTTTCATAAAAATTGACGGTATACTATTGTCTTTTATTTTAGCCTTGGTTGTTCTGAGGGAGCAGGGGTTACTCCGGGCAGGCGAATAAATCATTCGATTCCTACAATTTCCTCGATCTGAATCAGATTAATGTCGTACTCCAAAATGCTGTTGAGATATTCTTCCTGCAACAGGTATGCTTGCTGAATGGCGGCAAAAAACTCCACGTAGCCGATCTCACCGCTGGTGTAGGCAGTCAGCGCCGTTTGGCGAATGAGAGCCGCCTGTGGTAAGGCTACATCTTCGTAATAATCCAGCGTAGTGGCCAGGCTTTGCTGTCGCGTGCGGGCGGCTTCCAGCTCGGTAGAGAGTTGCCGGACGGTGTAGTTAAGTTGCGTTTCCTGGATTTGCTGCTGAATGCGTGTAGACTGCACCCTGGCTCTGAGGGCTTTGGTGAAAAGGGGAAACGATACGCCCACGTGGATGGCACTGTAGCCGTAAGTACGCTCGATGGACTGATTCAGTAAACCCAGCCGCCAATCGGGCAGAAAACTCTTTTGTTCCAGCTTGGTTTGAAAGCCTGTATTGGTAATCTGCTGCCTTAGAATATCGATTTGCGGATTGTTTTCCACCGCCACGAGAGCAGCGATGGAATCACTGACCGGACGTTTCAACGCAACCAGCGTGTCGATACGGAGACTATCCGACGTCTGGAGCAAAAGTCGCAGAGCAGCGTAGTGCATTTCGCGTTCGCGGCGGGCGTTACGGAGGCGCTGGCTTAAGTACTGTGCGCGGCTTTGGGCCGTGACGGCTTCCAGGCGGTTAGACTCTCCCGTGCGGAAACGAACCTCAGCCGCCCGCGCCGCTTCTCCGAAAAGTACTAGTTGCTCGTTCAGTAAGCTTAGAAGTTTTTGGTCGAACAACAACCGGTAATACGTCCGCTTTACTTCATTTGCCAGTCGCACCCGCGTCACCGCCAGCTGGTACTGCGCGCTCTGCACATTTCCTTCGATCACTTCCCGCTGCGCCTTGTAAAATCCCGGCGCCGAAAACGACTGAATGGCCGTCACCGTATAATCCAGGGGCCGTGCCTGTGTCTGTCCGTACTGCACATCGATCGCAGTCTTGGAAGGATTGAACGAAGAAGGTAACAAAGCCTGCTGCTGCTGAATCCCAAGCTGGTCGGATTTGATCAACAGATTCTGGCCAGCCGCCTCTTCAATGGATTCGGTGAGGGAAACTACCCGCTGCGCTTGGACATGGTTGGAATAGCCACAAAGTGACAAAGTGACAAAGCCACAAAGTATGAGGGGGTAGTTTGATAGCGCCCCTTTTTTCTCTCCTCCTTTTCGTCCATCCTCCCTTCTTCCCTTCACCAAACTATACAATACCGGTAGTACCACCAGCGTCAGCAGCGTGGCCGTTATCAAGCCGCCGATTACTACTGTCGCCAGTGGCCGTTGTACTTCGGCACCCGCCGAAGTGGATAGCGCCATGGGCAAAAAGCCCAGCGATGCCACCGAGGCCGTCATGATAACGGGCCGGAAGCGGGCCTGGACACCGTGCAGAATCCGGTCGCGCAGGTTGCGGTCGCCTTCATTTTCTAACTGGTTCAAATAACTGATCAGCACTATCCCGTTCAGAACCGCCACGCCGAAGAGCGCGATGAAACCTACGCCCGCCGAAATACTGAAAGGCATATCGCGCAGCCACAACGCCCAGATGCCGCCCACCGCCGAGAAGGGAACAGCCGTAAAGATGAGCAACGCTTCGACCAGGGAGCCAAAAGTGAAATAGAGTAGCACGAAGATTAAGGCCAGAGCCAGTGGCACCGCGATGAGCAGCCGATCGGAGGCCTGTTGCAGATTTTCGAATGCGCCGCCATAGCTGTAATAATAGCCTTCGGGCAGCGCAACGCCTTTCTCAATTCTGGCTTGAATGTCCTGTACCACGCTCTGTACGTCGCGGCCAAGAACGTTGACGCCGATGGTGATCCGCCGTTTGGTGTCGTCGCGCGAGATCTGAGCGGGTGCTTCCTGATAGGTGATTTCGGCTAACTCGCCCAGCGGCACTGCCCCGCCTTGCGGAAGTGGTACGTAGAGATTGCGCAGGTCTTTGAGGTCAGTGCGATGCGTACTGTCGAGCCGCACGACGAGGTCGAAGCGGCGCTCTCCCTCGAATACCACGCCCGCCGTTTCGCCCGCGAACGACGAGCGAATGAGCTGATTGATATCGGCTACGTCGAGATGGTACTGCGCCAGACGATCGCGGTGGTAGACTGCATTGATTTGTGGCAGACCGACGATCGGTTCGACACGGCAACTGGCTACACCTTCAATGGGCGTGATAAGCGCAGCGGCAGCGTTGGCCCGCTCAAAAAGCCGGTTGAGATCGTCGCCGTAAATTTTTACAACTACGTCGGAGCGAGCGCCGGTAATCATTTCGTTGAAGCGCATCTGGATTGGCTGAGTGAACTCAGTCATCACGCCGGGTACTTCGCGCTCGATGACCGCACTCATTTTCTCCGACATTTCCTCCCGACTGCTGGCCGAGGTCCACTCGCTGCGCGGTTTCATATTAATCATCTGATCGGTCATTTCGACGGGCATCGGGTCGGTAGGTACTTCCGAGGCTCCAATGCGACCCACGACCTGGCGGACTTCGGGAAAGTTTCGGAGCAGGGCGCGTTCGGCTTTGAGCGAAGCATCGATGGTTTCGGTCAGGGAAGTACCTATGGGCATTCTGAGGTCGATGGCGATATCGCCCTCGTCGAGCTGGGGGATGAATTCACCACCTAACGTGCTGAACAGCCAGGCGCTACCCGCCAGAATGACGACCGCCACCCCAACGACCGCGATGCGGAAATCCAAAGCCCGGCGCACGATGGGCTCGTAGCCAGCGTACATTTTTCCGACCAGCCGATCCGAGAAGTTCGGCTCGTTTTTGATTTCCTTTTTCAAAAATAAAGCCGTAGCCGCCGGAATGTAGGTCATTGAAAGCAACAGCGCCCCCACAATAGCGAAGCTGACCGTCATGGCCATCGGCTGGAACATTTTCCCCTCGATTCCTGACAAAGACAGAATGGGAATGTAGACGATCAGGATGATTATTTGCCCAAAAACTGCCGATTTCAAAATGCGCGAAGCATTGGTTTGAACCGTATCGTCCATTTGATCCTGGGTCAGTTTATCGCCCGTTTTCCAATGTCCGTGGAGAAAATGAAGTACCCCTTCCACTACAATCACCGAGCCGTCCACGACCAGTCCGAAATCAATCGCGCCCAAACTCATGAGGTTGGCCGACACGCCGAACAGATGCATCATCCCGAAGGTGAACAGCATCGCCAGCGGAATCACCGACGCCACGATAAGGCCCGCCCGCCAGTTGCCCAGCAGCAGCACCAACACGAAAATGACAATCAGCCCGCCTTCCAGCAGGTTTTTCTTGACCGTACTGATGGCGCGGTCGATGAGTTCGGTACGGTCGATGAACGGTACGATACGGACGCCTTCGGGCAGCGACGTCTGAATGCGGGCAACGCGTTCCTTTACCAACTTTATGGTGCGCTCGGCATCGGCGCCTTTGAGCATAAGTACCACCGCACCCACGGCCTCGCTTTGGCCGTCACGGGTCATGGCTCCGTAGCGAACGGCGGAGCCATAGGTTATTTCGGCCACATTTCTAACCAGCAGCGGGACGCCATTGGAGGTTTTTAGCACGATATTACCGATGTCGTCCAGGCTTTTCACCGCCCCTTCGCCCCGAATGAAAAAAGCCTGACTGCTTTTTTCGAGGTAGCTGCCGCCCGTATTGCCGTTGTTTTGCTGCACAGCCATAAAGAGTTCCGCCAGGGTGACGCCCGCCGCGCGCAGCCGTTCGGGATCGACGCTAACTTCGTACTGCTTTACATGGCCGCCAAAACTACTCACTTCCACTACACCAGAAATGCCAGCGAGTTGCCGCTTCACAATCCAGTCCTGCATAGTACGTAGTTCGGTAAGATCGTAGCGGCTCTCGTAGCCGGGTTGCGGCACAAGCGTATACTGATAAATTTCACCCAGGCCGGTAGTGATAGGAGCCAGGTAGGGCTTGCCAAACTCGGCGGGAATATCCTGCGACGCCTGCGCCAGTTGTTCGCCTACGAGTTGGCGGGCTTTAAGGATATCCATCCCGTCGTCGAAAACTACGGTGATGACCGATAAGCCCAGACGAGACACGGAGCGGATTTCCTCCACACCCTGTACATTAGCGAGGCTCAGCTCGACTGGCGTGGTGATATACTGCTCCATTTCCTGTGCCGCCAGCGCGGGCGACTGCGTGAGCACAACGACCTGATTGGTGGTAATATCCGGCACGGCGTCGATGGGCAACTTCGAGAGTGCATATGTGCCCCAACCGATCAGGCCCAGTATCAGCATCCCAACGATAAGCTTATGGCGCACGCTGAAACGAATAATGGATTCGAATGACATTTTGTATGAGATTGTGCGACGCGCCAGACATTCCACAAAGCAGAATGCTCACGGCTGCGGTACACAGACAAAGATTTTAGAAAGAAAATTGGATTGGAAAAAACGGACTATTCTCCGTCTAGCGCATGATCACGCCGTAGGTAGCCTAGAATTTAGGCGGATTGAGCAGAATGCTCTTGAATTGGAACGAATAGAGGTTGTTCCAGAAGAAATTTTTCAGAGGTGAAAAAACGGCTGTTTTTACATCGGCCAATTCCAGTGTAAGCAGCGTAGGGAGATAGAGAAGTACCGAGGCATGCAGATTCAAGCAGGGCAACTTGCTATGATCCTCTTTGCCTTTATGCTCTGAGCCCGCTTCATAATGCATTTGCAGGAAAGTCAGAAAGCTGATCTCACCGTCGGCTTTTTGCAGATGTAGTTGATAGTGCTGTACCAAATCAGGCAGCCTGGCCAGTTCGTGCCAACCATTGCCCGGCAGCAAACTGCCGATCAACAGGTTAAATGACAGGAAACAGACAAGGAATCTCTTCATAAACCAGGATAGGAGCAAAACTATTTGAATCGTCAACAATCAAAACTATTCAATTAATTCTACGGGTTGGTAGTTTGCAAAAAATTTAGAATTATTACAAATAATTTTTGAAGAGCAGAACAGTACTTGAATATCATTGAAGTGCCAGGGCTTTAAAAGTCTACTCACTTCCGATTCAAGCCGCCAACCGGGCTGTAGTCCGGGATCAGCAGTCACAAGCATAAGGTACTTCAGCCCATTTTATCGTCTCAATGGTTGATGAGACTTCACGCAACAACATTTTATCTGATCGGGCTATTGCTCTTAGCAATAGTCATTTGTCCCCACTCCTCGACGGGCCAGAATTTCGCACATCCGGGCATCAACCAAACCAAGGCTGACCTGGAATACATGAAAGCGCAGGTACTGAAGGGACAGAATCCTTATAAAAGTGCCTTCGAGCGACTCAAAGCGGATACCGATCTGGCCTTTGTAGTCACGCCTTATACGCATGTTCTGCGAGGTCCCTACGGCAAGCCGAATATTGGGGGAAATGACCTATCGAAAGGCGCTCAGATGGCCTACAATTGCGCCGTAATTTGGTACATTACCAATGATAAAGCCTATGCCAATAAGGCTATTGAAATCCTCGATGCCTGGTCGGCGACGTTGTGGGATTTTGACTATAACGATGCCAAACTACTGGCGGCCTGGACGGGGCACGTGCTCTGTAACGCCGCCGAAATCCTGCGTCATACACCTTCGGGCTGGCAGCAAAAGGGCGTCGAGCAGTTTACTCACCTGATGATGGCGGTGTACTACCCGCTGTTGCGCTACTATTTTCCGCAAGCCAACGGTAATTGGGACGGGGCGATCATTCATTCTATCCTGGCCATTTCCGTTTTTACCGATAATCGGCCTCTATTCGATCAAGCGATGGATCATCTGTTGCACGGTCCTGTGAACGGAAGTTTGTTTAAATACATCTATCCCAGCGGGCAGTGCCAGGAGACGACCCGCGACCAGGCGCATGTACAGTTGGGACTGGGCGAATTTGCGGGAGCTGCGCAAGTTGCCTTCACGCAGGGCGTGGACGTTTTCTCAATGGCCGACCACCGCCTGGCGCTGGGCTATGAATATACGGCGAAGTTTCTGTTGGGTGAAACTCCGCATTCCTACGGGGAGATTTCGCAGCGCGCCATAACACTGCGGGACGATTACGAATACATCTACCAGCACTATTCTGCCCGGGGAATCGAACTGCCTTACACCAGGATGGCCGCCGATTCGGTTCGGCCCCAAGCTTCCCGCTCGATCCTTACCTCCGTTCGGAAACCACTGACTAAGGTCGCCAACCCAACTGCTGGCCCGATAATGAGTACGATTGGGTATGTCGCGGGAGCGGGAGCTACGTCCACCACCAGAATTCCTGACAATGCCTTGCGTATCCAGTCGGGAGAGTCTATTCAGGAAGCATTGGATGCCACTGCGGGCAGTGGCCGATGGGTAGTTGCGATGGCGGGTTTGCACACGCTGCCTGCTGCGCTCAAAATCCCGAGTGGGGTGACGCTGGCGGGCGAAGGCATTGAATCAGTGCTTTTTCTGGATCCAAAATCAGATGAGAAGGATGCCATAGTAGCTGCGAGCAACGATCTGCACGACGTTACGCTCCGGGACTTTGTGCTGGAAGGCGCCACAAGCCCCGAAACCGGAAGCGATCCAAACTCCCGCCGCTCGTTCCGAAGTACAGCCAGGCGCGGAGGTGTCCTGTTTATTTCGCCGCACCAAGGTGACATGAACAATTTCAATTTTATCAATCTTACTGTCCAGAATTGCACCTATAATGGTGTATTTGTGAGCGGAGCTACCAATGTGTCAGTCAACACCTGCGACTTTACCGAAAACGGATCGTACGGAGTACCGGGGCCCAAATTACAGCATAATCTACTCCTGACTCATTGCGATAAGGTTTCTATTAAGGGCAGTCGGTTGGATACCTCGCCCTTTGGAAGCGGACTTTCGCTGGGGCATTGCCAAGACGTTGAGGTCACCGATACCGAAATAGCCCGAAACGGGTACTACGGTATTCTGATTGCCGAATCGGAAAACGTAGTGATAGAAAAAAACCTGATCGAAGCCAATGATCGCAGCGGCGTGATGATGGAGTTTCTGGACAAAGGATCGAAACAAATAATGGTTTAGAACAATCGGATTCAATACAACAATGGCTTCGGCGTGGAGTCGTACGCTACGAAAAACAGCATGGTGAAAAGCAATACGTACGAAGGGAATGGCCTGGCCAAGCAGGAAAAAATCAGCGCTGAGCGGCGAATTATTATGGAGTAGTTGGCGCCATTAACAATTTTAGGCCCCCAAGGTTACGAATTAACTTATCAGTATTACACATCAAATTTGCCTACAAAGCTTGGATCATTACCTTCGGCAGGATAATAATAATAGATGACGAGTATCTTCGTTTTGGTGGGGATTTCTTTGATTCTAGCTGCATAGATTCGGACATTTTTACGCAAACATTCCAAAAGGCGGTGGGCAAGTTCTGCGTTATCAAATTCCTGACGAGCCGTTATTTTTGCAACTGATAAATCTTCGTTTACATCTACTTCGTAAACAGCGAATCGATTCTGGTTCTCAAAACCATTTAATCTTTCGTCGCAACCACCTAGAGGGGCCAGAGCCAAGTCATAGGAATTGGACTTAGATGCTTCCAGATTGTTCTTTTTCAAAAAATCCAGCGTCGCTAATTTCAGCTCAATGCTCTTTTTGTCATTACTAGCCGCCTTGGGGTGCTGGCCGGGATCAAAGCGATCGAGCTGTTGGCTACCCGAACACGGTCCGAAACCGGGAATTCCCTTTTGGTCCAACTTGGCAAAAACCAGCCAGGTAGAGCCTGCCGGTAGCGAGAACGCGCAAGAGGTGCCGGAAGCCACATTGACACGCATTGTGCTAGCTGCTTCACCCTTATACAAATTCAATAAATCAACTTCCAGAATAAGATAGCTGCTATTTGTAGGGTCGGGCGTTGCTTTTAAGATTTTTACTAAAGCCACGTAGCCAGAATTTTAGTAGTTCTCGGCTAAAACAGGGTAGGAGCAATGACAGCCCGATGCCTGAAAGGACCAGAGTGCGAAGAACAGACACAGTACTCTTTTCATAGTGCGGAATTGTTTACAAAATGGGAGACAATTATTTCTCATTGGTTCTTTTCTTCATCGGTTCATAAGACATCCAATCTACTTCCAGCTCGTAGCGGTCGCGCGGTTTTTCAATTGAATTGGGATTGGTCTCAACCGACCAGTTGTTGGTGTGCCAGAAATTCATCCGGTAGTGCGAGTGATTTTGCGGGATTCCCAATGGTGATCCCTGATAATCCCATAGTACGATTTTCATTCCCGTAGTGGGGTGAAGTACCCACCAGCGCAGGCGGTCGGGGTACCAGTCGAAACCATACGTATAAAAACGGGCCGAAGCATCGTAGCCTTCGAGGACGTCGATGATCTCCGGCTGGTTCTGGCTTCCGGTGAGCGGGGTGGGCTTGCCATCGTGCCTCACTTTATGAATCGTGTAGAGAATATCGCCTTTGGCCAGATTGATCGTGCGACCAATCCGAACCAGGGAATCTCTCTGACCTGTCCAGGTACCTACATAAATAATTTCCGGATCGGCAATGAGCCATTCGAAATCTATTTCACTCAATCCGGGAATGCTATCGACATGGTAAGTGAAGTACCCCACGACCGCTCCGGCGTTGGGCTGAATTTTTCTAACGTTTGGAATTTTGAGCCGGGCAGAATAGGTCCCGAAATGGGTAAAGTCTTTTGAAATGATTTCCGGCCCCTTACCCGCGCCCGCGGCCTCATCGGGGTCGAGTTTGAGTGATAGTACTTTCGTTCCCGGCTCCGAGGGCGAAGCCACCGCTGTTTCCCACTTGAAATCAGCCATACTTCCGGCGGAGCCGTACCGAAAATTTTCGAGCGATGCATCGTTGAAGTCTTCCCGGAAGGCTGTGAATTGTTTCTCCTGCTGTGCCTTAGCGGACAAACTGGCCAGTACGGCAAAAGCAATCAAAATATAGTTTTTCATAGGTATTCCGGAGTAGTGAGAATTGAATGGATTGCCGGGAATGTGCGATTGGACAGCTACTAATTCTCAATGTAAGCAACAACTCCAAAAAATGAAAAGGCCACTACCTATTGACAGCGGCTTTGGTCGTTGAAACAGAAGTTGAGCAGGATAAGCCCAGCGACTTATGGTTTTTGAATCTCCATCATCAATCAATTCACCCAAAAATAGAAAAGCCCTCAGATTGCTCTAAGGGCTTTCTTTCGTAGCGGGAGCTGGCCGGGAGCGCCCGCCCGGTCGAACCCGCGACCTTTGGGTTGTGAAGCTTTTTGGTTAGTCATTATGATCAAAAACAAAAAAGCCCTCAGATTTCTCTGAGAGCTTTTTCTTCGTAGCGGGAGCTGGACTACAACAACTACTTTTAGTACAATTTAAAAATACCATAAATTCCTTTATATCAACATTTAATAAACAAATTGAAAGTTTTTGAATTTCTTTGAAAGTAGATAAATGCAAAAAATGTTTCGCAATTGTTACGCAATTTTGTTTTGCAGTGGTATCTTTGGGTATAGGATAGATGAACATTAATCGATACTCGAATGATTACCCTGAAAGTAGAAACAGGCCACCTGAAGCAGGATGGTACATTGCCCCTTTACCTCCGCATTACTCAAAATCGCAAGCATCGTAGAATTGCCCTGGGTGTATATGTGACCAAATCAAACTTCAACCCCAAAGGCATTTATGAGAAACGAAACTGGATCAGGAATTCTCACCTGGATTCCGGTATGCTCAATGACCTCATAGCGGAGAAGTACGAGCAAATCACGAAAGCCCGGAAAGACCTCAAACAGGACGCACACCGCGACACCGTAGCCAATAGCGTACAGGCCAACACCAACGAAGAAGCTAATGGATCATTCCTTGCCTTTGCGGATGACTACGTGGAGACTTTCAAGGACCGCAACGAGTACAACACCTACCGGGGTAAGAAATCTTCCCTTCACAAGTTCAAAACATTCCTGCAAAAGAAGCGGATCAAAGAACTCCGTTTCTCGGAGGTGAACCTTTCCCTCATCAGCAATTTTGAGCGCTACCTTATCAAGCTGGGCAATAACCCCAACACCGTAGAAAAAGAACTTTCCCGCATTCGGGCTATTCTGAACGAAGCGGTCAAGTACGACAAACTACCGATGGAGAAGAACCCTTTCCTACGCCTGAAATTGAAGCGTAAGAAGTCCGAGAAGATCAGGCTGAACGAAGAGGAGGTTCAACTGTTGGAAACGCTGGAACTCCCCGAAAATAGCCTGTTGGGTCACGTTCGTAATGCCTACCTCCTTTCCTTCTTCTTTGCTGGTATGCGTTGCGGGGATTTGCTACAATTGCGTTGGGGCAACATCACCGAAGAGGGAAGGCTCATCTACCAGATGAACAAAACGAGTCTACCCATCAGCATGAAAGTACCTCAGCAGGCTTTGAAACTGTTAGAAGAGTACAGGAGCCAGTATAACGGTAAAGCCCCGCGTAAGACGGATTTTATATTGCCCTTCTTCGACAACCGCAAAGACTACTCGGATAACTGGTTTCTCAAAAAGGAGATCAGCGCAAAAAATGCCCTCCTGAATAAGTACCTCAAAAAGGTATCGGAACTTGCCGGAGTAGATAAACCCATCAGTATGCACACCGCCCGGCATACGTTCGCTGACCTCGGACGCAGGAAAACCAAGGACGTTTACGCGATCAGCAAAGCCCTGGGACATACCAAAATTCAGGTAACACAGCAGTACCTCTCCTCCTTCGATACCGAAACCGTAGATAATGCTATGGATACTATTTTCTCCTAATTCAACCGACAATTCAAAATCATGGAAACCTTAATTATCAGAACCCAAAACAAGCGGAATTTCAAACTCCTCAAAGAACTGGCCATGCAGCTAGGCGAAAGCGTAGAGGTACCATCACTCGAAAGAGCGGAGGATCTAGCCTTCGGTAAAATGATGGAGGAAGCCAAAACCGGAACTTCCGTAAGTCGCGAAACCATCATGGAAGCCCTCAACGTCAAAGCGTAGCGACGTTCAAAAATGAACTTACTTTTTGACAGCTCATTTGATAAAAGTGTGCGGAAGCTGAAAAACCCTGCCTTACAGCGGAAGATATGGGATACCATTCTTACGCTGGAACAGGCCGCAACCCTCAGCGATATTCCGAACGTGAAGAAGATGGAAGGTTTCAAAACCTTTTACCGTGTCAGGGTAGGGGATTACCGATTGGGCTTTGAACTCATCGCACCCGATACCCTGAATTTAATTCTGGTAGCGCACCGGAAAGAGATTTACCGCTACTTCCCATAGGAGCTATTTACACCTTATCAATACTTAACATTGGGACTCGGAAATTGCAGCAGAGAAACTTTTTATAAGATACTATTTTCAAGTGAGTTATAGAGATTTTTCAACATTCTTACACCTTAGTAATACTTAGTATTGAAGACCTCCAAAACTGACACAAATTGACAGATAAATGAGACGTAAAAACAGGGGACCAGAGGAGCGAGAAATGCAAGACGAACTCACGGAAGCCATGCACTCCGAATTCACCATCAGTCCGGAAACGCAGCGCAAGCACAGCGCCTTTGCTGCCCTGCAAATGATTGGAAACGGCTGTACAATAAGTCAGGCTGTCCGGTGGGGATGCTCCACCGAAGCCGACATCAGAAAGTACCAGGCGGAGTACGAGGAGCTATCAGGCAAAAAGGTTGTGATTGTCTGATTGGCAATTGGACTTTGAACACATCGCACTTGAAGAAATACGTAGGGGTGTAGGTTGACAAATGTTAACATTCTGACCCCTTTTTCAAAAGAAAAAAATTCGTAAAAATGTGCCTTACAGCCTATACTATCCTAAAAAATGAAACAAACTCAAACAAGACCAGAGGAGCTGGAAATGCAAGACGAACTCACGGAAGCCATGCACTCCGAATTCACCATCAGCCCGGAAACGCAGCGCAAGCACAGTGCTTTTGCGGTACTTAGTATGATTTACTACGGTAACACGATGGACGAAGCGCTGAACGGAGCATCTTGCACTGAGGAGGACGTTCGTAAGTATCAAGCGGAGTACGAGGAGCTATCGGGTAAAAAGGTTGTGATTGGATAATGTTTTATTGGGAATTCGGTAGCGAAAGCTTCAACCTTGAATTGCACTTTGCCACCATTGGCGGGATTCCCCGCTTAACCCTCTCAAAACAGCAACTCTTATTTGGGGTACGTTTTTGGGGATGATTTCTTCCCCCCCCTGCTAGTTCTTTCCATTAAGAAAGGCAGGACTATTTAAATAAGCTGTTCCACTTGCTACACGTGTACGGGGGAGCCTTGACGAACTTTTAAGGTAATGGATAGATGAAGACGATACAGCTAACGGTAGATATAGGTATCTTCAGAATCATGAAGTGGAAGCTATCGAACGCTCCAAAGCTATTCGTAGAAGGTAGCACCCAGCGTACAAAATTAGAATCAGAAAGAAATATTCCTTTCGGTAAATGCCTCTTGACAGAATCTGAGCAAATAGAACGTGCTTCTGAAATAAAGTACAAATTTTCTATTGATGTCGAAAATAAGGAAGCGCAAATCTACGATAAGATGAAAGCCTTTTTCGATGAAAGGTCAGATAAGCTGACCGTTCAGGGATGGGTGGTTCTGGATGCGATATACTGCTTTCTGGTAGACTTTTCTGATTTTCCAGATGAGAATGCCCTGGCAAGAATAAGATATTGGATGGAAACTTCTGAAAGAATTATCGCAGGTATTCAGGCTTTAAAAGAAATACGACGCACGGAAAGTGTTGGAAAATTAGAGGTTAAGCATTCAAGGGGCAAAATTGAACTTCCAGAATCTTTTACCGGGGAGACAATGATAGCTATACAGGAAAGTATAGAAAAGCAAATTAGGCAGGCAGCGGATAGCTATCGTGAATTGAGGAGAGGCCTTGGTTTTGAGTGGTATATTGCTCTAAGTGGCGAAAATTTTGATTGGGTAAAAATTGAAGAACTTATAAAACCAAAGAAAAGCAAAAATTTAAGAACCTATAAAAATCATCACCGTCAAGAAACAGCATTGTTTTTGTACCAGTTTTATAAAAGATACGATCGAGACGGAGATTTGAAAAAATCCCTAGTCTACGAGATGGTCAGCAGGTTTATGGAATACGTCGGTTTGCTAGATGAACTAGACGAAAAAGAATTTCCTAATAATGAGGGAATGAACAGATATAATAATTCCCACCAGGAAAGGGGAAAAAACTTGGTAGCAGCAGCGCAAAAGCTGGAAGCGCAGCAAAAAGCAACCGGAGGTAAATTAATGATAGGACTTAAATATCCATGGTAATATTACCATAGACACCTACACCCCCAAACCTAGATTTGTGCAGTTAAATTAGTTCATTCACTAACAAGACAGCACAATGAATACCAAATTAATCACCGTTGAGGATTACCAGGGACTCCTCAATCAACTGAACACTATCGAGAAGAAACTCGATAGGATCACCCCTGAAAAGCTGGAAGAGGTAACGTACACCTCGGAGCAAGTCTGCAAAATGCTGGGCATCGCTACCAAGACTCTGCAAAACTACCGCGACAAAAAGACCATCGGATTCTCGCAGGTAGGTTCCAAAGTGTGGTACACTGCCAAAGACGTACAGGAGTTTCTTAACCGGAACAGGTTGAAGCCACGGGAATTTGTTTCACGCTAAACCCTGCTACGGATATGATGACTACCGAATTTATTAAGAGTATCGAGCGGAGGATTACCTACCATCGCAAGCCCGGTACTAAATCAAGCTTTTACTACGGATCAGGGAAAAGCGGACTATTCCCGTACCGTATCAACGTGAATACCTCCGGGGATGGATTCAAACGGATCACCCGGACAGGAAGAGCCTTAGAGTTTACGAAGAAGGGGGAGGTTAGAGCAGTTTACACCAACTCCGAACACGGAAGCCCCTACCAGCTCCTCCCCAAAGGTTCACGAATGCACTTCTCGCTTTGGGAAGCGGAGGAGTACCCCTTTTTGGCGGGCTTCTCCTCCATCGGGCGAACGAATGCCAATGACGAAATGGAGGATACCAAAGATTTGGTGGTAGCCCTGGGAGACTCCGACACGATGGAATTCAGGGTGTATCCCGGAGCTTATGAAGACCGGGAAGCTATTTTCAACTATTTACGATCTGAACTATGAAAACTCCTCAGCAAGTACCCAATGAACGGGAAGCATTGAGGTCCGGTAATGTGCTGGACACCCAAAAAGGACACGCTGCAGTAATCGTCGAAATCAACGGGGACAGCATGGAACCTTACTACCCGCACAGTACTTTGATTTGCTGCAAAAAGGTAGACTCCAAAAATTGGCCCTTCCTCTCTTCGGGGGTTTACGTAGTGGGTTGTTCTGATTTTTTCGTAGTCAGGCGCGTAAAGGTAGGCCCTGCCAATGGAAAGATAACCCTGCATTCAGACAATCCGGATACTGGCAGCAGCATAGAAGTTGCGTTGTCGGAGCTTCGGGAAGTCTGGAAGGTTTGGCGGATCATGGATGCTCCGGCGCGATGAAGAAAACCAGCACTATAAAAAAGGGGCTTCTCAAAGTGGAAGCCCCTTTTCAAAATATTGGATAGATGAACACCGAAATTCCCCGATGTTTGACCATCAAGCAATCACGCTGAACACCGTCAAAAATACGCCAAATTTGGCATATCTGACCCCTACCCATAGCACGAAGGCTTGGGAATGGTACGTGTTGGAAGGAGCGGAGCCTTTGAAAGTGGGGTACTCTTCCTTGCGGCGGGAACTGGTTGTAAAAGGCAGCATTCCCTATTTTGGTCAGGGTCATAACGCAGCGCACAGCCCCGCAGCTCTCCGGGAAAACTGGAAGTACATAGGGGAGGTATTACGGATAAATCCGTTCCTGGGATATGTTACGGCTTTTGAGTTTGGGGCAATTGTTGAAATTCCGTATCCCGTTGCGGTACTGCTTCAACACCATACCCGATTGCCACACTGCAAGACCAAAGACTTTTACGGCAGGTCCGGCAAACTGGAAGGAAAAGAATTTCATTCTCCCTACCTCAAAGTAAAGCTATACGATCCGCTGTCAAACTTCAAGGCAAAGAAGCTGACCAGATCAGCCTATACCGAACAGTTGGGGTTATCACCTGGGATGCATTATTTCAAGGTGGAGAATCATTACAGACAGCCCGAACAGTACTTTAAAAGACGAATCCTGCTCACTGATTTTTTTACCCCTGCTATTCAACAGCTTTGTAAAACGGATCTTATGAAAACGTATCAGGCGATCATCAAGACAAAAACCGTAGCCCTTCCCGATGACAAAGCCAAACTATCTACGGCCAATATCGTACTGGCTACCTTGCGGAGCCTGGCGCTGGAATCAGGCATCAGCGCGGAAGAAATGGTGTACAATACCCTTGCCCGTATTCCCTCAAACGTACTGACCAAAGAAGACCGCAAAGCCCGGAAAAAGCAACTCCGTAAAATGCTGGATGAAGTAAGCGTAGAGGGAGAAGACAGCCCGTTCGATTTGACGGAGCAGTTGTCGCGCCAACTGGATTTTGATCTCCCCGAATGATAGGGCGGAGATCAAAAATTCACCCCCTGGGTTGTTGACTATTGTTAACATTTGCCCCCTCCAAAATGTTGGCCTCGGACAGAGCAAATGTTTAGAAAAGTTTACAATAGTTTACTTTTTTGCGGGTTTTGTTAAGAATAGTTAAGGTTTTCAGCCCTTATTTCGTCTTACTTGCATTACTTGCAGTAAGGGTAGGGAGGTTGAACGGTAGTATGATTTTTAGTGCTTCTGAGGCATCCGTTACGGGCGTACTTGCTACACTTGCTCTAAGGGTAAATACCCACGATATTCCGTTTTTTGCTCCGGTACTTGTTACACTTGTACGGGAATAGGTACCCGCCCTCTCCCTATCGATACGCTCCGCTCTCCTCCGCAGCCATTGCCAGGGCTACCTCTTCCTCCGCATCCTTTACCTTCACCTGTCCATTCATCAGCATGGGAAGCAGCCAATCCCGAAGCTCTGCCAGCTTTTGGTTTTCCTTCCGGCCAATGAGTATTTTTTCATAAATGCTTTCTAGGCGTTGACCTATCTTTTTGATAAGATTACCAGGAGGAATGACAATTGGGGTAGCTTTAAAATCATTCGATACGATAGCATCAAATACTGACCCGTTGGCTTTTGCCTTGATGTACTGAACCAAATCAGTGCAGCATTGATGTAAAAAATAGTAGTTGACTTCATCACTTGGAGCAATTGCGTAGCATGATTGATTCATGGCCATATCCTGCGAAGCTATGTTTATGTTCCCAACAGTCCCACGTGCGGTAATGAAAATAGTCCCTTTGGGATATAATTTGCTACTACAATTTTGGAGTCCTTCGTCCGTGAGATGAAGATTTGTTTCTGTTACAAAAAAGGAGTCTTGGTAATCGCGTGGAGTGAAAAATGGTATTGTGCCATTCCAGTAGGATTCCTTTCCTGTTTTCGGTGTTCCTCCTCCTAATAACTTAGCTATTGACATAATAGGCCCAACCTCCCAGCCCTCCGGAATTTCCCGCTTCAATTCCTCATTCCATACCATCTTCCCACCACTGGCTTTGTAGGGCTTGCCTTCGGCATCGGGGAAATCGAACTGAACAAACCAGTAGTCGTACAGCGTCTTAGCCATTGCTTCCAACTCAGCGTTGATCCGGTTGTTGAGGTCAATTTTGGATGAAAGTGTAAAATATAGATTTCCAATAATTTCCTGCTCCTTTTTTGTTCTTAAAGGAATCAGCAGATTTGAAAGGTCTTGTTTCTTAAAGTGTGGAATTACAAGTCCTACATGATAATTTTCTATTTTTTTCTGTATCTCAGATGACCTTAAAACAGCAAATAGGTATTTAAAATTTATGAGTTCTTCATCACATCTAAACCCTATCATATCTTGCGCTACACAAAAACTGACAGGATCAGGTACTAAGCAAACTCTTCCAGGGGTACCCTTATTTACAAAAAGTATATCATTTGGAAGCAAGTGGGCGCGAAACCAGCTTTTCAATGTATTTTCATCAACATATCTAACCCTTTCAAAGGTGGGATACATACTGCTATGTTTAATACAATTTGTGGCAATCAGTGGAAATCCAGTTTCTACTGTGGGCACAGTCTTTCCTCTATTATCAATAATCTTTTTTAGCAAGCTGGTTATTGGTACGTAATGCATACTCTTATTCATAGACCAATCCCTCTAATTGTTTTTTTATTTCTATTTCTAACGTTCTTGATTCCGAAAAGAGGCTTTCTAACGTTCGAGAATAACTATTCATCTTATCTTCAAACTGCACAGATGTAATATCATTGTACTCTATTCTTACCTCAAAATACTGGCCAGCACTAAATGAATAATTCTTCTCTTTTATTTCCTCATAGCTTACGACTACCGTAAAATCCTCAATGGCTTCGTGCTGATTGAAGGTGTTGATAATCCGGTCCTTTTCGGCGTCGGACAGCTTCGTTTTCTGGTTTTTCCCTTCCTTGTAGGTAGTTCCCAGCTTGGAGGCATCCATCAGTACGATATCCCCCTTCTTATTCGCCTTGTCTAGGAACAGTACGGATACGTTGGTGCCGGTGGTAGCGAAAATATTGCTGGGCATGGACACTACCCCCCGCAGCATCTTTGCCTTTACCAGCTTTTCCCGTATCTTCTTTTCTATCCCACTTTGAGCTGTGATAAAGCCCGTAGGCACCACAATGGCAGCCCTGCCTTTTTCGGCTAGTGAGTACATGATATGCTGGATAAAAAGTAAATAAATAGCCATGCTATCCTTCTTTTTTGCAAGTACTTTGGGAATGCCCGCAAAAAATCGCTCATGGTTTTCCTTAGAGTCCAAGTCCTCCCGGTAATCGCTAAAATCCAGCTTGAAGGGCGGATTTGATACGATGTAGTCAAACTTCATCAGCTTGTCGCCTTCCTTGTGATAGGGGGCAATCATACTATTCCCCTGAATTACATTCTGAATCGAATGTACCAGATTATTGAGTACCAGGTTCAGCCGCAACAGGCTACTACTTTTCTGGGAAATATCCTGGGTATAAATCGTACAGCGATCTTCCCCGATGGCATGAGCCAGATTCATCAACAGCGTTCCCGATCCCGCCGCAGGATCGTAGCAGGTCACGTCCTGAACAGGGGCATCCACCAGGATGGAAGCCATAATTTCGGCTACCTCGTGGGGCGTATAGTACTCCGCGTACTTCCCGCCCCCGTCTTTGTTGTAATCCTTGATGAGGTACTCGAAAATGGTAGAAAAGAAATCGAATTTCTGGTCAAAAATCCGCTCGAAGCTGAAATTCACCAACTGATTCACCAAAGCCCGGCAAAAGTTATCCCGCTGAGAACTGTCGGTAATGTACTGGCTCAACTCATCGAAGAGCGTGATTTTAGCCCCGCTCCCGGTCTTGACGGAGAAGATTTCCGCGTTGAAAATGGCAATATCCCGGAGGGTGTCATCAAAAAGCTTCGCAAACTCCTCTTCGTTTTGTCGGTTATGGAGGTTTGACAGAAAATGCTCCCGTTTCAGTTTGGCGCTGTCCGGGTTCATTCCCAGCAGCAGCATTTCATAATCTCCCTCCGCGTATCCGCTCAATGCCTGTTCCCAGCTATCAGCAAACGCCAGGGTAGGTTCCAGTTGCTTCACCTCGTAGCCAAACTTATCATTCATAAATTTGTAGAGGAACACCTGGGTAATAATCTTGAACTCATTCCCATCATTGCCCAATCCGTAGGAAGCACAAACCCCTTTCAGGTTGTCAATCAGTTCTTTGGTCTTGGTGGTAAAATCCTGTACGATCATCGTTGTATTCCTTTGTATTCGTTTATGTATTCGCGGACCAAACAGCTATTGATATACTTTGCCGATTCCGCTTCCAGCTTGATACTGGACTTGCCAAAATTTCCCAAAACCAGCTTCATCATCAGCCCGTCAAAGTACCCTTCGTTGTCCAGCAGTTTGCTATTCATCAGCACCTTATCATCTACCTCCGTTTTTACGTGGGTCAACGTGTCGCAAATTTCGCTTTCCCGCCTGGAAATAGTACCCTTTTCCAAAATTCGCTTATGAATTCGGGCATATTTGGCATCCTGGGCATACTTCGCTTTCAGTAGGTTGTTCTTGCGGTTTAGCTCCGTCACCTTATCGTAAATCTGCCGCAACGCGCCAATATTTTTCTTCATTTCGTCCTGGGATATTTCATCCAGATTCTTCTTATCAAACAATCGCTTTAACTCTTCGTACAAGCTGACAAATTCCGGGTCGTGCTGGTCGAAATTGCCCTGCATGGCTTCGCGGGTTTTGCGGAGGGTGTCTTTGAGTTGGTCCGCAATCACCAATTCCTCTTCCGACACCTTCCGAAACAGGAACAGCACGTTTTCCAGGGCTTCGTTCAGCAGGTTGGTCGTATTGATGTCATTCTGTATCGATTCTTTCAGATTCAGGATTCCCAGGTGCCGGACGGTTTCGTTCAGCATCTGCCCCAGCTTTTGAAAATCTATCCTCCTCAGCAACTTAATTTCACCCTGCATACGGATCTGATTGTACAGGTTTCGCGCTGATTCCAATACCTTTTTTAGGTGTAGTACTGTTTTGCGGTCTTCGATGGCTGTAATCTGCTGAGAGAAGATTTCTACATTAACTAAGTCATAGTGAAACAGCAGCTCCTTGATATTCTCAATCTCCTCTGCAATCTCTTCCGGGGTTTTGAAGATGTTGGAGTAGGTTTCCATTTCATCCCCTAATTCCGATTGCAATTCATCAAAATATGCCTTGTTCGTAGCGTCGAATTCTTTCCGAATATCCGCAAAATCCACCACGTACCCGTACCTGAATTTCTTGTAGGGGCGATTTACCCGCGTCAGGGTTTGGAGCAAATTATGGTCTTTGATCACCCGCCCGATGTACAGTTTTTTGAGCCTCTTAGCATCGAAGCCCGTCAGCAGCATATTGTACACAAACAGCAGGTCAATCTTGCCATCCTTAAAATCGTCTACCTCTTGTTTGCGTTCGTCCTTGGTACCTGCATCATGCAGGATCAGCGCTGCCGTCAGCCCTTTTCCGCGCTTTTTCCGATACTTGCCGTATTCCTGCAAAGCCTCAGCAGCCATTGAGTAGCTTTCCAGGGTTTCCGTAGATTTTGATTCATCCGCGTACTTCCCGTTGAAAATTTCCATCAGCATCCGGGCTTGATCGGCACTGTCACAGACCACCATGCCCCCAATCCCGTGATCCCCAAAGCGCTCCCGACTTTTCAAAAAATCATGAACGATGTAGTCCAGCATGGGTTCTACAAACTTTTCATGGGCGTAGATCGCCCGTCTGTCTACCTGTCCTTTCAGGATTTCCACTTCCTTTAAGGCTTGTTCCAGCTGAATCCGGTAATTGGTTTCAATACCTTCCCGGATCAGCTTCAACGTATAGCCATCCGCAATTGAAGCATTGTAGTAGTACTTATGGATATAATCGCCAAAGGTATCCCTTGAACGTCTGTCACTGCCAATCAGCGGGGTACCCGTTAGCCCAATCAGAATAGCGCTTCGGTCCGAATTGAAGAGGTTAGCCAGGAAGCTACCTTTCGGATCGTAGCTCCTATGTACCTCATCCAGAAAATACACCCGCTGAATATTGAGGTCGTAATCCTTCTCCTTCAAAATCGTAGTATCCTCCTTAAATTTCTGGATATTGACCACCGTGATTTCCCGCTTTCCGCTCAGATTGAAAATAGCCTTCCGTTGGCTGAAATCCTTCACCAGTTCATCCCGCGAATCGACCGTATGCACCACCAGCCCACGGCTGGTAAATTCCCGCTTTGCCTGGTTCATCAGGTCAATCCGATCCACGATGAAATAAAACTTGGGAACAATCTGCTTTCGCTGGTAATAGTCCGTCAGGTACTGCACATTGTAGAAAGCCAGCGCGGTTTTCCCGCTTCCCTGGGTATGCCAGATAATTCCCTTTTTCACTCCGCCCTCAACCGCTTGCTCAATGGCTTTGGTTGCAAACAGTTGAGGATACCGCATGATATGCTTTTCAATGCCCGTACTATTTTTTACGTAGGCAATCCCGTACCTCAGCAGCATCGCAAAGCGATCTTTGGAAAATAAAGAAGTGATGATCCGGTTGGTAGGGGAATTAGGGTACTTGTTGGTCAGGAATTCCGGGGAGTGCTTGATAGTGGACAGGTTGGTATCCTTCAAGACGAAATTTTCCAGGGCATCATTTTCCGGTGCCAGCAGCGTAGCCAGGTCAAAGGTTTCTTCTTCCCGGAAGCAGTTGAAATTCGCACTGTCCAGGGAGGTAGAGGAATAGAACGCGCCCTGAATGGGTTCGATGGATTCAGCATCGTACTCCATGTTGTTGGAAAAAACCAACACTTGGGAGATATTGACAAACTTGCGAAACTTAGAATTCTTGAACCGCACATTGATCCGGTCACGCTCTGCCAGAATCCCCTCGTAATTGTTGGGCTTCTTTACTTCGATGAACGCCAAAGGCATCCCGTTGATCAGCAGCGTAATATCCGGTCTGAACTCCTCATCTCCGTTTTTACAGGGCAATTCCGTAACGACGTGGAAAGAATTGTTTTCGTGGAAGTTCTTAAAATCAATCAGCTTCACCCCTGACGTAGCGGTAAGCATTCTGTAAAACACTTCTCCGAGGTCTTCATTATCCAAAGCCAGGGAAACCTCCTGAAAGACCCTATGCATGTCCCCTTCGTCCAAATCGGGATTGATCCGCTGAATACTCTCCGCAAAAATATCCGTGAAAATGTTGGTACCCTCATCCCATTCCGATTTTGAAAGGGAGAGGTAAGTATATCCCAATCTGCACAGATGCAGTATTGCCGGGATTTTCACCCGCGTATTCTCATTGAAGGACATGGTGCGATTAGGTTTGAGGGTTTTTAGTCAGGTTGTGCTTTAAGGCTGCATTTATTCAGATACGCGCAATTACTTTCAGTTTCTAGGAAAGTAAAGCTACTTAAACCTTTCAACTAATCTTTGCAGCCAGATCAAACCGGAAAAAATATTTTCAGTCCAGGGCTTTTTTCTGTTTCGTGGGCGAATAGAAAATTAGAAAAAGGAGAAGAAGCGCCCTGAGAAATGCCCGAAATACAGGCTTTGAAGCCTTTTGATAAGAGAGGTATGCTAAACAGAAAAGCCCCTCTACTGCCTGGATTCCCGCACTACCCCTAGAAGTGAAAATCTGGAAATGTTTCGCAATAGTTACGCAATGAACAGCAAAAAGCCCTGTAAGAGGTTGTCTTACAGGGCTTTACTTTGCTTGCTTAGTAGCGGGAGCTGGACTCGAACCAGCGACCTTTGGGTTATGAGCCCAACGAGCTACCAACTGCTCCATCCCGCGCCATTGAATTGGACTGCAAATATAGCGGATCATTTCGGAAAAACAACTACCTTTGCAAAATATTATTTTAATTTCTGGTACTGTAAGATACCTGATCACCTATGTCTGAAAACACTTCTTCCGAGATCGCGCCGGTTAATTTCCGCGCGGGTTTTGTCAGTATTATCGGTCGGCCCAACGTGGGCAAGTCCACCCTCATGAACGTGCTGGTGGGCGAAAAGCTTTCCATCATCACTTCCAAGGCGCAAACTACCCGCCACCGCATCATGGGAATCCTGAATGGTACCCACGAGGGAACGCCATTTCAAATGGTGTATTCCGATACGCCCGGTGTGATCACGCCTGCCTACAAGTTGCATGACTCCATGATGACCTTTGTCAAAGGCTCGTTGGAAGATGCCGACGTCGTGCTATTTGTCGTTGAGGTAGGCGAAAAGATTGAGGGCCACGAGGTAGTTCCGCTGCTGAAACGTACGGATGCGCCCGTGGTACTTGTATTGAACAAAATCGACCTGTCCGACGAGGAAACGGTGAAAGCTAAAACTGTCGAGTGGGAAGAGGCCATTCATCCGGCCGCTATCATCCCCATTTCTGCTTTGTTGAACGCCAACGTAGCGACTCTCTTCCATAATCTTATTACCCGGCTGCCGCATCATCCGCCCTATTTCGCTCAGGACGAACTTACCGATAAGCCGGAGCGTTTCTTCGCTTCCGAAATCGTCCGCGAGAAAATTTTTCTCAATTATCGTCAGGAAATACCGTACAGCAGCGAGGTAGTAGTGACGGAGTTTAAGGAAAAAGAAGATATCATCGTCATCCGGGCCGAAATCATGGTTGAGCGCAAGAGCCAGAAGGGGATACTGATCGGCGATAAAGGTTCTATGATCAAGCAGGTAGGTACTCAAGCCCGGCAGGATATGGAAGCTTTTTTCGGTAAGAAAGTTTTCCTGGAAACTTTTGTAAAAGTAGAACCTAACTGGCGCAGTAAAGACGATAAGCTGCGGCAGTTTGGATACAACGAATCTTAATTTTGAATTGGTGGATTAGCGAATGTAGGAATAACTGATAGCTGGCGAAAGCCCTATCGCCGGGCGATCCCATCACTAATTCTGACATTCCATAATTCCGACATTATAATATGGCAAATATAGTATCTATAGTAGGGCGCCCCAATGTGGGCAAATCTACCCTTTTTAACCGCCTGATCGAAGAACGTAAGGCGATCATGGACAACGAGAGCGGCGTGACCCGCGACCGCCATTACGGCCATGCCCAATGGACGGGACATTTTTTCACTGTAATCGATACGGGAGGCTACGTGGTTGGCTCGGAGGATATCTTCGAGGGAGCCATTCGCGATCAGGTCGAGTTGGCTATCGAGGAATCGTCGGTGGTACTATTCATGGTAGATACCATGAGCGGACTGACCGAACTCGACAAGGAGTTTGCGAATGTACTGCGTCGTTACAACAAGCCGGTATTGCTGGTCGCCAATAAAGCCGAGTCGCTCGAACGCTACCATTCTTCCGCAGAATTCTACGAGTTGGGGTTAGGCGAGGAGATTTTCCCCGTTTCTTCTCAGACCGGCTACGGCACGGGCGATTTGCTGGATGAAGTCGTAAAGTACTTCGACACACCAGGTATCGAAAATCCCGAAGAAGGCATCCCCCGCATTGCTATCGTGGGACGTCCCAATGTAGGGAAGTCCTCTTTCCTCAATGTACTGACAGGAACCGAGCGTAGTATCGTAACCAACATCGCAGGCACGACCCGCGATGCCATCCACACGCCTTACAAGGCTTTTGGCCGGGAATACATCCTGATCGACACCGCTGGAATGCGCCGCAAGTCGCGCGTAAAGGAAGATATTGAGTTTTACTCCACCATTCGCTCCATCAAGGCAATGGAGGAGTCAGATGTCTGTATTGTGATGCTGGATGCTCAAAATGGGTTGGAAGGACAGGATATGACGCTCATTGGCCAGGCCGATAAAGCCAAGAAAGGGATTGTGATTATGGTCAATAAGTGGGATGCGGTGGATAAGGATTCCAAGACAGCCGACCAGTGGAAGAAGGAGATGCTCGAGCGCCTCGCTCCGATGAACTACATGCCGATTATTTTCGCGTCGGTACTTGAAAAGCAACGGATTTTCCAGGTGATGGAGAAGGCAATGGAAGTCTATGAAAATAAGCACCGCAAAATCACGACTTCCAAGCTCAATGAAGTGATGCAGCAGGTGATTGCCAACTACCCGCCGCCAGCCTTCAAGGGCAAGCACATCAAGATCAAGTACATGATCCAGTTGCCAACACCCTCACCGACGTTCGTGTTTTTCTGCAATCACCCCAAGTACATCAAAGAGCCTTACGTGCGCTACCTCGAAAACCGGATGCGTGAGCAATTCGACTTCACGGGCGTGCCGCTTACGTTGTTTTTTCGGGAAAAATAGAGAAAGGTTGCGGCTGGCGACGGGTCAGCCGCAATGTAGACTGGCTCTGCTTGCTGCCCAGGTACTTGAAGTAGTTCAATAATACATCACGGTCAGCCTCGGCCCAATCCAGTTCAGGGAGTTCGTCGGGCGTGAGCCAGAGAATCTGCTCGTGTTCGGTCAGGACAATTTCTTCGGAGGCCAGTTCGCAGACGAATGGGACAAGTTGAATGGTGCGCCAGATATCGTCGCGGTCGGTAACAGGTAGTCTTTCGCCAATACGAATTTCCACGCACAACTCCTCCCGGATTTCTCGGATTAATCCTTCTTCCTCGGTTTCATCGGCTTCCAGCTTTCCGCCGGGAAATTCCCACTTCATGGGCAGCGAACCACCCGCGCTACGCTGCGCGGCCAGTACTTTTCCATTGCGCTCAATAATAGCGCAGGGTACGCGCACGAGTGGTTTCAATACGATGTCCGACACTGGCATTTTCCCTTTAATTGATTTTCGGCTGCAAAGGTACGATAAGTGTACGTTATGACAACGTTAAGAATTAAAGTGATATTGGAGAGGCAAAGCGACGTAGTTTTTAGAATCAAGAAAGTAAACCAGGTAGCAGGGGTAGTTTTTTAAAAATCTGAACCGCTCAAGGTGCCCCGTCTCAACTAAAAAAGCTCACCAGTCCGGTGCCTGGGCAGGATGCCCAAATGGCGGTAAGCCATCTCGGTGGCTTCGCGGCCGCGGGCTGTGCGCTTGAGGTACCCTTCCTGAATCAGGAATGGCTCGTAAACTTCCTCGATGGTTTCGGCTTCCTCGCTGCAGGCAGTGGCTATGGTAGATAGACCGACCGGGCCACCCTTGAACTTTTCGATGATTGTACTCAGGATACGATTATCCATTTCATCCAGCCCGTTTTGATCTACGTCCAAAGCAGTGAGGGCCATTTCGGCGATGGCTACTGTAATACGCCCCCTGCCTTTTACCTGGGCAAAATCACGGGTGCGGCGCAGCAGATTATTGGCAATACGGGGTGTTCCACGGCTACGGCGAGCTAGTTCATAAGCCGCCTCTTCGTCGATGGGTGAGCCTAGCAAATCTGCCGAGCGCAGCACGATGGTCGTCAGTAGCTTGGCGTCGTAGTATTCCAACCGGGCGTTGATGCCGAAGCGTGCCCGCAACGGTGATGTGAGCAATCCGGCACGGGTAGTAGCACCCACGAGCGTGAAAGGATTCAGGCCGATCTGCACCGAACGGGCATTAGGGCCACTATCGAGCATGATGTCGATCTTGTAATCCTCCATAGCGGAGTAGAGGTACTCCTCTACAATTGGATTGAGGCGGTGAATCTCATCGATAAACAGGACGTCGTGAGGCTGTAGATTGGTAAGCAGACCGGCGAGGTCGCTGGGTTTGTCCATCACGGGGCCGGAAGTCACCTTGATATTAGCCCCGAGTTCATTGGCTACAATGTGCGAGAGTGTTGTTTTGCCCAGACCCGGTGGGCCGTGCAGCAGTACGTGATCCAGGGCATCGCCGCGTTGCTTGGCCGCCTTCACGAAAATTTTCAGGTTTTCCAGAATTTTCTCCTGACCCGTAAAATCATCGAAGGACAGCGGCCGCAGCGCCTTCTCTATTTCCTTTTCGGTGCTGGACAGGCTTTCGCCTTCTCCGCTCATATATTCTTTTCGCATGGCATTTTTTAGCTATTCTCAAAAACCAAAAATACGGCTTTTTGGCGGGAAAATAGCGGTCATTCAGCCGACCAGTCGTACTACTGCCGCCACTCGTTCGGGATCGGTGTAGAGCACACTCCGTTCGTCGGGAATTTCGCCCGCCATCGAAATGTCCGTCGGGAAGTAGGTTTGCCGACCGGGCCGAAATGCTTTGCCCGTCAGGTGAAGGGCATCGACGCCAACAGCCGCCAGAGACAGCGCGCTTGCTGCCGACACCCCACCGCCCGCCATGATCTCAATTCTACCGGCAGTTTGCTGTACCAGTTTTGCCAGAAGTGTGGTAGCCTGCGGAGCAGCGGGTTTTTGGCCGGAAGTCAGGATGCGCTCCGCCCCAGTACTGATGACAGCTTCCAACGCCGTCAACGGATCGGGCGTGAGATCGAAGGCCCGGTGGAAGGTGACGCCGAGCGGCCGGGCATACTGCACAAGCTCGCGGGTGCGCGCAACATCGACTTCGCCACTAGGAAGCAGCACGCCCAGCACTACGCCGTTGGCACCCAATGATTTGGCGATGTCAATATCTCGGCGCATGACTTCCATTTCCGATTCGTCATAGACGAAGTCACCGCCTCGTGGGCGAATCATTACGTACAGGTCGATTTGAATATTTTCGCGTACCGCTGCAATCATGCCAGCGCTGGGCGTAGTGCCGCCTTCGCCCAGACCACCGCACAATTCCACGCGGGCGGCGCCGGCCTGCTGAGCATTGAGGCACGACTCCAGCGAATAGGCGCATATTTCTATCTTCATAAAAATTTCATTTTTTTCTCGATACTATTTGGACAACGAAGGATCTTACTACTCTCACATTGCTGTTTCTCCATTGACAAAAGTACTGATCGCAAGAGTACAGTTTATACAGGCATTTATTGTTGGCGTGTAAAGTTCTTTATATCAAGGCTTTAAGTTTCTATAAAAAATAAATTAACAAGAACAAGAATTTTTTCTAAAAAAACCTGTTAAAAATTACCGGAAGATGCAGAATTTCATACTTTTGCACTCCAAAAAATGAACTGAACACTTAATTTGACTTTAACATTATGTACTGGACATTAGAATTGGCATCCTATCTGGAAGATGCGCCCTGGCCAGCTACCAAGGACGAACTCATCGACTTTGCCATCCGTACCGGAGCTCCGCTCGAGGTTGTCGAAAACCTGCAGGAACTTGAAGACGATGGTCAGCCCTATGAAAGCATCGAAGAGATTTGGCCTGATTATCCCACTAAGGAAGATTTCTTTTTCAACGAAGACGAATATTGATGCAGTGAAGTAGCCGGTAGCCAATGGCCTGCTCTCGGGCAAGCTATGCACTACGCGTTGTATTTCTACGGAGAGTTAATAGAAAAGGCGCCCACAGGCGCCTTTTCTATTGTACTTTTTCTGATTTCTTTGCCTTATTGATTGCCTGGCTTTCGTATTTTTTTGGGGCGTAGAGAAACCCGAAAGCCTCGGCCCCTTCCCGCTCATGTACTTTGTGGTGAATGTAGTGCGCTTTCATAATTCGTTTCATGTAAGAGCTGCGGGGCTGGTACTTAGTCTTGATGCGCCGGTGAACGATCACATCGTGGAAGACAAAATAGGCTACACCATAGAGTGAGATGCCGAAGCCGATCCACATCAGGAAGCGCAACGAAGCTACTTCCGCTCCCACTACGATAAGCAGCGTGGCCGTGATACCGAACAGGATGCCGAACCAGTCGTTGCGCTCCCACCAGTGCTTGTGTGGTGTATGGTGTGACTCATGCCAGCGCCACATGAGGCCGTGCATAATGTATTTGTGCGTAAACCAGGCAAAACCTTCCATAAACACGAAGGTTGCCAGCATTAATACTACATTGAAAAACAAATTCATACGTTCTGTCAAAAAAACAAAAAAGATCTCGCTGCCACTTCTGGGGAACGGCTTTTTCGTAAAAAACATTTTAGAGTGAACAAATGTTGAGAAAAAATAGGGTTGATCGTTTTTTTTAAAACACAAAAGTACCTACTTTTAGAAAACCTAACTTCCATCCAATTCCCACGAACGATGGACCTACGAACGCTCCGGGATTTAGTCCGGCAGGGAGAGGGTGACAACCTGGAATTTAAGCTTAAATCCAGTCACCCGGAAAAAATAGTCCGTGAAATAGTGGCCTTCGCCAATTCGGGAGGCGGCAAACTACTCGTCGGCATCGGCGACGATAAAAGCATCAAGGGCCTCAAATACGCCGACGAGGACGAATACATTCTCGAACGGGCCATTCAGAAGTACTGCACACCCGAAATCCCCTACCGTATAGAGCGCGTACCGCTCACCGACGACCGCGACGTGCTGGTGTTTCACATCCACCGCAGCGCCGACAAGCCCCATGCCGTGTTGGACGCTTTTGGCAAGAAAAAAACGTATGTGCGGATAAAGGACCGGTCGGTACAGGCCAGCCGCGAGATGCGTGAGATCATGAAGCGTACCCGTCGTCAGCGCGACGTGCGCTTTAGCTACGGCGAAAAGGAAAAGAAGCTGATGCAGCTGCTCGACGCCCAGCAAAGCGTCACGGTAGATTCCTTCGCTAGCTCAGTGGGTATCCCCCGCAACCTGGCTTCGCGCACGCTGATTCTACTGGTGCTGGCTAACGTGCTGGAAGTACACCCCGGCGAGATTCGCGACCAGTTCACGATGGCGATGATGTAGGGGGTACTTTTATTCCAGCGGCCCGTGTTGCTTCATCACAAGGTTTTCAGCTTTTTTCGTCAATAACATACACGATATTGAATGGTGAACCTCCTAGACGCATTATCTTGACGAGGTTTCTTGATTGGAGGCTTCCGTCCGGTTCGCATCTTTCTACCTGCTGGCCTACTTTGGTCTGGGTGATGAAAACCCGATTTCCTACTTCATTCAATGATTATTTTAACCCGGTAGTTGGTAGCGGCAGACAACAATCCGGTTTGGGTATTGTTAGATTTCCGCCATCGTTTCTTTGATCATAATGCCGCTTCTTGTAGTCGGCAATCCTCCTCGTGGAAAGTATCAGTCAAATAGCGGGAAAGCTAAGTGCGAGAACAGAGCTAATGGCAATAATTCACCACATTTACAGTTATTTTTGGAAGACAAATCCGATATTAACCAGTCTCAGCGATCTACTTCCCTCAAAACCGAATGCAACTCCATTTTATGTTTTCTAAAATACTAAAATCCTTCCTGGGTGCAGCCCTGCTGGCGTGGACGCTTGGCGTGATGCCCTGCGAGGCGCAGAAGCGCAAGCGTGACAAAGACAAGGAAACGCCGCAAAAGGACGTGGCGACTCGCCTGGAAGATGAGGGAACGGCCATTGAGGGCATGAAGTACATGATGATGGACGAGCCATCGCGGGCGCTGCCTGTCTTCGAGAAGCTGGTGGACATGAGCCCGGACGACCCGGCGAGCCACTTCATGCTGGCTTCAGCTCTGCTGAAACTCGACCGTGCCGCCGACGCCTTGCCTCACGCTAAACTCGCTTACGAAGCTGAACCCGAAAATGCTTATTACATCCAACAGCTATCAGAGGTTTTTACCAAACAAAAGAAGTACGACGAGGCCGCCAAGTTGTTTGAAGTTTTAGTGAAGAAAGATCCGTCGAGCATTCCCTACGGCGTGGAATTGGCGGCCATGTACATTTTCAGCGACCAGTTCGATAAGGCCATCGATACCTATGACCGCCTGGAAAAGGCTGTGGGCGTCACCGAAGAAATTACGCACCAAAAGCAGCAGCTCTACTTGCGCGACAATAAAATCGACAAGGCCATCGAGGAAGCCCAAAAACTCATCGCTGCCGAACCCGCCGAGCTCACCTACCGACTTGAACTGGCCGAACTACTCA
>CAZCOG010000005.1:0-73349 GCA_964500445.1 uncultured Persicitalea sp. | reverse complement strand
AACTACTCATGGCCAACGACCTCATCGACGAAGCCGTGGCTCCGCTGGAAGAAGCACTGCGACTCAATCCCGACGAGGCGCAGGCCCACGTACTGCTGGCCGATATTTACCGCCGCAAAGGTGATGTCGGGAAAACCAACCGTGAATTGCAGGTAGTTTTTGCCAATCCCAACCTCGACGCTGAACCCAAAGTACGTGTGCTGACGGGCTACCTGACGATGCTGAAAACCGATAAAGACCGCGACGATGCCGTGAATCTGGCAAAACAGCTGGTCGAGACGCATCCCAACGAAGCCCGTTCCTACGTGCTCTACGGCGATTTGCTGGTGAAACAAGGCAAAAAAGCTGAGGCCCGTGATACCTACGTGAAAGCTGCTCGTATCAATAGTTCTATCTATGAAGTCTGGGGCGCGATTCTACAGTTAGACGGTGACCTTAACCAGGTAGATAGCCTGCTGGCGCACTCGGAGTTGGCATTGGAGATGTTCCCCAATCAGGGCATGATCTGGTACTCCAACGGCTCAGCGCAACTGATGAAGCGCAACTACAAGCGGGCCGTATCGGCGCTGGAAGAAAGCCTGCGCCTGATCGACAACCCGGAAATGAAGCTGCTCATCAACGCCCAGCTCGGCGATGCCTACAATGGCCTGAAAGACAATGAGAAGTCGGACGCGGCTTACGAGCTGGTGCTGAAAGAGGATCCCAACAACGACCACGTGCTCAACAATTACAGCTACTTCCTGTCGCTTCGGAAGGAAAAGCTGGAACTGGCGCAGCAGATGTCGGAGCGCCTGGTGCTTAAGCATCCCGACGACCCCACTTTCCTGGATACCCATGCCTGGGTACTTTACGTCCGGAAAGATTACAAAAAAGCGAAGCAGTTTTTGGAAAAAGCCGTGCAGGCTCCGCAGGGCGTAAGTGGTACTATTGTGGAGCACTACGGCGATGTTCTGTTTCAACTTGGCGAGCGTGAAAAGGCAGTAGAGCAATGGAACAAGGCCAAGAAAATGGGAGAGACCAGCGATCAACTCGAAAAGAAAATCGCCACCGGCACGCTGCATGAACAGTAAAATACTCTGGCTGCTGGTACTTGGTATTCTCAGTCTGACGTCCTGCAAGAAGAATCGTAAAGACAAAGCCGCCATCGGTACGGAATCTACCCAGCCCGATTCGCTCACTGCTGGGCTGGTACCTTTCGATGAGCGCAAGGGTACTTTCGAGATCCAGGAAATCGACTTCAACTACCTGACCGCCAAGTCGAAATTTTCTTTCAAAAGCAGCAAGCAGGACATCGACAACGCTAACATCAACCTGCGCGTCAAGAAGGACAGTCTGATCTGGTTTTCGGTGACCGCAATGGGCTTTGAGGTGGCACGAGGTCTTATTTCGCCGCAGGAGATTGTAGTTTTGGACAAATTCCACAAAGACTACTTCCAGTTCAGCTATCCGCAGTTGAGCCGTCAGTTCAAGTTTGACCTTAGTTACGCGCTGCTTCAATCTTTGCTCACCGGCAACCTGCCCTTCCCGCGCCAGCCCGACCAGAAATTATATCGTTCCGGCGACGCGATTCTGCTTCGCCAGAACGCCGGACATATTATGGTGGATAGTTATATTGGGGAGAGCGACCGCAAACTGGAACGGGTGAAGGCTATGGATCCTGTATCTCAAAATACGTTGTCACTGGACTACGCCGACTTCAAACAACTCGAAAAGTACCTCTTTCCTTTCGTTGGCCTGATTGTTCTGAATACGAAACCAGCGCCCGACCAGCCATTCGTCCAAACCGAAATCCGCCTTGAACATAGCCGGGTGGATCTGACCAAAGACAATCCCGGTTTTCCTTTTTCGATTCCCGACAGCTACGAACGGAAGTAAAGGAGACGGGCTAAAAACCATAACTCTGCTTACCTTTGCGGAATAATAGGCGGGGACCGTCCTTACGGAATTCCGTCCTTACGTTAGAATTCTATGCGTTTTCAAAGGATATTGTATAAAAGTCTGGTTTGTCTCCTGCTGACGTTTGCCTGCACGGCGCCACTTATGGCCCAAAAAAGCCGCCAGCAGCTTGAAAAAGAAAAGCAGGAAAACGCCCAGAAGATCAAAAGCATCCAGAGCGTCCTGAACAAAACGGCCTCCGAGAAGAAAGTCAGCGTAGGCCAGCTGCAAGCTATCAATCAGCAGGTAACTACCCAGAAAAAACAAATTAATCTGCTTTCGGACGACCTGCGCCTGCTCGATTCGGAACTGAAAACTCTGGAAAAAGCCCGTCAGGAATTGGCAAATGATCTGGCCAAGCTAAAGAGGGAGTATGGGCAGATGATCTACGAAGCGGCCAAGCGCAATACCTATCTCAGTCAATTGGTATTCTTGTTTTCGGCGGAAAACTTCAACCAACTGGTACTGCGCTACAAATACCTTCAGCAGTATACCGAAGCCCGGCAGGGGCAGGTACGGCAAATGGAAAAGGTGCAGCAGGAGCTGGTCGCCAAGCGTGAACGTATCACCGCTAAGCAGCAGCAGCAGAAAACTGTCCTGGCCTCGCGCGTGCAGGAAGCCCAGAAACTTACGGCGCTGCAAGCCAAGCAGGATGAGGTAGTCAGGGAATTATCCCAGAAAGAAGCCCAGCTTCGTGCCGAACTCGTGGCCAATCGCCGCGCCGCCGCCACGCTGGAAGCCAACCTGCGCCGCTTGATCGAGCGGGAAATGCGTGAACGCGCCGAACGTGAACGCCGCGAGCGCCTGGCGCGCGAAAAAGCCGAGCGCGATCGACTGGCGCGTGAGAAAGCCAAGCGTGAGGAGGCCATTGCCGCCGGTGAGGTGCCACCACCCGCTGCGGAGCCAGCCAAACCCGCCGAACCTGCTAACGCGGGGGGCATGACGGACGAAGAAGTAAAACTAGCCTCATCATTTAAAGCATCGCAGGCGCGACTGCCCTGGCCCGCCCGGGGGTTCGTGTCGGATCATTTTGGTCGTAAGCAACATCCCGTGCTGCACGGCGTGATAATTGATAACCTTGGTATCGATATACAGACCGCTGCCAACGAACCCGTGCGGTCGGTGTACGATGGGACTGTGCTGGACGTGACCAGCATGCCGGGCATGAACAACGTCATTGCCATTCAGCATGGTGAATATATGACGGTGTACGCCAAATTGGCCAGCGTCTCGGTGCGGGCGGGTCAAAAAGTGAAGGCTCGCGAGAATATAGGCACCGTCGCTGCCGACAGCGAAGGTACTTCTTCATTGCAGTTTCAGGTTTGGCGGAACACTACCCGGCTGAATCCTGAGCAGTGGCTTTTGCGACGGTAGTTTATTAGTTTTTAGAAGAAGACGATGGATAAAGATATTTTCAAAAAAGTCGATGAGTACATTGGCAATCTGCTGGGCCAGGAGGATACGGTACTTAAAGAAACCATCCGATCGCTCGATCAGGCCGGAATGCCGCAAATCAGCGTCTCGGCCAATCAGGGAAAATTCCTGCAGGTACTACTGGTTTTGGGCAATGTAAAGACCGTGCTGGAGTTAGGCACGCTGGGCGGATACAGTACAATATGGCTGGCGCGTGCCTTGCCGGAGGGCGGCAAAATAATCACGCTGGAAATAGATGAACACCACGCCGAGGTGGCGCGACAGAATATCCAAAAAGCGGGTTTTGCCAAAAAGGTCGAAGTGCGAGTTGGAAAGGCGTTGGATTTGCTACCGACCATGAAGGCGGAGGGCGAAGGACCGTTCGATATGATATTCGTCGATGCCGACAAGCCGCCCTACGCCGAGTACTTTAAACATGCCCTCGCCCTTTCAAAACCGGGCACACTCATTATTTGTGACAATGTGATTCGGGAAGGAAAAGTACTGGATGCCGACAGCAGCGACGAACGCGTGCAGGGCGTACAGCGTTTCAATCAACTACTGGCCGAAACACCGCAGGTAACCGCGACGATTCTGCAAACCGTCGGGGCAAAAGACTACGATGGTATGGCGATTGCGGTCGTTAATCGAGTTGACAGTTGACAATGGATAATTCATTTGCTTTCGCTGTTTTTCTTCAGAACACTTGTCCCTAACTTTATTCTCAACCCTCCAATCAATAAAAAATTGTCCGCCAGCAAAGCCACCGATATCAAGCGCGTCACGACGCATATTATTCAGGAAATGAAAACGCGGGGGGAGAAAATCTCCTGCCTGACTGCCTACGACTACTCGATGGGCGGCATCGTGGACGCCGCCGGGGTAGAGTTGATTCTGGTCGGTGACTCGGCCTCCAACGTCATGGCGGGCCACGAAACTACCCTGCCCATCACGCTGGATCAGATGATCTACCACGCCGCCTCGGTGGTGCGGGCCGTCAGCCGGGCGCTGGTGGTAGTGGATTTGCCGTTTGGCTCGTACCAGGGGAATTCGGAAGAAGCCCTGCGATCCGCGATTCGGATTATGAAAGAATCCGGTGCCCACGCCGTAAAACTGGAAGGCGGGCTGGAAGTAAAGGAATCTATCACGCGCATTCTGAGTGCGGGCGTCCCGGTCATGGGACATCTGGGTTTGACGCCGCAGTCGATCTATAAATTTGGTACCTACACCGTGCGGGCCAAAGAGGAAGAGGAAGCGCAAAAACTACTGGACGACGCCAAACTACTGGACGAAATCGGCTGCTTTGCCGTAGTGCTGGAAAAAATTCCTTCGGCGCTCACCAAACAGGTATCCGAAAGCATCGCCATTCCCACCGTCGGCATCGGGGCCGGTCCCCACGCCGATGGGCAGATTCTGGTACTGCATGATATGCTGGGGATAAATAAAGAGTTCAAGCCGCGCTTTTTGCGCCGTTACGCTGATTTGGATTCGATTATGCACGATGCTATCGCGCAATATGTGAAGGATGTGAAAAGCAAGTCGTTTCCGAATGAGAAGGAATCGTATTGAAGGTTGTGGATTTTTCATTTGGTAAAAATATTTTCTATCGCTTAGATCATTCCGACAATTGAGCTTAAACACCAAAATATTTTATCAAGAGCAGTATCACTAACAATCAGGAATGCCAGAAGAAGACTTCGTGAAAGGTTTTTATGAGTTGAAAACCAACCTTCTTAAAAGTTATTTTGATCCCTCTCAAAATAACTATAGTGGTGTCTCTCAAGTGGCCCAATTGATCGAGTCGCTGGATATAGACAGTGGCAAAACGCGTATACTTTACAAAATTCTTGATAAGGTTCTTACGGACGCATTGTATACGGTTCTATTAGGCTTAGATGGTGAAGCCTCAATCGGTGATAATAACCAGCAAGTATTCAGGCTGTTCGATGAAAAAGACAATGAACTCACTAGCAGCGGAGAAATAGAAGGTTGTGCTTGGGAGTATTTTCACAATCTGAAGTAGCAATAAACCATTATAATCCATATTTTATATGCCACATTGATAGTGAAAGAATTAGATCCCATAGAATAAGTACCCAGGAGTCGACTCCTCCGGGGTGCAATATCTAGGTATTTCAAATCTTACTATTAGCTGTAGACGCCTCCGGCGTGAGAGCTTGAAAATTTACATATTAACTCAACAACCAATGCCCAAGCAGCCTTTCAAAGTAATCTACGAAGACAACCACCTCATCATTGTCAATAAAACGGCAGGAGTGCTGGTGCAGGGTGACAAGACGGGCGATGTGAGTCTGCTGGAATTGGTGAAGAAGTACATCAAGGACAAATACGACAAGCCGGGGGCCGTTTTCCTGGGTACCGTCCACCGCATTGACCGACCCGTGAGCGGTTTGGTAGTTTTTGCCCGTACTTCGAAGGCATTAGAGCGGATGAATGAGTTGTTTCGCAAGCGCGATATTCAGAAAACCTACTGGGCTATCGTGCGCCGCCGCCCGGCCCAATCCAAGGGCAAGCTGGTACATTGGCTCTCTAAAGACGCCAAGCGCAATGTCACTACGGCCTTCGATTACGACGCGCCGGGTAGTCAGAAAGCCGAGTTGACCTATCGCGTGCTGGGAGAGGTGAACAAGTTTTTCCTGCTGGAAGTGACGCCGATCACGGGGCGTCCGCACCAGATTCGGGTACAGTTGGCGAGTATGGGCAGCCCCATCCGCGGTGACGTGAAGTATGGCTACGACCGGCCCAACGCCGACGGCAGTATCAACCTGCACGCCCGCCGACTTTACTTCGAGCATCCGGTCAAAAAAGAACCTGTCCTTATCAGGGCAGGATTACCGGTGGACGCCTTCTGGGAAGAATTCTTGCCACTGGACACGGAAAAGATCGACCTCGATAAATTAAAGTACCTGTACGAGTAAAAATCAGCACAATTTTTAAAAATAAAAGGCAAGCTAATAATCATAAAGTACCCTGACTCCTTACGCTAATGGCCGAAAGCCGACTGCCGAAAGCCAGCTTCTGGCAAAAACTCAAACTTCGCTGGAATGTGCAAAGCGGCTGGGACGTAGCTGTAATTCTGCTGGTGTTCGCCTGCACGGGCTTTTCGATTCTTTATATAAAAAAAATCTTGTACGGCTGGATGGGAATTACGCCCGACTCGCCCGGATGGTTACGGTGGCTATTGGCGATCGTGGTAGTTTTGCCGCTGTACCAGGTAGTCTTGCTGATGTGGGGCTGGTTACTCGGGAAGTTTGATTTCTTCTGGGCCTTCGAAAAAAGAATGATAGCCCGGCTGGGCGGGCTATTCAAGAAGAAGCAAAAACAGTAAAAGTACTACATCATGATTCGATGTCGAGTATCATGCGCTGGGCCATGGTACCTACCATATTGACGATACCCTGCAAGGCACCAAACACCAGGCATAGAGGCAGAATGACAGGCAGGAATATGATCCACTGGATGGCCATTGCGTAGTTAAACTTATTCAAAGTGGGTAGTTTCATGGTCTGAGGGGTTTAAGGGTGACACATTTACAGCAGTATATTCATTCAATTATCTTGCCTCACAATAGCCGTGCCAAAAATCACCCGGCTTTCCAAATTTCATTAAAAATAATATTGAGTTAATCATATAACAACGGGGCAAGGAAGAAGTTTGCAGAATCTACTGAATAATTTTCAACAAAACTTTTAAAAATAAAAGCGTTTATTTGTCAACAACGATTTTGGGTTAATCTGCCGACAGGCGTGGTTGCCGGATATCGGGTAAATACAAATCATTCGCCAGTACAGCCTTCTATTTTTATTGCCCTGTGTTCCGGCACGGCTGGCTGCTTTTCCATACGGCATACCGGCTCCACACTATCAAATTTCAATTATTAAATGACCACCTCTGACATCATTCATCTGTTACCGGACTCCATCGCCAACCAGATTGCGGCGGGCGAAGTGGTGCAGCGTCCGGCGTCAGTTGTGAAGGAGTTGCTCGAAAACTCCATCGATGCCCACGCGCACAGCGTACAGGTAATTATTCGCGACGCGGGCAAAACACTCATCCAGGTAATCGACGACGGCGCGGGTATGTCCGAAACCGACGCCCGGATGTCGTTTGAGCGCCATGCAACCTCCAAAATCCGCAACTCCGACGATCTATTCAAGATCAGGACGATGGGCTTTCGGGGCGAAGCGCTGGCCTCCATCGCTGCCGTAGCGCAGGTAGAAGTGCGTACCCGCCGCCCTGAAGACGAGATTGGCACCATGATCCGGATTGAGGGTTCGGAGGTAAAGACGCAGGAGTCAGTAGCAACGTTGCCGGGGACCAACCTTTTGGTCAAGAATCTTTTCTTTAACGTTCCGGCCCGGCGCAATTTCCTGAAGTCCAATTCCGTGGAGATGCGGCACGTACTGGATGAATTCCAACGCGTAGCTCTGGCGCATCCCGAAGTAGGTTTCTCGCTCTACCATAACGATGTGGAGGTTTTTAACCTCTACGCCGGCAAGCTGGTGCGCCGGATTACGGATATGTTTGGTAAAAGCTACCGCGACCAGTTGGTTTTTTGCCAGGAAGACACCACCTATATCAGCGTTCGGGGGTACATTGGCAAGCCGGAGTTTGCGCGGAAGACGCGTGGCGAGCAGTATTTTTTCGTTAATGAACGGTACATCAAGCACAGCTACCTGCACCACGCGATTATTAGTGCCTATGAAGGTACTTTGCCCGAAGGTAGCCATCCGTTTTATGTGCTTTTCATCGAAATCGATCCCTCGCACGTGGACATCAACATCCACCCGACCAAAACAGAGATCAAGTTCGACGACGAGCGGTCGGTTTATGCCATTATCCTGGCTGCCGTGCGCAAGGCCGTAGGCGTCAACAATCTCGCCCCGCCCCTCGACTTCGATGATGACGTCAATTTCCTGTCGCAGCACACACGGCCACAGGAAGCCCTAACGCCCCGCGCTGTACAGCCCGACTGGGCTGCTACGCCCAAGGAAGGAAACGGAACCAAACGACAAAAGGGTAATCTGACCAACTGGAACAAACTATTTGAAGGCCTGAAAAGCCCAGACGAAACGGCACGGCAGCAGGCCGCGCTGGAACTCGATCAGGCTGTGGCGTCGCGGCCCCCGGTTTCGTCGCAGTCGGTAACGCTGGCCAGCAAAATAAATCGCCTGGCCGACGAAACCATATCTGCCCCCGATGCCAACGCGCTGTTGTTTCAACTACACAATCGCTACATTCTGTCGCAGGTAAAAGAGGGCGCAATGCTGGTAGACCAGAAGGCGGCTTACGAGCGGATTCTGTACGAGCGGTACCGCCAGATGCTGAGCAAACGCAATGGCTCGTGCCAGCAGTTGCTCTTTCCGCAGACCGTCCGGCTGACGCCCGCCGACATGCAGCTTGTCCGCGAAACAACCGACCAGATTCGCGGCTTGGGCTTTGAATTCGATGAGATTGGACCGAACGAAATATTGGTGCGGGGTGTCCCGGCGGACCTGCCCAACGAAAGTGAGCAGGATCTTTTTGAGGAACTGGTGGAGCAACTGAAACAAAGTTATTCCGATTTGAAGCTCAATAAACCCGATAGCCTCGCGCGGGCGTTGGCCCGGCGTTTTTCTTCGCGTTATGTAGTGAAGCTGTCGCCGCTGGAAAGCCAGACGCTGCTGAGCCAGTTATTTGCGTCCTCTGACCCAAATCGTACCCCAGGCGGCGAACCCGTGGCCGTGATGCTGACGATGGAGAAATTGGGGGCGTTGTTTAAAGTTTAAAGTTCTGCCTCAAAATAAATAGATTGATTGCTCTCAACAGTGTAAACGATTTGACATTTACTCAACTGTATTTGTGGGGCCATTTCTATTTGGGTAGTCTCACAACTACATCTCTCAAATCAACCATTTGATGCTATTGGCATAAATGTCATAAGATTGTCATAAGCGTGACGTAAGGCTCTGGAGGCAGGTGCTGTACTTTTGTTTAAGCTTTAGACATTAAAACAGAAGCCGATATGAACAATCGAAATCTTGCAGACAGAATTAAAGAATTACGCACCCGGAAGGGCTTTTCTCAGGAGCAACTTTCCGAGGATTCAAAACTGAGTCTGCGCACTATTCAGCGGATCGAGAAGGGCGAGTCGGTTCCCCGAGGAGATACTTTAATGAAACTGACCCAAGCGCTAGGCGTTACTCCTGACGATATACTCGACTGGGAAATTCCCGAAGACCGGGGGTACCTGATACTATTGAACGTTAGCGCTCTGAGTATGATGTTGCATCCACTACTGGGAATTATCATCCCTCTGGTGATGTGGGTATTGAAAAGAGAAAAGATAAACCGGGTAGATGACTCGGGAAAAAAGCTGATCAATTTTCAGATTACCTGGTCTCTGACCTTCTACCTTTTTATGATCGTGATCTCAAAAGGACGTTACCTGGTATTGGATTATGATTTCCTCAGAACTTTCCCAATGGCAGTACGCGAATTCACAAAAGGTGGCTTCTTCGTGGTCTTTCTTTACCTCTACAATCTTACGCTGATCTTCGTTAACACGCGCCGCAATTATCGGGGAATGGGAAGCAGGTACTTAACTTCCATTCCGTTTTTGCGATAAACCGGTTCATCATTCGTTCCTTATTTTGGTGCCGTTGTGTAACCCGGCAACTACTGTCTTCCGCGCATCGTATACGACACACGGAAAGCCAAACAAGCATTTGTCCTTGATGATCTCGGCCACACTATCCGGCACGAGGTCTTCCCAGCCCGGTTCGCCGCGCTTTACCATGGCCAGTACTTCGTCGGTCGTCCAGCGCATGTACTCAAGGTTGTAGTCGCGGATGTCCTCGATCTTATCGTTGATGACCAGATACTGGAAAAGCGGCTTGAGATTATCGGCGACCTCGAAGTTTTTGAGAGAATAGACCGTTTTATCCTCACGTAAGGTAGGATAAATCAGTAGTTTGACTTTGCGGCTGAATAAGGTGGAAAAAGATTCCAGAATACCACCGCGCAGGAAATCATAATGCTTTTCTTCAAAAATATTCTGTAAGCTCGGAATGCCCAGCAACAAGCCGATTTTCAGACGGGTGAGTTCCGACAAATAGGCTACCAGGCGAAAGTACTCGTGGTAGTTGGAGATCATTACCATGTGGCCCAGCGAGCAGAGAATGTCCACGCGGTCGAGGAAATCTTTTTCGTCGATGTTATCCGCCTCGTCCGATTGCAGGTTGCGCAGCGTCAGTTCCGATACCATCAGCACGCGGTCAGGATCTACGTCGGGTTCGGCGACAAACTGCCGGGTACCGTTCTCGATAAGATCGATGTGGACGTTGGTGATCGGCCGCAGCCGCCCGCGCATAATCAGGATGTGTTTTTTGTAAAAAGCCTCCGAGGGCTGCAACACGCCGCCATCGGGGCCAAAAAGGGCGGCATTCGTAAAACCATTTTTGACCAGATGCAGGCTCATGATCCGGTTGTCAACGTCCATAAAATCGGGACCGCTCAGCCGGATCATATCAATTTCGATGCGCTCCGGACTGAGGTCGTCCATGAGCGACAGCAGTAGAGTTTCGGGAGAAGTCGGGTAATAAAAGCAGCCGTAAATCAGGTTGACACCGATCACCCCCAGGGCTTGCTGTTGGAGCACATTTTCGTCATCCAGCATTTTGACGTGGATCACTACTTCGTTATAAGGACCATTGGGCCTAAGCTGAAAACGCAATCCGATCCAGCCGTGGGCAATGTTGGTTTTGTGGTAGTTAAGGGCCACCACGGTATTGGCAAAGGCAAAAAACTGACTGCTATCACCCCGCTGTTCGGCCAGGCGTTTTTCCAAAAGACTGTATTCCTTCTGAATCATCTTGATCAGCCGGGGTTCGCAGACATAGCGTCCGCTATCTTCGGTACCATAAATGGCGTCGCTGAAGGTCATATCATATGCCGACATGGTCTTGGCGACTGTCCCCGATGCGCCGCCTGCTTTAAAAAATATAGCGGCGGTTTCCTGCCCGGCCCCAATCTCGGCGAAGGAGCCATAAATCTGTGGATCGAGGTTAATGCGGAGAGCTTTCTGCTTGGTACCCAGATTTTTGTCGTACATTATGAGGTAGTCTGATTGTATTTTTTTGTTGTATCAGCTTTTCAACTCAAAATTTTGTTAAAGAGCGAAGGGCACGAATTTAATATAGATTGGCCTACCACAGGAATAATCCCTGTTTGGGGGAGAAGTGTTCCAACTTTTGGGGAAATTAATGGTTTAGTAATGCAATACCTGAATTTTGACTCATGAAAGTACACCGTTATGTTTTCTTTTTTCTCCTATTCAGCCTGACGGCTCACGCTCAGCAGACTCCTCTCGATGACCTGAACCGGGGACGTCTGAAAGTTCAGACGGCGGGCATGTGGGTATTGAGTAGCTGGGCGGTGGCGAATATCGCCTACGGCGGTATCGCGGCGGCACGCGGTGAGGGCAGCAACAAGTACTTCAACCGGATGAACGTTTACTGGAACGTTGTGAATCTGGGAATCGCGGCACCAGCATTGATCGGTTCGTTACGGCAAAGAAAATCGCCTGCCACCTCTCTCGACCAAAGTATCGAAGATCTTCATTCCATTGAGAAAACGTTGCTTTTCAACGCCGGGCTGGACTTGGCCTACATGACTGGGGGGCTTTATTTGTTGGAAAAAGCCAAGAACACGCCCGATAAACAGGATCGTTTTCGGGGCTTTGGCCAATCCATCATTTTGCAGGGCGGTTTCTTACTCTTATTCGATGCGGCCAACTATCTTGCCCTGCGTAAGAGTCATCGCAAGGCAGCAGAAATTCTCAAAAATGTACAGTTTACCGGACAATCGGTAGGTGTGATTCTGGAATTTTAAAAAAATTATGAAAAAAACTGTTCTGATTACCGGAGGTACCGGCCTGATTGGTCGCCGCCTGACTGAAATGCTACTCGAAAAAGGGTACCTCGTTTCGTACCTGAGCCGCTCAGAGGAAACGTATCCTGACGTCTCTGTCTATCATTGGGATATCGAGAAAGAGGCGGTAGATCCGCGCGCTCTGGATAGCATGGACTACCTCATTCATCTGGCCGGAGCAGGTATCGCAGACGAACGCTGGACCGACGAGCGCAAGAAAGTTATTATAAAAAGCCGCACCGAGAGCATCGAGTTATTGGCTCGTATTATGAAGGCGCAGGGCCAGCGACCCCAGGCTTTTGTGTCGTCATCGGCTGTGGGCTATTACGGTGCCGATACCGGTGGAGTAAAGCACACCGAGCAGTCGCCGCCGGGCGATGATTTTTTAGCCGAAGTGACGGTCAAGTGGGAGGCAGCTGCCGATCATGTAAAAGATTTGGGTGTGCGTACCGTCAAGCTGAGGACCGGCGTAGTGCTGAGCGACAAGAGTGGTGCCTTGCCCAAAATCGCCGCCCCAGCCCGCTTTGGCCTGGGCGCGCCGCTCGGCGACGGCGACCAGTGGATGTCCTGGATTCATATCGATGATATGTGCCGGCTGTACATTGAGGCGTTGGAAAACGAAAGTTGGGAAGGCGTGTACAACGGCGTAGCAAGTCCGCCGGTAACCAACGCCGAACTCACCAAGCTGATCAGCCAGGTACTTCACCGTCCGCAGTGGATTCCCAAAGTACCGGAATTCGCGCTGGACCTTGCCTTCGGCGAAATGGCCGAAGTTGTATTGGGCAGCAGCTACGTGGAAAATGCCCGGCTACGCACCACTGATTTCAAGTACAAATTTCCTGATCTGGAAGAGGCTTTACAGGATTTACTTCTGAAAAAAGCATGATATATTCCAGAGAATCCTGTTGGTTTCCATTCGCTCAATTCCAAACAGACCGATGTTCTTTTCAACAAAAAAAGCTTAAATTAGCGTATCGTAAATACGATATCTCGTGAGGCCAGTACTTTCTCTGCTCACCAATACCTTCGAAGGTATAATCTGTCCACTCCGGTAGGTTTGTGCGTATGATTGAAAGCTTTTTCAGGAGCGTAATTGATAGCTACCATCATCGCTTCGTTTCCCGGCGTTTGATTTTGGCCATCGACCTGGCTATTGTGGCGTTTTCTTTTGTGGCCGCCGCCGTGCTGCGTTTCAATTTCGACTTTTCTGATATTCATTGGGCAGTCTACCGCTACTATCTTCTCTTCCTGCTGTTTGTGCGGTGGGTTTTATTTGTGGCGTTTCGCTCCTACCACGGCATCGTACGACACACCAGCCTGGAAGATGCTGGGCTAATCTTCCAGACCGTTACCGCCAGCAGCCTGGCCGTGATTATCCTTTCCAATCTGGCTGCTCAGGTGTCGGGCAATATGGTGCTCTATATCCCGATATCCGTGTTGGTCATCGAGTACCTTATCTGTCTTTTCCTAATGATCGCGAGTCGATTTTTCGTAAAATCGATGTACACCGACATCGCGAGCAAAAGCGCCCGCACGGCTCCACAGGACGTAATTATTTATGGGGCGGGCGAGTTGGGGATTCTGACCCGGAATGTTCTGCTGAAAGATCCCCAGAGAATCTACAACATTCTCTGTTTTATCGACGATAACGATACGCTGGCTGGAAAATCGGTGGCGGGTGTCTGGGTGATGGCTCGGGAAACGGCATTTGAAAAATATCTGCAAAAAAAGAGTAAAGACATAGAAGTAGTACTGGCAGTTCAGAATATAAGCCGGTCGGGGAAAAAGGAGATATTGGAGTACTTTTTACAAAAAAATATTCTGATCAAAGTCGTTCCGTCCTCCAACGATTGGCTAGAAGGAACGCTGAGCAGCGGACAAATCCGTAAAATCCGCATCGAAGATCTGCTGGAACGCGAGCCCATCCGGCTGGACAGCCTGAATATTCAAAAGGAAATTGGTGGCAAAGTGGTAGTTGTGACCGGAGCTGCGGGCTCCATCGGCAGCGAATTGGCCCGGCAGGTTATTCATTACGCTCCGCTAAAACTCGTTCTGATCGACCAGTCGGAATCCGGGTTATATGATCTGGAATTTGAATTAATAAACAATTATGCTGACCAGACAGCGGGAATCGAGGTAGTAGCCGTAGTCGCTGACATCACGGACAAGGGACGAATACGACGAACTTTCATGCTGCATGGCCCGCAGATTGTGTTTCACGCTGCTGCCTATAAGCACGTACCACTAATGGAGCGGTACCCTTATGAGGCCGTTAAAACCAACGTGCTGGGTACCGAAATCGTAGCCAATCTCGCCGTAGATTTCCAGGTCGAAAAGTTCGTTTTTGTTTCTACCGATAAGGCCGTCAATCCCACCAATGTCATGGGTGCTACCAAGCGGCTGGCCGAAATGTATGTACAGAGCCTCAATTCGCATTTGGCGCACAGTACCGATTTTGTCATTACCCGCTTTGGTAATGTACTTGGTTCCAACGGGTCGGTGGTGCCGCTTTTCAGGAAGCAGATTCAGTCCGGTGGACCCGTCACCGTCACGCATCCCGAGGTGATCCGCTATTTCATGACCATTCCCGAAGCCTGCCAGCTAGTACTGGAAGCTGGGGCGATGGCCCAGGGGGGTGATGTCTTCGTCTTCGACATGGGCGAGCCAGTCAGGATCGTAGATCTGGCAAGACGAATGATTCAATTATCGGGTCTTGAAGCAGGTCGCGACATCGATATAACCTACTCGGGACTACGGCCTGGCGAAAAGCTGTACGAAGAACTCCTCAGCGATGGGGAGATGCTCTCGCCCACGCATCATCCCAAAATCATGATTGCCCGTCTACCGGCCGTCTCTTTACAAGACACGCAGGATACGATTTCAGAGCTCAGAAATTTGCTGCCTATGGGTAATCGCGAGGGAATGGTGTCGCTTCTTAAAGCCATTATACCAGAATACGTGAGCAACAATTCCGAGTTTGAAAAACTCGACCATATAGACCATATAAAAGAAGATTTCATAGACCCAGCCTGAAAACTATACCCTGATTTATTCATGATCGCCAGCCACGGCCTTACCTTTTCTTACTCGCCCCTTAAGAAGTTCGCTTTCCCCGATTTGCGCTGCGCTGACCGCGAGGCGCTGCTAATCCTCGGGCAGTCAGGCAGCGGAAAAACTACCCTGCTGCATCTTTTGGCCTTATTGCTGGCACCGGCATCCGGTGAAATCACGCTCGATGGCCAAAGTATTCAGAACCTGACGGCTCGTCAGGCCGGGCAAATCAGAGCGCAACAGATTGGCATAATATACCAGCGGGCGCATTTCGTCGGTTCGCTCAATGTACTTGATAATATCCTGCTGACTAATTATCTGGCCAATAAAAAACAGGATAAAGACAAGGCTGCCCAACTCGCCGAACAGCTGGGGTTTGCCGAACACCTGTTTAAGAAACCCAACCAGCTCAGTCAGGGCGAACAACAGCGCGTAAGCATCGCCCGCGCTTTGATGAATGATCCGTCCGTTATCCTGGCCGACGAACCCACCGCCAGCCTTGACGATGAAAACTGCCGCAAAGTGGTCGCGCTGCTGAAAGAACAATCCCAATCCATCGGCGCCAGCCTCATCGTCGTAACCCACGATCAGCGGTTAAAGGAAGCCTTTGGTGAGTGGGTGAGTTTATGAGGAGAAAAGGAGGAGGGAGGAAGGGTCCAAAGTAAAGTGACGCTTCACCAGAAAAGATTCATCAATTAAACGCTTCAACATTTAAACTTTTAAACAACAAAATGACCCTCTTCAAAATCAGTTGGGCCAATCTTAAAGAAAAAAAGCTGAGCAGCTTTCTGAGCGGGCTGCTGCTGGCGTTGGGCATCGGAATCATTTCACTTCTATTACTTCTGAATCAGCAACTCGACGCGCAGTTTCGGCGCAATATCCGGGGCATCGACATGGTAGTAGGAGCCAAGGGCAGTCCGTTGCAACTGATTCTGTCGAGCATTTATCAGATCGATGCGCCTACGGGCAACGTGCCGCTGGCGGAGGTCAACCAACTCAAAAGAAATCCATTCGTCAAGACGGTCATCCCGCTTTCGCTGGGCGACAACTACCGCGGCTTCCGGATTGTGGGTACCACACCCGCCTACGTGCAGCATTTTGAGGGCAAGGTAGCCGAAGGCAAACTCTTCGCCACCACGCTGGAAGCAACGCTAGGCGGTAAGGTGGCCGAAGCTTCCGGCCTGAAAATCGGTGATACCTTCGCCAGTGCCCACGGGCTGGACGAGGAAGGCGACGCCCACGGCGAAACCAAATACAAGGTCGTCGGTGTACTGGAAAGCAACGGCTCAGTTATTGATCAGCTTATCCTGACCGACCTGAGCAGCGTATGGGCCATTCACGAACACGCCGAACTACCCCCACCGGGCGTGAAAGAGAACGATCCTGCCCACGAGGAATTCGCCCCGGAAGGCGCACCGAGTCCTGCCGATGAAAAAGAAGTGACGAGCGCCCTCGTCAAGTTTCGTAGCCCGATGGGGTTGGTGGCTCTGCCCCGGCAAATCAACGCCAACACATCCATGCAGGCTGCCCTGCCCAGCATCGAGATCAATCGCTTGTTTTCTTTATTGGGCGTGGGAATTGATACGTTGCGGGCGTTGGCGCTGGTCATCATGCTCATAGCTGGTGTCAGTGTTTTCGTTTCTTTGTACAATTCGCTGAAAGACCGCAAGTACGAAATGGCTCTCATGCTTTCGATGGGCGCCACCCGGACCCGGCTTTTTTTGCTTTTGCTACTGGAAGGATTGTTTTTGGCTCTATTAGGCTACACAGCGGGCATTTTGCTGAGCCGGGTGGGTCTGTGGCTGTTCAGCCGCGCTGCTGAGCAGGATTTGCACTATTCGCTCAACCAATTCGCAATCCTGCCGGAGGAAATTTATTTGTTAGGTGGAGCGTTGGTCATTGGAATGTTAGCCGCAGCGTTACCTTCACTGGGGGTATACCGCCTCAACATTTCAAGAACTCTGGCCGAAGATTAATTCGTTTTTGGTAGCATTTACGCTTGATTTTTGAACGAAAAACGCCTTACTTTTGCTATAACAATCAATAAATGAAGCTGTTTCAATTCTCACCATCGCGCTAACTCCGTCGTATCTTATAATTAAAATGAAACGTACTATTCTTTGCTCAATAGTTGCCTTTTCCCTTTTTTCCTTCGCTCCGGCGGCCAATCCCGTCAAGCTCACTTGGGAAACGCTGCGGGACGTCACCTTCAAGAAAAAATGGTACCCCGACGAGGCGGTGTATATGCTCTACCCGACTTTCGGTCCGGCGGTACAGAAACTGAAAGGTAAAGAAGTGAGCATCACGGGTTATATTCTGCCCATCGATCTCGACGCCAACATGTACGTGTTATCGGCCTTTCCCTACAGCGCGTGTTTCTTCTGTGGTGGCGCGGGACCGGAGTCGGTCATGGCGCTGAAATTCAAGAAAACCCCCCGCAAGTTCAAGACTGACGAACGACTGACTTTTAAAGGTACTTTGGCTCTGAACGCCGATGATATTTACCAGATGAATTACGTGCTGGAGAATGCGGAGGTAGCGGAGTGAGGTAATAAAATTTATTCATGGTAAAACCTCCTGATTTTGGCTAAAATCAGGAGGTTTTATTGTATTCTCGCTTTCCTGATTGATACAGATTCCAAAACCCACCCAATATTTTATCATGTTAAAGAAAACTATTATCCCACTTTTCATCCTGCTTCTCACCGCCACCCTCGCCACGGCTCAACTGAAAGTAGCCCGCATTTTTGGCGATCACATGGTACTGCAGCGCGAAAAACCCGTCAAAGTCTGGGGCTGGGCTGGGAAGGGCGATAGAGTCGAACTGACTTTCAACCAGCAAAAAGCCTCGGCCAAAGCTGACGCCGACGGCAAATGGATGACCGAACTACCCGCCATGCCTGCGGGCGGTCCCTACGAGCTGGTGGTGAAAACCAGGAAGGACGAAGTAAAGATGACCGATATTCTGGTCGGAGAAGTATGGCTGCTGTCGGGGCAATCGAATATGGAATGGCGGGTGAAGAACTCCGATAGTGCGAAGGTTGAGATTGCACGGGCCAACTACTCCACTATCCGACATTTTGAAGTGGCGCATGAACTGGCCTTTACTCCCGAAAAAGATTTGAATTCGGGCGACTGGAAAATAACTTCACCGGCTACGGTGGGCGATTTTTCGGCGGTCGGCTATTTTTTCGCGCGGGATATTGTCCAGCAATTGGACGTGCCCGTAGGACTGATCCATTCGTCTTGGGGCGGCTCCCAGGTAGAAGGCTGGATCAGTGAAAAAGCCATGCGGGAATCGGAAGTACTCAATTATTACCCGGCAACGATGGCCCGCTCGTGGGACGAAGACGGACAAAAGCAGGAAAAGAAACTCATCAATCAGACCTACGGGTCGCCTGATTTCGACACGCAATCCGTAGACGAAAGCAAGTACATGTCACCCGGCTATGACTATGATTCATGGAAAATCAAGGTAAATCCGCAAGGTCAGTGGGTGTGGCAGGGTGTTGGCGGATACCGGGGTAACGCTTACATCCAGCGGACGCTGGAAGTACCTGCTGAATTGGCCAAGTCTGAAACGACCCTACATTTTGGCCGTAATACCAGCGATCTGATTTTTTATGTCAACGGCAAAAAGGTTTTCGAGGGGACTACAAAGGACCCCATCGAACTGAAACTCCCGGCGGGTACCTGGAAACCGGGAGAAAACTCCCTATTGATCAAGCTAGGCCCCAACCGTGAGCCTGCCTATTTTGGTATGGGTTTCATGGGAACAGCAGCCGACTTTTCCGTCAAGGGAGCAGGTCGGAGCATTCCGCTGACGGATACGGGCTGGAACATGGTACCTTCCTGGAAATCGCCCCGGACGTACGATCATTTTATGAATAATGTAGGTACCACCCTCTACAATGCTATGATTGCTCCGCTCGTGCCCTACACCATTGCGGGCGCGCTGTGGTACCAGGGTGAAAGTAACGCCGGGCGGGCCTACCAGTACCGTAAGTCGTTCCCGCTGCTGATCGAAAGCTGGCGTAAGGATTGGGGCTACAATTTTCCTTTTTTGTTCGTGCAACTATCCAGTTACGGGCCATTTCAAAACAGCAACCAGGGCAGCGACTGGGCCGAACTTCGCGAAGCCCAAACCATGACCCTGAGTCTGCCCAAAACGGGTATGGCTGTCACCACGGACATTGGCAATCCCAACGATATTCACCCTACCAATAAGCAGGATGTGGGCCACCGCCTGGCGCTATCGGCTTTGAAAGTAGCCTACGGCAAAGACAATATCGTGTACAGCGGCCCTACTTTTAAAGATGCACAGTTTACCGGGCAGAAAGCAATCATCTCTTTCGACAATGTAGGTGGCGGACTGATGGTAAAGGAAAAATATGGCTACCTCAAAGGTTTCGAGATCGCAGGACGCGACCGCAAGTTCCATTACGCTCCCGCCCGCATCGAGGGCGACAAGGTAGTTGTATCACATCCCGAAGTACCAGAACCCGTGGCCGTCCGCTACGGTTGGGCCAACTCGCCCATCGACAACAACCTGTTCAACGCCGAGGGATTACCCGCCGTACTTTTCCGAACGGATGACTGGAAAGGAAAGACGGAAGCAGGGAAATTTCAATAGAGTGAGATGTAATATCAGTCGACTAAAAAATTATGGATAAAGATGATTTGCACAGGCTTGAAAAAAGACTAAACTATATAATCAATTACGTTGAAGTTGATGATTTTGGAAATCTCATTGAGAAGAGACAACTAATTGATAGAATCGGTAATATAAAAATCGAAATTTATGAAAATGAGCACCCACCACCTCATTTTCATATCAAATCGCCAGATTGGAACGCAACATTTACAGTAGTTGATTGTCAATGTTTAACGGGAGCTGTAAGTCCTCAAATGCTCAAAAAAATTAGATACTTTCATTCAACCTGCCGTAACAAACTAATTGAAATATGGAACAAATCCAGACCGGAGAATTGTCCAGTTGGTAAAATCGATATAGGATAAAAAGCTTAATCTACTGGACGTTTGTAGAAGTATTTAAATTACTCGACCAGAAATCCATTTCAGCTCAACTGGAGAGAGTAATTACAAGTACAGAAAGGCCTTACTCCACTACCGCCAATTTTCCTGCTACGCTTTCTGAGCCATCGGGTGCGATGAGAAGTACCAGGTAAATACCGCCTTTGGTGCGGCGTCCGGTATAATCCAGCAGGTTCCAGTTGGCTGTGCCGCCCTGGGAGCGGGTTTCGTACACCAGTCTTCCGGCGAGATCGGTAATTTTCACTACCGTTTCTTCCACTAATCCTTTTAGGCCGACGACACCCGCGTAGCCGGGGCGTACGGGGTTGGGAAAAATCGTAATTTCCTGCAAGGTGGGTGATGGAATCGTGGCATCGGATCGGTAAGAGACCATCCCGTTGGGCGTGTCTATGTAGAGCCGTCCGGTGGCATCGTCAAATTGTAGAGCCAGAACATTATCGGAAGGCAGCGGACTATCGGCGGTGGTGAACTGCCGGATAAGTTGCGTACCATCAGCACTAAAAAGGTACAGACCGCTGCGTGTTCCGACCCACTTGCGGTTGCCCGGCTCGGTGACAATAGCCGTGCTGAACACGTCGCGGAGCAGACGCCTCTGACCAAATAGCGGAAACACCGCGTTGACTGCACCGCCCGAAAGTACCTCACTCTCCGGAATAAAGTACCCCACTCCCTGGTCGGCAGCGAACCAAACGAGACCGTTGCGGTCCAGCGATAAACTGTTGACGCGAGACGAGGGCAGCCCGCCGTTGTTGGGTGAAGTTGACAGGTACCTTTGTTGTTGAGTCACTGAATTTTTCACCAAAATACCACCTCCCAGAGTATTCGGCAGCCGAATCCACTGCAAACCGTTTCGATCCACGACGATGGAATCGGTACGGTTGTTGATTGTGGTATCTCCGACGGAGGACGCCACCGCCGGCGGGCTATACGATTGGTAACTACCCGTAAAATTACTGACCAAACCATTTTGACTATCAGCTACCCACAGATTATTCGCGGCATCCAGAATGGCCTCTTTCGGCGCAACCAGCAGCGGATCGCGGAAACCCGTAGCCTGGTCCTGAGGACTGAGCGTTACGACGCGATTGTCGAGTGCGGCCACAATGCGATCATTGACCACCTGGAGCTGGAATCGTTGGCTGGTAGCAGGATAGACGATTTGCCAAGTACTTTTTTCTTTGCGTAATATTCCCTGACCCGGTACGCCCGCGTAGAGTTTATCCTGTAAAATGGCGATGGAAGTAATGGCGATAGGCGCGGGTACCTGCTGCCAATTGCCGTAAAACTGGCGGTTGACGTTCTCATTGAGGGAAGCCCGCAAAATCCCCTGCGAACTGAGCGCATATACGCTGTCGCGGGAAAAGGTAATACCAAAAACGGCTACTTCCGAGCCGCCCGGCCCGATGTTGCGGTATGTTTCGCGCACCTCGCGTCGAAGGGGATCAAGTACCACGACACCAAAGGCAGTACTGACGTAGGTCAGATTCTGTCTAAATACAACTTGGTAACTGTGGCGATCAGCGGGCAGATTGGGGGCGTCGCGCAGGAGTGGCCATTCGCTGATATTTAGTACCTTGGCGTTCTCATCAAGTTCGACAATGTCTATATTCCCATTGCGGTAGTTCAGCAGTAGTAGTTGGCTATCCGGCTCATAGGCCAGACTGCTGACGCCCGTATCGTGGAGACCGTTGATTTTTGAATAAATAAAAGTACTGTCATCGGCCGGGCGATAGCTGAACAGGCCATTGTAGGTAGCGCAGAAAAAGCGGTCCTGTACCTGCACGACGTGCCGGGCCGAAAGGTAGTTGAAGTGCGTCTGCCAGCTACCCAGTGGAACTTCCTGGGCAAAAAGATTTTTTTTACACAAAAAGCAACAGGCAAAAAGTAGCAACAAACCAGAAATTCTCTTCATAAATCAATATCGAACGGCGGCCTTCGTTACCTAGATTGGCAGCGATCACTAAGAAAGAACGCCAAAAAGAAATAAAACATGATACAGAAAGCGGCCGCCCTGGGGCTAGGTATTTTGTGGATTTCGCTCTCAGCTACGGCCTGGGCGCAGACTGGTACGAAAAATAAATCGGCCGGAGGGCGTACCGCCAAGCAGAATACTACCCCGGAGCAATTACAAAGCCCACTGTCGAAGGCGGATTCGCTACGCGCCAAATTACAAAAATCCACCGGACTCGATGTGTCTGGACTGGATCCCTCGGCCAGTGTATCACTACCGGGCGGTAAAGGGAGGTCGGAGAGCCTTTCCAAACTACTCGGCGAAACCATTCCCGACTTGGGCCTGAAAGCGAAGGAATTCAAAAGTCGTCGCTCCGAACGCCGCCGCAAAGCCAAGAAAGGTCGCCTGGCGCGGGTGCAGTACGAAGGCATTCCGATGGAGAAAGTACTGGTGAAGTACGGTAGCGGCGATCGGGCCAGGATTGAAGAGTTTCACGTGCTGAAAGCGTACGAACCCATCAGCTCCTATGCGCCTTACAACCGATGGTATGACCTGAAAAAGAAGCAATTGAGTTCTTCCGTTATTAAGGATAAAGAAAAGTCGCTGCCACTACACGGGCCGTATAAACGCTATGTGGCGGGCGATTTGATCGAGGAGGGCTTTTTTTATAAAGGAACGAAAGACGGGCGCTGGGTTACCTACGATGCCAACTACGATCTGATCGACAAGTCGCACTGGTACCGGGGCTTTCCGGCGGAGTCTCGGATCACCTATTACGATTCGGCACACACCAAAATAAAGGAAGTAATCCCCGTACAATTTGGAGAGATCGACGGCGATTATATGTCCTTTTATGACGAAGGTCAGTTGATGGAAAAAGGGAAGTACGACGGCGGCGTAAAAGTGGGCCGCTGGGTAGAGTACTACCAATACCGCCGCGCCCGCAAAAAAGAAATTCAGTACCGCAAGAGCCGCTGGGACGAGGACTTCGAACCGTTTGTACTGCGCGAGTGGGACGACAAGAACAAACTTATTTACGACAGCAGTAAAGATCCCCGCGCCACCGCCGAGGTGGACGATGAAGATCCGAAATGATCGTTCTCATGGAATCTTTCCTAATTTTGGCGTCGGTTTTTCCCGTTTGCTGACGCCCATCCATGTCTTTTCTCCGTTCATTTATCATCTTTTTGCAAAAAAACTCCTGGCTGGCGATACTGCTGTGCCTACTGCCGGTATTTATTTACGCTCTTGTTTTTTCGCAGATCGCCCTCAACGTCAACTACGTCGCCTTCGACGACATCCTGATTCTGGGAATCATCCCAGGATTTGAAGAGGCTTCCTGGCTCGAACGCTGGCAACGGCTTACGGATCCTTTTCCCGAGCATCGCCTGATTTTCTCTCGCTCGCTCGTGTTGCTTTCATATTACCTTCTTGGTAAAGTCAACCTGGTGAGCCTGATGGTCATCGGCAATCTGTGTTGGGTAGGCTGCGCGGGAGTTTTTTACGCCGTGTTTCGGAAACTGCATTTATCGCTGTGGTACTTTGTTCCGATCGTCTGGATTTGGTTCACCATTCATTCCTTCGAAAATATGTTCTGGGGTGTGAGTTCGCTCTGCAATTTCGGACTATTGTTATTTGCGATGCTGGCTTTTTATTTCGCCACGCACCGACCCCAACAGCTTTGGGCATCTTGGCTCTTTGGTTTGGCGGCAACCTATACGTATGGCAACGGCATCGCCGTGTTTCCAGTCATTATTTTTTTACTCTGGATTACCGGGCGGCGGCGGGAATTTTTCCTTACAGTAGGCGTGACGCTGCTAGTCGGATATGTCTACTTCCTTGGTTTTCCCCAGAAAACCGATAGCCTCGATTTTTCCGATTTCCAGCAAGTGAAGGAAGGGCTGGCGGGCTTTTTTGGCTTTATCGGCTCTATTGCCGCGCTGGATGCCTATACTACGCAGCCTATTCCGCTGGGGCTGGCCGTCGTGGCGGGCATGGCGATGGTCGGGCTATTTCTATGGTTATTTCGCAAAGAAATTTTGCCACTATTCCGCTCGCTGGTGGGAAAGCCATTGGTACTTAGCCCGGCCGGGCAGTTTGCTCTGGTTTTGATGGTCTTCGTGGTGATTACGTCATTTGCCGTCATTTACAAGCGCATTCCGTTGGGAGGCTTCGAGTCTTTGTTCAAAGGACGCTACCGGATGTACACCGCTCTGGCGCTGGTATCGTTGCACTTTGGCGCATTGGCGTGGCTAACGCCAGCGAAGCGTCGCCGCTGGGGCATGGTAGCCGTGCCTTTGGCCATTTTTTTGAACCTGGCGATTCTTTACGCCAATTTTGCCGGGGCCGTCAACAACCGCCGGACGGCCATTGTGCAGGAGTTTAACGCTCGCTATAATACCGACTGGTTAGGAGTACGTATGTTCGATATGGATCAGGCGCACTACGAGAAAATCCGCGCCTACTACCAGTCCGCCGACCCACTTGCCGAAGGCTGGGATACCAATGTTGCCAACGATCAGCTTCCCTGCGCGGGCGATTATGCGCTGGACAGCCTATTTCGTCATGAGGATGAAATTCACGTATACAATTCCAAAGAATTCATCGACGCCGAGCGTGACTATACCGACGGTCCGTACCTCATTCTGAAATCGGACCGCCACGTGTACGCTTCGCCACCCAACCAACACGCGCTACCCTTCGATACCTTCCTCAATATGCAGAAGTACTTTTCGCGCGGCTTTGATGGTTCGTTTCACCAGGCCAACGTCGAACCAGGCAAGTACCGGGTTTACGTATTAATTCGTAAAAACGGCAGGAACACGATATACTGTACTGGGCGGGAGTGGGTGGAAAGGTAAACTTGAAGTGGAAGGCTACCAGCGTTATTTGTGGTAGTTTTGTTGACCGATAAATAACTATACTATTTAAAATAAGGTTTTTAAGCCAAAAGCTGACCAGACGGCTCCGATAGCTTACTGCCCACTATGTACCTCTACGTCAAATCTCTTCATATTATTTTCATCGTGAGCTGGTTTGCGGGGTTGTTTTATATCCCGCGCCTGTTTGTGTACCATACCGAGGCCAACGAACGGCCTGAGGAAGAGCGTACGATTCTGTTCCGGCAGTTTGTTAAGATGGAAGGTCTTCTGTTTCGGGCGATTATGGTGCCGGCGATGTGGCTTACGCTGGTTACGGGCTTCACAATGCTGTACCTGAGTCCGGCCTGGCTGAGCCAGGGCTGGATGCAGATTAAGTTGGGTTTCGTGGCCGGGCTACTTGTTTACCATTTTGGTACCCGTAAACTACTTTACGAACTGAAAGCCGAACGCTTTCGGTTTTCTTCTTTCCAGCTAAGGCTGTGGAATGAAGTGGCGACGGTATTTCTGTTCGCCATCGTGTTTTTGGTTGTATTGAAAAGTGCGGTGCAATGGATTTGGGGGGTCGTGGGTCTGATACTTTTTGCGGTAGTGATTATGACTGCGGTGCGGTTGGCAAAAAAGGCGCGGGAGAAGAAGTCTGTTTAGTCGCTATCAGCTTTTTGCTGGCGCAAAAATTACGGCCAGCCTGGCCGTACCACAAAAAAGCCTTCGCAGTTGCGAAGGCTTTTTGCATTTGAAGTGTGACGGAGGCGAGACTCGAACTCGCATGCTGTTAGGCACACGCCTCTGAAACGTGCGTGTCTACCAATTCCACCACTCCGCCAGATTGGGCCACAAAGATAGGTTGATGCCGATGAAATCTGCAAGCGTTTTTTTAAATATTTGAAAGTTCGCTGCCGGATTCGCCATTAGCCTCCTTCCAGCGCCCGTACGCTTCCTGATATTCTTCCAGTCGTGCGGTATCGGGTTCGATGGTGTGCGTGGCGGTGAGACCCACGAAGGCTTCTTCGCGATTTTTATAATGGCCCAGCCCCATTCCGGCTCCCCGGGCGGCACCCTGCGCCCCGTCGGTATTGTAAAGTTCTACCGTTGCCCCCGAAATACTGGCAAAGGTTTCGCGAAAAATCGGACTGAGGAACATATTGGCCTCCCCGGCGCGAATATTTTTGAGTGATACCCCCAGGTTTTCCATCAACTGCATCCCGTAGTATAAGGCGAACACGATACCCTCCTGCGACGCCCGAATGAGATGACTCAGACCATGGCGGTTGAACTGTAAACCTTGAAAAGTGGCACCGGGATCACGGTTGCAGAGCATTCGCTCGGCCCCGTTGCCGAAGGGCAGGCAAAGTAAGCCATCAGAACCGATAGGAGCGTGCGCGGCGAGGTCGTTCATTTCGGGATACGATATACGGCGGTTCAGGATGTTGTTACGCAGCCAGCTATTGACAATACCCGTGCCATTGACGCACAGTAACACACCATAGCGCGGCGTTCCCAGCTTGTGATTGACGTGCAAAAAGGTATTTACCCGCGACTCGGCGTCAAATTTCGATTGGTCGCTCACGCCATACACTACGCCCGAAGTACCCGCCGTGGCGGCTACCTCGCCCGGTTCCAGTACGTTCAGCGAGAAAGCATTATTAGGTTGATCACCGGCGCGATAGGTGACGGGCGTTCCTTCGGACAGCCCCAGGGCCTCGGCGGCAGAGCGGGTAAGTACTCCCTGATCTCCGAAGGTGGGAAATACCTGCGGCAATAAATCGGCCTCAAAACCGAAATAATCCAGCAGAAATCCGGCAGGCTGCTCGTCCAGGAAATCCCAGAAAATGCCTTCCGATAATCCCGAGGGCGTCGTGGCTACTTCGTTTGTCATGCGGGCAGCCAGGTAGTCGCCGGGCAGCATAAATTTATGAACTTTGGCGTATACGTCCGGTTCATTTTGCTTGACCCACGCCAGTTTGGAAGCCGTAAAATTACCCGGCGAGTTGAGCAGATGCGGAAGTACCACCTCGGCACCCATCGCTTCCAGAGCGGCGTTACCTATTTCCACGGCGCGGCTATCGCACCAGATAATTGAAGGGCGCAGTACGTTCATTTCCTTATCCACCACCACCAGGCCGTGCATTTGGTAAGAAATGCCGATGGCTTTCACCTGGTCGGGCGCAATTCCCGATTTTTGCATCACAGCTTTGGACGCCAGACAGGCGTTGGCCCACCACTGTTCGGGTTGCTGCTCGGCAAAGCCGGGCTGCGGGGCATCCATTGGCATTTCGGTTTCGGGAAAGAAAGCCGACGCTACCACTTGTCCGGTGTCGGCCGCCAGCAGACAGGCTTTTACGGACGAACTACCAACGTCGAATCCAAGGAAGTACATAGGGTTTTCAGGTTTATATTTTTGTAAAGTCAGACACAAAGGTACGGAAGGAACTTTACTTCAAAGCCGCCCATATTTCTTCATCAACTCTATCACTTTTTCACGCGGAAGCTCCTGAATTTTGTGGCCTTTGGTACCTTCTGAAGTCCGGGCCTGGAAGAGCGAATTGACGATGGCTTCCTCAGTGGACTCGATTGCCGCCAGAAAAAGTGGCGACATGTAGTCATTATGCAGCAGCGTCACCGCCGCCGTGGGCTGGTCTGTATCGTGCGGAATGCGGTAGGCGGTGGAAAAGGCGATTACATAGTCACCGCTACCGTTGGAGGCGATACCGCCCGTGCGGGCCAGGCCCATGATGGCCCGTTTGGCGAGTCGTTTCAGGTTGCGGGCATCGAGCGGGGCGTCGGTTACCACGATCATCATGCACGAGCCATCGGAAGATTTATCCAGCGTTTCTTTGAATGAATATTGGCCCAATTCCTCGCCTACCGGAACACCGTTGATTTGCAGCACCCCGCCAAAGTTACTTTGCACCAGCACTCCCACCGTGTAGCCACCCAGCTTCTCAGGTAGTTTACGGGAAGAAGTACCAATGCCGCCCTTCCAGCCAAAAGCCACCGTACCCGTTCCTGCGCCGACGTTGCCCTCAGCCACGGCGCCGCTTTGTGCCTTCTGAATCGCTTCCAGTACGTGTTCCTTTTTTACATGACGCCCCCGAATATCGTTGAGGTAGCCGTCGTTGGTTTCGCCCACCACCGGATTGGCTGAGCGTACATCTTCGTTGCCCGCTTGCCCGAGCGTCCAGTCGAGCAACGCGTCGGCCGCTGTCGGGACGCTCAGAGTATTGGTCAGGATAATCGGCGTTTCGAGTGTACCCAGTTCCTCGATCTGCGTGGAGCCCGCCAGCTTACCAAATCCGTTACCTACGTACACCGCCGCCGGTACTTTCTGTTGAAACACATTGCCATCATGCGGCAAAATGGCCGTAACACCCGTGCGGATTCCCTGTCCCTGTACCAGCGTTACCTGCCCGACTTTCACACCCGCCACATCCGTAATGGCGTTCAGCTTTCCGGCGGGTAGCACGCCGATTTTGATGTTCAATTCGCGGGGGCGGGGCTGGGCGTTGATAACAGTAGAGAAAAGAAGGAGAGCAAAAAGGATCAGGCTGGCACACCAGCGGTCTGCAGATGCGGAAAAAAGGAAGAGTTTCATGCAATAATAGATAATTAGAAAATTTCTTTTTCAGACTACGCAGCCTTATGGTGAAACCTCACTTTATGCCGGATCGTCGTACAGCTTTTCTACTTCATCAGACAGGACATACACTCCGGCCAGATTCCTGCCGTGTTCTTCGTAGTCGAGGCCGAAGCCGACGACGAAGCGATTTTCAATCTTGAAGCCAAGGTAGCGGATGCGCACATCTTCACGCAGCGCATCGGGCTTGTGAAGCAGGGTGGCGATTTCAACACTGGAGGCTCCCTTGCCGCTGAGTTGAGCGGTAAGCTGGGCCATCGTAAGGCCCGTATCTACGATGTCTTCCACGATGACGACGTGGCGGTCATGCACCGATTCTTCCAGGCCGATAATCTGTTTCACGTGGCCCGACGATTCCATGCTTTCGTAGCTGGAAAGCCGTACGAAAGTTACCTCACAGGGAATGCGAATATGCTTGAACAACTCGGCGGCGAAAAGAAAGGCCCCTTTCAGCACCACGATAAACAGCGGATTTTTACTTTCGTAGTCTTTGTCGAGCTCACGGGCCAATTCGGTTACCCGCTTTTCCAACTCAACCGGTTCCAAAAAAGGGACAAAAGTTTTATCTTTTATGGTAATCATATATGCGTTTGGCAGAGATGCCTAAATTACCGCCTTTTTTAAAATTACTTCCCACTGCAAACGGAAAATTACGATCCTGCGTTACTTAGGACAAGATTTTTCAGTCCGATTTTATGCCAAAATTAACTAATAAATATTCTCTGATACTGATGCTTTGGGGACTTCTGGCGCTGCTTCCAGTGTGGGCACAGTCCCCTTATTCGCAGTCTGATCTGGACAAAAACTATGATATGCTGCTGGCGAATCCCGGCGTGCAGATCGAAGCAACCGAGGCAATCAACAAACTATATAATTATAAATTCGGCGATGCCGAGGCGGAGTTCAACTGGCTAAGGTACCGCTACCCCAACCACCCGATGCCGCAGTTCCTGATGGGCCTGGCCGATTGGTGGAAAATTGTGCCGAATACCGATAATACTGCCTACGATAACCGCTTCCTGGCCCGGATGGATTCATGCATTTATCTGGCGGAAAAGCTGTACGACCAGAAAGAAAACAAGGTAGAGCCAGCCTTTTTCCTGGCAGCTTCCTACGCTTTCAAAGGCAGGCTGTACGCCGAGCGGCGGCAGTGGACCAAAGCGACCTTTGCGGGAAAAAATGCTTTAAAGTACCTCGAGAAAAGTAAAGGTTACGGCGATCTGAGTCCTGAACTACTCTTCGGCGACGGAATTTACAACTACTATTCCGAGTGGATTCCGAAAGAGTACCCGATTCTGAAACCCGTCTTGATTTTTTTTCAAAAGGGAAACAAGAAACTGGGGATTCAGCAGCTGGAAAAAGTGGCCAACAATGCCTTTTACACCCGCGTGGAGGCCCGCTACTTTCTCTTGCAGATTTATAGCCTGGAAAATCAGTACGGCAAAGCCTACGACATGGCCAAGTACATGTGGCAGACCTACCCGGACAATCCGTACTTCGAGCGGTACTTTTGCCGCTCGGCCTTCGTGACGGGCCATGCCGCCGAGGCCCAGCAGGCTGCCCGCAACATGCTGGATAAAATCGAACGCCGGATGCCGGGTTACGAAGGCGTGAGCGGCCGCAATGCGGCCTATGTGCTGGCCTACTATAAGTTGAACTACGAGAAGAATTATGAGGAAGCCGCTGACTACTACCAAAAGGCAATCAACTTCTCGGTGCAAACCAAGTCGCTGGACGCGGGCTACTACATTTCCTCGCTGTTAGGATTGGGCAAAATTGCTGAAGCACGGAAGGACATCGAAGAAGCACAACGCTATTACAAACTGGCCCTCGACAAGGCCGACCGCAAGTCGAGCCAGCACGATGAAGCCAAAAAAGCCATCGATGACCTCAAAAAAGCCCGCCGTCAGGACCGCCGCAGCCGGAGAAGGTAGCGATCCGGCGCATCAGACCACGACTCAATAAAAGTTTTTGAAAGATTTTTAGCAAATGTTTGGGCAATCCAAAACAGCCGCCTATTTTTGCAGTCCCAAACGGGGCCAATGAGCACGGTGATGTAGCTCAGTTGGTAGAGCAAAGGACTGAAAATCCTTGTGTCGGCGGTTCGATTCCGTCCATCACCACTTTGAAAATCAGGCAGTTACGATGTAAAAATCGTAGCTGCCTTTTTCTTTGAAAAAAATACGGAGAGTCGAAAGACAAATTCGAAGGATAAGCTAAGTACTTGACGTGATCAGAGTAGCTCCCACCTACTCCTCCCCCAACCACGTCATCCTTTCTTTTGGAATATCCTGCTCGATAGCCGTAGTGATCCGCGCTACCATGCTTTCGACCGATTCTTCGGGCAGAAAATGCATGGGCGGCTTGAACTGCACGGTAAGCTTGGTATTTCGTTTCTTGAAGCGTAAGCCCTTTTTGTCAAAAGCGCGGCGGAAGCCGTTGATCACCACTGGCACCACAATGGGCTGATGTTCTTTGATGAGGTAAGCCGTGCCCTTGCGGACGGGCGCGTAGGGCTTGGTGGTGCCCTGCGGGAAACTTATGACCCAGCCGTGGTCAAGACCCATGCCGATTTTGTCCTGAGCGCTGTTGTCGAGGCTTCGTTTGACGTTCTCGCCCTGTGCCCGCCACGAGCGTTCTACGGTGATAGCCCCGCCAATACTGAACAGCCGGGGCAGAATGCCTCCCTCCTTCATTGTTTCGGAGGCCGCTACGTAGTAGTTGCGAACGCGGGGCGAGAAGAGATAAAAAGGCGGCGAAATAGTATCCTTATACCCCCACTTCACCGCACAAAAAATATGGTAAAAAGCGATGACGTCGGCGAAGTAGGTCTGGTGATTGGAGAGGAAAAGTACCCCGTGGTCGGGCAGATTGAGCAGATGCTCGGTACCTTTTATACGAATCTTGTTTACTGCTGTGTAGCGGTAATACGTAAACCAGCCGATTACCATAATGACCAGCCGCCGCACGATCAGCAGGTTGCCGAACGGATCTTTCTCAAACAGCCCCAGAAAATCCAGCCGATCAAGCCACTTGGGAAGGACGCTGTATGTGGTCTTGGGTTTGAGCATTGCCTGATTTTACCTAATTATTCTTGTTTCGTTATTTCCCATAGCTTATCGGCGTAACGTATGCCCAATTTCCGTGCCGAGGGCGTGTCGAAGTGCGTCGTATCCCCTTTATGGGAAAGGCCCGCCGATGATACCGCGTAAATATTCGGATGGTTCCGGGGAAAGTCGGTTATGATTTGGTTGATTGGGAGCGCGTTTGGATTCTTAGCCGTTATAAAATCGCCCAAAGTACCCAGAATGATAGGCGTGTTGGGTGCGCCAATGTCGCGACGTAATCGGGTGAAAAATTCGTCGAGCTTCTGTTCATACACTTTATTGCGAGCCGGGTTACTATCCGACTCGCCCTGATGCCAGAGAATGGCTTTAATTTCTCCCTTCTGCCGCGCTACGAGTACCCGCTGCAGCATGGCATCGTAGGCGTAGATACCCGTTTGGGCGTGTTTTTGGCTAGGCTGCCAGTCGTCTATGCCGCTACCGCCCACGGCGCAGGGAATCAGGCCGATTTTTGATTTGGGGTTCAGTTCCTGCCAGCGTTCGGCGAAGGCCAGTCCTGGTCCTACGCCCACTATGGTAGGCTTATCGAAGTGCAGCGGGTCCCGGGCAACTACCCATTCATTTTGGGCATTCAGAACCATGATATTTGGATTCGCGGGCTTTGGATCAGCATCCAGCGGTCCGCGGCCCGCCATGTTGGACTGCCCGATTAGCAGAAACAAATCCATTGTTTCGGGTACCGTTTTCCCGGAAGCCGGTCTTTTCGGTACCGTGGCGCAGGCTGCAAACAGCCATAACAACAACAAACCGGATGCTTTGCTCATAGTACTTTTAATTTTCATAGTGCTAAGGGGAAGATGTCCTGGCAGGATAACACTTTTTTTGATATGAGGGGCAAATCTTTTACTTTTGGCAAGGTATCAATTCAATTTTTTGTAAAAAATCATATTCATGGAAATATCAGGAACCGTAGTCTCGATTCTGCCGGAAATAAACGGGCAAGGCAAGAACGGTACATGGCGCAAGCAGGAATTTATTCTTGAAACCGAGGGCCAATATCCCAAGAAAGTTTGCATCACGATGTGGGGCGACAAGATCGACCAATTTGCGCTGTCCGAGGGCGAAATGGTGACCGCCTCCATCGACGCCGAGAGTCGCGAATATAACCAGCGCTGGTACACCGACCTGAAAGCCTGGAAAGTGGAGAAAGGCGCGGCGGGCAGCGCTCAGCCTTCTACGCCAAACAATGCGCCCGGCGATTTCGGTCCGCCTCCCAATCCGGCCTTTGCACCCAGTGGCGGCTCGGACGATGATCTGCCCTTTTAATTAGTGGATAATTGACATTGAACAATTTGATGTCTTCCAGAGGAGGCGCGTCATTTTGTTTCTGATTCAAAAAGAAAAGGCCATTAGTTTGAGTTATTAAAATGCAGAAAGGGGAAGCCATCACTTCCCCTTTCTGCGTATGTATGGCCTCGCCAGCCGAAACATTCGGCGGCGGGGTGCGTTTGAAATTAGGTTTTAATAAATAATTGCTTCATGAATCTCAATATCAATCAAGCGGTAGATTTACTGACGAATAAATTAACCCTTTGGGCCAAGGAATTTATTCGTCTGCTGCCCAATATTGTGCTGGCTGCCATTATCCTGGTGCTGGGCCTGTACCTTGCCAAGCTCATCCGCAAACTGGCCCTGAAACTGATTCGCAAAGTTTCTCACATCGAAACCATCAACACGCTCTTCGGTTCGGTGATTTATGCCATTGCCATCGGGGTCGTGTTTTTTGTGGTACTTAGCGTGCTGAATCTCGACAAAGCCGTGACTTCTATTCTGGCGGGCGCGGGGATACTGGGCTTGGCGCTGGCCTTTGCTTTTCAGGATATTGCGGCCAATTTCATGTCAGGCATTTTCCTGTCGTTCCGCCGGCCGCTGGCCGTGGGCGACATCGTGAAGTCCAACGACCATATGGGTATCGTGGAGGAAGTCAATCTCCGGGACACGATGATTCGGACTTTCCAGGGACAGCGGGTTATTATTCCCAACAAAGACGTTTTTCAAAATACCATTGAAAACTTTTCTGCGCTCCACAAGCGACGCGTGGATTTGTCTGTGGGAGTTTCGTACGGCGATAATCTGCAAAAAGTAAAGGATGTTGCCCTGGCCGCTGCCGCGAAGGTGAGCGTCAGAGCGCGGGATGAAGAAATTACGCTCTTTTACAATGAGTTCGGTGATAGTTCTATCAATTTCAGCATCCGCATCTGGTTGCAGGATACCACGCAGCCTACATTCCTGCAAGGCCGCCATGAGGCTATCATGCATATCAAAGAAGCCTTCGATGCCAACGATATTATGATTCCGTTCCCGATCCGTACGCTGGATTTTGGGATCAAAGGCGGGGAGAAATTGTCGGACCTGGGTCTTTTTGGGAAGGAGTAGGAAAGTCTTTGGGGTATTCCACTATATTCTCCGTCTGCTAATTAGAAAGACATTTTACTTTTAATTGAATTTTTCAATGTTGAGATTATCGCGTGAAATCTGGGGCCTGTTTTCGTTCGGCCTTTTAGCCGTCGCTTCGGTATTCCTGATAGGTAGTTCTGACTTTACCAGAGTAGTTACCAGCAATCCCGATTCGCTGGAAATTGCTCCTTTCGTCGAACCCGAATTCCCCTTCATTTCCACTTCCATCGATGCGCGTAAATTAGGCGCGGGCTTTCCCACCGATAACCAGGCCGCACGAACGCTCGCGATCCGACTGGGCGACAGCGCCTACGTATGCTTCGATACCGATTTGCTTCGCTGGTCGGTGGCCTGGACGCGTAAGTTTATGCCCATGAACCTCATGGCGCAGGTATCCTACGACGATTTTTTTAATAAAAGTAATAAGCTGGCTACGATTGCCGGGGTACCCCAAATCGCGACGGGTAACTACGCGGGCTGGGTGGCCCTGGAAGGAAACCCAGCGACTTTTACCGTACCCGCCTTGAAAGAGGATTGGATGCCGTTACCCGCCGCCGAAGCGCGCTGGAATGGCATCTATACGCATGGCGATAAAGTCGTTCTGAACTACACCGTCGGGCAGACTAAGGTGATGGAAATGCCGGGTAGCGTGGAGTTTAATGGACAAACGGCCTTCGTCCGCACTTTCAAAATGGGTAGTTCTACCGATGCGCTGGGCCTCGTACTGGCGGAGGTGACGAACGGGGTCAAGGTGGAGCAGAATTCGAAGTATGCGTACATCTACCAGGGGGCTAGTCAGGATACCGTCACGGCCATTGGGTTGGTGGGTAAAAACGCAAAATTGTTGCAACCTGATGTGTCGGATAAAAGTCATTTGAAAGTACGCTTTGCGCCTTCCGCTCAGGGGACCGAAGCGACGGTGATGATCTGGAAAGGTCCGGCCCGGATGATCAAACAATTCGAGAAAGCCTGTAAGGCCAGCCGCATTGCGTTTCCCGACGTACAAAAAGGCGGCCCGGCCTACTGGAAAGAGGAAGTAACAACGCGTGGTGTATTGTCGCCCGACACAGCGGCCTTCGTGACTGATAAGCTCACCCTGCCGCTGCCTAATCCCTGGAAGCGGAATGTCCGGGTAGCGGATGTTTCTTTTTTCAAAGATGGCCGCGCGGCGGTAGTTACCTTCGAGGGCGATGTATGGCTGATCGGCGGCATTGACCGGAACCTGCAAAACATCCGGTGGAAACGTTTCGCGTCAGGTCTGCACGAGACCATGAGCATCGAAGTAGTCGATGAAGAAATTTATATTTTTGGACGGGAAGGGATCGTCAGGCTGCACGATCTCAATGCCGACGGAGTCGCCGACTACTACGAAAATTTCTCCAACGTCATGTCGCAGTCGCCCGAGGGTAGGGAATGGGCCGGCGATATGGTACCTAATCCCGAGGGTGGATTTTACATCGCCAAAGGCGGTAGTCTGAGCAATGGTCCCGGCGTCACGCCGCAGGTTGCCAAAGGCTTCCGGAAAGGATCAAAGCATAACGGAACAATCCTGCAGATTTTACCCGATGGCCGTGAGGCCGAGGTAATCGCCACAGGACTGCGGGGACCGTACTTGGGCATCAATCCCAAGACGGGCGTGCTTACCGCCTCCGACCAGCAGGGCAATTTTGTGCCTTCATCTCCCATTTATCTGATAAAGAAAGGTGATTACTACGGCGTAAGCCCCACGGAGCACCGCACCGATAATCCGCCGATTGCGCCGCCGCTTACCTGGATTCCTCATCACATCGATCAGTCCAGCATTGGGCAAGCCTGGGTGACCAGCGACAAAATGGGGCCATTGAGCGGCGATTTGATTCACTTCTCCTTTGGTCGCCCCGGTTTGTTTCGGGTACTTATGGATAGTACTTCGCAGGGGATTCAGGGTGGGCTTTCCATGATTCATGCCGATTATCCGGCCCCTACCTCCAAAGGCACGACCAACCCGCAGGATGGACAACTTTACGTGGCAGGCTTCAATCTTTGGGGTTCCAATTCCAAAGGACTGAGCGCGTTGTTGCGGCTGCGTTATACCGGAAAGCCCAGCTACATGATCGACCGGTTTGAGGCTGGTGAACAAGGTATTGTACTGAGCTTTGACTCCGAACTCGATGCCGCTACGGCCACCAATCCCGACAATTTCCGGATCAAGCGTTATAACTACCTTCGCACTGAAGAGTACGGCTCGGGCCATTACAAGCTGGACGGCTCGACGGGTGAAGAACCGATGTTTGTCTCGGCTGCCTACTTGTCGCCTGATCGCAAGAAGGTACTTCTGCTCGTGCCGGAGATGAAAGTGGTGATGCAAATGGAAGTGGACTACCAGCTGACCGCGAAAGACGGACACAAAATCGCCGACGAATTTTGGTTCACGGTCAACTACCTGGAAGATATGGCCCCCGCAAAGTATGGCTTTACCAATGTAGACTACACGCAGCTAACAGCCCGTCGGAACGTTCTGGAAAAGCCTAAAGAAGTAGTTTCGGCGGAAAAGGGTAAGGCTATTTTTACCAAAACGGCCTGTGCCGGTTGTCACTCGGAAGGCACGCGCACCAAGGGCATGTACGGACCACCCTTCCAGGGCTTGTACGGCGCGAAGCGGCCCCTGGAAGACGGGTCCACTGTGGTAGCCAATGACGCCTACCTGCGGGAATCCATCCTGAATCCTTCTGCCAAAATTGTTAAGGGTTACAATCCCGAAATGCCGTCATTTCAGGGGATTCTGTCCGATACGGACATCGAGTCGGTGATTTTGTTTGTGAAGTCGTTGGGGGAGAAGTAGGTAGTTTGGGGTAGTTTGCTTTGTGGGTCGATAACCGTTGACTAACTATTTTGGGAAGAGTTAGCCAAAAGCCTTATTTTTCAGGCACTTACCCTAAACGCGAAACTATGAGCAATCCCAACCTTACTTCGTTTCTAGAAAGAAATCATTTTGTTCAGGGAGATAAACGGTTGAAGTTTATCCGGGAAACTGAGCTAGGACCTTTGGAGCTGTGGTTTCAACCCTTAAAAAGAACAAAGTATGCCGGGGAGATACGGTACACAGAATTTGTAGGCTGCCGGGTGACGCTTTCAGTGCCTTTGAAAGTTCCTTCCCGCTTTACGGTGGGAGATTCGAAGGCCATCGACAACCGCCTGGCTAATTTTGTCAACAGAAAGCGGAAGAAATTCGAGCTGCTCAAACTGAACGATTCAAGGAATCTGCTCAGTGCTTGGGTGGCTTCCAGGACGTGGAGTGAGCGTATCCTTAAAGACCAGGAAGTCCAGGATGCGCTCGTGAAGCTGTTCCATGACAACGATAAGATCAGAAGGCAGCAGAGCCTGGCGCTCGACCCTTTGAATCTTACCTACGGTTACCGGATGAATCAGGTGGATCTGGAAGCTCTCGATGCCCTGATACCCCCCTTCTTGCAAGTAGCAAGAAAGGTGAAACAGGCCGAAGAACCACCGGAAAAGCTGAGCCTGACCGCTACCGAAAGTTATATGATGAAGCACCCTTACCGCGTAGCCATCTTCGTTATCCTGGGTTTGATGCTTTTGTTGGTAGTGCCCTTTCTCTTGATTGGATTGTTTATGTTCATGTTTGCAGGCAAGTAACCTTATTTCCCGTGTCCTACTTAAATCTCGACTCTATCAAAGCCCGTACGTACGATGCCATCGTCATCGGTACCGGCATCAGCGGCGGCTGGGCTGCCAAAGAACTTACCGGAAAAGGGCTGAAAACTCTGGTACTTGAGCGCGGCCGCGATGTGAAGCATAATGTGGATTACCCCACGACCAACATGCAGCCGTGGGAATTTGATCATCTGGGACAGCCAACCCTGGCCGAACGGCAAGCCAATCCGATTGCCAGCAAGCACTATATTTTCAAAGAAGATGCCATGCATTTTGTGATGAAAGACAAGGTGCATCCCTACGTGCAGGACAAGCCTTTCGACTGGATGCGTGGCTATCAGGTGGGGGGGCGGTCGCTGCTGTGGGCGCGACAGGTACAGCGATGGTCGGACTACGACTTCGAAGGTCCGGCCCGCGACGGTTTCGCCATCGACTGGCCCATCCGGTACGCTGACCTCGCACCCTGGTACAGCTACGTGGAAAAGTTTGCGGGTATTGCGGGCAATCGCGACGGAATACCACAATTACCCGACGGTGAGTTTCTGCCCGCCCACGAAATGACCTGCGTCGAGAAGCATTTCAGCGAGCAGATGGCGAAGCATTACAAAGGGACACGTCCGGTCATCGTCGGTCGCTGTGCCCATATTACCGAGCCGCAGCAAATCCACTACGACCAGGGGCGCGCCAAGTGCCAGCATCGGGTAATGTGCCAGCGGGGTTGCCCGTTTGGCGGGTACTTCAGCACCAATTCGTCCACCTTGCCCTGGGCGATGAAAACCGGAAAAATGACCCTGCGGCCCCATTCGGTAGTGCATTCGATTATCTACGACGAGAAAAAGCAACGCGCGGTGGGCGTGCGGGTAGTAGACGCCAATACGAAGGAAATGATGGAGTACTACGCCAAGATCATTTTCCTGAACGCCTCGGCGATCAACTCTAATCTGGTTTTGATGAATTCAACCTCCCGGCGTTTTCCCAACGGCATGGGTAATGACAGCGACGTGCTGGGCAAGTTCATTGGCTTCCACAACTACCGAGGCCGGGTGAGCGCGGACTACGACGGCTTCCACGATTCCACGACCGACGGACGGCGCCCCACGGGCGGCTATGTTCCGCGCTTCCGCAATGTGTTTAAGCAGGAAACCGACTTTCTGCGCGGTTACGCTACATCTTTCAACACCAGTAAAAAGAATAATTCTACCTCCGGAATGGTGGGTGAGGAGCTGAAACAAAGCCTACTTGCGCCTGACCGGGGTGGCTGGAGCATCGGGGCGCAAATGATGGGCGAAACGCTGACGAAGGAAAGTAATTTTATCCGGCTGGACCCGACGCTGAAAGATGACTGGGGCATCCCGCTGCTGCGTATGTCGGTTGACTTCGACGACAACGACCGAAAAATGGTGCAGGACTTTTACGAACAGTTTACCGAGATGTTCACCAAAGCGGGTTTTACTAATATCAAAACCGCCGATACGGGCCGTTTTCCCGGTAGTGAGAACCACGAAATGGGTGGTATCCGCATGGGAAATGACCCGAAGACTTCGATGTTGAATAAATGGAACCAGGTTCACGCTGTACCTAATGTCTTTGTGACTGATGGCGGCTGTATGGTATCCACCGCCACGCAGAATCCCTCGCTTACCTACATGGCCATCACCGCCCGCGCCGCCGATCATGCCGTGACCGAGATGAAAAAGGGAAATATATAAGGACAACTAGCTGATTTAGGGTACTTGGAGTCCCATGATTTTCATATAGCGCAATCTGATCCATTGTATTGAACCGGGCAGAAATATTGCTGAAGCTATATTCTCAGATTTTCAGGCGACCATTGATTGACCGTATTTGAAAAGTACTTGGAGTTTATGCAGGAATTAGGCAACTTGACAGGTCTTTTGTTTTTAGATTCTCTCATTTTAGCAATTATTCTTCTGCATGAAAAAAACACTACTTTCGTTACTAGGCGTGGCGCTGGTTTTGACTACCACTCTAACGTTTGCCCAATCGAAACGCGCTAAAAGTACCCCCGCCGACCCTGCTGCTAAACTGAAACAGGAGGTGATCCTGAGCGTGGAGCAGAACGCGAAGCTGGGTCAGGAAATCAATGATATGCTGTTCAGTTTTGCCGAACTGGGCTTTCAGGAAGAAGAGTCGGCAAAGTACCTGACTACGCTTTTGGAAAAAGAAGGCTTCACCATTCAGCGAGGTATCGCCCAGATGCCCACGGCCTGGATCGCGACCTGGGGTAGCGGCAAGCCCGTTATCGCTCTCGGTTCCGACGTAGACTGCATCCCCAAAGCCAGTCAAAAACCCGGCGTCGCCTACCATGATCCGTTGGTAGCGGGCGCGCCCGGCCACGGCGAAGGCCACAACTCGGGGCAGGCTTTGAACATCATTTCGGCCCTGGCAGTCAAGAAAATCATGGAGCGTGACAAGATTCCGGGTACTTTGATGCTATGGCCCGGAGTGGCCGAAGAGCTGGTGGGAGCGAAGGCATATTTTGTGCGCGATGGCTACTTTAAGGACGTGGATGCCTGCATTTTTACCCACGTGAGCAGCAATCTGAGCGTCGGCTACGGCGATGCGGGCAACAACGGCCTGATCTCGGTAAAGTTCATGTTTGAGGGACAGGCCGCCCACGCAGCCGGAGCGCCCTGGCGCGGTAAAAGTGCGTTGGATGCCGTGGAACTGATGAACGTCGGCTGGAACTTCCGCCGCGAGCATCTCGAACTCACCCAACGCTCGCACTACGTGATTCCTGACGGTGGCGACCAGCCCAACGTGGTGCCTTCCAAGGCATCGGTCTGGTACTACTTTCGTGATCGCAGCTACCCGAAAATCAAGAAGCTTTATGATATCGGCATGAAGATGGCCGAAGGCGCCGCGCTGATGACCGACACTAAGTTCACTTACGAGGTACTTGGTTCGGCCTGGCCGGGACATTTCAACCAGCCTATTGCCGAAACTCTTTACGAAAATATTAAAAAGGTAGGGCTTCCTGCCTGGGACGAAAACGATCAGCTACTCGCCAAAGCTTCCCAAATAGAAATGGAAGCCAGCAAAATCGAAGGATTGGCTACGAAGCTCGACTCCATTGGCTTACCTGCCGATATGCCCGTAGCGTCGATGGGCGGCCAAATCATGCGCTCGATGGGCGGCGGCTCCGATGATATTGCCGATATTTCATGGGCCTTGCCGACGGTAGTTCTGCGCTATCCATCGAATATTCCCAACCTGCCGGGCCACCACTGGTCCAACGCCATTTCGATGGCTACGCCTATCGCCCACAAAGGCATCGTGGCCGGAGCCAAAGCCGAGGCGATGACCCTGATCGATATGCTCACTAAGCCCGAAGTCCTGAAAAAAGCCTGGGCTTATTACCGCGATGAGCAAACGAAAGAACTGCAATACACGCCGCTGGTAGGTCCGAAGGATTTTCCGGCTACGTACTTGAATAAAGAAATTATGGCCGAATTCAAACCTTCTTTGGAGAAATATTATTACGAACCGGGTAAGTACAAGACCTATCTTGAGCAATTGGGTATCAACTATCCGACAGTCAACGACGCGCAGCGGGCGAAGATTAAGGAACTGGAAGCCAAGCAAGCGGAATCGAAAGGGAAATAGATTTTCCGGCGCTAACAGCCGTTTCTATTCTAGTAATCTCATTGATGCGGAATCGTTGATCGCGTTTTTCTTAGTAAGTACCCGCTCAATACTATATTTGTAAATAATCTTAATTGAACATAAGTACCCCCGCAAAGTTATTTTGCATTGAATTTTAGTTCGAATAAAGACGTAACTTATTGATTTTAAGCAATTTAATAACGTCCAATATCTGGAATCCAAAATCCGGCATCTACTTACCAACTTTCCATTTAATGAATAACCGTCGCTCCTTTCTCCGTTTTTCGGCTCTGGCATTGCCTTTTCTCAATACGAACCGCCTTTTTGCCAAAAGTACCATTGTGAACAAGCCCATTGTCATCTCGACCTGGGATAGCGGCAAAATCGCCAACGGTGCGGCCTGGCCGATTTTGGAAAAAGGTGGAAAGGCGCTTGATGCGGTAGAACAGGCGGGAATCGCCATCGAAAACGACATCAATTGTTGCGTGGGCCTGGGCGGTAACCCTGACCGCGACGGCTACGTAACGCTGGATTCCTGCATCATGGATGAGAAAGCCAACTGCGGTGCGGTGGCGTTTTTGGAAAGAATAAAACACCCCGTGTCCGTGGCTCGGAAAGTAATGGAGTTGACCCCGCACGTTTTTCTGGTAGGCGCGGGCGCGCAGCAGTTTGCCGTAGAAAACGGCTTCAAACTGGAACCGGACGAACTTTCGGCAGGAGCGAAGAAGTCCTACGAAAACTGGTTAAAGAAAGAGGAGTACAAACCTGTTATCAATATTGAACTTCAACAAAACAAAGGTAGTAATGGCAAAGAGAAAGGCCATGGTCCCTTTGCTCCGGCGCGACTGGAAGATGGCGCATTCAACCACGATACCATGGGTACATTGGCCCTGGATGCCAACGGCGACGTGTCGGGCATGTGTACTACCAGCGGCATGGGCTTCAAGATGCGGGGTCGCGTGGGCGACTCACCCATTATCGGAGCGGGGTTATTTGTGGATAATGAAGTAGGCGCGGCCACTTCCTCCGGGCAGGGTGAGGAAGTCATTCGGGTGTGCGGTACGCACCTGGTGGTCGAGTTCATGCGCTCGGGGTTGTCACCCTACGAAGCCTGCAAGAAAGCCGTGGAAAGAATCATCAAGCCTGATCCCGAACGCGCCAAGACCTTCCAGGTAGGTTTCATCGCGGTCAACAAGCAAGGCGAGGTGGGTGCTTATTCTATCCAAAAAGGTTTCAACTACACCGTGACCGAAAAAGGGGGAGAGCCTCAGGTGATAAACGCCAAGAGCCACTTTGCATAAGGAGTGGTTAATGGGTTGACGGGAGCGCTCGACCAGTTAGACTCACTCTGTCGCTTAAATGCACCGTTTGATCCTTTAACCGTTAACCCTCTTTTACCACTTCTTCCTTGGGGGGAAACAGCAGCGACGCCACGATACTGATTGCCAGGATAGCCACAATCACGATCAGGGAGTACATATTGCTGAATCCCCACTCGTGCAATTGGTGCTCAAAAAGCATTTTCAGGCCGATAAAGGTCAATAAAACGCCCAGGCCGTATTTGAGGTAGCTAAACATATCGATGATATTGACGAGGAAGAAGAACATCGAGCGCAGACCCATGATAGCGAACACATTGGAAAAGAATACTATATAGGGATCTTTGGTGATCGAGAAAATGGCCGGAATGGAATCGACCGCAAACACCACATCGGTAAAAGCAATGACGATCATCACCACGAATAATGGCGTAACGTAAAGCTTGTTGTCACGCTTGCGACGAACGAAGAAATTATCCACGACGTAGCGCTCGAATACATTGAGGTAGCGGGAAGAAAGCCGGACAGCAGGGTGTTTCTGTACATCGATGCCTTCTTCTTCGTCTTTGGTAACGAGAATTTTGATTCCGGTATAAACCAGGAATGCGCCGAATATGTAAAGTACCCAGCTGAATTCCTGAATCAACGCCGAACCGAGGAAAATAAAGATAAAGCGCAGGACGATCGAGCCCAAAATACCCCACACAAGTACTTTCTTATAATAAATTTCCCGAACACCAAAGGAGTTGAAGATCAGGATAAATACAAAAATATTATCCACCGAAAGCGAGTACTCTACCAGATAGCCCGTAAGATATTCCAGGGCCATGTTGTTCTGAAAAACGGTCAGGGCCGGTTCGAAATCCGTAGGCAGAACCAGGTTGGGATAATAGGTACTTTTGACGGCAGCCAAATGCGACGGATCGCTGATGTCGTGTACCCAGTGTCCATAAAAACGCAGAAAAATATAAAATCCCAGCGCAAGGGCCACCCACACGGCACTCCACGTGGCGGCTTCTTTGAACTTGACAATGTGGCTGGTTGACTTACGGCTGAATGCTCCCAGATCGAGCATCATGACCAGAATGACAAAAACCGTGAATCCGGCAAAAAATATGACTTCGCTTGACATGAATTCGTTCAGTGATGAATAGTACTAAACAACAAAATACGCGATTAATTCCCACATACAAACGTCCATCTTGCCACTTATCCCTTTTGTTTTGCGGCTTTGCGTTAGGTTTTTAACTTTTGCAGCAGCATTTTGGTTAGCCATTTAAATTTCTCCAGAAACCAACTTTATGAAATTCATTCGACAAATCCTCGAAAGCTTTCGCTTCGCCTGGCAGGCTTTGCGGGGTAATCTCACACGCACTATTCTATCCCTGCTGGGAGTAACGGTTGGCATTTTCGCCATCGTAGCTGTGTTCACGATCGTCGATTCACTCGAACGAAACATCAAGGAAAGCATGAGTTTTATCGGTGACAAAGTACTTTATGTGCAGAAGTGGCCGTGGGGGTTTGGCAATGGGGAGTACGCCTGGTGGCGGTACTTTCAATGGCCTAATCCCAGCTACCGGGAGTACAAGTACCTTTACGACAACCTGGAAAACGCCAGCGCGGTGGCCGTGATGGATTTCAAAGGCAACACTACGGTCAAGAACGGCTCCAACAGCATGACCGCCTTAATTCAGGGAATTTCTTATGACTATAACGAGATATCGGACATTACTATCGCCGAAGGACGGTACTTTTCACCGATCGAAACCGATGCAGGCCGGCAAGTAGCAATCATTGGGGCCGACATCGCCGAAACACTTTTTCCGGGCGGCAACCCGCTTGGCAAGGAGTTCAAGTTGGCGGGCAACCGCTTCGTGGTGGCTGGGGTTCAGGAGAAAAAGGGCGAGAGTCTGATCGAATTCGGCGGCCCACCCGACACGAAGTGTTTTATTCCATATAACGCTTTTGCCAAGCTTTTCCAATCAGGGCGACCCGATCCCGACATCGTAGTGAAGGGCTACGAGTCGGACGAGGGCCTGTACGAAGTGGAGGCCGAAGTCACCGGCCTGATGCGCACCATCAGGGGCATTAAGCCCCGCGACGACAACAATTTCTCGATCAACCGCCCGGAAGCCGCCGCCCAGGCCATTTCGGGCTTATTCGGGGTGCTGACGCTGGCGGGCTGGGTCATTGGTAGTTTCTCGATTCTGGTAGGTGGCTTCGGGATTGCCAACATTATGTTTGTGTCGGTGAAAGAGCGAACCAACCTGATTGGCATTCAGAAATCGCTGGGAGCCAAGAATTATTTCATCCTCTGCCAGTTTTTGTTCGAGGCCGTAATGCTTAGCCTGGTGGGCGGGCTAGTAGGGATTTTCATTGTTTACTTGCTCACTTTTATGCCACTGGGTAGTTTAGAGGTAGTTTTGTTGCCCAAAAATGTTGCCCTGGGCCTGGGGGTTTCCAGCGTTATCGGTGTTCTGTCGGGAATTGTGCCCGCAATGCTTGCTGCCCGCATGGACCCCGTGGAAGCGATCCGGGCAAAGTGAGTTCAGTATTTTTAGCCCATAGTGCTGAAAAGTACCTGAGCCTTAACAGCACTTGGAAAACTCCTGCCAAATACTGAATTTTGGCTTTTGACTAAAAAACACTGGGTCTTCCCGTCGCTTTATGGCCCGGAAAGACTTCCTTCATTCCCTTAAAATACACCCTCCCTATGCGTAAATGGGTCATACTTGGAATTTTTCTGCTGATCGTATTCGGCATATTTTACTACATCACTTTTGGCTATTACAGCGAAGGGAAGCGCGGAGGATTTGTCATAAAGCTCAGCAAACGAGGCTTTGTCTTTAAAACCTATGAAGGTGTCTTGAACGTCGGTGGCCTGTTTGAAGGGGGAGGTACCCTTAGCGCCAACCAATGGGATTTTTCGGTCGATGCGGACAACGAAACAGCGGTTTCCAAACTCGAAGAAGGGATCAAAACTGGGCGCCGGGTTTCGCTTACTTATGAAGAAAAATTCTTTATACTGCCCTGGATTGGTGACACCAAGTACTTCATCACCCATGTAGAACTACTGGACAACCCCATGATGCCGCAGCAAAACCCTATGTATCAGCAGCAGCCTCAGCAACAGCAATTAGCCCCGCCACCGCCCGTACAACAGTCGCCCGTGGATTCCACGGCAGTATTCTAACCTCCTGCCTTTTTGGCCTTATAGCCTTTGTTTTGTAGCCAGGCCAATACCTTGTCGCGGTGGTCGCCCTGAATGAGAATTTCATAATCTTTGGCAGTACCGCCGCTGCCACAGGCCGTTTTCAATTGCTTGCTGAGCGTTTCCATATCGGACATCGTCCCCACAAATCCTTTTACGACAGTTACTACTTTGCCGCCTCCCTTGCGGTCGAGCCACACGCGCAGGTCTTGTTGCGCTGGGGATAATGTCTCTGGTTCATCATCTTCATTCTGGTATTCAAAATTCGGGTCGGTGGAATAAACAATACCGGTAGCTCGGTTCTTTTTGGACATATATTGTGGGGTTATTATCAAAAAAAAGCAATCCTCAAAATCTGACAATTTACCGACAAATCAAAAAATCTGCCGGCAAATTGCGTCTAGTACTTTCCTGAGCAACCAGATTTCATACCAAAAAGCGCAAGCTTCCCAATGCAGGCGGCTCACGCTTTTTTGTGAAATGTATTTCTGAAAGCGAAAAATTTTCGACTGTAGGAAGTCGGCCGCTAGTTCAATAGTTCGTCGAACGTCAGCGAGACGTAGTACATCGAGCCTACCGACGCGCTGCCGTAGGCTTGAACGTAGGGCTTGCCGAAGAGATTGGTACCCCCCACTTTTACAATCGATTTGATGCCAGGTATTTTGAGACTTACCTGCGCGTCAAGATTGTTAATGGCTTTTACCGTTGTGTTTGTAAAGAGATCAACTACGTCGGCGCTGGTCGGTTGCACAAAGCCTGATTCCCACACAAAAGCATCCTGATGGCGGAACGAGGCATTGAATCCGATGCGGTTAGAACTACTAATGCGACGACCAACTTTCAGGTTGTAGCGGTACTTGGGGGTGTTAAATCCGGCATACTGTTGCTCAGGCGTTACCACGAAGTTTTGCAGCTCATTGTTAGCCATATTGGCCCCCACGAAGTACCCCTTCGCCAGCGAGTAATCGGCGCTGATAGCAAAGCCCTGCACGTTGATTTTCTCATTGGTATTGGCTGGGCGCGAGTAGGCCATCCGGGTACTGGCGCTGCTCACGCCCGACTCGATGGGCAGGCCCGGCGCGGCGGGCGCAGTAGGTACCACGATGACCGTCCCGCCGATAAAATTGGTGTACTGGCTGAAATAATAGTAGGCATCTACAAACAGCTTTTTAGCAATAATACCCTTATAACCAATTTCATAGGAAGCAATACGCTCGGGCTTAAGCGCGGGAGCCTGGTACTTGGGAGCTTTGGCAAGAGCAAAAGCCGGTGCTACCTGCGTTACGGTACTTTGCAGGTTTTGCTGCAAGGCTCCCGGCAGGGCACCAGCCACACCCTGCTGGATGGCCGCTGCGATTGCTTGTGGATTGTTGGGGATTTGTCCGGCGGCAACTGCCGCATTGACCTGCGCCGTCACCCCCGCTGTTACCTGTTGCGTTATTGCCGCGGTGGCGTATTGCGTGGCAGCCTGAATAATGCTGGGGTCGCTGGCAATCAAGTTCTGAATAAACTTGGGGTCGAGGTATTGACGCAAAATGCCACTTCCCAAATTATAGCGCTGGTTGAACTCAGGTAGCCCGCCGATCAGGATGGCATTGGGCGTTTTCAGGTCGATGTACTGGTTTTGGGTGGTGGGAATGCGAAAGCCCGATTGGTAGGAGAGCCGGATATTACTATTGCCAAAAGTCGTCACTGCCGATAGACGCGGCGTAAACTGGCCGTCGAAGTTCTGGTTTTTGTCATAGCGCAGCGAGCCTGTGAGTTTCAGATGATCTCCTAATATAGACTTGCTGGCCTGCGCGAATGCCCCGTACTCTGTAATACCGATAGTGCCGTTGCGGCCATCTTTATTATCGGCAAAAAGCGTCCCGTTTGAGCGTAGTTGATATTGCCGTACATTGGCACCCACCAACAAATCGACTACTTTGATTTGGTTTTTGAAATTATACAGCCCTTCGGCGTGGTACAGGTTGGTCTTGTCGGTAAAATTGCTGCCACCCTGTGAAATCGGAGTACCGCGCCATCTGTCCAAAGAAGCATCGAAACCTTCGGAACCGGGCGTCAGCATATTTTGATCGGCAAAGGTACGGGCCGCAACAAGCGCCTGATCCTGAGCTACCCCGGCTTGCCGGGCTTGCAGAAATGCGGCTGCGTACGTTCCGAACCACGTTACGTGGTCCGTAGCTTCATTGAGCATGGAAATGGCCGCCAGACCCGCCAGGTAAGAGTCGCCGGAGCGCTCCTGCGTGGTGTAGCCGCGGAGGGTGAAGTTGTCGCCGCGCAGCTCGAGCTTAGCTTGAGTAATATTGAAGTTGCGTAGAGAGTAGCGCCCCGTTCCTGTATAGACCGTAGTGCCAGCGCCGTAGTTGACCTGCGCTACGGCCTCGATTTTATCGTTGATTCGGTAATGCAGGGCCAGATTCGATTTGAAAGATTTGGTGTTATAGTCCACCAGATCCCTTTCCAGATAGCCCGTCCGGCTCACGTTCACATCTGGAAGTAAGCCCAATGCTGCCGCAGGAATCAGATTGGCCGCTACGAGCCCCTGACCCACAGTACGAAGATTGGCCTGTACCTCGTCGCCATAAACATTCATGCCGTCATAGTCGGTGTCAACACCCGCGCCCCGTGTGCCGTCCTGCACTCCACCCACATTGAGGTTGGTATAATTGGTTGCTTGCCAATCCTGAGCCTGGATGTAGGAGAGGTTTACTTTGAAGGCAAATTTGTTGTTGAAAGCCCTGGCGTAACGGATGCTGCCGTCATAAAAGGGCGTCGTGACTACATCGCGATTGCTGGCGCTCATGACGCCCGTTTCCACCGCCGCGCTCAGTCCCTGATATAGAAACGGGCTTTTGCTGTTCATCAGCACTAAGCCGTTGATAGCATTGGGTCCATAAAGGGCCGAGGCCGCGCCCGGCAGTACATCTACACTTTCCAGGTCCAGTTCGGGAATGCCGACGATGTTGTCGATGGGGAAATTGAGACCAGGAGCAGAGTTGTCCATGCCGTCGATCATCTGTACTGTTCGGGGATTGCCCGTAGCACCGAAGCCGCGCATATTTATGGATTTGAACAGCAGTCCCTGCGTAGTGAGGTCAATGCCTTTGAGGTTGGCCAGGCCATCGTAGAAGCTGGCGGCGGGTGTATTCTGGATCGCCCGGATGTCCATGCGCTCTACCGCCACGGGCGACTGTAATACGCTTTCCTCCACCCTTGAAGCCGATACGATTACTTCCTGGCCCATAATGGGCTGCTCAGCGAGACTAACGGCGATGTTCGTTTGATTACCGCTTACGGGTACCTCCTGCGTTTCGTACCCTACCGAGGTTATTACCAATGTGAAGGGAGGCGGAGTAGTGGTATTGAATTCAAATTCTCCTTTGCTATCAGTAATGGTCCCGATTACCTTTCCTTTTACCTGAATACTGACGCCGACCAATCCATCTTTCGTGGCGGAATCGGTTACTTTTCCTGTTACCTTTGTAGTTAAATCCTGGCCAAAAGCCAGCGAACCAAATGTGAGCACAAGCAGTAGTGCAGTAGCCAGCCGTGCCTTTTTTGTAAATGGATTGTTCATGTTTTTTTAATGGGCTAACGTTTTTAAATGAGCGGATGATTTTGTTTTAATTTGAACGTAATATTATCGAATAATATCGCCTCGGTGCAATTTTTTCTTTTTTTTGTTAAAAAATTCCAATTTATAGCTGTTTTTTATCCAATGAATCTACTATGACCTGCGCTCTACGTCTGGCAGTCGTAATCATATCGTTGATGTGCTTGAATTTCTGGCAGGATAAAAACGCTTACAGCCAGTCCGTAATCAGTGTTCCCTACGCGGCACCTGTCCCCAACTTACTACCCGATTATTCGCAGTCAACGGCCTGGGCGGCACTACCTGAGAAGGCAGATGCCGCTGATCATATACCTCTGCGCTCCGATTATAAGGATCAGCAAGCCAGCGCCCGCGCTGATGTATTTTTCATTCACCCTACCATCTACGTTCAGGCTCCCGACAGTAAATTCCCCTGGAACGCCAGCCTGGCTGACTCTGCCTTGAACCTGGCTACTGATGAGAGCACAATTCTGAATCAGGCTTCTGTATTCAATGGCTCATGCCGGGTGTATGCGCCCCGCTATCGGCAAGCACATTACTACGCTTTTGTCACCTCCAATAAAAATGATAAAGTACAGGCCTTGAACTTTGCTTATGCCGACGTCAGAACTGCTTTTGAGTACTATTTGCAACATTATAATCAGGGCCGTCCCATTGTTATTGCCGCCCATAGCCAGGGGACGCTGCACGCTGTCCGGCTGTTGAAGGAGTTTTTCGATAATAAGCCGCTAGGTGACCAACTCGTGGTGGCCTACCTGATCGGCATGGCGGTTCAATCCGACGAATTCGCAACAATTCCGCCGGGTGACGCGCCCGACCAAACCCGCTGTTTTGTGTCGTGGCGTACTTTTGCCAAAAACTACTATCCTGACTGGTACCAGAATGAAGAGAATACTGCCGTCTGTACCAATCCGCTTTCCTGGAAGACAGATGATGCCTATGTTTCGCAAAAAGAAAATCTGGGTGGGGTAGGATTGAAGTACACCTACTACCCTCAGCTAGCCGATGCTCAATGCCATCAAGGTCTCTTGTGGATCAGCAAACCTTATATTAAAGGCCGTGCTTTTATCAATAATAAAAATTGGCATAACGCCGATATCAACTTGTTTTGGGCCAATGTACGGCAGAACGTGCAGGCCCGGGTCGAAGCCTTTATCAGTAAAGAAAAGCAGTAGATTTGTTTTAACCTTAAAGCGTCATTTTCATAGCTATATAACTTCATGCAAAATACTCAAAATACTTACGTAATTATTATGGCGGGCGGAGTCGGAACCCGTTTCTGGCCTTTCAGCCGCACAAATTTCCCCAAGCAGTTTCACGATGTACTGGGAACCGGGAAATCTCTGCTGCAGCAGACTGCCGAAAGGTTCGAGGGGATTTGCCCCATGGAAAATATCTACATAGTCACTAGTAGCGAGTACAAGGATCTGGTGAAAAAGCAACTCCCGCTTCTAACTGACGACCAGATTCTGCTCGAACCGCACCGGCGCAATACCGCTCCCTGTATTGCTTACGCCAGCTATAAAATCGGCTCCCGCAATCCTGATGCCAATATCATTGTGGCCCCCGCCGATCACATCATTCTGAAAGAAGAAGCTTTTCGCGATACCATCCGCGTGGCTTTGGGGGCTACCCACCTGAACGACGTTCTGGTAACGCTGGGTATTCAGCCTACCCGTCCCGATACGGGCTATGGTTACATCCAGTACATTCCTGATAAGATGACAGTGAAAAAGGTAAAAACCTTTACCGAAAAGCCTCACCTCGAGCTGGCTGAGAAGTTTCTGGAAAGCGGCGAATTTGTGTGGAATGCAGGAATATTTGTCTGGAATGTGCAGACATTAAAAAAAGCCATTAAAAAACACCTACCTGACCTGGCCGAACTTTTTGAGGAAGGTGAACAGCACTATTATACGCCTGACGAGGTACCTTTCATCAACCAGATATATTCACATTGTGGTAGTATTTCTATTGACAACGGCATTATGGAAAAAGCTGACAATGTACACGTAGTATTGTCAAGTTTCGGCTGGTCGGACCTGGGTACCTGGAAATCTCTGTACGAGATTTCGGAGAAAGATCAGAACGAAAATGTGGTCGAAGGTACCGTTTTGCTACACGATACCCGCGACTGCATCATAAAAACTCCGGGCGAAAAACTGGTCGTCATCAATGGCCTGGAAGGTTTTATCGTAGCTGAGTACGATGGCGTACTGATGATCTGCCGTAAAGATGAAGAGCAGAAAGTGAAAGAATTGGTGGCTGAGGCGAAAACGATCGATTCCAGATATGTGTAGAAGTAGTTATTAAGTTCAATGGGGAGTATTTGTCATGACTTTTGGGCAACTGTTGTCGGTACTTTTCATAACAATGGTTTGCACATCTCAATTCTTCGTCTTACTTTGCGGAGGAAAATCGCGAGGAGCGAAATTTCGCCAGCATCCAGATTCATGCATTACAGACGAGCCAACCTATCCAATGACCTGCTGCTGATCGCTTTCTAGCGAACGGGAAAGGTTTGGTTTGGCATATCAAGAACCCTTTCTCCCAACAGAGGAAGGGTTTTTAATTGATTAGAAAACACTATTTTCGTACTTCTTTATCTAAAAAATACCCCTTACTAATGAGTCAGCGAGTTTATATCTTCGATACTACCCTGCGCGACGGCGAACAAGTACCCGGCTGCCAATTGACTACGGAAGAGAAAGTTGTGGTAGCAAAGCAGCTTGAACTTTTGGGCGTAGACGTAATCGAAGCCGGCTTCCCTTTGTCCAGCCCCGGCGATTTTCAGTCGGTCGTCGAAATCTCCAAAGCCGTGCGCGAACCGACGATCTGTGCGCTGTCCCGCGCCGTGCGGGGCGACATCGACGTAGCAGCCGATGCTTTGAAATTTGCCCAGCGGGGCCGTATCCATACCGGAATTGGCTCGTCTGATATTCACATACAGCATAAGTTCAATACCACTCGGGAGAAGATTATTGAGCGAGCCATCGACGCCACCAAGTACGCCCGGAATCTGGTGGACGACGTGGAATTCTACTGCGAAGATGCGGGTCGGGCCGATTTGGGTTTTCTGGCCCAACTCGTGGAAGCCGTAATTAAGGCAGGGGCCACGGTAGTTAATATTCCGGACACGACGGGCTACTGCCTTCCAGAAGAGTACGGCGAGAAGATTCGCTATATCTTTGAAAATGTGACCAATGTGCACAAGGCCACGATTTCTATTCACTGCCACAACGACCTTGGGCTGGCCACCGCCAATTCACTGTCCGGCATTCGTGAAGGAGCACGTCAGGTGGAAGTAACCATGAATGGTATCGGAGAGCGTGCGGGCAATACTTCCCTGGAAGAAGTAGTGATGGCGCTGCAGGTACATAAGGAATTGGGGCTGACTACCGGCATCGACTCCACGAAAATATATCCGACCAGCCAGCTGGTTTCCAAAATGATGCGCATGCCCATTCAGGCCAACAAGGCTATTGTGGGTCGCAATGCCTTCGCGCATTCGTCGGGTATTCATCAGGATGGGTTTCTGAAGCACTCGCTCAACTACGAGATTATGAACCCACACGATGTGGGCGTGGATAAATCAGATATTTTGCTGACTGCCCGTTCGGGTCGTCATGCCTTGAAACATCGCATGGAGTTGCTGGGTTTTACGTACGAGCAGGAGGCCCTCAACGAAGTTTACGATCGGTTTCTGGAAGTCGCCGACGTGAAAAAAGAAGTGAATGATAAAGATCTGGTAGAATTGGCTCAGGCTTACGCCGCCGTATAGAGCGTTTTGGCAGTAGGTGATCGGCTTTTTGTGAAAAACAATTTGGGCGCAAAATGGTATAAATATTAGGCATAACTGACCACTATCTATTGTCAACAGAATAAAATGGCACAACCTAATCTTATACTGATCGACGCACTTCGCCGAACCGCGGCAAAGCTTCAGAAAGGTGCCCCCTACCAGTGGGGCCACATGGGAAGCTGCAACTGCGGCAATCTGGCGCAGGAACTCACTACACTTACCAAAGCCGAAATTCATGAACACGCCCTGGCTGTTGGTCGTGGCGACTGGCAGGAACAGTTGAACGACTATTGTCCCAGCAGCGGACTTCCGATGGACTTGCTCATTGCCGACATGCTTCAGGCCGGACTTACTTCAGCTGATTTGCAACATCTGGAAAGGCTGACTGACCGCAGGATTCTGGAACGGCTTCCTAAAGAAAAGCGGTACCTCCGCCATAACTTCCGCGACGATGTGGTACTTTATATCAATACCTGGGCCGATCTGTTGGAAGAACAACTCCTGAACAAAATCAAACTACCAGATATGGAAGCGGTAAAGGAAGAAATTTTTGCGTGAAAGTCTGAGGTGTAAGTACTTGGATTGATTATTCGCTAATAATAGAACAAACAAAAAAGGAACCCCGGCTATACTTAGCCGGGGTTCCTTTTTTGTTTGTTCTGCCATTTATTTTCCTAGGGTCTTGATCAGCATGCCCCGCGTCACAGGATCTTTCAAATCCATTCCGTTCAATATTTCCAGTTCTTTCATTTTATCGCTGGGCATCTGGTAGGCTTCCAGCGCACTCTGTAGAGTACCATCGCGCTGTACGCTTTTGATTTGGATGCGTTCAGGTTGACGATTGAGTTTGTCGCGGTCCGTCAACGTGCGGAATCCTTCAGCTACCTGTTTGAAATCAGATGCGTACTTATCGAAATCAGCGAGGTAGCTCATACCGTGGATAGCGTAGATATTGCCGCTGTACTGGATAAACCAGGTCGCCACCTGCACTGTATTCTGGGCGGTCTGTTGCTGCTGGGGCTGGCCTTGCTGTTGTTGCTGAGGTGCCTGCCGCGATACCACCACCAGGGCCGGATTGCCGTTAATAGTTGCCTTCTGACTCTCTTTTGCTTCCAGGCCCATTCCCTTTAAAGTGGCCTGCGCAGCTTCCTCCAGCGAATTTCCCTGCGCCAAGGTAAAAATCATGACCGCCTTGCCGTTCTTTGGAGCCATCTGAAACTGCGTAGGTGAGTTCTGATGCTGCCAGTTGCGCGGCACCGGAAACTGAAATTTCAGAACAGGATGGTAAAACATATCGTTTTCCACAAATCCCTGCTTGGGGTCTTCGCCATAAATAATGCCGTCGATACGCTTAAGATACTCGTTACGATCTACCTCATAGTTGCCGGGATTCTCCTGCTGGTACTTGGTGGCGAGGGCATCCACCTTTTTCTGGCGATTGCCCGGATCGGGGTGAGTAGACTGGAACGTGGGGATAATCTGGCCGCTGGCTTCGCTGATTTTTTTCAAAGTACCAAAAAAATCGGCCATTTCGTGGGCATCGTAGCCAATTTTGCTAGAGTATCCTACGCCGATTTCATCCGATTCGGTTTCGTGGGCACGGCTGTAACTTAGCATAAGAGAGCCCACACCCGCCTGAATCACTTCGCCCATTTCGGGCAGAGCGATAGTACCCGCAATCGCCCCCAGTTGACCAAGCAGCTGGCTTGTCTGCTGGCGAGCCGAGTGACGGGCGGTAATATGGCCGATTTCGTGGCCTAGTACTCCGGCAAATTCGGCCTCATTATTGAAGTGAGCCATAATACCGCGCGTGAAATAAACGTAGCCGCCCGGTACCGCAAAAGCGTTTACTACGGGCGAATCCACGACAAAGAACTGATAGGGAAGGTCGGGGCGGTGCGAAATGGCGGCCATTGCCTTGCCTTTTTGGTTGATGAAGGCTTGTAGACCCTGATCTTCATAAAGGCCCATCGAGGCTACCACTGACGGGTGCGATTCTTTACCCAGGGCAATTTCCTGCTCTTTGGACATCAGGATTAGTTCTCGTTTGCCCGTCACCGGATTGCGGGAGCAACCATAAAACGAGGAAATTCCTACAATGAAAAACAGGTAGGAAACTATTTTGCGCATTTTCATCATAATAATTTTTTCGGGGTTTGAGTCAAAAACAGCGGAGCAGGTTTAATGAACGGGCATACGTAAACGTCGCGACTTTTTTCTGAAATAATTGTGCCACATATTTTGACAACCGGCAATTTTCAACTCAGGCGGCTGAACCATCATTCTCAAGTACCTCCAAAAGCTCGTACAAAACATCAATCATCCCCTCGATTCGCTCTTTTCCCACTATCTCGTCCATGCGCGCGCGAACATTATTCATCACTTCATTAAGATCTACAAAAAGCTCTTTGCCGCGTTCATCCAGGAAAATTACGCTTGACCGGGCGTCACTTTCGTGAGGCTGAATATTGATATAGCCATTTTCTTCCAGTTCTCTCACCACCTTGCTCATCGCCTGCTTACTGATTCCTGCCTTCTTGGCCAGTTCAGTGTTGGTGATACCTTCTTCCGTCAGATTAGCCAACAGCGCCAATGACCCCATTTTGAAGTCCCCGTAGCCTCGGGCCGCCATCAATGGTTCCATATTTCGATCCAAGTACCTTTTGAGACGCCACGATAGTCTGCCCAGGGAGCGACGGCGAATAGAGTGGTAACGCTCAAAATCGAATTTTTCCATTTTATTTTTTGTGATTTCCATAGTTAAAATACTAGTAATCAAATTTTAACGCAAATTTAATGTAAAATATGGTCAACTCAATTGACTTTTATGGTCAACCTAGTTTACCTTTGTGAACGCAAATCTAGTCAACCTGGTTTACTTCATGAAAAATCAAAAAGTTAAATTGATTGGTGAGGTAGTTTTTATTAAAAATCAACTAAGACTTTTCTAACTCATTATCAGGCGGCTAAGCCCGCCATAAACCAACAAAGCATGGCAACTGCAAAAGTTAACCCTATCAAAAAATTCGCTCCCCGTATCGTCATCGGCATCGTATTGCTATGCGGTGCATTATATGGCTTTCGGGCCTATCGCTACAACCAGACGATCGAATCTACCGACAATGCCCAGATCGACGGCAATACCGCCCCCGTGCTAGCTCGCGTGGCGGGCTACGTCAAAACGCTGAATGTGGCTGATTACCAACAAGTCAAAGCTGGTGAGCCACTGCTGGAAATAGACCCCGCCGAGTACGGACTGGCCGTGTCGCAGGCAGAAGCCGATTACGCGCAGTCACTGGCCGACCTCGAAACAGCCAAAGCTAGTCTGCTGAATTCGCGTGAAGCGGTGAAAGTAGCCCGTGCCAACGTGGATGTCCAGGCCAGCCGCCAAACCAAAGCACAGAGCGATCTGCAACGTGACCAGAATCTGTTCACGGGCGGCTCCATCACTAAACGCTCACTGGAAGATTCCAAGGCGACCAGCGACATTCAGAACCGCCAGCTCACCGCTTTGCAGGCGCAGGCCACACAGGCCAAAGTCGCTGAAAACACCGCCGAAGCAAACATCCGCAAAATGGAAGCCGTGCTAGAAGTAAAGCAAGCTGCCCTCGACCAAGCCAAACTACGCAATTCCTACACCGAAATCACAGCACCTATCTCCGGCAAGACGGGCCGCACCAACAATGTGTCGGTAGGGCAGTACGTGCAGCCTGGCCAGACACTCTTCACGATTGTGAACGGCAGCAACATCTGGGTGACGGCCAATTTCAAGGAGACACAGCTAACCAATATTCGCGTGGGACAACCCGTCGAAGTAAAGGTGGATGCTTTCCCTGATCTGGAAATCAGGGGAAAGGTGGCCGAAATTTCTGAAGCTACGGGCGCGAAATTCTCATTACTACCTCCCGATAACGCCTCCGGCAATTTTGTAAAGGTGACCCAGCGGATTCCCGTCAAGATCGAGATTGAAAATGCCGATCAGTTCAAGGACCGCCTGCGGGTAGGCATGAGCGTGGAAGCGGTAGTGAAAATAAACTAAAGTCTAGTCCTGGATTCTGGCAAAATGAACAATCCACAAACGCTCCACGCGACGCCTACGGGCTCAAAGCGGGCTATTATCGTGGTTACGGTGATTCTGGCTTCGGTCATGGAACTCATCGACACCACCATCGTCAACGTAGCCCTGAACGAGATGGCCGGGTCATTGGGCGCAACGATCGAGGACGTAGCCTGGGTCATTACATCCTACGCCATCGCCAACGTCATCATCATCCCGATGACCGGCTTTCTGGGCGAGTACTTTGGCCGCAAAAACTACTACCTCACTTCGATTGTCATATTTACAATTGCGTCCTATTTCTGCGGTACCTCCGGCGATCTGGCGACGCTCGTTTTCTGGCGCTTTATCCAGGGCATTGGGGGCGGCGCGCTGCTATCCACTTCACAAAGCTTGCTTTTCGATGCCTTCCCGCCGCAGAAGCGCGGTGTAGCGTCAGGTTTGTTTGGTATGGGCATCATCCTGGGGCCTACGCTTGGCCCTTATGTGGGCGGCCTGATCATCGACAACTACCATTGGTCGGCGATCTTTTTTGTCAACATTCCCATCGGTATTTTGGCGGCAGCTTCTACCTACCTGTATATCGACCAAAGGATAGGTGAGGGCAAGAAAAAGGCACAGATCAAAATCGATTACCTGGGTATTCTGTTGCTGATGGTAGGCGTAGGTTCGCTGCAATTTATTTTGGAAAAAGGCGAGTCTGAGGACTGGTTCGATTCCAGAATGATTATCGGCTTCACGGCGGCGGCGGTCGCCGGCATCATAGGTTTCATCTGGCGCGAACTTTCTACGGACCAACCGGTGGTGAATATCCGGGTGATGAAAGACCGAACGCTCGCTTTGACTACGATTCTCAGCTTCGTGGCCGGCATTGGTTTGTTTACTTCCGTATTTGTTTATCCGGTTTTGGTGCAGCGCATCAGCGGCTATACCGCCACCATGACGGGCCTCTCGCTGCTATGGCCCACGATGGCCGGCGTAATTCTGATGCCTATCCTGGGCCGCCGTCTGTCGGCGGGGGCTTCGCCTTTGCCTTTCATTACCATCGGGATGATCCTGATGATCGTTTTTGGCTTTGAGGCCGGCAACTTCACGGCCGATGCCAGCCAGTGGCAATGGTTTCCGGTACAGTTACTTAGGGTGGCGGGAATTTCGATGCTACAATTGCCCCTGATCAATCAGGCTGTGGCCGGACTGTCACCGCAGGACTACCCAGCGGGAATCGCCATTAACAATATGATCAGGCAACTTGGGGGAGCATTTGGTATCGCGCTGGCCAATAATTTCGTGGTACAGCGCTACGCTCAGCACCGCTCCGATCTGATGGTTAATATGGACCCGGCGAATCCGCTGTTCGTCGATCGTTTTGAAGCGCTCAAACGCGGTATGATGTCGGTTTCGGGTGATGCGGTGCAGGCTACTGCACAGGCGTATAGGCAGTTGGGGCTGATGGTGGATAAGCAATCCTATTTACTAGCCTATCTTGATACATTTCGGGTAGTGTCGATTTTTTTCATCGCCATCATGCCGCTGTTATTTTTTATGCGCACCAAAAAGAAAACCGCCCAAGAGGCAGCCGCGCAGGCGAAGATGGCGGCGGAGGCGGCCCACTGATTTCGGGTTAACGGTTCGAAAGTCGAAGGTTTTTACAATCTGAAAAACTCCGCATGTACTCTATCTAAAAATTTGAAAATCAAGAAACCAAATATGAAAAGATCATTTTTTGTCGTCGCTCTGCTATGCGTATTATTGGGCAAAGCACGCGCTCAGAGTCCTGCCGAACTGGATAATCTGGTGCAGGCTGCTTTTAGCAATTTTCCCAAACTGAAAGAAGCCGAGCGGCTGATTCAGAGTGGGGAAATGCAGGTGGATATTGCCAGAACAGCCTTGCTTCCGTTCGTAAACGGCAATGCCAGCTATACCTATGTCACTCCGGTAGCCCAGGCTGCCCTACCTACCCCCGACGGGCCGAAAACGCTGCAGTTTATCCCGCACAACAACTACAACTTCAACGTGTCGGCGGGATACGCCCTCTATGATTTTGGTAAGACGGATTTGAGCATCCGGCAGGCGCAGGAAAATGTTCTTACTCAGCGCCACAGTCTGGAATTGACGAAGCAGAACCTCGCTTACCAGATCGCACAGCTGTATTACAGCGTCGGTTTTCTGCAAAATAGTATTCAAGTACAAGATGATGTAATCGCGATCTCTTCCAAACTCATTCAGCAAATCGCCGATCGATATCAGAACGGCGATGCCTTGGAATTTGACATCGTTACACAGAAAGTTCGTCTCGAAACAGCCAGAACCCGCAAGATTGATTTCGAGAATCAGGTGGAAAAACAAAAAATTATGCTTGCCTACCTCACGGGAGTTGCCCGCGAAAATCTGGCAATTGAAGAATTCTCGGCCCCAGAAACACCTGGTAGTTTGGCTCCGATTGGCGGATTGATGACTCAGGCCGAAGGCCAGAACAAAGAATTGCTGCTGGCTCAGGATCGCATCCGCAGTGCCGATACAGAAATCGAAATCGCCCGGAAGGCGCATCTGCCTACGCTGCTGCTCAACGCTTCGGCGGGTGTCAAAAATGGTTACGTGCCTGATATCAATATTTTACGGCCTAATACCTCAGCGGGTGTTGCGGTCACGATTCCATTGTACGCGGGCAAGCGCTATGACTTGCAGCGTAAGGCCGCCGTAATCAGCCGACAGGCCAGCGATTATAACCTGGAAGCCGTGAGCGCCAACCTTCGCAAGGATATGGAAACCGTTCTGGCGGATCGCCGTAGCAATGAGGCTCGCCTGCAAAGTCTGCAAGCCCAACTCATCCAGGCAGACCGTGCCTTGGCCATCGCCGAAAACCGACTTGCCAATGGTACTATCACGGCTGTGGAGTTGGAAAGCGCCCAAACGGGCATCGAAGAGGCACGGCTTGGTCAGGTTAATTTGCAGTACCAGATTTTTATGAATGGCCTGGAATTGCAGCGGTTAGCGGGGGTAGAGTTTTGGAAATAAGGCATGAAGCAGGTTCCGTAGGAGCGAACCTAAGTGTTCGGCCCAACAGGGGCTACTGAATTTTTTGATGCTCTTTGATCTCTGCCAAAATCCGCCCGGCTCCGGCGTCCAGGAGTTCTTCGGCCAGGGCTTCTCCCACTTTTTCGGGATGCGTAGGGGAGCCTTCTGAAATGGTACGTCGGAGCATTTCGCTGCCATCCAGGCTGATGACGCCACCCGAAATATTAATTTTTCCCTCGACTAAGGTAGCCAGAGCAAAAAGCGGCACGCTGCAGCCGCCCTGCAAACGGTGCAGAAACGCCCGCTCAGCGCGGAGGCAAATCGAGGTTTCGACGTGATTGAGTAGTTTACCAACAGCTTCTTTCTTATTCGGGTCCAGCGACACGGCGCATTCTATGGCCACGCTGCCCTGCCCCACGGCAGGAGTGAATTCTTGCAGGGGAAGGTACTGAGCGATCCGGTCGTCGTAGCCCATGCGGTGAACACCCGCGTAAGCCAGCAGCAGGGCGTCACAATGGCCTTCTTCCAGCTTGCGAAGACGGGTTTGCAGATTACCGCGCATATCCACTGTTTTAAGGTGCGGGTAAAAATGCCGCAAGGTAGCGATGCGCCGGGTCGAGGAAGTACCTACGACAAAAGGTTCTTCACGATTTAACGAAAGACTGGTATCATGGCTGACCAGCACGTCATTCACTTTTTCACGTTCTGTAAAAGCCAGAATTTCAAACTCTTCCCCCAAGTCTGACTGTAAATCCTTGGCACTATGAACGGCAATATCGATGCCGCCGGTTTGGAGTTTTTCTTCCAGTTCTTCGGTAAAAATTCCTTTGCTACCAATCTTTGACAAAGCCCGATCCAGTATTTTATCGCCCTTGGTTTCGATAATGACGATTTCGGTAGAGGCGCCCCCATCTTGCAGGAGTTGCTCTACATAATATGCTTGCCATAAGGCTAATTTGCTGCCGCGGGTACCGATTTTGATGTGCATGTTTCTGAGGATAGTTTTTTTGATAAAATCCTTTCGGCGAAGTTCCGAAAATATTCACCAAATCATACATTACGCTCTCAAAACAACCACGCCACCTGCACCAGCGCCCGCGACTTGCTCACGACTTCGCCGCCCGACAAGTTCTGCGCCAGCGGCTTTTGATAGCTCACACCAGCCGTCCAGCGATTGGCAAAGAGCGAAACCCCCGCTGTGCCGTTGAGCAGATTCCCACCGCTTTCGTGTATGGTTTTTCCATTCTGATTCCCGTACGCCGAATGCTCGGCATACAGGCCCAGGTGTGGCATTATTGATAAAGTACCTTGCGTGAAAGTACGGTACAGATCCAAGCTACCGTAGGTTTGGTTGCCGAAGCGATAGCCGCGGTCGTTGGTAGTGTTCAACTTGTGGGAAGCCGTCAGCAAAGTACCCCATTTGCCAACAGTCAGGGTATAGAAAGCATTCAGGATAAAATCCGTGCTGCCGGTTCCGGGCTGGAAGTTGGCATTAGCCACCGCCAGCGGATCGTTCTCATCGTAGCGAAAACGGCCCGTGGGTACTTTCACCCCGCCACCGAGCTGTAAGCTGTGATTGATGTGATGCACTTCTTCGCTATCCATGAAAGTATTCAGCAGGTTGTAGTTGACCAGCAGCGTGGCATCACCGAAGCCTCGCTGCTTTTTTAGACCGCCCTCTACCAGTTGCTCATCCATACGATAGGGCAGAAACACCATTGCCTGTACGCGTTTGGCCGGATAAAACCGTCCGTAAAGTTCGGTAATCCGAAAGGTTTCCTCGGTGCGGGAATACAGGCTGGTTGGGTGCGTTTCAAAATTCAGGTGTGAATAGCGCAGGCCCACCATCGACTTGTGCGACTGCGGCATCAGCCCGAAGTAAGAACCGCTGTTGGCGCAGCCGCACATGTCACAGGCGTTGGCGGGGGCATAAGTGCCTAATACCAATAAGAGTAAAAGTATCTTTTTCATTGTCAGTTTTGGGAAAATTTTCGGTTTTTCAGGAAAGTCTCGTCCGTCAGCGTTTTGAGGAAGGCCACCACCTGCTGCTTTTCTTCGGTCGAGAGCGCGATGCCTAGTTGTCCGTTTTTAGTGAGCAAAGGATCAAGATTTGGGGTATCCTGTACGCCTTCTGCGTAGTGATCCAGCACGGCTTCCAGCGTGTAAAAACGCCCGTCGTGCATGTAAGGGCCAGTCACGGCCACGTTGCGCAGGCTGGGTACTCTGAACTTATAGCGATCGGTTTCCTTGGCAGTTACCCGTGAGCGGCCTTCGTCATCACCCTGAATCGCAATGCCGTTGTTGCGGTAGCTTCGGTCGGTAAAAAGCTCGCCTGCGTGGCAGCTGGCGCACTTCTGCCTGAAAATAGTCAGGCCCGCCGATTCGTCCGGCGTGAGGGTTTCGTCTTCGTTGCGCACGAACTTGTCGTAACGCGAATCCGCCGACACCAGGGTGAGCATGAATTGCGAGAGGGCTTTCAGAAACTTGGCCGACGTGATTTCTTCCGAACCGTAGGCCCGTTTGAACATCGCCGGATAACGCGGTGAAGTACGTAGCTTTTCCAGCACATTTGTCCCTTTCTCATCCATTTCCACCGGATTCTCGATGGGCGCAATCGGAACCCGATCCAGGTCAATGACGCCGCCATCCCAGAAAAACTCCGACTCCCAGGCGAGGTTCTGTACGGGTAGCGAATTGCGCGTTCCCCTGCGGTTGTCGATACCGTGACTGAGGTCGTGGCCGTGGTGCGTGAAGCCCGAGGGTTGGCTGTGACATTCGCCGCAGGAAATAGAGCCGTCGCGCGACAGGATAGGATCATAGAAAAGGGCTTTTCCCAGCTCAAAACCGTCGTTGGTGATGGGATTTGCCTCGAAATTATAGAGTGGCTCGGGGAAATTGGCGGGTACTTTGAATAGTACTTCCGGTTCGGCAGTATCCGTGGGGGTGCATCCTGCCGTCAGCCAAAGCAAAAGGCCAATCAGTACAAAGTTTTTCATAGGGATGAAAAAAGGGGAACAGCCCACCGGCCGCTCCCCCCGTTTATTTAATCGTTATGCACATGGTCCACTACGAACATCTTTACATAATTATCGGCAATTGGTCCGGCCACAGCAGGGTTATGTACGCTGTTGGTTTCGGCGAGTTTGATCGTGTTTGGTCCGTCGAAAACTTTCAGAAAATCAGCCACCAGATGAATGGTAGGTGCGATATTTTTACGCACGGTGGCTTGGCCGTTCAGCGGCAGCGTGACAGTGCGGAGGTTGTTGGCGGGGCTTTTAAATCCGCCGATATGCATCGCAAAGGCCCGCTTGCCCGCCGAATTGAGCGGCACCACGGGCGACGTTCCCTCCATCTTGACAAAGATATAGCCTGAATTCCAGCTCCACGCCATGCCATCGTCTCCGTAAGACAACTCGTCGAGGACGCCCGTCCGTTTATCGACACCTGCAACGCTACGGGTACTGTCCACGCCAATCAGAAAACTGATTTCGGTGTAGTCTGCCGCAGGAACAGCTGTCAACTTAGACATCCAGGTTTTGGGGTCGGCCTGGCGAATCAGAAAGTACTGCTCGGGGAACTTCACCACAGTCCCGTCAGCATTTTTCAAAGCCACATTGCTGATGAAGTAGTTGAAGGTTGTCAGCGTGAATTCTTCGCCCGAGCCATTCTTGTAAGTACCCGTACCCAAAGTCATTTTCTGCGCTCCCACACGATTGTCAAATTCCAGCGTAACAGCGTTGGTGCTGTTGTCGATAGGGTCGACGTTGTCGTTGGTGCAAGCCAGAACCAGGGCTGAGACAAACGCTAAGCCCAGAATATAGTTGAAAGTCTTTTTCATTTTTTAGTTAAAATCTTTGATATGGATTTGAATAATTTTTACCGCACCGGAAACCCTTCCGGCTCGGCGTATTTTCTGTTAGTTAAAAAATCTGTGTCCGTCAGCGTGTTGAGAAAGGCGATGATTTTGGTTTTTTCGTCTTCACTGATCGTGATCCCCAGGGATCCATCAGACCGCCGGAAAAAAGGATCCAGAGTAGGGCTGTCGATCATGCCGCTGTCGTAGAAGTCGAGTACTTCCCGCAAAGTTTTAAAGCGGCCATCGTGCATATAGGGCAACGTTGCAGTCGCGTTGCGCAGACTGGGCACTACAAACTTATAGCGATCTTCGTCCCGGCCCGTCACGCGGAACCTCCCTTCGTCCTCCACGATCTGCACCGTCGGCTTACCATTCTCATACACGACCTTGGAGCGCCGAAACGGCGACAAGCCATTGTTGCGGAAGCTTTGATCGGTGAACAACGCGCCCGCGTGGCAGTTTTGGCAGCCCTTGCTCGTAAAAAGCTTTTGGCCCGCCAACTCGTCGGCCGTGAAAGTTGCGGCGTTTTCTTTACGCACGACCTGATCGTACTTAGAATTGGCCGAAACCAGCGTGAGCATAAACTGCGATAGTGCTTTGAGGGTACTTTCGGAAGTGATTTCCGGACTTCCAAAAGCCTTTTCGTAAAGTCCAGGGTAGTTTTTGGTGGCTTGTAGTTTCTTCACCACGTTGTCCATTGTGTCGTCCATTTCATCGGCATGCTCAATCGGAAAAACGGGTTGTTCGTCCAGATTTTCGATGCCGCCGTCCCACTGAAAGCGTTGCAGCCAGGCCAGGTTTTGCAGCGGCAGCGCGTTGCGCAGCCCCGTACGGCCGCCAATGCCGTGGCTAAGATCGTGCAGATGATGCGTGAAACCATTGGGCTGGCGGTGGCACTCGCCGCAGGCGATGGTACTATCGCGCGAGAGTAAGCCGTCGTAGAAAAGCGTCTTGCCCAGCTCGAACCCCGCTTCTGTGGGTTGGTTGAGTTCAATCTGATAGACAGGTTCCGGGAAATTTGCCGGGCGCGCAAACAAAGGATTTTCTTCCACCGGAACGGGAAGATTATCCTTGGGCTGGCAAGCCAAGACTAGTAGTCCGAGAAGTAGTAAAATCAGATATTTCATTGGATATCAAAGGGAAGTAATGTCCCATGCCGAAAGGCTGACGCGCTTTAATTGGATATACTGAAAAAAATGAGATCGTCAAAAAGCAGCGTTTGCTTTCACGACAAATCGAATTCACGGAAAAATTCCGTCGAAAACTATTTTTCAGCAAGTACTTAGTCTAACTGCGGGGGATGAAAAACGCCGGACAGAGCCGCGTCGTCAAAGAAAGAGGGAGAGTAAGAAAAAGAAGTTTTTGCCAGGTCACCAGTCAGGTACTCCGGTGCAAAAAAGTTGGCAAAGAACGTCCGGCAGTCTGTAACGTTTTCCAGTAATTTAAAAACAAAGTTGCGCTCGGCTTGCTTTTGCTCCTGCTCCTGTACGGCGGCCAGGCGGGTAGCCAGGTAGCATTTGCCATCACAGTGCAGCTCGGGGCGGTTTTTATTAACGCAATAATTATCGATGATGAATTCCTTGCGAAGCTCGTAGTCGAGGTACAACAGCGGCATGACCCATGCTTTTATGCACATGAGCAGCAATAAGCAAATAGCCAGCCTCTGTTTTGTCGATTGCTTCACGATAATTCTAACGCGCAGTAGGTACTGAATCGTACTAAGCACGCAAAGTTAACGAAAATTGTTAGAGGGCGGTTTGGCCTTGTCCATCGAAATCTCCGCTTACCTTTGCAGCATGCAACCACCCGTCACGGCAGACATTAGTACGCCCAATACCACACCGCAGCGCATCTTCACTACCCAGTTTTGGCTGCTCAGCCTCAGCTCTTTTCTTTTCTTCGGGAGTTTCAATATGCTTATCCCCGAACTACCCGCTTACCTTACCAGTATGGGCGGCGCCGAATACAAGGGACTTATCATCAGCTTATTCACACTCACTGCCGGTATTTCCCGTCCGTTTAGTGGTCGCCTTACGGATCGTATCGGGCGTATTCCCGTCATGGTGTTCGGCTCGCTGGTATGCGTTGTTTGTGGCTTTCTGTATCCGATTTTTATTACCGTGGTACCTTTCCTGCTGCTGCGTTTGGGCCACGGATTCTCCACGGGTTTCAAACCCACTGGCACAGCGGCTTACATTGCCGACATTGTCCCCGCGCACCGCCGGGGCGAAGCATTGGGAATTTATGGGATGGCAGTCAGCATCGGGGCGGCGTTGGGGCCGGCGGTCGGGAGTTGGGTAGCCAACGCTTTCTCGCTGAATACGCTGTTTTATACTTCTTCTTTCGCTGCCTTTCTGTCCATCGCCATTTTATTAAACATGAAAGAAACGCTGCCGAATCCGTCGCGACTTTCCTGGGAGGCATTCAGGATTACCCGAAAAGACATTTTCGAGCCGCGCGTGTTTTCGCCTTCGCTGGTTGTCTTTCTGACGTATTTTAGCTTTGGTGCGGTACTTACACTGATTCCCGATTTCAGCGATTCGCTGAGCCTGCACAATCATGGGCTCTTCTTTTTGGTTTATACACTCACGTCGCTGTTCATCCGGTTGGTGGCAGGCCGGGTTTCGGATCGTTACGGGCGGGTGGAGGTCGTGGTAGTTGGCTGCTCGATGTTGATCATTGCCATGCTTTGCACGGGTTTCGCCGTGTCGTCGGCTTTGTTTTTCACTGGTGCCGTATTTTTTGGTTTCGCGACGGGCATCCTTTCGCCCATTCTCACGGCCTGGACCGTGGATTTGAGCGAAGAAGATGGCCGGGGCCGGGCGATGGCGACGATGTATATTTCGATGGAAGCGGGCATCGGTTTCGGTGCCCTGCTGTCGGCCGCCATCTTTGCCAATGATACCGCCCGACTCCCACTGGCGTTTTCTGTTATGGCCGGGTTTGGTCTAGTGGCGTTGATTTACGCGGTAGTTGTTTTACAAATACAAAGAAGGTCCAACGATGCTCTTTGATGATTCCTATCGTACTATCGAAGCTCCTGCGGAGGGTTTTTTCAAAGACCGGGGCAGCAAGTTCTACGCCTTTGCTTATCCTATAAAATCGGAAGAGGATACCAAGCCCATACTGGCTAATCTGCGCGAGCAACACCCCAAAGCCGTCCACCACTGCTATGCATATCGGCTGGGTCTGGACCGAAATCAGTACCGCGCCAACGACGACGGCGAACCCTCGGGCTCTGCCGGAAGGCCTATCCTGAATACCCTGTATTCTCAGGACCTGACTGATATATTAGTGGTCGTTGTCAGGTACTTTGGTGGTTCTCTGCTGGGAATTCCGGGGCTGATCAACGCTTACAAAACCGCTACCGAAGCTGCCTTGGCGCAAGCGGTAGTTATTGAAAAATTTGTCTGCGACGAATACGAAATCATCTTTCCCTACGAAGCAACGAGTGAAGTGAGTCGGGTTATTAAAAGCTATGATTTGGAAATTACAGAGCAGAAATTCGAAATAGACTGTACCTTCAAAGTACTTGTTCGGAAGACGTTGCTGAATCAAGTAATACCTATGCTTGAAGAAATTGAAAAAGTAAGAGTAGTGTACCTGCGCTCGTTGTAGACACTTTTGAAAGTACTAATGATCCTGTCTTTGGACCATTACTTACCGGATCATGGCCGAATGTAAAGGTAGCAGAACACAAAAAAAGCCCTCCCGAAATTTGTCTGTTTTCGGGAGGGCTTCTCTGCTTACTAATGGCCTATTCTAAGGAATAGTAGTTAGCGGTGGTACATTGTTCTGGTAGCCGTTGTACCCTTTGTTCTGGTTCAGAACCCCCTTAGAATTACTATTAATCGACGACTGCGGAATAGGCCACAGTACATGGTACGGACTAATTTTGTACTCGTCGCCGTGCCGGGTTTTGACCCCCTTGTTGTAAAAATTGCTCTTTTCCATGATGCGATCGTAGAAAAAGTTATTGTCCGAGAAGTTGTTCATGTTGTATGACTTTTCGTTGTAAGCTGTTTTGCCGGTCATGGCCAGGATATAGGCGATTCGGGTCAGCTCCGTCTTTCGGGGCTCTTCATAGTACAATTCCCGGGCGCGCTCATCGAGGATCGTACCGATATTGATCTCTGATGGTTCGTACGGATCGCAGTTGGCACGGGTCCTCACCGCGTTCACATCCTTAGCGGCGTTAGCCAGGTCACCCTTCCAGAAGTGGGCTTCCGCCCGCAACAGGTAAGTTTCGGCCAGACGGAACACATACCAGTCGCTATGTCCACCCTGCGGCTGTACGCGTTCGGGGTCAGGGACATACAACTTATAGTGGGGCCAATCGAACCAGCAACGGATGCTGTCGATCGTCAGCACAGTACCGTCTTCTTTCCGGAATTGCAGGTGCTTGCCATAGTAAGGGTCCTTGCCTTTCAGCGCCGGGTTATTATACACAAGATCTTCCATGGTCATCCAGTTGCCGGGCTTGTGGCGGTAGTCCTTCTCGTCGTCCCACACACTATGGGTAGAGTACCAGGTAGGCCGCAGGCGGCCAATGCCGCGCCCGTACTTGGTCACCTGGTCGATCTCGATATTATAGGTGTCAATAGTACCCCGATTGCCATTGGGCGTGTTGATATTGTTGAACCAGAAAGGTACTCCCTGACGCATGCTGGTAGTACCGCCATCCAGGTTTCCCTCGATCTGGTAGCGGTCAAGGACCAGCATCAATGCTTCCTTATTCACGGGCAGAGCCTTGTTTTCGGGACGGTGCAAATCCCACACTACATCTTTACTGGCATTTGCCTGATCTACTCCGAAGCGGCTTCTCATGAGCGAATGTGCTCCGCCGTCGATGACATTGCTGGCCGATTTGATAGCATCGTCAAACAGGCCAAGTGCCAGGTTTACCTTGGTGAGCAAGTGGCTCACCGCTCCCCGGTTGACGGTACCTTTGTCTTTTACTACAGGTACCCATTTTTCGGCAAATTCCAGATCCTCTTTCATCTTTTGAAGAATCACCTCGCGTTTGGTCGAGTAGTAATCCAGCTTGGGCGAGGTAACTTCGTCGAGGATCAGAGGAATATCCCCAAACTGTTGCGTGAGGCGGTAATAGCGATAGGCACGGTGGAAATAGGCCCGGCCCAGTACGTCGTTTTTCTGGGCTTCCGATTCCCATTTAGGCTGTTCAATGCGCGAGATGGCCACGTTGGCATATTTGATACCCTTGTAGCCTTCGTACCAATACCAGCCGATCTTGTTGTAGTCACCATTGTTGAGCTGGGCATCAGGTGTGATCTGCAAGTCCATATTCTGGGCAGGCCCCGACTTATCAGTAGTTCCTTCCACGGCGATGTCGGAGAAGATACTCTCGGTGATAATGGGAGGCGAGTCGCCGTACCATTCGTAGCGCATGTTCCGCTCGCAGGCTACCAGCGTGGCTTCCAAGCCTTCGGGATCATTGAAAGTATTCTCCGGTGAATAAAAAGAGAGTGGTTCTGGCGCAAGCCACGATTGGTCGCAGCTTGTCAGCGTGGCCGCCATCACAGCGGTCAAAATCAATTTCGTTTTATTATAAAATTTCATATTGTTTGTCAGGTTTTGAGCATTAAAGCGAAATATCAAGTCCGAGGGTGATGATTCGTGGGGCAGGTACATTGTTTCCATCACCATCCGGCTCTGCATCGTAATAATTCCAGTTGGGTGCGTAGTAGCCCAAGTTTTTCACTGCTCCGAAAACTTTCAGATTCTGAATTTTAAACTTCTGGGTAATGGATTTGGGAATGGTGTACCCCATCGAGATATTGTCGAGGCGGATAAACGATCGGTCGCGGTACACGGAGAAGCCGCTGGAACCTCCCTCGCTGGAATACAGTCGTGCCCATTCGTTGTTGGGGTTCTCGGCGGTCCAGTAGGGAAATTTATAAGAGCTGGTCCGATCCAGGAATCCGTCGCGGTTTTTCATCTGATTGAAATCGTCCTTATGGCCCCAGTATGAATAAAAGGAAACAGCTACGTCCAGGACATTGAATAGGCGGAACTCATTGCGCAAAGTCCAGCGGAAGCGAGGGTTGCGCCAACCCTGAAAATCCTTGTCGGCATTGGTGTACTTCCCGTCGCCGTCCACATCTCTAATCTTAAAGTCGCCGGGTTTTACACCGTACTTGGCGGCTTCCTCTTCTTCGTTGGTCTGCCATACACCATCTACGGTGTAGTCCCAGATTTCGTCGATGGAATGGCCGATAAACCAGCGGTTGCCTATATCGTCAAGTTCATTCCCGTTCTCGTCCGTGTCACCGTAGAGATGAACGATTTCGTTACGGTTCAGTTGGAAGGTAGCCGTGGAACGCCACGAGAAGTTGTCGCGGTTCATATTGATCGAACTCAGGTTAAACTCGATCCCTTTGTTCTGAACTTCGCCAAGATTGTCCCACACGTAGCTGAACCCGAGAATGTCAGGCAGCGAGCGCTGCACGAGCAAGTCCGTCGTAGACGATTTGTAGACCTCGACGGATCCGCTCACGATGTTATCGAAGATTCCGAAGTCGAGCCCCAGGTTTAGCGAGGTAGTGCGCTCCCATTGCAGATCGCTGTTCTGCATCCGGTTTACGTACAGCTGGTTTACCTGGTAGATGCTTCCATCCTGGCGCTGGTAGAGGTACTTGCCGGTGTTCAGATCCGAGAGAGCCACGTACCGACCAATATCCCGGTTTCCGTTGCTACCCCACGACAGGCGTAGTTTACCATAGTTCAACCAGGGTATTTTAGCAAATTTTTCATCTGTGAACACCCAGCCTACCGCTGCTGAGGAGAACAGCGCGCGCGGGTTCTTCTGCCCGAAGGCTGAGTACCCATCGCGGCGGGTCGATACCGTCAGCATGTAGCGGTCTTTGAAAGAGTAGAAAAGGCGGCCCATCAGACCGTCGCCGGTACTTATCTCGTCATTGCTGCTGATGGTCGGATTTACACCCGTGCCCATATTGTGGTACCCCAAAACATCCGAAGGTAGAAAGCCCTGGGCTGACATGGAGTTGCTCCAGCGCTGGAATTTCTCGGCGTTGATCAGGAACGTGGCGTCGAAATTGTGGACGTTGTTGATAGTCTTATTCCATTTGAAAATATTGTCCACCTGCCAGTAGTAATCCTTCCTTTGTTCGCGGACGGCGGTTCCGCCCACCGCGGCCCACTCGGCATGTTTGGAGGACTCGTGGTTGTAGTATTCATAAAATTCGTAGCGCGGTGTGAAGTTCATGCGGTAGGTGATGCCCAGGGGTAGATTAACCAGCGCATACAGGGTGGTATTTAGGGTCGTGAATTTTTTACGACGGTCAATGAAGCTTCGGTCGTAGTAGGGATGCTTACCCCCGCTGGCTTCGCCATTAGGCCGCCAGATGTAGTTGCCGTTCTCGTCATATTCCGATCCCCATGGCGAGATAGTCCGCGCCAGATTATAGTCTACGGGTACCTGGCTTTCGTCGCGGTCGGCAAACTGGAGCGTAGTACCTACAGTCAGGAATTTATTTATTTTTCCTTCCAGATTCAGGCGACCCCGTACAGTGCTGAATTTGTCGCCGTAGATAATACCTTCGTTGTTGAGGTACCCAAGCGACATGTAGTAGTTCAGAGCATCCTTGCGTCCCGACATGCTGACGGTATGATCCTGGCGGATGCCGTTCTGAAATACCTTGCTGTACCAATCCACACTTTTCCCGGCTTTATAATTTTCTATTTCTATGGGCTGTAATCCCAGGCGTTGCAGCCAAATTGTGGTGGGATCACCCGCCGAGCCGTCGTAAGCGAGCCACTGTTCCAGGCTCACCCCGGCGGGTAGGTTGTCGGGGTTGGTAAACTGCCCGGGCTGGTACTTAGAGTTGATATTTTTCATTACCTCGCTCCGCCAGTCCAGGAATTCGTACGGGCCCCATACTTCTTCGTTCTTGGAAACCGACGCTACGCCGACGTTAGTATTAATATTGACTCTGGGCGGGCCTTCCTGGCCTTTTTTGGTAGTGATCAGGATGACCCCGCTGGCGGCTTTAGCCCCAAATACGGCGGCCGAACTGGCGTCTTTCAGCACGTCGATAGTTTCGATGTCGTTGGGGTTAATATCCGAGAGTTCCCCGTAGTATATGGCACCGTCCAGCACTAGTAGCGGACTGGAGGCGGCATTCAGGGAGTTTTTGCCGCGCACCAACAGACTACCCCCGCCCTTGGCTGAGGGCGACATACCTACGTTAAGCCCGGCGATGTTTCCCCGCAGGATATCCTGCACCGACTGGGGGTTCTCGTTGTCGAGCTTGGTCGCGTCAATCTGAGATACGGCTCCCGTAAGATCACGTTTTTTCTGGGTACCGTAGCCTACCACTACCACTTCATCGAGGGTCTTGAGGTCGGTGGCCAGGGTAATGTCTATCACGCTGGCGTTGCCCACGGTCCGTTCTTGAGTTAGGAAACCCACGGCTGAGAAAACCAGCACGTCGTTCCCCGAGGGCACTGTAATGCTATATTTTCCATCGGAATCCGTGGTAGTACCGATCGTGGTTCCCTTGACAAGTACCGTAACTCCGGGTATGCCAAAATTTTCCTCTTTTGAAATGACAGTCCCCGTAATTGTTTGGTCTACTGCGGACCGTATTTCACCCCAGGGGCCTGGCTCCGCAAATGCTGATGGCAGAGCCCCTGCTAGGGGGAAAAGAGCCCAGCTGAATGCCACTTTAAATTATAAATGAAGTAAAGTTTTTTTCGTAATAATGAGAATTTTACTGATTGTGATTTTTTGATCCTACACCAGAAGAAATGACATTTTCTTCTGGTGTCTACTATAAAA
>CAZCOG010000004.1:0-195421 GCA_964500445.1 uncultured Persicitalea sp. | reverse complement strand
GATCAGACAGTTTGGAGAGAGGGTGGGGAAGATGAAAGACAACATTCAGACAGAAGAGGCAACGAAAAATGCCTTCATTATGCCCTTTCTCCAGATTCTCGGGTATGATGTCTTTAACCCTTTGGAGGTAGTCCCTGAGTTTATTTGTGATATAGGCACTAAAAAGGGTGAAAAAATCGATTACGCCATATTTCGAGATGGCCAACCGATTATTTTGGTTGAATGCAAGCACTGGAAGCAGAAGCTAGATATTCACGATGGTCAGCTCCTCAGGTATTTTCATGTATCGAAGGCAAAATTCTCAATTCTGACTAACGGCCTGATTTTCCGGTTTTACACAGATTTGGTGGAACCGAATAAAATGGATGAGAAGCCTTTCATGGAATTCAATATTGAGGAGATTAAGGAAGGTCAGATTGACAGGCTGAAAGAATTCCATAAAGCCTACTTTGATGAAGGTAGTATTTACAACTCTGCCTCGGAACTGAAATACACGAATGAACTGAGGCATCTCATCCAGCAGGAATTTCAGGAGCCAAATGATGAATTCGTGCGGTACTTCGTCAAGCAAGTCTATCCCTCGCCGGTTACGTCTAAGGTAATCGAGGCATTCCGGCCGATTCTTAAAAGGACCATAGCCAACTTTGTTAACGATACGCTTAATGATCGTTTGAAGTCAGCCATAGCTAAAGAGGATACTGCCATTTCGGAGGAAGAGCATACATCGGCTCCAAACCTAGTACCCGAGTCAGCCGGTAAGGAAAAAGAGGTGGAAACTACTGAGGAGGAACTGGAAGGCTTCTATATCGTGCGCTCTATCTTAAGAACCAAAGTCGAGGCGCAACGGATTACCCACCGGGATGCCCTTTCTTACTTCGCCATTTTCCTGGACGATAACAATCGTCGACCGATCTGCCGCTTGTACCTCAATGGCTCAAAAAAATATCTGGGGACTTTCGGAGCCGACAAGAAAGAAACTAAAAATCCCATCGATAGTATCGATGACATCTATAAGTATTCCCAAGATCTTGAATCAGTTGTATTAAATTATATTGAAAACCAATCAAAATAGCATGGATACATTCGCAGATCGAGCAAGGCATTTGCTGGCTCATTATAAACTCAATGAAAATAGCTTCAGCAAAAAAATCGGGAAGAGCTATACAGGAGTTGTAAAAGTTGTACGAGGGGAGAGCAAGCCCAACCTAGACATGATCGAGTCAATTTTAGCGGCCTTTCCGGAGGTTAACCCAAGTTGGCTGGTCGCTGGAGAAGGCAAAATGCTTAGGGACTCAAAAGAAATGGAGGTTCCTGCAGCAGAAACCCTTCAAGAATATGTGCTTCGACTGGTAGATAATTTTGCCAGGCTTACCAACCAGTTAGAAAAAAAGGATGAGCAGATCGAGAACCTGCACGAGATGCTTAAGATGGCGCTGGGAAAGTTTGAGCCTGACACTATACAGCCGAAGCTGCTGCCACTTTTAGGCTACGGAAACGTAGCTTAGAAAAAAGAAGGGGTGGCACTTCCGGTGTCAGGGCATTGAGCTACGGGCTTAATTGGCTGGTATTTAAGAATTCTATTCATATCGGAATAGTCCGATATTCTCCACAAAAGCCGCCTTACTGCTATGTAAGGCGGCTTTTTTTGTGAAATTATTCAACCATAAAAAAATCGGGAATAGCATTGGCCATTCCCGATTCCTCAATACACTCTTCAAAAAATTTATTCGAATGTTAGTGTGCGCTCAACTACCGTTTCCTGGCTGGTAATAGTAAATTCTTTCTCTACTTTTTCACCTTTACTAACTACTGAAATTTTGTACGCGCCTTCTTGAAGTTCGTGCAGGTTGAACTTCATACAGGCTTTTCTTTCTTTTTTACCGATACTTTGACGAGCCAGTATATCGCCATTTTCGTTTGTAATCAATACGGCGGCGTAATTGGATGCCGTTTTCTCGACGTTGACGTTAACGCCGCCGTCGATATTCTTGTAAATAACAGCACCAAAGGTTGTAGGCTTCTTGGCATTGTCGCCGGGGCCGGCAAATGCTACTGTTGTACTAAGCGCTAATGCGCAGATCAGGGATTTGATTGAAGTTTTCATGGCTTGTAATTTTTAGTTATGGCTAATATTTGTCGTTATTGACTCTACAAAGGTGGGGTATTGTCAGGTACTATGCATAACAAAGTACATGGGCGGTAGTTTTTCAGGAGGAAAGGAAATTGCATGGTTGGGATCAGTTGAACGCTATGTGCGTTATACCATTTCCAAGTTAATTGTCCAGTTTTCCAAGGAGTACTACCACATCCTGTGCAGAGCGAAGATTAAGATTATGCTTTTTTATGATCTGCCTGGCTAGTTTGGCGTCAGAAAGTTTAGAGAGTAAGTTGCGTTCGTTGAGTTTGACCGTTACGATGTTTCCTTCTGTCTCTTGCAGAAAATAGTCTTCACTTTTAAAATACTCATAATCGTATTTTACATTTTCATTGTAGCCATTTCGCTCAACCTTATCGAGTCGAGCATTGTAACGGCGAAGAAGTTTTATTTTGTTTCCCGAGTACAAGGCTTCGAAATACTGGTTTTTAATACGTAAGAAAGTATCGTTACCAATTATACAGGAAGCTGGGTAAATTATCTTTTCGATTGAATCCACACTAGCTACTATATAATCTTCAGCAATATTGTAGTTGAGTGGTAGTTCCAGTGCTTTGCCTTTCAGGGTTGGAAGTATGCCTGATTGCCAGTCCGAATATAAAAAGGGAGAACCCTTAATCCCAATTGTATGATAACTGTTATTCTGATTATTGGTCCGATAATCGTATTGCTGGCCGCGAAAGACAAAGCGATGGACATCAGTAGTAGAGTCGTATGAAACCTCCTGCTGGCCAAAGGCAGATTTTAGCGAAAACAGGAGAACTATGAATAGATAAGATACTGATTTCATGGCTGAAAGTACTTAAATACGGCTGTTAAAGATACAAAAAAAGGAGAGAAATGTTTCTCTCCTTTTTTTAACAGAATGGCTGATGATCCTACATTGTACCATCCGATACTAGTTCTCCCTTTGGTTTGGATTTGGATTTCTTGCGCATCACTACATCATATAGATCGGTGCGGCGATCCTTCATTATCTGTACCGAACCGTGTTCATGCAATTCTTTCAATTGGAGCAAATCCACATCTACGATCAGCATAATTTCGGTATTGGCCGTGGCCTCAGCCTTTATAGTATTCGTCGGGAACTGGAAATCGGAGGGGGTGAAAACGGCCGATTGCGCATAGTGAATGTCCATGTTCTCCACGCGGGGCAAATTGCCCACACAGCCCGAAATGGCCACATAACACTCATTCTCAATCGCACGGGCCATTGCGCAGTTTCTGACGCGCATATAGCCATTTTGAGTATCCGTCAGGAAGGGCACGAAAAGAATTTCCATCCCCTGCCTGGCCAATAGACGGCTCAGTTCGGGGAATTCGATGTCGTAGCAAATCACGATTCCGATTTTGCCGCAGTCGGTATCAAAAATGCGTACCTCATCACCGCCTACCATACCATAATGGCGAACTTCGTTGGGAGTAATGTGAATTTTTCGGAACTCCTCACTGGTACCATCGCGACGGTAGAGATAAGCTGCGTTATACAACTTACCATTTTCTACCAATGGCATGGAACCACCCACGATATTTACATTATAAGATATAGCAAATTCCTGCATCTTTTTTCGCACCACATCCGTGTAGTCGGCCAGTTTACGAACTGCCTGTGGTTCGGGCATGTCATTGAACTGGGCCAAAAGCGGCATGTTAAAGAATTCGGGAAATTGAATAAAGTCGGCTTTATACGAACTCACCGCGTCCACAAAAAACTCTACTTGCTCAAAAAAGGCGTTGACGTCCTTAAATAGCCGCATCTGCCATTGGACCACGCCAATGCGGATAATGGAGTCGGATGGATTCGTGCGCTTGTTGGCGGGCTGGAAATAAATATTATTCCATTCCAGCAAGGTAGCATAGTCTTTAGACTCGGTATCGCCAGGCAAATAGCTATTAAGTACTTTGCGTACGTGGAAATCGTTGGCCAATTGAAATGTCAGCGTCGGGTCATACAGTTCACGACGCTTGACTTTGTCGATGTATTGCTTCGGCGTCATCTCCTTGGCGTAGGTGTTGTAGTTGGGGATGCGCCCCCCGGCTACAATGCTACGCAGATTAAGCCTTTCGCAAAGTTCTTTTCGGGCATCGTACAGGCGGCGGCCCAGGCGCATGTCGCGGTACTCGGGATGCACAAAAACCTCGATACCGTATAATACATCACCCTTGGGATCGTGAGTTTTGAAAGTATAATTTCCTGTTATTTCTGCGTACGTATGTTCATCGCCAAACTTCTCGTAGGTGATAATGATGGATAGCGCAACGGCCACGACTTTTCCATCCACTTCAACGCAGATTTGACCTTCGGGAAATTTGCCCAGCAATAAGTCGATTTTTGATTTGCGCCAGTACTCGCCGCCGATGCCCTGGTAGGCTTCTATCATGGCTTCTTTCAGGTCAGCATAGTCTTCCTCGACGAGTTCTCTGTTTATAATTTTCATATGATTATTTCGGGTTGGTATAAAAAATAATTCAACCCGTGTGGAGATCGGATTGAATTATTCTGCTTTTACAAAAATACAAAAACCGCCCCGGAAAGGCAAATCCGGGGCGGATGGATAAAGGCTTAACTCTTAGCTTTATTCAATGAGCAGAGTAGTTTGGGAATAATATGCTTAGAATTCAATTTGTCCTCGAATTTCGCCACCAGGATTGGCCGCAGTGTGTAAATTGAAATAATACAAGCCATTCATCAGGTCTGTTTCTTGGGCCGCCGTGAGAACCGCTGAACCGCTCACTGCTCCCGAAGTGGACGCAGGAATTTTGGCAAATGGAAATAACACCGGCGCATTGGCGCCCCGCGCGGCACTTCCATGAATATGGCCCATCGTAGGATTGCCTGAGAGGTTGCTGTACGTGACGAAGTAGCTTAGTGTCTTGGTGTTTTTGTTGTAGGAAACGTCGCCGGTTCCAACAGCGGGTACTGACTTTGCAGGTACTTCCTGATCACCAGCCAAAGGCAGGCCTTTTTTACTTACAATGAAGCTTTGGTCATAAAACTCGATCTGACCGCGGAGTTCGCCTGCGGGATAGGCAGCGGTATGGAAATTAAAATAGAATAGTCCGTTCAAAAGGTCCTGTTCCTGCGCCATTGTAAGAGTAGCTGATCCGATAACTACCCCCGAAGTGGCGCTAGGGATACCTGTGAATGGGAAAAGTACCGGTGCATTGGCACCCCGCGCGGCACTGCCATGAATATGACCCATCGTGGGATTACCTGAGAGGTTGTTGAAAGTAACAGTGTAGTCAAGTACTTTGGTAGTTTTGTTATAGGTAACCTCCGCTGAGCCATTTGCATCGCTGGTAACAAGAGCAGTTTCCTGAGCGGGACTTAGACTGAGGCCATTTTGCTTGACAATGTTCTCGTCAAGGTTGTGATCTTTACATCCCAATACCAAGCTTACCAATGCAAGGAAAGGAATAATTTTGTTGAATTTTTTCATTTGGAGTGTTTTGTTTTGTGAGGTTTTGATTGATCGTAAAGATATGTTTTAATTCGCTGTAATACTTATGCTTAACAGCAATAACTAAATCTTTTTTTTGGGTTAGTACTTTTACCGAACCCTGCCTCGCTTCAGGTACTACTTTTAATAATTGACACAAGAAGAAAATGAGTCCTTTGTGTACCATATTTCCACTCAGAAGTTGTCCAAAGGAGGATACTTTTGAGTGAACCATCCATACTGTCACGGGCGGACCGGCCCATATATTTTGAAGTACCCGGTATTTTTTAGCCAATTCGAAAATTGAAGGGTACACGAAGGTACTCTGAATATCATCCGTGTAGGAAGTACATATCTCAAATTAGTTTATCAAATAAAACCCCCAATGGAAAAGCCGCAGCTTCCACATTGGGGGTACTTAGCGATTGAATCGAAATTCAGACTACTTGTCTTTTTCGAAACCTTCCATTTTCACAAGTTTATTATATAGCCCTAACATCAGAAATGATGGTGCCCATTGGCCAATAAAGAGAGCGTCTTTCTCTCTTCCAAGAATTTTGAGCGTTGCCGATGCTGCCATCGAACCCAAAGAAGCCCATAGAAATATGTCGGATGGAATCCGGGCGGTATAATCTTCGATAGCGGCAGCTACGGGGCCTTCTTTATGGTCGGGATTGAAGTTGTCAGCTTTGTTTTTTAGTTCTTTTGCTTTGTCTTTTACTTGGTCTGTGGTTTCCATGATGTTGATGTGTTAATGTTTTAATTAGTTGATGGATTTTTCGATACAAGGATTGCAAAAGGAAACTGTTTTGGGTTTTCCAAAATTTCCATCAGAGCAATGCTCCTCGTCGAAAGCCTAACATGCTAAAAAAACATTCCTTATCCTATAATGGGGATTTTGCACCCTGAAATGGCGGTCAGCCTTTGGAAACAAAGGGGTAAGAATTTAACACATCGATAAAGAAACTTTGCTCAATTCGTGTAAACCATGAAATACCTTTTAGTGGGGCTGGAAGATTCCTTTACTTCAACCTTGTCTATTTCGTTAATAGACACCCCATTCAGTTCTTCAAAAGTTGAAGGTTCCGCGTTGAGGTAAAATTCCGCATTTCTATTTATTTCACCCAGCGTCAACTTATTTTCCTGAGATTTGCTTAAACCATCTTTATTAAATCCTTTTTCCGAAGACATACTCTCGAAGTATTTTTTTGGATAGGTTGTTCCTCCTATTCCACCGGACTTTTTATATATTTCTTTCATCAACTTGTCTGCCAAGTACTCATTCTTATTAGCTTTCTTTAGAGCTAAGGCTTCCTGATAACTTTGATTGCGGCGAGAGCGCAGGGGCTCGGGCGGAGTCTGCCCCATTCCACGACCACCGTTGATTATATATCCGGAATACCCTTTAATTGGTGTGTATTCATCCTCTATATCGGTTCCCGTGCCGCCACCTCCAAAACCGATCGTCTGCATTCTAACCTCAAAAGCTGTAATAAATGATTGGGTAGGATCATAATTCAGACGATTGAGGGTCATCTCCACACCGGAATTTTTGATGATCTCCTTCATCAGGCTAATATCTTCCCAAGTTGCAGTTGACGCTAACGCCCAGTAAAGAGTATCGCCTTTCATTACAATCCACTTGCTCTTAGTATCCTTTACTGAATCGGCAGAAGTGGTTTTCACCTTCTCGTTCTTCACGGACAGTATCTCTTCCGGCTCGGCGACCTCAACCTTCTTCAACGGTTTTCCTTCTAAGGTCGGGTTTTCCGTCACAATGGCACTCACCACAGGTTGCAGTGGCGCAGGGGTCATGTCTACAATCTGCTTTTGGTACGGCGCCACAAAGGCGGCGGATACATACAATGCAGCAAGCAGCAGGATGTACTTACCCCAGGCCAGGCGTCGGGATGGTTTTCGGTTCATCATTTTGATTCGTTTTTTAAGTAAGGATTGGGCAAAGGAATTGGTAAGGGGAGATTCAGAGGTTCGTATCGTAGCATTGAGCAAAGCGATTTGATAAGTCTTTTTGGCAAAGCCGTTGGCAAGTACTCCCTGGTCGGCGAGGTATTCAAGATTGCTTTGCACCAGCTTCTGATGAACCCAGGCAAAGGGATTGAACCATAACGCAATACGCTGCATTTCGGCCATCAATAGATCAAAGCTGTGGCCCTGACGGGCATGCTCGGTTTCGTGGGCCAGAATTTGCTGCAATTCGCCTTCTGTGTGTAGGCCAGGGTTAAAAACGATCCAACGAAAAAAAGAATAGGGTGAAGGGGTACTTTTATCCTCAATCAGGATGAGGCCATTCCCCAATTGATGCTTCTGCTTTCTCCGCAGGGTTCGAAGTAATAGCGCCAATTGAAAAAGAAAGCGACCGCCCACAACGAGAACACCTAGAAAATAAATGATTAGTAGCCAATTCGACGCGTTCCAGACTGGGTCGAAATTCATCCCAAGCTGGTTAGGGCGGTGGGCCGCTATCGTGAAAATTGGCGTTGCGATAGTTTGGGGAATTTCAGGAACTACCCGGGTCAGTTCTGGTAGAGTCTGATGAAATTCCCGTTGTATCTCTACCGGCCCCCAGCTTGCCAGCGGCAGCAGTGGCAGCCCCCAGGCCGCCAATACGTTAAGCCAGAGCAGCGTTCTATTGACCCTTGAAAAGGTTTCGTATTGAATTAACCAGCGATAACCAAGCGTCAGTGCGGCAAGTATTACGCTCACTTTAAATAGATAGGGCAATAGCATACTATATAAGGTTTAGGAAGTTTCATTTTCAATCATTCTGATAATTTCTCTAAGCTCATCTGGGCTAACTTTCTCTTGCTTGGCAAAATAGGCGACCAGGTCCCGATGAGAGTTGTTGAAATATTCCCCCACGACCTTGTTGAGCACAAAGTGGTCCTGATAGGCCTGCTTGCTGACGACGGGGTAGTACTCGTACGTATTGCCGAACTGGCGATGAGCTACGTACCCTTTCTCTTCCAGATTGCGGATCATGGTTGAAAGGGTATTGTAGTGCCAGTTGGAATTCGCGAAGAGCGGTAGCATATCCTTAACGAAGGCATGTTGAAGGTTCCAAAGTACCTGCATAACCTCTTCTTCCTTATTAGTCAGTTTCTGTAAATCCATGTGACAAATGTAAGTACTAGATTTTTAGTAATCAAACTATTTTTCTAGTAATTGTGGAAAATCCCTTGGCATAATATTTAAAATCAGTTGGTGAGAAACGGCTGGCCGAACGACTCGCCGGAAAATTATCCACTTACCACAACCACACAATGAAAAAGAGGAGTACAGTAAAACAGCTAGCGATGTCAGGAGTAGGCCTGTGCGCGTTTTTCCTGATTACTACAGCAAGCTGTAAGAAGGGGAAGGAATTATGGGACAGCATGATACCAGAAACTGATAAAGATCCGACAACGGCTCAGGTTTCCGGTTACGTATTCCGGCCGGCATTGGAACCCGCCACAGACGAAAATGTGGGGAAACTAAAAGTACCAGCGGGATTCACAGTGAGCAAATTTGCCGACAACATGGGTAAACCGCGCATCCTGGTAGTTAGCAGTGAGGGAAATGTGTATGTATCCGATCGGGAAGCGGGCACAGTGACGATGTTAGCGGATGCCGATGGCGATGGAAGTGCCGAAACTAAGAAAGTGGTGGCCAACATAAAGCAGATCCACGGGCTGACGATCCACAATGGAAAAATGTACTTGGTAGCGGTCAAAGAAGTGTATCGGGCCGATATGAATGGAGATGGAACCCTGGGAACTCCGCAGATGCTTATCAAAGACCTGCCCGATGGCGGGCAACACCCCAACCGGACGATTGCTTTCGGACCGGATGGGAAAATGTACCTCACTGTGGGAAGTACCTGTAATGCCTGTGCAGAACCTAATCCAGAAAATGCTACCATTCTGATCGCAAATGAAGATGGTACCAATCGCAAAGTTTACGCCAAAGGGCTTCGTAATACCATTGGTTTTGGCTGGCATCCCGAAACGGGTGAGCTTTGGGGCATGGATCACGGGATCGACTGGCTGGGCGATAATGAGCAGGAGGAAGAAGTAAACCAGATCAAACAGGGCGCGGATTATGGCTGGCCCTATATCTACGGCAACGGGAACTACAACCCCGCCGACCGTCCGAAGGGTGACACAACCTACCAGCAGTACTTAGCCAAGACTACGCTTCCAACCCTGACCTATCAGGCTCATTCAGCACCGCTGATGATGACCTTCTATACGGCTTCCAAATTTCCGGCTGAGTACAAAAATGATGCTTTTGTGGCAATGCGTGGCTCCTGGAATCGCAGTGTACCGGTAGGCTATAAAGTAGTAAGGCTGCACTTTCAGGATGGCAAGCCTGTACGGTTTGAGGATTTTCTGACCGGGTTCGCCATCAACAATAACCGTTCGCATTTTGGTCGTCCTGTCGGACTGGCTGTCCACACCGATGGTTCTTTGCTGGTATCGGATGATACCAACGGGGTCATTTATCGGGTGACCAACAATTAATCAGAAAATCAGAAGCCGCAAAAAAGAAGACGTCCATTCAGAAGTTTGGGAACTTCTGAATGGACGTCTTCTTTTTACCTGATTTCTTCAAATGCGCTTAAATCTCTTTTCAAACTCGGCCAGATGTTCGTCTGTGAAATCGAGGTGCGTAACTATCCTGACCTGGTGTTTTCCAAATGCAATGGCCCGAATACGAAGCATTTCCAACCGGCGTACGTATTCAGCTGCCAAAATTGTTTCAGGCAACTGGAAAATAACGATGTTCGTATCAATTGGATAAATATCCACTACCTCAGTACTGTGCCTAAGAATTTCGCCAATAGCAAGAGCACGGGCGTGGTCCTCTGCCAGGCGCTCAACGTGGTTATCGAGAGCGTATATACCAGCGGCAGCTAAGAAACCAGCCTGCCGCCAGCCGCCTCCCATTACTTTACGAAAGCGGCGGGCCTGTTTGATAAAATCCCGAGTCCCGAGCAAAAGTGAGCCCACCGGACAACCCAGTCCCTTGGACAAACACACGCTGATGGAATCGAAAACAGCTCCGTGTTGGGAAGGAGATTGGCCCGTCGCGACCAGCGCATTAAAAACTCGGGCGCCGTCGAGGTGGAGAGGTATGTTGTATTGTTTACAGACTTTCTGAATCGCCTGAATTTCGGAAAACTCGTAAAAGCAACCTCCGCCTTTGTTCATGGTATTTTCCAGAGAAACGAGCCGGGTTACAGTAGCGTGAATATCATCGGGGCTAATGGCCTCAGTAACTTGCTTAGCGTTCAATCGCCCCCGGTCGCCATCCAAAAGTTTTACGGACGAAAAGGAATTGAGCATAATACCGCCGCCTTCGTAAAGGTAAATGTGCGACAGCTTATCGCAAACTACATCGCTTCCGGGCTGGGTATGAACACGGATCGCGAGTTGGTTGGTCATCGTGCCTGATGCGCAGAATAAAGCGGCTTCCATTCCGAAAAGTGACGCGGCCTTCTCTTCGAGGGCATTTACGGTAGGGTCATCGCCCAGAACATCGTCGCCTAGAGGTGCCGACCACATGGCGTCCCGCATGGCGGGAGTTGGCTGGGTGATGGTATCGGAGCGGAGGTCAATTGTCATAAAGAAAGCATGTTTGGGAAATGGCAAAGATAGTAGGGGCAATAATACTTTTTGGGTCTCCTAGGCAATTCCACTTGCAGATTTTGAACAAAGGAGAATGATTGCTAAGACTTATTTTTTCTCAGCGACTCCACCCTTCTATCAAATAAGTTTTTTCCAGAAGTTGCTGGTCTTCGCCTACTCCCTCGGGCTTAAACCACAATTCGAAGCGGGCTGCGTAAGGCCTACCCCAATCTCCCTCGAAAATGGTAAATTCTTTATGGTGAAGAGCTATTTCTCCTGCCACTACATTTGATGAGGTGCGTTCTTTCAAAGATTTTGGTGACAGTGGATGGTTATGGGTGGGCTCAAATGCTTTTATGCATAAGGTGCCAGATTGTTTGAGCCTAACTCGGACAAAGTACTTATACGTACCAGGTTGAGTATCTTTAAAGATCTTAAATTCATTTAGCTTGAATCGAGTATTCAAAGTTGAATCAAGTAGTTTACCGTTTTCATCCTCCCAGGCAATATTTAAAACCTCTGGCTTTTCCAGTGAAATATTATTTGGCAATTTTAGGTCATCTGCGTAATAATCGTACGGATAAAACATGGCTAGAAAACCCGCAGACAATACAGTAAAGGCCATAATGCCAAGTTGGGCAATACCACGAAACCATTTTCCATTTTTGAACTGTATAACCGAGGAGATGAGCACCAAAATGCATAAAAATTCAAGTACCAGATCAAAATGGACAAAAATCCATTTGACTTGTTGGTTCAGCCCAAAGGCATAAATCATAAATCCAACGATCAATGCAAGGAGAGGATACAGCCAGCTTTGTATAAAATTTTTGATAGCAGATACGAATTTATGTTTCAAAATGATGAACGATTATAATTGTTATTGCCGGATTAAATCAATCTATTTTCTTAATCTCCGGCTGCTTATGTACTTCAAGCTTGAACACATCATGCCTGGCATAGTGACCCACCACATCGAAGTCGAGTTTACATTTTGCAAGTAGTGAAAAATCCAAATCGGCGATTAACAACCCTTCTTCGTTCCACAGCGGTCCGGCAAGTACTTCGCCCATGGGAGAGTATATGGCACTGCCGCCCGCTGACATCACTTCCGGCTCCTGCTGAATTTCTGCCTGATATTTTGCGGGATAATCGCTTTTACGCACGTATTGATTAGCGGCCAGAACGAAGCACCTGCCTTCGAGTGCAATATGCTGCAAGGTGGATTGCCAGGAAGGTCGGGCATCGGCGGTAGGAGCAAGGTAAATTTCAACCCCTTTCTGATATAGAGCCATACGAGCCAGCGGCATATAGTTCTCCCAGCAAATGAGTCCGCCGATCTTTCCAAATTGAGTATCGTAAGTGTGCAATGATCTACCATCGCCCTCTGCCCATATGTACCTTTCTAATCCGGTTGGTTTGAGTTTTTGATGCGCGCCGAGCAGCTTGCCATCCCCTGAAAAATATAGTAACGAACAGTATAGAGAGCCACCCGTCGCCTCACGTTCCGTCACACCCATGGCAACAAAAGTGCCCGCATTCTTAATTGCTTTTTGTATGGGTTGAAGGAAATCCGATGCCTCATCGACACTGTTCTGCCAGTAATCCAGCCAGGAGTTTCGGCTTGCCTCGGTTCTTTTCCCCACAACTGCGTCGAAGCGTAGGCCACGTGGATAACCGGGTAGAAAGGATTCAGGAAATAGGATCAGTTCACAGCCCGCCGCCGCGCTTTTCTCGATCCAATAAATTGCTTTACTGATGCTTTTTTCTAAATCAAAAATCGCGGGCGTCGCCTGGACCACCCCGACTCTTACGATCGGTAGTTTCATTCGAAAGATATAAGGCTGGTTTCTGAAAGGTAAGAATCGAAGTTGGGCTATTTGGTCAGAAAATGTGAGGTAATTAAGGCCAGGATTCCGGGGCCAGCCATTTAAAGTTTGATAGCATTAAGTAAGGTACTTAGGGTATTAGTTATGATTATCAGATGGTTATATTAAATGTTTTCAATTATTACACCAAGTACTTACATGAAACTACCATATCTGAGAATAGACTGTTCTCAACGCGAATTGATTGAAAAGTTGGGGATATAGAAAGATTCTGAGTATTAATTTCAACAAAGTGTCACGAATAAATAAGTAAATTAAAGTACGTATAAAATAAATTCTTTATTGAAAACGCTGTAATCAAAGTAGTTAGGTAAATGTACTTGTAAGGTATTTTGTTGTTCAGAGGCCGGTATCAGATTGGAACATTTTTTTAAGTACCTATCATGAATTTAAGTAAAACTTTATTTCTAAACACTTAAACTTTTTCAATCATGGAAAATTCACAGAATCAGGATCAAGACAAAAATAAGCCTAATCAAAGCCAGCAACAAAGTGGTGGCGGACATTCGCAATCACAGAGCGATCGGGGAGGACAGCAAGAGCAACGCCAGAGCGGAAGCGGGCAGCAGTCGCAGAGAAACAGCGAAGGTAGTCAGCAGGAGCAACGCAACGAGAGCAAAGGTTGGGAGGAGCGTGACAAAGAAACTGAGCGCACCCAAACCCAACATGTGAGCGACAACGAGTAACATATAATTCACTCCATTAATAGGGCGACAAGAAATTTTTCTTGTCGCCTTTATTATTTTCTGGGACCCACCAGTTTACAGGAATTCGCCGTTTTTTATCGAAAAAAGTGTAAGGGAGGCATTAGCAAACGGTCGTCCGTTGCTTTGTGTATAAATCAACACCCATACCTGTTTAGAATTCAATCACTCCTCAATGCAAATTAAAGAAAGCTTAACTGCTTCTGACCTCCAACCCAAACTTGATAGGCTGTGGCAATTGTCCGGCGAAAAAATCAACCTTCTCAACAATAATTACGATCCTGCCAAAGGCTCACCTGTGTTCACCGTAAAAGGCCAATACACTACGCGTGGTTGGACCGAATGGACGGAGGGATTCCGTTATGGAGCCGAAGTACTTCAATACGACGCAACGGGCGATGAAGCATATTTGCAAATGGCCAAAGAGCATACTGTCAAGCAGATGGCGTCGCACGTGGGGCATTTTGGGGTGCATGATCACGGCTTCAACAACGTAAGTACTTACGGAAATTTGGTGCGGCTAATGAATGAAGGCCGGATTGAGGAAAACGAATGGGAAAGAAATTTTTACGAAATAGCCCTCAAACTTTCAGGCGCCGTGCAGGCGAAGCGCTGGACTCCGATCAAGGATGGTGGCGGGTACATCTATTCTTTTAATGGGCCTCATTCGCTATTCGTAGATACTATTCGTTCTGTACGGGCCGTAATGGTTTCGCATCTGCTTGGACATAGCCTGATGGGAGAAAATGACTTGAAAACCAGCTTGCTCGAACGCGGCATCAAGCATGCACTAGCTACGGCGAAATATTCAATCTACTACGGCGAAGGTCGGGATATTTACGATGAGTGGGGAAGGTCGGCGCATGAATCCATTTTTAATGTGAATGATGGCAACTACCGTTGTCCTAATAGCCAACAGGGCTTTTCTGGCTTCACAACCTGGACGCGTGGTCTGGCTTGGGCAATGATAGGTTTTCCGGAGCAACTCGAAACGCTGGCGTATTTCTCCGACGAGGAACTGGCACCCTTTGGCGGACGTGAAGCTGTTGAACAAATTTATTTGAAAGCTGCTCGCGCCACGAATGACTTCTTTATTGACAATACCGCCGCCGATGGTATCCCATACTGGGACACCGGGTCTCCCCAACTCTATAAACTGGGGGATTACACCAAGGAAAAGTCTGATCCCTTTAATGACTACGAACCCATCGACAGCTCGGCTGCCGCTATTGGAGCGCAGGGATTATTGCGATTGGGAAAGTACCTGCGAGACAAAGGCCAAACTGACGAAGGTACTCGCTACTGGCAGGCCGGACTTACCGCACTTGACACACTGTTCGATGAACCTTACTTATCTACCGATCCAAAGCACGAAGGGCTGATTCTGCATTCGGTGTATCACCAGCCTAATGGTTGGGATTATATTCCCGAGGGCCAAAAAGTACCTTGTGGCGAATCAAGCATGTGGGGCGATTACCACGCTCGTGAAGTTGCGCTTTACTTACAGCGTATTATAAAAGACGATCCCTACTACAATTATTTGGGGGCAGTAAAATAATTGGCTAAGTACCGGTTTAACATAAATCCATCAGTATCAAATCGATTCTTAGCGTTGACTGGCTAGGTATCCTGATTTTTGTAAAAAAATTGAATGAAAAGGTACCTAATCTTTCTCATTACCAATAAAATCTAATTCACAAATATGAATCTTGACCGTTGCTGCATTCATACCATTACTACCAAGCCCTGGTCGCTGGCCGAATCGGTTGAGCGTTACGCCGCTGCCGGTGTGAAAGGCATAAGTGTATGGCAAAATGCTGTCGAAGGCATGACCCACGCTCAGGCCGGCGAACTGATCCGCAACAATGGTTTGGAAGTAGTATCCTACGTCCGGGGTGGCTTTTTTCCGCATACCAGTGCGCAGGAGCGTGCCAAAGCTATTGACCACAACAAAAAGTTGGTGGAGGAAGCGGCGGCCCTGGGTGCTCCGCTTATAGTACTTGTTTGTGGCGCATCGCCGGATCAGCCCCTGGAGACCTCGCGCGAACAAATTAAGACCGGAATAGAAGCCGTTTTGCCATTGGCTGAACAGCTGAATGTCAAACTGGCCATCGAGCCGTTGCATCCTATGTATGCAGCTGACCGTTCGGCAATCAACTCGCTGGCCCAGGCCAATGACTTATCGGAGTCCATCGACTCACCTTTTGTAGGAATCGCCGTAGATGTTTATCATGTCTGGTGGGAACCCAACCTGGAAGCTGAGATTCAGCGTTGTGGCAATAATGGGGATCTACTCGCTTACCACGTTTGCGACTGGAAGGTAAATACCATAGATATGCTGAACGACCGAGGCTTAATGGGCGAAGGTTGTATCGACATAAAGAAAATCAGCCGCTGGGTAGATGCCACAGGTTTCGACGGTTTCGTGGAAGTCGAGATTTTTTCAAACATCTACTGGCAGCAAGACCAACAACAATTTTTAAATAATATCACCCAAGCTTTCCAGGAGAAGGTCTAATACATTACAACGAAAAATTAACTGTCAACTTTTTAGTGAATGAAAACGCATACCATAGGCATAATAATGAATGGCGTCACTGGACGCATGGGAACCAACCAACACTTGCTGCGATCAATCAAAGCGATTCGTGAGCAAGGGGGCGTAAAGCTTTCTGCGGACGAGGTTATCATGCCCGACCCCATTTTGGTAGGTCGCAATGAGGCTAAATTAAAGGATTTGTGCGAACGCTCGGGCGTAGAAAAATACACCACCGATCTCGATTCGGTCATCAACGATCCGCACTATCAAATCTATTTTGATTCGCAGGTGACGGGCCGCCGCGCTGCCGCAGTGAAGAAGGCCATTGAAGCCGGAAAAAATATTTACTGTGAGAAACCTACGGGTACTTCAACCGAGGAAGCCCTGGAATTGTACGAAATTTGTACAAAAGCCGGACTTAAAAACGGCGTTGTCCAGGATAAACTATGGTTACCCGGAATGCTGAAACTGAAGCGCCTGATGGAGAACGATTTCTTTGGTGAGATACTATCTGTGCGCGGAGAGTTTGGCTATTGGGTATTTGAGGGCCACAGTGTTCCGGCCCAGCGTCCTTCATGGAACTACCGGAAAGAAGATGACGGCGGGATTATCGTTGATATGCTGTGTCACTGGCGTTACGTGCTTGACCATCTGTTTGGCAAAGTCAAAGCCGTGTCCTGTCTGGGTGCCACCCACATTGAGGAGCGAATTGATGAGCAGGGAAAGCCTTACAAAGCGACCGCTGATGATGCTTGCTATGCTACCTTTGAATTGGAAGGCGGAGTAATTGCTCAGTTCAACTCTTCCTGGACCACGCGCGTACGCCGGGACGACCTGCTTACCTTGCATGTTGACGGCACGAAGGGATCTGCTGTGGCGGGACTTCGTGAGTGCGTGACTCAGCATTATGGCAATACACCCAAACCCGTTTGGAACCCCGATATTCCGCAACCTATTGATTTCTTCGAAGGCTGGGCGAAGGTGCCTGAGCAGGAATTGTTCGACAATGCATTTAAGGCGCAGTGGGAATTATTTCTAAAACATATTGTGATAGACACCCCATTCCCCTGGGATTTGAAGGAAGGTGCCAAAGGTGTTCAGTTGGCTGAGAAAGGCATTGAGAGCTGGGAGAAACGGTGCTGGGTAGACGTAGAAGAACTATGAAAACAGCATTAATTACGGGCGGAAGCCGGGGGATTGGCTTAGGAATTGCGCGAAGCCTGGCTCGGGAAGGGTATGACATTGCCATCAACGGAGTGCGCTCCGAAGAATTGGTAATGGAAACTCTCAAAGACCTCCGCGAATTGGGCGTAAAAGTAGAGTATTGTCAAGGCAGCATCGCCTCGGCAGACGATCGGGCGCGCATTGTAGAGGAAGCTTATGAAAAACTGGGCGGGCTGAATGTACTGGTCAATAATGCTGGTATTGCTCCCAAGCAGCGGCTCGACTTGCTGACTACTACCCCCGAAAGCTTTCGTGATCTCCTTGATACCAACTTGGAAGGCCCTTTTTTTCTGACGCAGGCTATTGCCAACCGGATGACTGAGGCCAAAGAAAGTAATCCTGATTTCGAGGGAACTATCGTTTTTGTTACCTCTATTTCCGCCACAGTAGCGTCGATCAATCGCGGCGAGTATTGCATTTCTAAAGCCGGACTGGCTATGGCAGCTGCACTTTTTGCGGTCAAAATGGCCGAAATCGGAATTCCGGTATATGAGGTGCGACCAGGCGTTATAGCCACCGATATGACCTCAAAAGTACAAGGCAAATACGACCAGCTGTTCGAAGGAGGAATGGCACTTCAACCGCGATGGGGCACTCCCGATGACGTGGGAAAAGCCGTCGCCTCACTTGTCCGGGGTGATTTTCCCTATTCGACTGGACAAGTTATTCATGTAGATGGTGGTATGCTGATCGACCGTCTTTAACTCCGTTGAAAGTGGAGAAAAGTAAGTTTTTTCCACTTTCAATTTTCCACTTTTCTCTTTTCAATAATTCGAATGAGCTCGAAATCGCAAAATCCCTCAGTTATTTCCCAACTGCTTAGAATCCCCGTGCTGGTAGCAGCGTTGGGATACATGGTGGATATGTACGACCTCTTCCTTTTCAGCGTCGTGCGAGTACCTAGTTTACAGGAACTGGGTGTAAGCGGTGACCAACTTTTGCCTGAGGGGATAACCCTGCTCAACTGGCAAATGGCAGGGCTGCTGATTGGGGGCGTCCTTTGGGGAGTTCTGGGGGATAAGCGGGGACGTCTCTCAGTATTATTCGGGTCCATTGTCATGTATTCCCTGGCGAACATAGCCAATGGCTTTGTAAATAGCCTGGAAATGTACGCGATATTGCGGTTCATTGCGGGTGTGGGGCTGGCGGGTGAGTTAGGTGCCGGTATTACACTCGTGACTGAAGTACTGCCCAAAGAAATCCGGGGCTATGGTACTACACTTGTTGCTACATTGGGCGTGCTGGGCGCGATTCTGGCTTATTTCGTAGCTGATCTGTTTCAGTGGCGGGTATCCTATTTTGTTGGCGGTGGGCTAGGATTGACGCTGTTGATTCTAAGATTCAATGTTTTCGAATCGGGTATGTTTCAGCATTTGAAAGAGAAAGCTGTGAATAGGGGGGATGTTTTGAGCATTTTTACTAATCCGACGCGGCTCAGGAAGTACTTCATGGCGATCGTCGTCGGCCTTCCGATTTGGTTTGTAGTAGGGATCTTGATTACCTTTTCACCTGAATTTGCCGCAGCCAAGGGAATCGAAGGGATCAATGCTGGAAAGGCTGTTATGTTGGCTTTCACCGGGCAGGTATTCGGAGACATTTTCAGTGGTTTGCTCAGTCAGGCACTCAAAAGTCGTAAGCAGGTTATTGGTCTGTTTATAATTCTTTCCGTAGTCATGATGACACTATACCTCATGCTACCCGTGTCCGAGGCATTTTCGTTCTACATGCTCTGTGCATTTCTGGGCTTTTGTAATGGGTACTGGACGTTGTTTATCACCATTGCGGCCGAGCTGTTTGGTACTAATATTCGTGCTACGGTGGCAACTACCATTCCAAACTTTGTTCGGGGAGCAACAATCCCATTTGCCTCACTTTTTGTGTGGTTAAAAGGATCAATGGGCGTGATTCAGGCCGGACTGGTACTTGGCGTTGCCGTTGCGGCCATTGCGTTGCTGTCGCTGGCATTTATCGAAGAAACTTTCACAAAAGATCTGGATTACGTGGAGCGATAATAAATACTGATTTTATCGCTCAGGTTTTCCTGATATCCCTTTTATAATCTGCTGTGCAAAGGCTTGGGGCGTATTTTCCTTAGCGAGCCTCTCTGCTGCGTGGCGGTCGAAAATAAATTGTCTCTGCAAGGCATGCCTGAAGGCTTCACAAATCGCAGCGGGCGATTCGGAATCTACCCTAATTCCTAGTTTACTGCTGCCTACCAAAGTACCTAAGTACCCAAAGTCCGAGGATATAAGGGGCTTCTGAGCTAATGCGGCCCTCACTACGATTGAACTCATTCCAACATGTCTTTGGTAGAGGGTCAGGACAAAGTCAGACTGAGCGAAGAGATATTGAATAGCTGGCCCTTTGAATGTCTGAAAAAGACACACAATCTGCGCATCGGTATGTATTGAATCTATCTTTGATTTCACCAATTGGCCAAAACTATCACTGATGGGACCGGCCAACACCAGCGTCACACGCTTGCTTTCTTCTGGTGTTAACAAGGCGAGAGAATCCAGTACGGGTTCAATTCCCTTGCGGTCATCCAAATAGCCAAACAATAGAAATACCTTACGTGATTTTTCTAAGTCGAGTTTCTGCCACTCTGCTTCTACTGGATCATTGGAATGTGAGAAATACTTAACAGGGTCGCTGAGAGGCAGGACGTTTGCTCCTTTCGCGATGGTCAGTATTTCGGGAACCGCTGATTTATCCAGGCAAAAAAGTACCCCGAAATCAGACTTTGCTAATACACGGCGGAGCATAAATTTCTTCGACCGAAGTACCAGTCTTCCTTTCAAAGAAGCATTTTCAGACCGTTGAAAATTAGGCCGGAAGTATATGCCAGAAACAGGACAAGGTGATTTCCGACCCAACCAAAAACCCAGCTGGAAAAGATCGAAGTACATGAGAAGGGCATGGTCGGGACGTATAAATCGGGCGTACTTAAGATAAATATTCCAGGACGTGAAAGAGCGGCCAACCATGGACGAGTCTCTTATTCTATCAGTTTCCTGTGGAGTAAGCTCAGAAAATTTTATTCGAGTGTTGCTGGTAATCTCAGAAGAAAACTGTCCGGCGAGTCCCTGGGGCGCAACTATATATAGTATGCCTTCTATTTTTTGTTCATGCCAGTACTCGATCAGATGAGTCAGGTAATCAGCATGGTGACCGTCCAGGACGGTATCGAAAAGTAAAAGTTTCATGAAGTGGCGGCCGTCCGGCAGAATGCCGGAAAAATCGCTAATTTCGGCATTCTGTTTTAAAAACTATGAAAGCAAACGAAATTGATCCCAAACCCCAGTTCTTCGACCGTTATATCAATCTGGTCGAAAACATCGATTTGATCGATGCCCTGAAAAAGTTTTCTCCCAAAAACCTCTATCCCGATCAGGTATTACTTGAAGCAATTGGAGAAAGAATCTACGAACCAGGTAAATGGACTATCAAACAGATATTTCAGCATTGTATTGACACGGAAAGAATTATGAGTTACCGTGCTTTGCGCTTTGCCCGAAATGACCGTACTGAATTACCGGGTTTTGAAGAAAATTTTTACGCTGAAAATGCTGAGGTTAAAAATAGAACTTTGGAAGATCTATTTACTGAGTTCGAAATGGTCAGAGCGTCGACCATTGCCCAATTCCAATATTGGCCTGAGTCCATATTGTGCCGGACTGGGGTAGCTTCAAAAGTTCAGATTTCGGCCGGAGCTCTGGGATTTGTGGTCGTTGGTCACGCACTTCACCATAAAAATATAGTAGTTGAAAGGTACTTGCCATTAGTACACAAATAAAAAATGGCCTGAACCAAATCGGTTCAGGCCATTTTTTATTTCTAAAATTCTAAAATCAGGCTTCCTGAGCTTGCAGATTAATCGTCTCTATTGCCAAATCATTCAATTTTTCATCGGCATCTTTTTCCTCTTCCAGAGTTTTGGCAAGCAAGTCGGCTACCTCTTTATGACCAAGTTGATCGGCATAACGATGTGCCGTACCATAGCCGGTGATCTCATAGTGCTCAACGCGTTGCGCTTCCGCAATAAGTCCGGCATCCATAACGGCTTCTTCAGCTTTCTCATCCATGAATGAAGCAGCTTCTTTAATTATTCCCTCCATTGCCTTGCACTTTTCTCCGCCGGGCTTGATTCCCAGTTTGCTGCAAATCTCCTCGAGCCGCGATTTCTGTTCTTCTGTTTCCTTAAGATGCGAGTTGAAAGCATCTTTCAATTTCTGGCTGGATGCTTTATTGACCATTTTTGGCAATGCCGCGATGATTTGCGACTCTGCACTGTACAAATCTTTGATTTGATGTTCTAACAGGTCTTGAAGGTTTTTCAGTTTATCAGACATAATTTTCAATTTTTAAGTTAAAGATTTAGATCAGCACCAATTTGATACTGTTGCCTCTACTGTTTAAAAAATTAGTCCGAAAGGAGGGTAGTTCTAATATTCCAAAATAAAGTTGCGCTGTTTTCTGTGTAATCGACTAATTATCAGCGAAGTGGTAACTTTTAGTAAAATAAAAAAAAGTTTCATGAAATAAGACAAGTGGCGAACAATCCACAGTACCAGGGATTATTTGCCCACCACTAGCTTTTAATTTTTTCGCTCGCTGTGGCCAAGTGACTTCGAAGGTGCAATTCTGTCCCTCACAATTAATTTGATTTCCTTTGGTTCAGGAAAACGGCCTTCATGTTTTCTATTCCACAGTACTTCATCATCTAAGGTAACTGAAAAGTGACCTGCCTCCTCGGCAGGTCTGAGGAGAACACCTAATCTCTCTTCCGAAAAAGTGGTCAATAGCTCCTGCGCTAGCCAGGTTGCCCGCAACAGCCAGCCACATTTGGGGCAATACTCTATTTTTAAAGTACTTAATGACATTCCTAATCTCGGTAAGGGTAATTACCAGAGCAATTCTTCACAAGCTCGACTGTACTATCTGTCTTGCCGGTAGCTTTTCATAATCCAGCCTCCGCCTACTACATCATCGCCCTCATAAAATACCGCTGCCTGACCGGGCGCAATGCCATTAACTCCGTCATGGAAGTCAACCCGAATACGATCGGGTTCCTCCTGTGCTATTATGGCAGGGGTACCTTCATGTTTGTAACGCACCTTAGTTACAGTTTCCAGCGGCTCAGGTAATGTGGAGTATTTTTGCATATTAAGTTTGCCGACAATCATGCCGTCGCGATAGAGATCTGGCAGATCGCCAAGTACCACTTCATTGGTATCTTTGCGGATTTCGGTTACAAATACAGGGCGGCCCAGTGCAATTCCCAGTCCTTTTCGTTGTCCTACCGTATAAAATGGATAACCTTCATGTTGGCCAAGTACCGTACCGTCCTGATGCACAAAGTTTCCGCCTGCGACCTCAGCCTCTAGCCCCGGGATTCTTCTTTTTAGGAACCCCCGATAGTCATTATCGGGCACAAAGCAAATCTCGTAGCTTTCCGATTTGTTTACCAAATCAATAAACCCCCGTTCCTTCGCCATCTCTCTGATCTCGCTTTTATGCAAATAACCCAGGGGTAGTTTTGTGCGGCTCAGACTCTCCAGGGATACCCCCCATAGCACATAGCTTTGATCTTTCCAGGTATCGATTCCTTTGGATATGACGTGGCGACCATCGGCTTGGCCGCCTTCCATCTTGCGGATGTTGGCGTAGTGTCCGGTAGCAATCGATTCGCAATCAAGACGATCAGCGCGGCGCAGTAGTGCATCCCATTTAATGTGGGTGTTACAAAGTACACAGGGATTGGGAGTACGGCCTTCAAGGTACTCGCCCGTAAAATGATCGATTACGTAATCGCCAAACTCAGCCCTGATATCCAGAATGTAATGGGGGAAGCCCAATTGCACGGCTATATTACGGGCGTCGTTGATGGAGTCAAGGGAGCAGCAGCCCGTTTCTTTTTTGGAACCGCCACTTCCGGCGTAATCCCAGGTTTTCATCGTCATACCGATGACTTCGTAGCCTTCTTCATGCAGCATCACCGCCGCCAAAGAACTGTCTATCCCGCCGCTCATGGCGACCAGGATTCTTCCGTGTTTGCTCATAATCGTAATCAGCGAAGGTTCAAAGCCTTCCGATTTGTATTTGTTTTTTTAGTATCGGGTTGAAACGTATGGCTTGCGGGACTTAGTTCCTTTCTGGGTCGAACCGCAAGTTTGTCGTAATTTTGTATTCAGAAAACCACGCAATTAATGAATAATAGCATATTCAATCAAGGCCACTAGCCAGTAAACTACCCATCAAGTAAATGCTCAAAACTTTTGTAAAGATAAGCAACGTCACCAACCTGTCCGACGCCCGCTACTGTGCCGGGATGGGCGTCGATATGTTGGGTTTCTCTATCGATGAGAATTCGGATCATCATATAGTACCAAAGAAATACGCCGAAATTCGAGCCTGGATTGCCGGCGTAAGACTGGTGGCAGAATCCTCGGAAAAAGATCCGGAAAAATTATTAAGTATTCTCGGTAATTACGAATTCGATGCCTTGCAGATTGAAGATCCCGACCTGCTGCTTTATCTGAAAAGTGAACTTAATAAGCCAATACTTCTACGGATAGATGTCGATCACTACGAAGCGGATGAACTGGATGCGTTGATGAGCCGCTACGCTGGGGAGGTGGAATTCTTCTTGCTGGAAAGCAATCAGAACGCGCCCCTGACCGACGAATGGCAGGATTATCTCCTAACTTTATCCAGGGAATTTTCAATTTTGCTAGGTTTTGGGCTGGAGAACGGAAATGCTTTATCTGATTTATTGATCTCTACAAATACCGCAGGCATTGCCTTACGTGGTAGTGAAGAAATCCGTCCCGGCTATAAAGACTTTGGCAGCTTGATGGATATTCTTGAATCTTTGGAAACGGAGGTCTGAGGGGTCAAAAAGAAATAATCATTTAAAAGGCCACCAATAATATTCACCACTTAACCCATTCAACTACCGATTATAAATTTTTGGGGGTCGGTATCTTGTATAACCTACTACCTTTGATTGCAAATAAAGGGAAAACTCACTTTATTTGGGTCAGAAAAGCGAGCACCAAAGTACTGCAAGCCTCGACCAATCATTTTAAAAATAAAGTACCTAAACATTCAATAGCCATGGAAAGGAAATTAACCCGGATCCCCAGCGAAGCAGTCGTAGGAGGTGTTGCCGCCGGGATGAGCGATTATTTCGGCATCGACCGTACCATTATCCGCGTATTATGGGTAGTGTTGTTACTATTACCCATCCCGCCTAACTTCTTTTGGACGGCAGTCGTTTACATCATCTTTTGGGCAGCTTTGCCCGAGGGATTACCGGGTGGGAATGGGATGGTCGATGGCACCGTTGGCAACCAAAATGTTGGTTCCGGACCATATACTTCGACGAGTCAGCCCAATAGCTCCGATCCCGACCGCTCGATCAAAATCATTGGTGTAGTACTTCTCGGTGTGGGAGCTATCTTGTTATTGGATGAATTGCCTTACTGGTATCAAATCCGGGAGTACATTTGGCCCGTAGCCCTTATCTTAGGTGGTGCTTATCTTCTGCTCCGTCAGCGAGACAAAGAGCAGTTTTCCGGGACGACGAACACGCCACCACCTGCTGACCCGTTTTCCCCACACGACCCATTTCCTCCGACTGAGCCCGACCCCGTACCTTATCGGCCTTTTGATACTCAGGTCAACAATCCCAGCATTGAACCTGATGCGCCTTCGGACCCGGACGGAGAAACTGATCCCAGTGATGAGCCACCAAAAATCAGGTGACGCCGCTGGAAAGGTACATCGTGCCAGGTTCCATATGTTAAACCATAAATATCAAAATAGCCATGAATTTCAAAAACACATTCTGGGGAATAATCCTCATCGTTGTAGGCGTATTATTTCTGGTCGAAGAGTTTTCAGACTTTGATTTCGGACGCTACTTTCTGCCCATAATCCTGATCGTTTCCGGGGCCTTACTCTTGCTTCGCCAGCAATTGGGCTCCAGACAGTCAACTGATTCCAACCTCTAAATATATTTTCAAATATGAAAAAATCAAGCGGAATATTCTGGGGCGGTTTGCTCATCATACTGGGTAGTTTTTGGCTCCTGAGGAATTTGGGCGTGTTGGACATCGACTGGTACGAAGTGTCCCGCTTTTGGCCTGTATTACTGGTATTGGCAGGCATTAGTCTGCTGGCCAGCGGTCGTGAACGCGGTGGTTGGGGAGGCGGGATAGCGGGGGTTCTGATTGCGCTGGCCGTTTTGGGGGGGATCACGCATCGAACCGATCGGGCGCTAAATAATAATCGGGGAAACTGGAACTTTGATTGGGACAACGACTGGGATAATGATGACGATGAATGGGATTTTGGCGACAATAACAGAAATCGGAACCGTTTGCGGGAAGAAAATAGAGAACGGAGCCGGAAATACGAAGAAGACTACAATCGAGACAAGGAAAAGCAGTCTGAAAATCGCGATATTCGGAACCGTCACTACGAATACGAAATGGAAAATGATTTGAAAGAGGCAACGCTGAATTTTGAGGGCGGCGCCGGGGAATTTAAAATCAATAGTAGTACGGACAAGCTATTTGAAGCAGAATCGCGATCGTCTCTGGGAGGGTTCAGGTCGGATATCCGGAATAACCGAAATACCAATACCGCTGTCATCGACTTCAAGATGGAAAGCGGGCGGATTAATCTCAAGAAAGGTAAAAACGAAAATTCGGTAGAAATCAACCTCAATGCAAAGCCTCTCTGGAACATCGATATGGGACTTGGTGCCGGGGAAGCAAAATTCGATTTGAGTGATTTTAAAGTAAAAACTCTGAAAGTAAGCACAGGAGTAGCTGACCTGAATGTGAAACTAGGCGATCGGGTTGAGCGTACCGATGTCAAGATTGAATCAGGTGTGGCATCGGTTACGCTGGAAGTACCCCAATCGGTAGGTTGCGAGGTCAGAATTGAGGGTATTCTGAACGACCGCAATCTAGGTGATCTGAGAAAAGTCAGTGATAACCTTTACCGCTCTCCCGGATTTGAAGAGGCCTCCCGGAAAATAGTGATCGACTACGACGCCGGACTCTCAGAGGTTAATATCCGACGGTATTAATTAGTGGCAAATTAAGGCGATACTTAGTGTTCTGTTTTGGCCCGCTCTTTCTTAAAAAGGAGCGGGTTTTTCCATTTAATCAATCTTGTGTACCGCTTACTAAGTACCAGGCCATTTGCTTTGGACAAATACAGCCTGGTAGGTACTTTCACCACCAAAATATATATATCAATTATTATTACCATAGTCATGAAAAAAATATTTCTTTCATTATTGTTAGTTGGCTGCAGTCTTTTCCAGGCTTTGGCGCAGGAATCCAATAACTTTATTTCTGCGACCATCGATGGCAAGGAATGGAAGGCCGAGGCTAAACGATTGAAGATTCCTTTTCACAAAAAGGATTTTAACTACCTGGCTTTGGCGGGTTTCGAGGTCAACCCCGACGTACAACTTTGGATTCGTTTGTACTATTTTACGGAAGAATTAAAGCCCGGTACTTTTCCGATTGAAGACTTGGGTGAAATGGAAAAACGGAAATATAAACCCAAGTCAGATGGGAAACTTTTTGCGCTGGTGGACTGCACTGAAGAAACCAAGAAAATGGGACACGGCTTTCATGATGGCGAATCAATGAGTGGGACTGTGACGATTACATCGGCAACACCTAACTCAGTGGAAGGTAATTTCGAGGGTACTTTGAATGGCGTATACTACCAAAAAAGAGTACTGGCCACCATGACAGGCTCGGGTTTACGGGCAAACTTGGGTAAAAAGGTACTGACTGGTGCCGGTGCTGGTATGGCGGCAAATCTCGACCCTCACGAACATGATAATACAAAAAAAACGGACGAAACCGACACCATAAAAATTACCAACGGCAAGTTTAGAGTGGATTGGAGCAAGGATGAAAAATAATTGCAAAGAGGGGATTCAGTAAAGCAGAAAAACCCGGCCAAACTGAGCCGGGTTTTTTGATATTTGCCTCTGAATGTCGCGATTATAATATTTTGGACTATATTGGCCTGATTTTTCTTTACCGAGGAACTGACGAGCGAGATGGGGATGAGAAGTGCGATTTTTCTGTTAGGAATTTTAGCGGGATTAGGGACAGCCTTTGCGCAAAAAAGTGAGTCCGAGACACCGCTGGCAGCCATAAAGTACTGGGAAAATGAGCCACAGTCGCCGCTTCGCGACACGACTCTTATTCGGCTATATGCTAGGGAGGCAGCATCGATTGCCAATCTGGATAGCTCGTTATTCTGGTTGCAAAAAGGCTTTAAAACGGCCTTCCGATTGCGTTCCAACCAATGGTTGGCGTATACACATAACAGGATCGGAACTACCTACCTTGAAAAAGGGGTAGCCTTCAAGGCCATCGAATACCTCTTCCGCGGGGTGCAGTATGCCGAAATGGCCAAGTCCGTAAAGGAACAGGCCTACGCCTGGGATCATATCGGCGACTGTTACGCCAATCTCAAGATTTACCGCAGTGCAATCAACGCCGAAAAACGGGTCATAACGCTCTATAAACAAACCAACAATCAGATTGGCCTAACGCGATCGATGATTGACCTGGGAGCTGCTTACCGGGAGAATGATCAGCCTGAAGAAGCCATCGCCATCCTGCAACAAAGTCTGGAGATTAATTCTGGGCAGAATTATCCCAATGAGCGAGCGGATACGTATTTTAATTTGGCCGCTACCTTCCTCAAAGAGAAAAACTATGCCGAGGCCGAAAAATACGGCCTTTTAGGCCTGGATGCAGAAGATGACGACAAAGGACGCCCCAATGCCGAACTTCTTTCCTTAATGAGTTTAATTTATAGCAATCTCGAACAGATCGAGAAGGCACAGAAATTCGCCGGACTAGCCGAATATTACCTCATATATGAGCAGCCGATTATGCGCGAGCGGACAGCCTATGATCTTTTCAAAGCATATAAGGCTCTGAATAATCCAGAAAATGCGCTTGTTTGGCACGAAAAGTACATCCAGATTCGGGATAATAATCGCACCGAAACTCAGAATAAGCGCGTAGAAGTACTTCGGTACGAATACGATGCACAACAGCGCGAAGCTCAGTTGCAGCTCATGATCGATGATATGACTCGGCAGGCGTACCTTCGGAATGCTTTGATATTGGGTATTGTGGTGTTTCTGGGTTTGGCGCTGGCGCTGGGATATAGCAATCGTCTTCTTAAAAATAAAAAGCGTGAACTCGATCTCAGCAATTCCCAATTAATTGAGGTTGGAAAAATGCTGCAACAGACGAATGCTACCCTGGAAGATCGGGTAGCTGAGCGCACAAATGAACTCCGACAGGCGAATCATACACTTACCCGCAAAAACCACGAAATTCAGGAAGCTCTGTTTCGTGGGCAAAGTATTGAACGTGAACGGGTTGCTTCCGAATTGCACAATAACCTGGGTAGTTTGCTTTCGGGTGTTAAATGGCGTCTTGAGTCAGTAGAGCTGGAAAGCTTTTCACCCGAAGAAAAAAAGCAATACCAGAGCGTAGTTAACCTGATAACGGATGCCTACAACCAGGTACGGCATATTTCTCACAATCTGTTGCCATCAATTCTTGAAAAACAAGGCTTGATTCCCGCCCTGGAAAAACTGATTGCTGACCTGAACCGGTCAGGCCGGGCTACCTTTGAGCTGATCAGGCCCGATGAGGTCACGATTGAAAATAAGAAGATTTCCTTTGAGTTATACAGCTGTGTTTTAGAACTGATCAATAATATTTTAAAACATGCCAATGCCAGACAAGTCGCAATTGAATTCGTCCAAACCGATCATTATTTTATTTTGATGGTAACTGACGATGGGCTTGGCGTGGATCAGGAAAAGGTTTTTGCTCCGGGCAAAGGTCTGGAGAATATTCAGCAGCGCATGAATTCTTTGAATGGTACATTCACCATTCGTTCACTCCGCAACCGAAAGGGCACGACTATAACACTTCGAGCCCCGCGAGATCAGCAGCGGGAAGAAGTATGACTCAATGGGCAATGGCGGTTTTTACTCGCTTGCCTTTAAGTTTTTCATACTTCAGAAACTCCATAACAGCTGTTGCTTTCTCCCGTTTCACGGCGGCGAATGCCGCATCATCTTTGATTTCTATCATCCCCACATCTTCTTTTTTTAAGCCTCCCTTTTTCATCAGCAACCCTGCAACATCTCCTTTGCTGATTTTATCCTTTTTTCCAGCGGAGAAATAGAGAGTCTCCCACTCTGTCTCGGGGGGCAGTCGGTCGTATTTGGGTAATACGGCTTCTTCTGGGATTGCATTTAAGTAAGGAGGATTCTCATATTCGTCAAGCATCAGGTACACAGTACCGGTTGCATGCATGCGGGCCGTGCGACCATTTCGGTGGATAAATGCTTCTTCGGTCAGTGGAAATTGGTAATGAACTATGGACTCGATCTCGGGAATGTCCAGACCGCGTGATGCCAAGTCGGTCACGATCAAAATGCGACATGTGCCATTCCTGAACTTCATCAGGGCACGTTCACGATCGGGTTGTTCCATCCCACCATGGAATGTAGCGTGTACCAGGCCAAAACCTTCCAGATGTTCACTAATCCGGTCTACGGCATCCCGGTGGTTGCAGAATATCAGCGTTCTATTGGCACCGATGGCACATACCAGCGAAAACAATGTATCGAGACGCGAGACCGAGGTAGTTCGCACCGCTTTCATAGTCAACTGTGGGGCGGCATCCGAATCATTCAAAAAGTCGAGCGTAACCGGATCCTTAGCCTCAACGAAGGCGGGTAGTCTGTCGATTGGAGTAGCGGAGGTCAATATCCGACGGTCAAGCATCGTCATGGCTTCAATTATATTGGACATATCTTGTTGGAAGCCCATTTCAAGCGACTTGTCGAATTCATCCAACACCAAAGTATGAATGGTCTGCGGATCAAAATTCCGATGCCGGAGGTGGTCGGCAACGCGGCCAGGCGTACCAATGAGCACTGCCGGTGCTTCCAGAAGGAGGTTTTCTTCCGTCTTTTTCGAATGCCCTCCATAGCAACAGGTTACCTTGAAACCCGTTCCCATCGCCTTAAAAACACTTTCAATTTGTAGGGCCAGTTCCCGCGAGGGGACCAAAATCATTGCTTGTACGCCTGATTTATTCTCATTCATTCGTTGCAGAACAGCCAGAAAAAAAGCCAGCGTTTTGCCCGAGCCCGTGGGGGAGAGAACGATGGTGTCGTTTTTCTGCGCGGTAGTTAGGGCCGCTTCCTGCATTGGATTTAGCGCATCAATTTCAAGTCTTCGGAGGATTTCTTCTAGCATCGGTAGTTGTCAGGTGTTTTGTCAAAGGTAAACTGAATTATCTTGCAACGTCAAATAACCGAAAATATGAAAAAAACGATACTACTAGCCTTTTTCTGTCTTCCATTCTCGCTTAAGGCCCAGCTTACGGTTGAGAAAATCATGCAAGACCCCAAAACTTGGATTGGAACCTCACCTGAGGGCGTCCATTGGTCTGAGGATTCCAAAACTATTTATTTTGATTGGAACCCCGATGCCAATCCAGGCGACTCGCTTTACCAATATTCGCTCAATGATAAAAAAATCAGTAAGGTAGGTCTGGCGGAACGTAAAAACATGCCCGCTCAGCGTGGTGTCTATAATCGACTGCGGACATTGAAGGTTTATGCTAAAAACGGGGATATATATCTGCTAGACTGCAAAACTTATCAGGTATGGCAACTAACCAATACTGTCGAGAATGAGGGTAATCCGGTGTTCAGCGGCGACGAGCAGCGAGTAATTTTCGAAAAGGACGATAACCTGTTCAGCATTGCCCTTGCTTCCGGGTTACTAACGCAGCATACTGATTTCAAAAGTGGCAATAAGAAAGCCGAAGCCAAGAAGTCAGATGAAGAAAAATGGCTGGAGGGTGATCAACTGGCACTGTTCGATATATTGAAAGAAAGAAAAGCCAAGAAAGATTCCGCTAAAAAAATTACGGAAGCCGAAAAACCAACGCGTCCAAAAGAAATATATCTGGGTGAAAAAAAGGTTTCAGCGCAGCAATTGAGTCCTGATGGGAGATTTGTTACCTACCGTCTCAGCAAGGCTGACAAGTCTTCCAAACGAACAATCGTTCCCAGTTTTGTGACCCAATCCGGTTTTACCGAAGATCTACCTGCCCGTACCAAAGTAGGCGTTCCGGCGACGGAGTATGAGTTTTGGGTGTACGATATTAAGAAAGACACGATGCGGCAGGCCAGTACAAAAAAACTTCCGGGCATAGGTGACAAACCAGATTATTTGAAAGACTATCCCAAGCAGGATACCGCCTGGAAGAAGGATCATGTACGCCCTGTAATTGTCCACGGTCCTTCCTGGTCGGAGGACGGTCTCAACGCCGTAGTGGTGGTAAGATCGCTCGATAATAAAGACCGCTGGATTATGGCTTTCAACCCTGATTCGCTCAGCCTGAAACCCTTGGATCGTCAGCGTGACGAAGCGTGGGTAGGCGGGCCGGGCGTTGGTGGGTATCCGCAAAGTGCCGGGGAATTGGGCTGGATAGACAACTCGACTATTTATTTTGTTAGTGAAGCCGATGGCTACGCGCATCTTTACTCACTAGATGTGAAAAATGGTCAAAAGACGCAACTCACAAAGGGGAAATTCGAGGTGCAGAGTGTAATGCTTTCTAAAGACAAACAGACTTTTTATCTTACAACCAACGAGGTACATCCTGGCGAAAAGTACTTTTATAAAATGGCCGTTTCTGGTGGGGCAAGAATTCGCCTTACACCCAACAAAGGCGCCTACGAAGCTGAACTTGCTCCTGACGAAACAAAAATCGCCCTTCGCTATTCCAATAGTAATACGCCCTGGGAGCTGTTTTTGATGGAGAACCAACCAGATGCCAATCCTGAGCAAATCACGCAATCTACCACCGAAGCCTTTAAGGCATACCCCTGGCGGGAGGCAAAGCTTGTTACATTCAAAGCGTCAGATGGCGCTGACGTTCATGCACGGGTATATGAACCCAAAAAATCGAATGGTCGGGCGGTAATATTCGTCCATGGTGCCGGATATTTACAGAATGCCCATGCGTGGTGGAGCAATTATTTTCGGGAGTATATGTTTCATAATCTTCTGGCTGATAAGGGATATACGGTACTTGATATGGATTACCGTGCCAGTGCGGGATATGGTCGCGACTGGCGTACCGGTATTTATCGGTTCATGGGAGGGAAAGACCTCAGTGACAACGTTGATGGTGCGAATTGGTTAGTCAAGAAATACAAGGTCGATCCCAAAAAGATCGGGATTTATGGCGGTTCTTATGGCGGCTTTATTACCCTGATGGCGTTATTCACTACCCCCGACGTTTTCAAGGCAGGAGCTGCCCTCCGGCCTGTAACCGACTGGGCCGCCTACAACCACCCTTACACTGCCAATATCCTCAATGAACCCCAGTTAGATAGCCTGGCCTATCGTAAAAGTTCACCGATCTACCACGCAGCCGGTCTGAAAAATAATTTACTGATTTGCCACGGTATGGTGGATGTAAATGTGCATTTTCAGGATGTAGTTCGCTTGTCACAACGATTGATCGAATTGAAAAAAGACAATTGGGAATTGGCCGTATATCCTCTCGAAGACCACGGATTTGTAGAACCATCCTCCTGGACAGATGAGTACAAGCGCATCCTGAATTTGTTCGAGGAAAATCTGCGGTGAACAGAATAGCGCGGCACAGTCTTTATTCCGAAATATTAACAACCAACACTTGACATTAAATCATGGAAAGATCGAATTTCACCGAAAGAGAACAAATTATTGAAGTAGTTAATCGTCTTTTTATTTATACAGATCAGCAACGCTGGGATGCCTTGCAAAGCGAAGTTTTTACCGGGCACGTGCAATTCGATATGTCGTCGATGGATGGCGAAAAGAAGGAAATGACTGCCCAGGAAATTTGTGATAATTGGGCAAAAGGCTTTGAGGGGATCGATTCAGTAAATCATTTGGCAGGGAATCACCTTGTTACAATTGTGGATAATAGCGCCGAAGTTTTTGTCTATGCCACAGCAACACACTTTAAGAAGTCAGCAACCCAGGGCAATATCCGAGAGATGGTTGGAACATATAATCTTCATCTTAAGCACATGACAGAGGGCTGGCGAATCGATTCATTCAAGTATGACCTGAAATTTTCAACGGGTAATGCTGAGCTTGTCTGAGCTACCACTAAGAGTGAATTGGAGTAGATAAATGTGTCAATTTGGCTGAATCAGAACCATTTTCACAGAGGATGGGTTTGGGAATAGATGTATGTACATCAATTTTACCATCAAAAATTTAATATCATGAAAAAAAACATCCTCGCAATCGCATTTTTGGCCTCGGCACCCCTTGTCTTCGTAGGCTGTAATTCTAACGAAAAAACTGAAACAGCCGAAGAAGTAGCTGGCATTCCTGATGGCACTATGAACGTGGATCTTGCCGCTAGTGAAGTTAACTGGGAAGGCACTATGGTGGGTATGTACTCTCACTCGGGCGATGTAAAACTCACTGATGGTACCGTTACTGTTACTGACGGTAAGATAACGGGTGGCAACTTTACAGTAGATTTGACCACGATCAATCCTACGGACGAAAATTACGATTCAGAAAAAGACCGTACTCCCGAAAAACTTGTGGGACACCTTTCTTCGGATGATTTTTTTGCAGTAGAGCAGCATCCTGAAGCGACATTTGAAATCACGGGGTCTGAGGGAAGTACTGTTATAGGAAATCTTACGATTCGCGGTAAGACAAACCCGGAGGAGGTTAAAAATGTAAACATCACGGAAGAAGGCGGTAAAGTGACCATGACCGGTGATCTGACTTTTGATCGCACAAAATACGACGTAAGTTTCAAGCACCCAATGCAGGAAATGGTACTTTCCAACGATGTAGAAATGAAAGTAAAATTGGTTGCTGGTAATTAAAAGATTAAGATTTAATTCATATCTAAACACCTCTGGTAGTTCCAGGGGTGTTTTTTTATACTCTTTTGCCGGTGTTAACGTTTTTGAATCATTCTCAATTTAATTCAACTACTTACATTCATTTGAATGTCAAACGATCTACAACCCGTGTTGCAATACCTTGAAATTCTTTCTGTAAAAATTGCCAAACTGGAAGCCGAGCAAATTGTAGCCCGCAACATGATTGGTAAATTGGCCGCCAAAGTTCACCAGGTGGAATACGAAGAAATGGAAGCGTTGCAGGGCAGGATGGAAAAATCGGCTAAAAATGCTTTGTTGCCTGCACTTATGCAGGGGATGGCGGTATTGTCCGAGGCCGAAGTTCGCCAACATTTGGGTATCGGGGCGTAGATTTGCGTTGAATAGTTTATCAATCTCCACATCATGATCGTAAAATCTATACCAAGTGGCTGGGAAGTAATCTACCAGCGGGCCCATGGTTTGCTTGCAGCTAAACTGGCTTTTTTCTGGAAGATCGATAAGCGTCCTCCCCATTTTGTTGAGACAATTCTGGCTATTGCCGAGCACGACGATGGCGTTCCCGAATCCCGTATGCCCGAAAATCTGACTGAGGCTGGGGCGCCAAAGCATTTTCAGTTACTGGGGCGCTCGGCAGAGCAGTACCGTAATGTAATGGAGATTTCTATGTCCAAAAGTCGGTGGAACGCTCTGATGACGTCATTGCATACTACCTTCCTTTATGAAGACGAAAAGTTTGAAGACGAGGATATTAAGCAATTTGTAAGCGAGCAGAAAAAATTTCAAACGGAAACTATCAAACAGCTAAGCCTGAGTAGGGAAGAGGCGGAAAATCATTATCGGTTTGTGGAATGGTGCGACGCACTTTCGCTGCTACTATGCATGGATAAAGTCCAGCCCGAGCAGCGTCGCATGGATATAAGTACCGGCCCTGACGATACTATGTATCAAATCTGGCAAGATGAAAAGGACAATTTACGCGTCGAACCGTGGCCCTTTGAACCAGATTCTTTTAAAGTTTCTGTTGAATACCGGGAACTGCACCAACTACAATTCAAAAATTCTCAGGAGCTTGATAGCTGTCTGAAAACCGCAGAAGTGGGAGAAAGGGTCTGGCAGTTTTGTCGATAGAGGCTTAGGATCTGCTTCATCAAAATAAAACTTGTACGATAGTCGGTGCAAAATATAGGAGAATATGCGTAAGTACTACTTTTGCGTGTAGTACCATTAAGTCTTATCGAAATGATCAATCGCCGCCAGGCACTCGCCGGAATCGCTTCCACTACTGCACTCGCTGCCCTTCCGCAGAATTCTATGGCATCTGCCAAAAAAGAGTCTTTCAAATATGCCCTGAATATGAGTACCCTCAGGGGCCATAAGCTAGGCTTTATGAAAGAAATTGAGGTAGCATCGAAAGCGGGCTACCGTCATGTGGAAATATGGATCAACAGCTTGCAGGACTACCTGAAAGGAGGAGGGACTACTGCTGACGCCCGTAAACACTTGAATGATTCCGGCATCGTAGTAGAAGATGCCATTGGGTTTGCCCAATGGATTGTAGACGATAATAGCGTTCGTGGCAAAGCGATTGAACAATTGAAGGCGGAAATGGGAATGTTGGCCGAAGTAGGTTGTACGCGCATCGCCGCTCCACCCATGGGAGCAACCAAAGACGTAAAACTCGACCTGAAAAATGCCGCCGAACGCTACCGAACTATTCTTGAATTGGGAGACACAATGGGCGTAGTGCCGCATCTGGAACTTTGGGGCTTTTCCAGCAATTTGAGTCGTCTGAGCGAACTCATGTACGTGGCGATCGAAGCCGGACACCCATCTGCTAGGGTACTTATGGATGTGTATCACTTATATCGAGGCGGATCTGGTTTACAACAGGTTGCGTGGGTAGGAAAGCCTTACATCGAAGTGTTTCACGTAAATGATTATCCTGCATCTCCTGCTCAGAATGTTATTACGGATGCTGATCGCGTGTATCCCGGAGATGGGGTAGGGCCTTTAAAGGAGTTATTTACGATATTGAAGAATCCCGAAAAACCTGTCATTCTTTCACTTGAAGTATTCAATCCCGCCTACTACGCTCAGGATGCTCTTCTGGTTGCTAAAACTGGACTAGCCAAAATGAAACAGGCAACCAGTGGAGTCTAAAATTTAATAATTCAAAAACTACTGAAGTAAATATAAAAAGAGGGAGCTGCTGGACGAAGCCCCCTCTTTTAGTCTATACTGAACTGAGTAGTTCCCTCTTCAGATACATACCTTTATTGTCAAACTACAACTGGGTTTCTGAAAATGGCTGAGATTTTCTTCCCGTCCACAGGCATTTCTTCTTCCGTGCATTGATATACTTTTCCCTGCTGCATGATCGTCTTCACGGCGGCTTCGGTAAGCAGGTCCTTTGTCTCCGGCGTGGATGCTGGTTCTATTTCCAGCTCATAAAGCTGCTCATTGAATACTCCCCATATCGCCGCATCTTCTCTGACAAAGAGCGTCTCGACTTGCCCGGTGAAGGCCGCTTTAATAACCTTTTCTTCATCAGATGAGGCCCAGTCACCATTAGCCAATTCGGCGTACTTCCCGAAACGTTCGTCTCGTTCGGCGTCGAAAATTGGCTCCATGAATTCCCATGCTTTGGCGTGAAGTACCGCGGCGTCTGCCTCTGAGAAACTTCCATGGATGGTTTGATCTACGTACTTGTTGTATTTGCTAGTTTCGCGGTACATGGGAAGCAGGTACTCAACCCCAGCTAATACGGCAGGCAATGGATCACAATTCAAAATACCGTCAATCTCATTGCTGAGCTGATGGAAATATTGTTTTATATCTTCTTTTTCAGTGTCGGTCACCCCATGACCATGGAAGGTTGCTCCCGCCTGACCACCCTGCCCACTACGCCATTGCAAGTGTTCTTCCTTTTCCAGAAACTTCATGTAATCGTCTATAGTAGTGGGTACATCCTCATTTAAAACTACCTCCGCGATGGTACTTGGCGTGGCTTCATAAAGCCTGACATCTTCCAAATTAATGTTCAGAATATAGAAGCGGCCATCGGCATTCAAAAGTGGAATCAAAGGGCGCAGCATGAAACTCTTCCCGACATACGTCGAAGGTTGTTCCACTTCCAAAGGCAAAGTTTTGATATTAACCCCTTTTGAACTTTGGAAGTAGGCAAGCCCATCGGAGTTGTTTTGCCAGAACTCCACGTTGTTCAACAGATCATAGCCAGGTTTTAAGTATTCTCTGGCTTCGTTGTCAGTCATCCCATACTGCTTGTTTAGCTGTACTATCGCCTCCTGCAACTGGTTTTTAAAATTGATTTTGTCTTTTTGGTAATTGTCGGTAGAATCCCGGCTCGTTGGTGAGAAAATTGTAACGTGATGAAGGCCTTTTACGTCCAGTAGCTCGTTCAATTGTTCAATTTTGAAAATTTCCATATCAAGAAAATTAAAGGGTTAGATTGAATTAATGATGGCTGGGCAAGCCATTTTTATATTTTACTTGACAAGACTATTCCATACCATAACAGAACTGCTTTTTTAACGCTATTAGCCTACCAGAATGAGGTTTGCGAAAAATTTGAAAAAGACGTTATCTAAGGCAATGTGAGGAATATGTACCCCTTCTGAGGAAAAAATAGTACGTGATCGTCCCCCGAAAGATGCTCAGAAACTATGTACATAAGTGTTTAAGCCATGAAAAAAACAGAAAGATTTCAAAACATTAAGCTCGCTATCCAAACCGACGATTTTGATCCCACCAACGACATCATTTCCGCTATACGTATGGAGTTGAAAAAGCTAATGCGTATTTATGGAAGTATTCTTGGGGCTGATGTGTATTTAAGTGATTCACCTGTTTCGCAGTCAGACCGTAAACTAGCTCGCATGAGAGTAGGTGTTCCTGGCCGTAACTATGTTGCAGAGGCTTATTCCGACACATGGAATCACGCTTTACTAGAAGTAACAGGAAATCTTAAGAATCAAATTCTGGGACGACACTCAGCAAATCAGCGTCTCCCTGCTTAGAAAAGCATTAGTACATTAAAATACGAAAAGCGTGACGAGCCAGCTCATCACGCTTTTTGTATTATAGAATGCATATAATTGAAAATTATGACTGCCAAGATGGCATCCAGAAGAAATAATTCAGCTATAATGGCAGTGGTCTTTCATTTTCGTTGTAATACCAGTTTTGGAAAATAATTTCCAATCATTGTTAAAATGTTGATATTTAATGATTTACCAGGTTGGTAGTATTGAGCGGCCCATTACTTTAATAGACATTTCAAGATTGCTTTTTAAACTGGTATATCCTTTTTAACTCATATACTTGAACGTTAAAAACCCAGCTCATGAAAAAGAAACTGAATATTCCGCAAGAAATGTTGATGAGTATTGACTTTATGAATACCGCAAATGGTGGTATGAGTCAGCCCATCCTAAATATAGAAAATCGAGAAAATGGTTATGAGGTAACTGTTAAAGCTCCCGGTATAGAACCTGACGATTTGCAGGTAGAGATTCTGAAAGACAAACTGATGATCTACCATTTACTGCCCATCTTCGGGAATTCTGAGGGCGAAACCAGTGAAATGCGATCCATCCGTTTTATTAGCAAAATGCAAATTCCTGCTGACGTGGATGTGGAAAGTATTTCGGCGCGCTACGATGAAGATCGCCGCTTCCTAACCCTTGATTTGCCATCCGACCAGACCCACCAGGATTTTCACCGCCGGGTCAATATCGAACGTTGGTAATAAAGATTTGAAAATTGTTTATTAAAAGTCAAAATCCCCCGATTCTTTTGAGTCGGGGGATTTTTTTTCAAGTTATTGATTTTCAATTTAACTCACGGTACCTCCGTTCCAGATGGCCTTGCCAGGATGAATGAGGGATAAACTACCATCGCGGTCTTCGGCCATCAGGATCATCCCCTGCGACTCGGTGCCCATCATCTTGCGGGGTGCGAGATTGGCCAGGTACAGTACCTGCCGTCCTGTTACCTCCTCGGGCTTGAAATGCTCGGCGATGCCGCTCAGAACGATACGTTGTTCGGTACCGATGTCGAGTTTGATTTTCAGGAGTTTCTTGCTTTTGGGTACCGCTTCGGCTTCCAGTACGGTGGCCACCCGAATATCCATTTTGGCAAAATCATCAAATTGTATCTCGGGCCGGACCTCAGGTACTTGCTTGCTTTCCAGTTCGTTCATGCGTTTAGCTTCGTGGAGTTTTTCGATTTGTTTCTGAATGACATCATCTTCTATTTTCTCAAACAGCAGGCTGGACTCTCCCAAAGAATGACCATCAGGGAGCAGGTCAGCGCGTCCTGCGTCGTGCCAGGTAGTTTTTCCAGCCCCTAATTGTGAATTGATTTTAGCAGCCGTAAACGGCAAAAATGGTTCGGCGACGATGGCCAGCGAGGCCGTGATTTGCAGCGCAATGTTCATGATCGTGTCCACGCGGCGGCTGTCGGTCTTGATGGCGTGCCAGGGTTGCGTTTCGGCCAGGTACTTGTTGCCCAGGCGGGCAAGATCCATCACCAGCGCCAATCCTTCGCGAAAACGGTAGTTTTCCAGTGCCTCGGCGATGCGGGCGGGAAAAGCGACGAGCTCGTCCAGGGTACTTTGGTCGATTTCCTGTAAGTCACTTACCGAAGGTGCCTTGCCGTCGCAGAACTTCTGCGTCAGGATCATGGCGCGATTCACGAAATTACCGAATACACCAACCAACTCGCTGTTGTTGCGGGTCTGAAAATCCTTCCAGGTGAACTCGCTGTCCTTAGTTTCGGGGGCATTGGCCGTAAGCACATAGCGCAGTACGTCCTGTTTGCCGGGAAATTCGGCTAGGTACTCGTGCAGCCACACGGCCCAGTTGCGCGAGGTCGAAATCTTGTCGCCTTCCAGGTTCATGAACTCGTTGGCAGGTACCTGATCGGGCAGCACATAGCCGCCCTCAGCCATCAAAGTCGCCGGGAAAATGAGACAGTGAAACACGATGTTGTCTTTCCCGATGAAATGGACCAGTTTGGTGTCCTTCTCTTTCCACCATTTTTCCCAACCTTCATCGGCGCCATTTTTCTGCGTGAGCCAATCTTTCGTAGCCGAAATGTACCCAATCGGTGCCTCGAACCACACATAAAGTACCTTGCCGTCGGTGTCAGGGAGGGGTACTTTGATCCCCCAATCCAGATCGCGGGTCATGGCGCGGGGTTTCAAGCCCTCTTTCAGCCACGACTGGCACTGGCCCAATACGTTGGTTTTCCACTCAGCATGGCTGTCAATGTATTCCTGAATTTGCGGCTGCATGGTGTCCAGCGGCAGGTACCAGTTGGTCGTGCCTTTCATGATGGGTTTAGCACCCGAAAGCATCGAACGCGGATCGATGAGTTCGGTCGGGCTAAGCGTGGAACCGCAGCGCTCGCACTGATCGCCGTAGGCATTGGGGTTGGCACAGACCGGACAAGTACCCACGATGTAGCGGTCGGCCAGGAATTGCTGTGCAGTTTCGTCAAAGTACTGCTCGGTGGTTTCTTCTATGAATACGCCTTTTTCGTACAGATCCTTGAAGATTTCTTGCGAAGTTTCGTGGTGCACGGGCTTGCTGGTGCGCGAGTACACATCGAACGAAATACCCAACTCGGCAAATGAATCTGCGATTTGAGTATAGTACTTGTCGACCACTTCTTGTGGAGTCACACCTTCTTTTTTGGCCCGGATGGTGATAGGTACCCCGTGCTCGTCAGTACCACTAATGAAGGCGACTTCTGCGCCTTTGGAGCGCAGGTATCGTACATAAATATCCGCCGGGACGTAGCAACCCGCCAAATGCCCGATGTGGATGGGGCCATTGGCGTAAATGAGGGCGGCGGTGACGGTATAGCGTTGGGGGGATTGCATCGAGGCTATTGGCTGTTGGCTACACTATCGGCTTTTTTGATAGCAGGCCAGATTATGGAATTTTTGCGCAAAGGTAATGATGTAGGGCTACCTTTCTTTTATCAAACAAACACTGGTTCCGCAAAATTAGCAAAAATCGGACGTTCGTGGACAGAATTATATTTTATGAAATGATAGGTAAACTATTTTTGCTAATTTGTAAAAAATACTTGACAAAAGTATAAAATTTACTTTACATTTGTGTAAGTCATTTTCACTTAAATTCTATTAGCCATGAAATCAAAAAATTTATTGCCCAATCGCTGGAAACCCATAGGATGGGTACTGCTGGTACTTTTTATTCCGCTGGGAATCTGGTTAATCACCGACGACAGTAATTTTCCGCTCAGTGCCGGGATGACGCTACCCTGGCCGTTCATTGATGCCAAGTCGGAGGTGGATAAGATCATTGATTTCATCAACTATAAGGATGGCACGATCACGCTGGAATTGATTGACGAGTTGATCGCGCTGGCTGTAATCGCCGGATTACTCATCGTGGGTTTTGCCCGGGTGAAGAATGAGGATGAACGCACCGCCCAAATGCGCCTGGGGGCCTTGCAATGGGCAATTTATGGAAACACGCTGGTGCTGGTACTTTGTATCCTATTTGTGCACGGATTGCCCTTTCTCAATATCATGATCTACAACATGTTCACGCCGCTGCTGATTTTCGTACTGCGTTTTCATTGGCTACTCTTCAAAGAAGCGCGGGAGGTCAGGCGAAACGAAGGTACCCTTTTGGCCTTATGAAAAACCGCATCCGAATCGAGCGAGCCATTCTCAACATCACGCAGGCCGAACTGGCCGACCGCGTGCAGGTATCGCGTCAGACGATCAACGCCATCGAAGCCGAAAAGTACTCGCCCTCGCTGGCGCTGGGCATGAAGATCGCCCGCGTGTTTTCAAAAACGACGGACGAGGTTTTTGAGTTGGAGGAAGGAGATTGATTTGCTTTTTAAATCTTGTAGCCCGGACTGTAGCCGGACTACAAGGCTATGGGTAAGGAAGAATTGTACCTGGTCAACATGGTTTTATTTAAGCAAACATTGCCATCATTCCCTCAATCGCATGGGTGGAATGCAAAGAGGCAGTTTGCTGCAAAGTTATAGTAGCCATTTCGACAAAACGGTTTCTCATCTCGTCTTCATAAGCTGCAATTGCCGTTCGTAGATCAGGATAGTCCTTGTTGGTTAGAACACTACTCAGTTGCAGCGCATCGAGCATGGCCATATTCACACCTTCTCCCGCATAAGGCGGCATCACATGTGCGGCGTCACCTAACATCGTAAGATTGGGCAAAGCATTCCAGTATTGGTCCAGAGGCATACAGTACTGAGGGCGGGGGATGAAGGTGGGGTCAGCGTTTTCAAATAGTTCAAACCAGCTATTGTCCCACCCCAAAAACGTTTCCTTAAACCAGGAAATTACCTGGTCTTTTTCCTTAAAATCAATCCCAATCGTGCTGTGCCAGGCTTCTTCGGTTTTGCAACCGGTGTAAAACACAAGACTACCGTCTCCTTTAGAGCTAACGATCAAAGTTTTTTCATCTCCCAAGGCAAATATTTTCCCACCGTTGAGCAGTCTGTGTATTTTTGGCGCGGCGGTTGCTGAATGATAAACCGTTCCTTCTACCATCGTAACTCCCGAATAAAAAGGTTTCAAAGGCGTGATGTGCGAACGTATTTTGGAGTTTGCACCATCAGCGGCTATGACCAGGTCAGCCTCGGCTTCCGTGCCATTCTCAAATTTCAGTTTCAAGGCATCGCCCATGGGCACTAACGAGACGAAACGACTATTCCACACCACTGTATTGGGTTTTAGCGAATCAAGCAAAATTTTTCTCAGCGGTCCCCGATCTATTTCGGGGCGAAAGAGTTCATCCTTTCCATTTACGTCTTCATCCAGCAGAATGGCAGCGTTTCGATCAACGATTCTGAGTTTATCCGCACCAGGCCGAAAATTTGCCCGAAATGCTTCCATTAGTCCGGCCTGACGAATCGCTTTCAGACCCGAGTCATCGTGCAAATCCAGGGTGGCACCTTGTACGCGTACGTTTCTATGGGCATCCCGTTCATAGACTTTTACTTCGACGCCCTTCATTTGTAGAAGCCTGGCCAGTGTCAATCCGCCGGGCCCTCCGCCCACAATGGCTATTTTTTTGTTTTCGAATAACATATTGAAAGTAGTTATGAGTACGGGACAAAACTACTTCCGGGGCAAAGTTGAAAATTGTATAAATCGGTCATTTTCATTTTTAACCAATTCTTTGGGCGTAACCCCAGAGTATTTTTTCACGTTTTTGATGAAATGAGCCTGGTCCACGAAGTCTTGTTCAGGGAATAGCCGACCCGCTTTGAGCTGATTGAAAGAGGCCCGGTAGCGCAAGATAGTACAATACGTTTTTAGCGAGAGTCCAAACCAGTATGTAAAATATCGGTTGATCTGGCGACTACTCCATTGGGCAGCTTCGGAAAGCTCCTTTACTGTAGTCGAGCCCTGAGAGGCATAGATCAATTCAAATAGCTTTTGCTTCCTGGGATCGATATCCTTTCTCAGCAAACCATTTATTTTTGCTGAAACTTTATCGCAAAAAGATGCAAAATGGTTTAAATCATCAGAGGTAATATCCCAGAAATCAGCGGGTAAATGAACCACTCGGTTGACTAAATCAGAAAGGTTCAGATCCAGCAAAAACTCGGCAGCGAGAAGCTTGAAACTGACGGCACATATAACGGAATTAGGGGCCAGGGAACCTTGTGATGGCTCGCTCCCCAACCCATGCAAACTACAATGGAAAGGCTCATTGGCGGCAAGTGAAAAGAAAATATCGAACCGGCCATCGGGCAAGATTACTACCGGCTTGGTCTCTTCCGTAGGATTAACCAGCATCCAGAAACTTTCTATATATTCTGAAAGTGGCGGCCCAGATCGGGCTATTTGGTAATCGAAGTCATTCGTCTTCATTGCTTTTGAAGCTACATCCATCAAAGCAGGCTGTATGAAACGTTGAACGACCCAAGGTAGTGAATGATTAAGCCGAGCGCTAAGTTTACGACTTATCGGCTACTCTTCTCCGTAGAAACTACCCCCGAAGGTACTTTCTGCGGCGTAGTGGTAGGCCCAAGAATCTTGATGGTACCCTCTTTCACCTCCATCCGGTCGATGCACACGACCCGCTCGTTGCCGGTTTGAGCGGTGCGGGCGTGGTAAACGCAGAACATCTCCTTGCCGTCCGGCGAGTAGGCGATGCTGTTGTGGCCCGTACCCGTTACCGAGCCTCCCTGATTGGTATTTTTCTGTAAGATCGGATTATTAGCGGCTTTCTTGAAGGGTCCCAGCGGCGCTTGGGCCGTCGCGTAGCCCACGGCGTAGTACTGCCCGCCGAAATGATTGGCCGAGTACATCATGTAGTAGGTACCGTCTTTCTTGAACGTCACCGAGCCTTCCGTCCAGCGGCGGTTCACTTCGCGGGCCGTCACCGACCGGCTTTCCCACTCGGCCTGCTTGTCGTCGAGCGAAACGGGCGGTCTCAGCAACAGCACCGGCTCACCGATTACGCCGGAGAAATCGGGTTTGAGCTCGACGCCGTACACCCAGCTTTCTTCAATTTCCTTGAACCATCCTTTTTCCCGCGCCAGATCGGCCACTTCGCTTTCGACCGGATGTTTGTAGCAGCAGCGCGAGTAGTAGAGGTACATTTTGCCGTCGGTATCGAAAAACACATTGGCGTCGATGATGGGGTACCCTGGATCGAAAAGGGGTTTGTCGGTCAGGTCGATGAAAGGCCCGGTGGGTTTGTCGGCCACGGCTACCCCGATGCGGAAATTTTCCATTTCCTTCGTCGGATTCACCTTCCATTGAGCGCTGTAGAACAGATAGTACTTGCCCTTCACTTCGTACACTTCGGGTGCCCAGTAGGCTCCGCCAAAGGCTGTTTTAGGATCGCTCCAGCCGTTCTTGTTGTCATGAAAGTACACCTGTCCTTCGCGCTTCCAATCCACCATGTCTTTGGACGAATACGTTACGAAGCCCTTGTCGGCTCCGCTGCCCGTGCCGTACATGTAGTAAGTACCCTTGGTGTGTAAGATGTACGGATCACCAAACTCTACGGGTAAAGGATTTGTAAAAGTACCTCTAGCCTGATTCTCGGACTTTTGCGCCAGGACGGGACTCAAAGACAGCAAAGCGAAGCAGAAAAAAAGCAATTGTGTCAATTTCATGGTAGAAAGCTATTTTTTAGATCGAGCCAAAGTTAAGGCAATTGTACGTAATCCCGTAGCCACCTGCTAACGAGGATTAAGTACTTTACATTATGAAAATAGCTCGCTGTTGATTTTTTAAATTTATGAGTGAATCCTAGAATTCGATATTGCTTTGAACGGCCATGTAAATTCTATTGCATAGATTTGTTTCTTATTCATCAAAATCCACTTTGAAGAACATCGTATGAAATCTCTGTTCAAGTTCGTAATCGCTGCATTGATAATCAGTACTTTTTCTTGCCAGAATGAAGGATCACTGCCTGAACCTGAAGGAAAGGTTGACTACCGAATGGTTGATTCTCTATTGAGTGCTCCTGGAAGATACTGGGTTATTGAAAAAATCACCAGAATGAAAGGCAAGGAAGAATTGGAGTATATTTCAGAAAATAAATCTAGAAATGATTCACTACTAGGAGTTTATTGGCATGGTGCTATCATTGCAAGTGTGAATTTTCAATTTTCTGATGGAAAAATAAGACAAAGTGATGGAGGGGGAGTATGGGGACCACTACCTTATACAAGTTCAGGAAAGTTTTATGTGTACAACATGACATACAGATATGGTTCGTGGAACTGGAATAATGATCACTCCAAAGCGATTGTAGCAGTTCCTGAAACTTTACAAAGCATTTTAGGATATATAAGTAACGTTGATCCGGCGAGTTTTGAAGGCCATTTGGATCCTTCCAGCTATCCGGTTTATGGAAATGTGGAAGCCATCAAAATGGCCGGGAAATCCGAGCGAATAAAAATCAATATGGAGCCGAAAGATAAGGGCAGGCCAGAGTCCTATGTCTTCACGTTAAGGGCAGTTTGGTTGGATTCTGATGGGTATGGCGGTTCCAGGCAGAGCCTCTATGATAAGGTGATCTATTAAAAGTGAAGTTGAGAACCGGAAGAGGAAAACCCCTAGCCTTTAACCGTTATCTTTCTCCTCCGTCAGAAACCTCAAATTATCCTCCACAATATCTTCCGTTTCTTCCAGATGCCCGAAGGCGTGGTGCATCTTCGCCCGGTCGAAATCGTTTTCGTTGTTGGCAATCCAGATCGTAGCCACGCCGTTGCCGATAAAGTTAGTAATGGCCCGCGCCTCGGACATGAAGCGGTCCACGCCCAGCAGTAGAGCTAAGCCTTCGATGGGTATCACTCTGATGGCCGAAAGGGTAGAGGCCAGCACCACAAAGCCGCTGCCCGTGACGCCCGCCGCGCCCTTGGACGTGACCATCAGGATGCCGATGATCGTGAACATTTGGGCCAGCGTCAGCTCAACCCCGTAGACCTGCGCCAGGAAAATAGTCGCCATTGAAAGGTAGATTGTGGTACCGTCGAGGTTGAACGAATAGCCCGCGGGTACCACTAGCCCGACGACTGGTTTGGAGCAACCCATGCGTTCGAGTTTTTCCATGAGGGAAGGTAACCCTGCCTCAGAAGAAGAGGTACCTAGTACAATCAGCAGTTCTTCGCGGATGTAGTTGAGGTACTTGAAAATGCTGACTTTGTAATAGCGCAGGACCAGGTACAGCACCACAAAAATAAAGAGCGCCATCGTCAGGTACACCGTCAGCATCAGTTTGCCGAGCGGGAGCAGGGTTTTGATGCCGTACTTGCCGATGGTAAAGGCCATTCCGCCAAAGGCACCAATGGGCGCGAACAGCATCACGAAATGCAGCGCCTTGAAGACATACTTGGACAGGTAGGTTAATACGTTTACAATGCGTTGCTTGCCGTTGAACTTGCTGAGAAATATGCCGAAGAGAATCGAAAAAATCAGGACCTGAATCGTCAGGTTATTTTTCAAAAACTCCCACCAGCTGAATCCCTTGTCGGCTTCCTGCTGGAATTTGGAAATGTCTCCAGTGCCCGTCATCCCGGCGGCCACAACGCCATCGCCGGGACGGATCAGGTAGGCTACCGCGACCCCAATTACCAACGCAAAGGTCGTAACTACCTCAAAGTAGAGCAGGGCTTTTCCACCTACCTTGCCTACCTTTTTTAAATCGCCCATTCCGCTGATCCCCAAGGAGATGGTTAGGAAAATAATAGGATTAATGAACAATTTGACCAGATCAATGAATCCCTTGCCCAGTGGCTGCATCTTCTGGGCGGTTTCGGGCTGGAAGTGACCCAGCAAAGCGCCGATGGTGATGGCGGTCAGTACCCAGAAGGTGAGGTTGGTAAATATTTTTTTCATGAAAGGCTTAAATGTAGGTTAACCTGGTAAGCTGGCGATGGATGAAAATGAGCTTGCTGCCTACTCCAAAGAACGAGATAAACGCCCTGATTTCAAAAATAGCCCCTAAATTCGCGATACATGATATCCGAACTTTGCGATATGAGAGACTGTTAATTTTCTTATGCGAATCTTAATTACTGGCGCGACAGGACTCGTTGGAAGTGCCACGGCACGCCGCTTTCTGGACAAAGGACACACCGTTTTGGCACTCCATCGTGCCGGATCCGACCGCTCGTTATTGCGTGGTCAGGAAGAGAGAATCCAATGGATGGAAGGCGATATCCTGGATGTTCTTTCCTTAGAAAAAGCGCTGGAAAAGGTAGATTACGTTATCCACGCGGCAGCGGTAGTTTCATTTGTACCGCGTGACACGTCTACTATGTATAAGGTTAATGTAGAAGGAACGGCCAATGTGGTCAATGCCTGCCTGAAAAAAGGTATTCGGAAACTCTGCCACGTCAGTAGCGTTGCTGCCCTGGGCAGGCCTGATCCCCGGCAGATGGAGCAGGACGTACCAATAGTTATAGACGAAACTCAGCGCTGGACCGATTCTCCCAATAATTCTGCGTATGCCAAATCAAAGTACCTGGCGGAGTTGGAAGTTTGGCGCGGGATCGCGGAAGGCTTATCGGCGGTTATTGTAAACCCGTCTTTAATTTTGGGAGAAGGTGACTGGCAGAAGAGCAGTACCCAATTATTTAAGTATGTGTACGATGGAAAGCCGTTTTATACCGAAGGTACCGTCAATTTTGTGGATGTTCGCGACATAGCCCAGGTGGTCGTGAAGCTTACATTGTCAGACATCGAAAATGAGCGATACGTATTGAGTGCCGGTTCGGCTACCTACAAGCAATTATTTTCCGTTATTGCCAAGGAGTTTGACAGGAAACCTCCAAATATTAAGGTTGGACCCCGCTTATCGGGCGTCATTTGGCGCGTAGAAGCATTCCGTTCCTGGGTGACCGGGAGCCGCCCACTTATTACCAAGGATACGGCCCGATCGGCGGCGCACCATTTCGAATACGATAGTACTAAAATCAAAAAAGACTTGTCTTTTGATTTTCAGCCGCTTGATAAAACAGTTGAGCGGGTATGTGAAAGATTTTTGGCCTCAAATTGAGGTAGGGAAGAGATTTATTACTAACTTTCTTCTATCAAAATGGCGTATAGGCATTTTTATCGCCTGATTTAACCCTTTCTGTGTAATGGAACAGGATTTTGACGAAAGAAAAAACTACATGAAGGAAACACTCCGCCGCTTCGAACGAATGCTGCAGACCGATGAGCTGGAGTTCTTCGATTTGGACGCTTACGAGCAGGTTGCTGAGCATTATCTGGATAAGGGCGAGTGGGATAAAGCTATCAAAGCGTGTAATCTGGGTTTAGAAAATTATCCCTACTCGCTTGAATTAATGTTGAGCAAGTCCCAGCTGTACGCCAATCGTGCCGATTATGAATCGGCCCTAGAATTATTGGAAAAAGCCGCCCTCTTTCACCCCGGCGACACCGAAGTGCTTTTCATGCAAGGCGCCGTTTTTAATTTGATGGGAGATTTCGAGCAGTCGCTTCGTATTCTGGAAGGGATGCTGGATACCGCTGACGAAACAGATGAGATATACTACCAGATCGGGCAGACCTACCAGAATTGGGGTAAGTTTGAGGAAGCGGTTGACAGTTATAAAAAATCTATCGCTTTGAATCTCGACAATGAGTACGCTTTTTACGAGTTGGCGCATTGTCTGGATATGTTGTCTCAGCTCGAAAGTCATCTTGATTATTACCAAAGTTTGGTTGATCGTGACCCTTATTCGCACCACGCCTGGTACAATCTGGGAACTGCTTATAGCAAACTGGAACGTTTTGAGGAATCGATTCAGGCTTATGAGTATGCCACGCTGGTGAAGGAAGATTTTGCTTCGGCTTATTTCAATATGGCCAACTCCTTCATGAACACGGAGGACTTCGAAAGCGCAAAATTTAATTACCATAAGGCGATCGAACTGGAAGGAAAGCAACCCGAAACGTGCTGTTGTCTGGGGGCTTGCTACGAAAGGCTGGGTCAGTTTGAAACGGCGGCCAGTCATTATCGTGACGCAGTCAAACTCGATAGCGAGTGGGACGATGGTTGGTACGGCCTGGGTATCTGCATGAGCGAAATGAACCGTTGGCACGAAGCTGTTGGGTTTCTTCGGAGGGCAATCAAAATCACAGAACTTAATCCGGATTATTGGCTGGCACTAGCTGAAACAGAGTATCGGCTCGGTAATGTGGTTTCTGCCTTTGAAGCCTTCGAGAAATCGGCGGAAATCGAACCCGGTGACCCGGAAGTATGGCTAAAATGGTCGCTCGTGCTGTTCGATCAGGGAAACTACTCACGTGCCTGTGACCTGCTTTCTGCCGCTGTTGACGAAATTCCCGAAGATGCCGATCTGTATTATCGTCTTTGTGTTTATTTGATTCACGGCGGGGAATACCGCGAGGCACTTCTCAATCTTGAAATTGCCTTGACGCTTAATTATGATGCCCACGTCCAATTGTTTGATTTCTTTCCCGAATTAGAAAAACAAAAGGCATTGTACCGGATTATTGAGCAGTACCGCCAGAAAAATTAGCACTCCCATTGTTTTTCATTCAGCCATTCAGGCTGCAAAAGTATTCCGATGCCTTTTTTAGTGATGGACATTGAGATGTCCGGCCCGGATCCGGGATGGAACGAGATTATTCAACTCGGAGCTGAACTATTTGATGATGACTGGAACACTCTGGGTACTTATCTGACCAACGTATATCCCGAGAATGTGGAAGCCTTTACGGCCAGCGCGGAGGAAGTACACGGTCTTTCGCTGGACGAACTGGAAGATGCGCCGATGATTTACGATGTTATCCCGGAATTCGAGCAATGGATCAAGTCCAGAACACACGGCGCTCCTCTTCACCAAACGGTCATTTGCGGCCAAAGTGTAATATATGACATCAATTTTCTTCGTTTCGCTTACTCAAACGAGAAAATGAGATGGCCCTATTCCAACAAGATGCTGGACTTGCATACCGTTTCTTACCTTTATTTCATGATTTTGGAAAAGAACGGACAAAAAGTACCCCGTTCTCTTAGTTTGGGCGCAGTTTCGGGGTACTTTGGTTTTGAGCGCGAAGAAGAAACCCACAATGCCCTGGAAGATGCCCAACTGACGGCTCAATGTTTAAAGGAGATCTTCGCCCGTTTGGATAATTTGAAAGTTTAGAATTGATTATAAGGTCATAAATCCTTTCGGAAATATTTTCCAAGTACCTGCTCGGCCGCTTTGTTTTGCGGAGAAAAAGGATCTCTGGCCCGTTCTCCCTTTCTTAAATCAGGAAACCACTTCCAGACAAACCCGCCGGCCATCCACTCTTTCTGCCACACTTCTTCAAAAAAGGCCTCGTATGTTCTGGCTTGTAATGGCTCATTTTCGGGTCGGTCTCGATCAGTTTCCCACGGACGCCGGGCCGCAAAATCACTACTCATATAGCCAAATTCGGTGAAAAGAATTGGTTTCTGAACTTTTGTCGAAAATTTTTCCAGAGCTCTAAGATGAGGTTTCCAGCCGTTTTTTAGTGTGCCGAGGTCAGGCGATTGCGCGTCCGAGAGTGGAAAATAGGCATCGACTCCCACAAAATCCAGTTCGTTCCAAAAGGGCACTGCCTCATACATATCCCAGTTTTCAGCGTAGGTTAGTTTTCCTTTGTATATTTTTTTAATGTCGCGAATGATCTGAAACCAAAACTGAGGGCGCTTTTTTACGAAGGTATGCATCTCAGTGGCGATACAGTACAAATCTACATTCGTACTGTCAGCAACACGGGCAAATTCGAGCAGGTATTCCCCGAACCCTTTCTCAAAAGTTTGCCATTCCGCTTCGGTCGCCAGCTCAAAGTGACCGGTAAAAGTACCCCGACCCGCCCACATGTGCGGCTTAAGCATCACTTTCAAACCTTGGGCATGGGCCATTTGAACGCAGTGTGCGACACCACGGGGCGACTCGCCCCACCATTTCCAGTCATTATTATTACTATACACAAATTCTGCCGTGCCTTCACGGGTGAAGCCATAAGGCATCAGTGCCACCCATCCTGCGTTGATTCTCTTGACAGGCTGATACGTTGTATCTGCCAGAGAATCGCGCGGAGCCACGAAGGCCACGCCTTTCAACTTTTCTCCTGTATACGTATACTGCTTCTTGCCCAAATTCGAGCAAGAAATCATCGTAAGCCCCGCCAGCAAAGCAATCAAACAGGCAGTGAGAGCCTCAAATCTGCGTGATTTTTTGGTTGACATAAAAAGAAAAGGATGAAAAAAGATAGGTTGGAAAAATAGAAGAAAGGCGAAAAAACATTTTGTCTTTTATAAACCTTATAGTTAAAAATAACTACAAAACCCTGGAAGACGGAATTTTAAAAGGATAGTTGCTACTAACTATCAATAATTCAGGTCGTTATATATAAACTTTTTTATTTGACGAAGCGTTTTAACTACTGAAATGCAGTACTATTTTACTATAAATGTTAAAATATTCTGTCAAACGAAAACCGAACTAGCTAAAATATACTATGAAAAAGCAAATCGCAAGTACTTTATTTGGGGCAGCCCTGCTTCTCATTGGGGGCAGTGTCCACGCTCAGAAAAATGTGAATGTCGATCCTGGCATATCTATCCATAATTATAAGCAACCGCACAAGGCTCGCATGGCCAAAAGAGCGGAAGTAGAATCTAGCAATAGCCAGGTGAATTTTATCCTACCCTCACGGATCGGCAATCGATTCAGCCATACGCCCAAGTATGCCAACCGTCCGGCCACAGTTGTCTTGGGTGCCACCCAGGTGGGTAAAGACTTCAACCTTAACCCGCTGGATTCACCTCACCACTATAAGCTGCACGATACAGGCAGTGCCAAAGGTAGTACTTCTGAAACCAGAGTAGCCGTTACTCAACCCTCCCAAAGTACCAATAATTCCGATAGGGTTGATTGAATCAAAGGAACTTTTTTGTAGCCCGGCCAGCAATGGCCGGGCTTTTTTTATCCCAAAAACTGGGTTATGTAGTTCCGACTTGTAAGAATGGCCGATTTTACATCCGTTATATTGGCTTCGTAGGCTTTATCTTCTACCTCAATGACGACCGGGCCTCGGTAACGTACATCAGTAAGGGCAGCAAAGAAGCCGCGCCAATCAACGTCGCCCAGACCGGGGAGTTTCGGGGAGTGGTATTCCAGCGGGTTAGCCAGAATGCCGACCTGATCCAGTTTGTCTTTATAAACCCGGACGTCTTTCAAATGTATATGGTGCAGACGTTCTTTAAACTGATAAATCGGCTTCACTTCATCCATCATCTGCCACACCATGTGCGAGGGGTCATAGTTGAGGCCAAAGCAGCGGCTGGGAATAATTTCAAACATTTTTGTCCAGACGGCCGGGCTGATAGCCAGGTTTTTACCACCAGGCCACTCATCATTGGTAAAGAACATCGGGCAGTTCTCGATCGCAATTTTAATGTTGTTTTCCTCCGCCACCTTTACAATGCCGGGCCAGACGTCGGCAAAGAGTTTTAGGTTATCGGCAATGTTTTTAGCCGGATCGCGGCCAATGAATGTCGTGATTACCGGTACATTCAACTTGGCAGCCGCGCGAATCAATTCCTTGATATGCTCTATACCGGGAGCGGACTTACTTTGATCAGGATCAAGCGGGTTGGGGTAGTACCCCAAGGCCGAAATACTGACATTGGCACTGCGAAGTGTGTAGTGAATATCACTTATTTTTTTCTCATCCAGATTGTTAATGTCGATATGCGACACGCCTGCGTATCGACGAGAATCGTCGTTGTCGCGGGGCCAGCACATTACTTCTACGCAGCCAAACCCATGTTGAGCCGCAAAATTTACGGTGTGTTCAAGATTAAAATCGGCAAGAATGGCGCTGTTAAATCCTAATTTCAGCATTTTCTTCTGTTTATTTTATGGCAAATTGAAAGTAATCTCGGTAAAATGCATCGGTTATCCGAATCGGTAAGATAAAAATGAAAACTTATTGATCCGAGATTTAAGACAATTTGTCGTCCAATTTTTTCAAGGCGTCATCCAAGCCCTACACCGCTCGTCCTAATCCGATAGTACAAAAACGCCGGGTGTTTTGTAATATTGACAGGTAAAATTAAAGGCGCATCTACCTAAATCCGCAATACTATGGCCGAAAGTGAGAAAAGCTTGGGAAGTAAGCTTTTAAGCTTTTTTATCAAAGATCCTGAGGGAAAGCCTGCTGACTCCAACCCGAAGCCAACTGGTCAATCGGTTGAATCGAATTCTCCCCAACCCGTGCAAACTGAAAGGACAGACATAGCTCCTATACCTTCAAATATCGAAGTAGACCACAAGTTTGTAGAGCATTTTGCCGAATTATTGGAGAAAGCCAACCTTCCCGGACCTGACTACTTTGAATTCAAGCAGGCACTGAAAAGTATGGAAGGGTTGGGATTGAACGAAGAAAAGCAGTTTCAGGCGTCCTGGGCCAGCTTCAAGGCCATGGCTTCGGGAGTCACCGATACCTCGGTGCTTACTACCTCCGCCAACCACTACGGGAACGTCCTGAATAAAGACCGGGAGAGTTTTTTAAAGGATGTGGAAAGTGCGATCGACGATCGAATCGGGAGCCTGAAGCAGGAATCAAAAAAGTTGGAGGATAACAACAAGAGCTACACCCAGCAAATTCTGGACCTCCAAAAAAAGATCGATGCCAACAACGACCGTCTGGAAAAAATAAATGATGAAGTACTTGAGCAAACTGAAAAAATAAATAGCAGCCGCGCCAGTTTCGACCTGACCTACCAAAGTATGGTAGATCAAATCAACGCGGATATCGAGAAAATCAATAAGTACTTAAAATGATAACCAACGGGAAAGTCTGCTCAGGACAAGGCAGATGCTCCTTCATTATTTCTAATTGTCCGTGTTCAACCTAACCAATAAAAAAAATGGCTGATTTTTCACAACTGGGTGGCACCGAAGACGACCGCAAGAAGTCGTATTGGTCCAAACCCGAAGGAATAACTTCGATGTTGTTTCTTGGCGCGGCGGGGGCGTTGGTCCTCTACTTTTGGAATATCATCGCTCTGTTTCTAATCGAGGTAACACAGAATACGCTATACCTTGGTATTCTGCTGGCAGCATTAGCCGGTCTGGTTTTTCTACTCACTAGCAGGGACGTACGCACAGCCGTATTCTTCTTGTTCAAAACGCTGATGCGCAAAATTACGGGCTTGGTAATTAAGCTTGACCCCATCGCAATCATGAAGATTTACATTAGTGATCTGAAAGATAAACGCGAAAAGATGCAGGGTCAAATAAACATCTTGGCGGGTCAACTCGTCAAGCTGAACAAAAAGATCAATGAGAATAATGAGCAGATCAAGCAAAAGTTTGCCGAGGCAAATAAAGCCAGCGAACTTTCGCACAAGCCCGGTATGCGCGAAACGGCCCAACTTGCCACCATCGAAGGGGCGGGCCTGCAGGAAATGAACGAAAAGCTTTTCCCGTTGCAGCGCAACATGAAAACCATCCTGGAATTCATGGAAAAAGTGAATACGAGCGCCGATTACTTTATCAAGGAAACCGAAATCAAGGTCAAATTAAAGGAAACGGAGTATAAAATCGTGAAGGAAAGCTCCAATGCCCTGCGCACCGCGATCAGTATATTCAAAGGTAATCCCGACAAAAAATTCTATTTCGATGAGTCGATGGAATACATTCAGGATGATATGAGCCGCAAGCTTGGTGAAATGAAGCGGGCGATGGATCTTTCTATGGACTTCATAAATGGAGTGGATGTGCAGAACGGGATACTTTCTGATAAAGGTCAAAAAATGCTGGAAGCGTATAACCAGGGAGAATTTTCGCTCGTGGATCTCAACGCCCCCGATCCGGTACCGGCTACGATATCCATTAATCCACCGAAGGATTCCAACTATCGCGGACTCTTAGATTAATTTTTGCGGGGCAACCCGCGCTATGATAGAATAGTTGAATGTTACTTTTGCCGACTTTTATCTATTCTATCATTATGTCATTCACTCATTCAAAATCAAAAAAATGAAACGACTTACTGTAGCCGGACGCTTAATTATCACCGCGCTTATCTTGGCCGCCCTTTATTTCGGCTTCAAATACTTCGGGGGCCAAAAAGCCCTTGAATCAATGGCGGATAACGCCCGCACTGAATCGGTCGAGGGAAATTCTGAATACAAAACGCCGGAACCTTCCACTTCCGCGGCTTCTGACAATTCCGCCTCCGACGTGGCAGGTACTTCATTTGACTATGATGCTCCCGAGCCCGTCAACGGTACACTCAAAGGAGTGGTTGAGCTGGGAGCAAGCGGTTTTAACTCCTTTATCATAAACGTCGATCCGCAAAAACGATGGAAATTGGAAAAGGCGGAATTTGGCAACAGTCTGGTGACAGAAAACATGGCCACCGATGCTGATGTGCGTATGGGCCTGAAGCGCTACATTGGTAGCATGCTCGACTATGGTGTGAGCGGGAAGAACATACACTTCGTGGTTAGTTCGGGTGCGGCCAAGGCCGACGTAACCAGCAAAATAACCGCTGCGCTGAAATCGCTGGGTTACCAGGTAAACCAGGTGACACCGCAGCGGGAGGGCACCCTAGCCCTGAAATCGGTATTACCCGAACTCTACGATCAGCGTGCTTTTGTTACCGATATTGGTTCAGGAAATACAAAAATTTCCTGGCTTGAAAACGGAAATGTACGGGCGATAGAAACCTACGGTGCCAAATATTTTCAGGACAATGTACAGGATAGCAAGGTTTACAATGAGGTAATGGCCAAAGCAAAGCAGGTGCCAACCGACCGGCGAAAAACGTGCTTTATTATCGGTGGAGTACCTTTCGAGATGGCGAAAGAAGTCCGAAAAGGTAAAGAACGCTATACTGTTTTGAGTGCTCCTGATGCGTATAAACTAGAAAATGCAAAGTCGAAAGCAGGTATAAACATCTACAAAGCGATCGCTGACGCTACGGGCACCAACCAGTTTGTTTTTGACTGGGACGCAAACTTTACTATTGGGTTTTTGCTGGATTTACCCTGAAAAGTTATTGAACTCAATGATCGGGTTGCCATTGAGTACCAGCGTTCATTATGACCTTGAAAAGTATTGATAGGCAGGAAGAAATTTCGACTTTGGTTTCTGGGGCTGGTACTTTGCTTCGTGCAGTGTCAGCCCCAAGATCCGCTCATTGCTACCTGGAAGATCATTAAAATTAACTACCAGCCCAGTCCACTCGCTACTCCCCAGGACTATGAGCAAAGCCAGCAAATAAAGGCAATGGGTTCAGGGTTTCGAAATTCGACTTTTGCACTTTACGACGGGCAGCGTTCCGCTTTTTTCTCCACCCAAACACCCTATCGACAAGGTACCTGGCTGCAAAATGGCGACCGCCTTACCTTACAAATCGGTGAGAATGCCCGGTTTTCGTTCGATATTCTCGAACAAAATGATCAAATCCTGATTCTAGTACTTGCGGACGTTGGCCCGACCGAAGGCGAGCTGACTTTGGTTTGCCAAAAAAGCAAACAGTATATTTACGACGATGTAGATTTACTGGCTCCTGAACAAAACGAGTGGCGGGCCAAACCAAAAACGAAGCAGACTGAAAAGGAAATACGGATGCGCGTCATTGCTCACCTGGATTATCTTATAAAATACTTCGAGTGTGTAATAGAAAATAAGCAGACCTATTTTGAAACTGGGCTGGTTGGTTCTCCTTTTGTATTTTATGCCCACGGGCTGGGTCTGAATAAAAATAGTCCTTCTGCAAAAAGGTGGCAAGGGTACTTTTATGATGAGAAAGACGCAGAAAAGGCTTTTGACCTACTAAAAAAATCAGTAGGGAAAATGGATAAGTACCCAAAAGCAGAAACATTTACGAAGGAATACTTGCTTGCGTTCCAGAAAATGCGCGCCTATTTTGACGAATGACTTTTACATTCAAATCAATGTCAGCGATGAGCAGAAAAGCTTCGCGCGTCGGCTTGTGGAGCATTCACTGGCCAATCACCGCGTTGCCAATATCTGGGATAAATCAGATGATAAAAAGGGCCATACCCGCATGATGCGTTACACGGGCACCTTGGGCGAGATTGTTTTTGCCGACTTTTATCAGCTTTCCCGTCCGCAACGGTCATTCGGTGCAGTCGACGGACAGGATTGGGGGCAGGATTTCGTACTAAGTACTGACGACGGCTTCTTTTCACTTGACATAAAGGCCATGAAGAGGCAAACAGGCATTTTGGCGGCTGATTATGTGTTGAATATCCCTGCCTCACAGCTGCATAAGCCCAATTCCCGCACGACGCACTACTTTTGTCTCTCCTTCCATCAATCTGAACAGCAGGGAACCGTAGCATCTTTGCTGGGCTTCATCGATAAGGAGGCCGTTGAGACAGGTCAATTGGGGACTCTTTACAAAGCTGGAACAAAGAGGATTAGGGCTGACCAAACAAACTTCACCTTCCAGCAGGATACATACGAAATACTTTTTAAGGATATTAGTTCGCCCGTGATTACAGAACGCATTGAAAAAATAGTTGGATTTAAAATGTGCAGACTAAGGGGGGCTGATATCTTAAAATAATTGATGGCATCACTTAACCGAATATACGATCAGAAAAAATTGCTTGGCAAGGTATATACCCCGACAAGTATAGTTCAAAAAATATTAGATGAAACCGGAATCAATTCTGCAAATATTCTAAATAAAGTAATTCTCGACCCTGCATGTGGCGATGGTCGGTTTTTAGTAGAAGTTGTAAAGCGGATTATGCAATTTTCTTCTCGCTCAAATCTGGAAGAGAATTTAAGCAAAATTTATGGTTGGGATGTGGACCAGGCTGCTCTCGATCTTTGTAGAATAAACTTGGATAAAGAAATAGAAAATGATGGATTGAAAGTTGAGTGGCATCTTTTGAAAAAAGATGCTTTACAGGAGCTCAATTCGGAATTCAAATTTGATTATATCATAGGAAATCCCCCTTATATTAGAATCCAAAATTTGCCATTTGAGCAGCGCGCATTCCTACAAGAAAATTACGATTTTTGTCGCTCAGGATCTACGGATACCTACATCGCCTTTTTTGAGTTAGCTACGAGATTGTTGAGTCCCGACGGTATTTGCGGTTATATTACTCCTAACTCCTACTTTTTCTCTGAAACAGCCCGGCCGCTCAGACGATATTTTGAGGAAAAACAAAACTTGCACCTCATAACCAACTATGGAACAGTGAGGGTGTTCGAAAATGCTGGTACCTATTCTGCTATTACAGTTTTCGGAAAGAAAACAAAGGGTAGTTTCAGATACGAACTATACAAACCAGATTACGAATATGTTAGCCGGGATATTTCATTTCAAGAACTAAGTAGGAATGATCTCTGGCAACTTAACGTGGCCTCGCCTGTAGAGAATAGAGGGGAGAGGTTGGGAGATATTTGTCAAATATCAGTCGGGATTACTACGCTTAGTGATAAACTATATCTTTTTTCTATTCTGGAGAATTTGCTGGAAGGCCTCGTGAAAGTTAGATCAAAAGCGGGTGTGGAAGTAACGATTGAGCAGAAAATATTAAAACCTATTGTTAAAGCTTCCAGGCTTAAATGCAGCGAAGAACCTGTTTCGGAATACATTCTATTTCCTTATAAGAAAAATAAAGAGGGGAAACATGAAATTATTCCTGAAAATACATTGAAAGCTGAATATCCTTTATCATATGCTTATTTGCTCGATCAGAAGTCTATCTTAGATCGGCGAGATAATGGCAAACCCAATGCTGTCACGTGGTATGCTTTTGGGAGGGCGCAGAGTTTGGATAAATCATTTGGTAAAAAGATTGTTTTTTCACCGATGAATAAAAAACCAAAATTTATTCTTTACGAGAATGAATCAGCTACCATATACTCTGGATATTTTATTAAATACGATGGAGATTATGGGAAACTACTTGCACAGTTGAATTCAAAGAAAATGACGGATTATATGTCAATCGCTGGACGTGACTTTCGAGGAGGCTGGAAGGGATATAGCAAAAAGATTGTAGAAAACTTTCGTGTTGACCCTAATTTTGTATGAGCTTTAGCTACAATATATAAAAATAACTATCGAAATTAAATACTGATATGTCCATCGAATATTCCGAAATTCCGTCACCCTGTTATGTATTAGAAGAAAGTAAACTTCGATCCAATCTTTCATTAATCGATGGAGTGCAAAAGGCCGCTGGTTGTAAAATCATTCTGGCGTTAAAAGCTTTCTCAATGTACAGTGTCTTTCCAATTGTTGGAGAGTATCTGAGTGGCGCCACAGCTAGTTCCCTGAACGAAATTAAGCTCATCAATGAGTACTTAGGGGTAAAGGCCCATACCTATATACCTGCTTACCTGGATGCTGAATTTGAGGAAGTGCTGGAAAGGAGTAGTCATTTGACTTTTAACACATTGAGCCAATTCAATCGTTACAAAGAGCGGATCTGGAAGTTCAACCAGGATAATCCGGACCAGAAAATTTCGGTTGGCATCCGTGTCAATCCGCAATACTCTGAGGTTGAGGCCGAAATGTACAATCCATGTATTGCCGGCTCACGATTAGGCGAAACGCGCGATAAATTCGGCGACACCCTACCTGATGGCGTGGAGGGTATTCATTTTCACACGTTATGCGAGAACGGCTCCGACACGCTGGAACGTACATTAGCCGCGCTGGAAGCGAAATTTGGCAATCTTTTGCATCAAGCCAAATGGCTCAATATGGGCGGAGGCCACCTCATGACGCGGGAGGGATATGACATTGAGCGGCTAATCAGGCTGATTAAAACAGTTCGGGAAAAATATGATCTGGAAGTAATTCTGGAACCCGGTTCGGCTATTGCCTGGCAAACGGGCATACTTTATTCGACAGTACTTGACGTGATGGATAGTCAGGGAATACAAGTGGCCATCCTGGATGTGTCCTTTGCCGCGCACATGCCAGATACTCTCGAGATGCCTTACAAACCCCGAATTGAAGGTGCATACCATGAACCCGTGGAAAGCAAGCCAACGTATCGTCTTGGCGGAATGACCTGTCTGGCCGGGGATTATATGGGAGATTATTCGTTCGATCAGCCTCTTGAAGTAGGAGATAAGCTGGTGTTTGAAGACATGATTCATTACACAATGGTGAAAACGACGACTTTCAACGGGGTCAACCTACCTTCCATTGGAATTTGGCAAAAAGACGAAACTTTTCGACTCGTGCGGAGCTATGGTTATGAGAGTTTTAAAGAACATCTATCCTAGATTCTAATCAAAAACCTGAATACTCTTTGCCATAAGCCGACTGCTTTTCCGTACCTTTGAATCCCGTAATCAAAGAAAAAAAAGCAAAGTCTTATGGCTGCTACTGCACCCAAGACCGCTAAGTACATTTTCGTTACGGGCGGTGTTACATCCTCACTGGGCAAAGGAATTATTGCCTCTTCATTGGCCAAACTCCTGCAATCGCGGGGTTTATCGGTCACAATTCAAAAGTTCGATCCCTACATAAATGTCGATCCCGGCACGCTGAATCCCTACGAGCACGGTGAGTGTTACGTCACGGATGATGGCGCCGAAACGGATCTGGATTTGGGTCATTATGAGCGGTTTCTGAATGTTCGCACTTCCCAGGCTAACAATGTTACCACCGGGCGTATTTATTACAACGTCATTATGCGTGAGCGGCGGGGTGATTTCCTAGGGCGCACGGTGCAGGTAGTCCCGCACATTACGGACGAGATCAAAAAAAACATGATGCTGCTGGGCGAAAGTGGCGACTACGATGTAGTGATCACCGAGATTGGAGGTTGTGTGGGTGATATCGAATCGTTGCCGTTCATCGAAGCGGTGCGGCAAATCAAGTTTGAGTTGAGTGAAAAAGATACCCTTATCATTCACCTGACTTTAATTCCCTACCTGAATTCGGCAGGAGAATTGAAAACAAAGCCTACGCAACACTCCGTCAGGATGTTGCAGGAAGCAGGTATTCAGCCTGATATTCTGGTGTGCCGCACTGAACATCCATTGCCTGATGACCTGCGAAAAAAAATCGCACTTTTCTGCAACGTACAGATCAACTCGGTGATTGAGGCAATGGACGCCGAAACGATTTACGATGTCCCTCTTCTTATGCGAAAGGAGAGACTCGATCAGCGGGCACTATATATGCTCGACATCTACAATGACCAGGACGCCGATCTCGATTCCTGGAAAAGTTTTCTTTCTAAGCTCAAAAATCCGAGCGATTCCGTCCGCATTGGCCTGGTAGGTAAGTACGTTGAACTACACGATGCATATAAGTCCATTGTGGAGGCTTTTATTCATGCCGGAGCCATGAACGAGTGTAAGGTTAACATCGATTGGATTCATTCCGAAACGTTGACTCCCGATAATGCTCTGGATAAACTGCAAAATCTAGATGGGGTACTTGTCGCACCTGGTTTCGGAGAGCGCGGCATCGATGGCAAAATTGAAGCAATTCGGTATGTGCGGGAGAAAGGTATTCCCTTTTTCGGAATTTGCCTGGGGATGCAAATGGCCGTCATTGAGTATGCCCGTAATGTTTTGGGCATGGAAGGAGCCCATTCATTTGAGATGGACAACGATTCGCCCCATGCGGTCATTCACCTCATGGCCGACCAGAAAGATGTGGAGGATAAAGGCGGTACTATGCGCTTGGGCGCTTACGATTGTAAGATCAAGAAAGATTCCATGGCGCACAAAATCTACGGAAAAGTAAATATCAGTGAGCGTCACCGCCATCGTTATGAGTTTAATAACGAATACCTTAAAGCTTTCGAAGACGGCGGAATGCGGGCGACAGGGATTAATCCTAAAAATAATCTGGTAGAGATGATTGAACTGCCGGAACACCCGTTTTTCATCGGCGTCCAGTTTCACCCTGAATTGAGAAGTACCGTAATGAATCCGCATCCATTATTTGTCCATTTCGTGAAAGCAGCCATGGACTATTCCTCCCAGAAACGTGCTATTCATCAGTAGTTGGCGCCACTTGACCAAGGTTCAATCCACTACTCCCAAAATCTTCCTTACCTTTGCGGACTTGAATCAAACGAGTCTGTTTATGGGACGGCTACTCTGATTTCTTAACTATTTCATAATCAAAATATAATACTTCATTTGAAAAAAATGGAGCTAATTAAGGCAACCTTTCAGGCATACCGCAATTCCGGATCTTGCAGAAAACAGGTCGTCGACACCCCTTCTTACAAATGGAAAAAAATCAAGTTATTGGTTTAGTACTTATTCTCCTCATGCTGATAGGGTACCAGGTGCTGGTACCCCGTGACGAACCCACTCCGGTAACCCAGGAGCAGGTACAGCAGGTGGAACCCACTTCCCCGGTTTCCGATACGCTCTCGGCCCCGGACACTACCCAGAATAAAGCCATTTACGGTGACTTTGCTACCGCTGCACAGGGACAGTCACAGGATTTGACGATCGAAACCAAGGATATTAAGGTAGTTTTCTCAAACCAGGGCGGTGTGTTGAAAGAGGTATTGCTGAAAAATTACAAGACCTACGACAACCAGCCCCTGTATTTAATTTCTGATCAGCACACGCGCTTCCAACTGAACCTGCCAACGGCAACTGGTAATGTTGATCTCGCAAATCTTTACTTCAACACGACTGCCAATAGCCAAACCCTGGCCGAAGGTGATTCGGCGGTAGTTAAGTACCGTCTGGCACTTTCTGGAAGTCAATTCGTAGAGCAAACCTACGTTGTTAGGGGTTCTGGGTTTTTGATCGATTACGGAATCCAAACCAGAGGAGTTGGACAGGCTGGTCAGCCTCTGCAGTATGGCTGGCAGAACGAAATGATGCAGTGGGAAAATGACATGACCGAAAATCGTAAAGCGGTCACGATCAACTACTATACCGACGAGCTGGAAAGCCTGAGCCCGGCTACCGACAGCAACGTTGAAGCGGTTGCCGAAGAACCCGTGAAGTGGTTTACGATGAAGTCCAAGTACTTTCTGGCTGGATTGGTGTCTGAGAAGTCGCCTTTACAGGCAGTTAAAGTAGAAGCCAGGGTAAATCCCGCTGATACGGTAGTGGTAAAATCACTGGATGTACAAGCCATGGTACCGAGTGCGGCTTTGCAGGATGGTACTGCCCGGTTTCAGTATTACCTTGGACCTAATGACTACCAGATTTTAAAGGAACTACCCATCGTAGACTTTGATGAGAATGTGTACTTAGGATATGCATTTCTTAAACCCATCAACGAGTACATACTGGTACCTCTTTTCAATTTATTGGAAAAAGTCTTCTCCAATTATGGCATTCTGATTATTTGTTTGGTCTTGATCGTCAAGACCCTTTTGACTCCGCTAACTTATAAGTCTTACGTGAGTATGGCCAAAATGCGGGTACTAGCCCCCGAGTTGGCGGAGTTGAAGGAAAAGAACGGCGACGATATGGCCAAGCAGCAGCAAGACCAGATGAAACTTTACCAGCAGGTAGGGGTCAGTCCGTTAAGCGGTTGCGTACCGGTGTTAGCCACAATGCCCATACTTTTCTCCCTGTTTTTCCTTTTTCCCAATCTCATTGAACTACGCGGCCAGTCGTTCCTATGGGCAAACGACCTGTCGACTTACGATTCATTCATAAAGCTGCCATTCAGTATACCGTTTTATGGCAGCCACGTGAGCTTATTTACGTTGATGATGACTGTTTCGAGCATAGCCTACGCCTACTATAATAACCAGATGACACCCACCCAGCCGGGGCCCGTCAATATGAAGTTTCTGAGTTATGTGATGCCGTTGATGTTTATGTTCGTGCTCAACAATTTCCCCGCCGGACTTACTTTCTACTACTTTGTGTCTAACGTAGTTACCATTGCCCAGCAGCTGATTATCCGCCGATTTGTGGATGAAGAGAAAATTAAGAAAATTCTGGATGAGAACCGGGTGAAAAACGCAAACGGTGAGAAGAAGCAAACTAAGTTTCAGAAATATCTGGAAAAGACCCTGCAGGCTGGTGAGGAGGCCAAGCGTAAGCAGGCTGAAATGGAGAAAACCCGGAAACCTACTCGCCGGCCCAAAAAGTGAGTCTGGGTTAAATATATGGAAGGGTAACGTTTTCATCATTGAGCGTTACCCTTTTTTTATACCGTAGATTAGTTTGTATTTTAGTGTCTTCAATCTAAACTCAAAAAATGCAGCGTATTGGTCAGTATCATATTTTCCTGATTTTAGGCTTTATATTCTTTCCGCAGAGTTCACAAGCGCAGTTATTCGATCGCCCCGAGCAGAAATTTCAGGAGGGAATCAACCTCTACAAACAAGGTCGTTACGATGCGGCTATCCAGAAATTTGCCGACATTACTTCCAATAGTGCCAACGATGAATACGCGCCATTGGCTCACTTTTACTATGCTCTGACCGCTAATAAACTTAAAAAGTACAATGAGGGGAATCTCATGCTCCGGCAATTGCTGACCCGCTATTCCACCTGGTCGCAGCGCGATGAGGCATATTATCTGATGGCTACCAACTACTTCGAGCTATCGGATTACCGCCGGGCATTCGACGCACTGAAGCGCATCGGTGATGCCCGGATGGGAAAAGATATTCAAGGATTAAAGCAGCATTATTTGAAAAATGTCGATGATGTTTCTATGCTTAAATCCTTAAATTCGGAATATCCCAACGACCGGGTAGTAGCTGTTGCTTTGGTAGATTTAATTCAAAGCAAATCCAGTAACAAATCTGATCTTGAGCTTTCTGACCGCCTGACCAACCAGTACAACATCGATGTCAACCCGAAAAAAAGTATTGAGACTGATAAGATAGAGCCAAACAAAAATCCGCCCTATGAAAAGAAGTGGACCAAGGGATATTACAATGTAGCAGTGCTTTTTCCTTACCGGTTGGCCGAAATTAAATCTACCCAACGCAGTCTGCCAAACCAGTACGCTTATGATTATTTTGCAGGCTTGTCGATTGCCCGCCAAAAACTAAAATCCGAAGGAATTAATATTAATGTCCAGGCATACGACCTGGGCAATCAGGAAGACAAGTCTTTGGAAATGATTAATAATGCCCATTTTCGGCAGACTGATCTCATTATTGGTCCACTGTATTCCCGGCCCTTCGAATTAGTTTCGGAATTTGCCAATGTAAACGGCATCACGATGGTCAATCCTCTTGCAACCGATGGTAGTTTATTGCAAAATGGTACGCTCGTTTATCTGGCTCATCCATCCATTCAGAGCCAAACCCTGGAAGTACTTCGGGTAGTCAAAAGCAAAACCACCGTTCCTATCGCGGCCATTTATTATGGGAATAACCCCAAGGATTCGGCAATGGCTTTTACTTATTTCGATGCCGTAACCAAAGCCGGAGGAAAAGTACTGGAGATTAAAGAAGTAAGCGGCGACGCGCCCCGAATGAACGAACAGATTTCGCAATTCAATACTCAGAAGCCAAATCACGTAGTACTTTTTTGCACCGATCCAAAGTCGGGTCCATCGTTGATGAGTATACTGGCGGGGCGGAATATCAGTGGAGTACCCGTTATAGCCACAGCCCATAGTTTTGATTTTAATCGGGTCCGCCCCACGGGTTACGGCGCAAATTTATTTCTAATTGCGCCGGATTATGTAGATGTCACCAAAGATAGTGTCAAAGCTTTCCAGAATGAGTACTTTAACAAAACCAACACCTTACCGTCAATTTATTCTTATCAGGGGTACGACCAAATGCTGTTTTTCGGGCGTATGCTCGCCAAGTACAATGAGCGAATGCCTGATGGCATGACGCTTCGCGCGTATGAGGATGACTATCTGCTTTCAGGATTCGATTATACCAAATCGCGTGAGAACACGATACCCAGCATCCTGACTTATGAAGATAGACGTTGGATTCCCTGGAAGCGAAATTGAAGGTATCAAATAGCTGAATCCACCAAACAATATACAATATTAGTCAATCACTGACATCGATAAAGTCCCACCAAACGTATGAACATTTCCACTAGCCAGAAACTTTTCGAAAAAGCCAATCAATATATACCAGGCGGAGTAAATTCGCCGGTGCGGGCATTCCGGGCCGTTGGCGGTACTCCTCTTTTTATAAAATCAGCCAAAGGACCTCATATCTTCGATGAAGACGATAATCGCTATATCGAATTGATCAATTCCTGGGGCCCCATGATTCTTGGGCACGCTAATGAACTGATTGAAAAGGCCGTGGCCGATGCCATTCAACATTCATTTTCCTTTGGTGCTCCTACCCGCCGTGAAGTCGAAATGGCCGAGCGAATCGTCGGGATGGTACCTTCGGTCGAAAAAGTCCGCATGGTCAATTCGGGGACGGAAGCCACCATGTCGGCTATTCGAGTAGCGCGGGGCTTCACGGGCCGTGATAAAATTATCAAATTCGCAGGCTGCTACCATGGTCATGGCGATAGCTTCCTGATTGCGGCCGGTTCGGGGGCTGTCACGCACGGAACGCCCGACAGTCCCGGCGTACCTGAAGGTGTAGCGAAAGATACCCTTACCGCCCCCTTCAATGATTTGGCTGCCGTTCAACAGCTCGTGGATGCGAATCCCGGTCAGGTTGCTACGATAATTATCGAACCTGTGGTGGGTAACATGGGTTGTGTGCTGCCTGAGGCCGGGTTTTTGGAAGGTCTACGGAATTTGTGCGATAAAGAAGACATCATCCTCATTTTTGACGAAGTCATGACGGGCTTCCGGCTATCTAAAGGCGGTGCACAGGAGCGCTTAGGAGTCATGCCAGATATGACCACGTTGGGTAAAATTATTGGTGGAGGAATGCCCGTTGGGGCTTATGGAGGCCGCGAAGATATTATGAACTATGTTTCTCCGGCCGGCCCGGTATACCAGGCTGGGACACTCTCTGGCAATCCTATCGCGATGGCGGCGGGCTTAGCTATGCTGGATTACCTGAACGACCATCAGGAAGTTTATTTGAATCTCGATCAGGCGGGCGTAAAACTGGCGCAGGGCTTTCGCACTAGTATGGAGAAATTGGGACAGAACTACACAGTCAACCAGATTGGTTCCATGTATACACTCTTCTTCACCGAAGAGCCTGTTAAAGATTTTCCATCGGCCCGCTCTTGCAATATGGAGTTATACGGCAGGTATTTTCATGCCATGCTCGAACGTGGTGTATATCTGGGTGCCTCCCAATATGAAAGTATGTTTCTTTCAACCGCCCTGGAAGATAGCCACCTGAATCACATCATTCAGGCCAATGAAGACTCCCTGAAAGCAATTATGGAGTAGTTGGAAAAAGAAATTCAATATTAAATCTGGAATGCCATTGTCTGCCATCCTGAGACAATTTTTCAACTGCCTTTAAAATTGCGCAAGTACTCTATCGTCGTCCCCGTCTATAATCGTCCCGACGAATTGGATGAACTACTTGGTAGTCTTACTCACCAACTTTATAAAAATTTTGAAGTAATCATCGTTGAGGATGGTTCAAAAATTCCTGCTACCGGAGTCATTGAAAAATATACCGATCAGCTCGACATTCGATACTTTGTAATCGAAAACATTGGGCAGGGTTTTGCCCGAAACTATGGGTTTGCTCAGGCCAATGGAGACTATCTGATCGTTTTCGACTCCGATACGATCATTCCCGCGCACTACCTCCAGACAGTCGAGAACCAACTGGAAAGGGAATTTCTGGACGCTTACGGTGGACCAGACCGTGCTGCCGGTAACTTCTCGGATTTGCAGAAGGCTATCAGTTACGCTATGACTTCCGTATTTACTACCGGTGGTATTCGGGGTAAAACTAAGAATGCGGGTGGAGCTTTCCAGCCCCGCAGCTTCAATATGGGGATGTCGAAGCAAGTTTTTCAGGAAACGGGGGGCTATGCCAAGCGAGATATGGGCGAAGATATTGAGTTCAGTATCAGGCTCAAATCACGGAACTACCGAACCGCCTTGATTCCCGACGCCTACGTTTACCACAAGCGACGGGGTACTTTCCGGGATTTTTGGCGGCAGGTACATTCCTTTGGACGGACTCGTTTTGTGCTGGATGAAATGCATCCAAAGCACGGACTCATTAAGCCCATTCACGCGTTCCCTGCTTTATTCACAGTTTTTTGTGCATTGATCTTGCCCGCTTATTTCACAGCCAGACCACTGGGCGTGATCGCCATCATTATGCTGCAATTTTTTATTGCGGCGATTTTTCTGGATTCCTCTTTGAAAAATCAAAGTCTAAAAGTAGGTTTTTTAAGCGTTATAGCCGCTTTTGTTCAGCTTTGGGGCTACGGATCGGGATTTATTCGGGAAGGAATACGGCGACTGTTAAGTTTTAAATAGCCCGTATTCAGATATCGAAAATTAACAAAATTGATCAGGAAGGGTAGGGGTACTCAGCAGGGCAACCACTTACTTCCGGCAGAAATAAATCAATTCTCCCGCCGGAAGGGCAAATCTTTTTACTTCTTCTTTTGTTAACTCATCCAGAACGAAGCGGTCTTCTGTGACAGTAAAGCCACCCTTTTCCAATTCCTTCGCGTAGTCTCTGCCAAACAAGCGCAGGTGGTCATTTTGCCAAAAGTGCTTCTCACGCTCGCGTGGATCGGTAATGCTGGCATCTTCGTACGTTGTCGCTTTGGTCAGGTCCTGCGGTGATTGGATAATAGCCCAGCCCCCTGGTTTTAGTACGCGATACAATTCGCTGGTCGCCCGCACGTAATCGTCGACGTGCTCCATCACATGATTACAAAAGGTTACGTCGAAGGTGTTATCGGGAAATGGAATATCGTGGATGTCCATCTTGACTTTTGCCAGAGGAGATTCAATATCCGCCGTGGTATATTCCAAATTGTGCATACGCTCAAAGCGGTCGATGAAACAATATTCCGGCGCAACGTGCAGTACTTTCAAGTTATCGGTGAAGAAATTGGTCTTTCTTTTCAGATATAAGTACATCAACCGATGACGTTCCAAGGCCAGGCAGTTGGGACAAAGAGCATTATCGCGACCTTTTCGTCCGTAGGGGAGAAATTCAGCATAGCGGTGGTCACAGACAGGACATTCAACTTTGTCGCCTCTATGGAAAAGCCCTAAAAAACGCGCAGCAAAATGGCCCACACGCTGTAATGCAGGACGTGGGACATATCGCAATACCAGACTAATAATCGACTTCATATATTATTTGAGTGATGTCCTGCAACGATTATTGGCATTATGGCTCCTGTGCGGTTAATACTAAAAATTATTATTTTTGATAAAAAACAAATCCACATTTAGCATGTTACCAAACGAATCTGACATCAAGCCACCAGGACAAGAATTAGTTTCAAAACTTTCGGCCCGCACCAAATGGCTACTATTAGCACCAGCCGGACTGATATTAATTGGGTACGGACTCTGTGTATTCAGTGAGGCCGGAAATTTAAAGCATACAGGCAGTCCCACCATTGAATGGGTTCTGCTTGGTACTTACAGCCTGATATTAATAAACGGTGGATTGTCGCTTTTTGGCCAGGCTATCTATTTTCGTGTCATGATGGGCGTACGTCGCGAAACACGCCGTAATCTGCGCAAATTAGAGACCAAACTAGCCAGCCGGGAACGTAATAAACGATCACGCGATCGGAAAAGAAAAAGCTCTACCAAATCTAATTGACAGAGCTTATTAGCTTTCAGTGGGCTGCGACTGTTTTATTACTTATCGCTATTTTCCTTAGTTTCTTCGGCTTTATCGGCAGCTTTATTTTTGGCAGTAGCTTTGGGCTCTTCAGTACCCTTAGCTTCGGCCTTTTTGCTTTCTGCTGGCTTAGTGGCTTTTTTTTCGTCCGCTTCGCGCTGCTTTTTCAATTCGGCAAACTCTGCCTTGATGGCTTCCACATCTACGTTTCTTACCTCAGGCTTGCGCATAAGGTCCTTTATTTTGTTCAAGCGATTGGTGGTTCTGGTCTGGTTGCGAAGCGCTTTGCGCTTAAGTATGGTAACTGCCATTGTATGCTAATTTTGAGTTAAAAGAGGTGCAAAAGTAGTGTTTATTAATTAAAAAAATGAGATTTAAGCCGGAAAATTGTCTGTGCTCCCTAACTTTGCAGCAAACCTCCAGCAGAAAAGGAAACCGGATTTACCGGCCGCTTTTTTTGTGTACAAGCTATGTCAAAACCCAGTTTAGCCAGAGGAACGCGCGATTTTGGTCCCGAGCAAATGGTCAAGCGTACGTTCATCCTTGATACCATACGGCAAACATTTCAATTATATGGCTTCCAGCCGCTCGAGACGCCCGCGATAGAGAACCTGTCGGTTCTAATGGGAAAATACGGTGAGGAGGGAGATCAGCTGTTATTCAAAATCCTGAACTCGGGCGATTTTTCAAGTAAATTGACGGAGCAGGATTGGCAATTGGAAAGTAAGGAACTTACTCCAAAAGTTTCTGAAAAAGGTCTGCGCTACGATCTTACAGTTCCTTTTGCCCGATATGTAGTCATGAACCGGGGTACCCTGCCATTACCTTTTAAACGCTACCAAATCCAACCCGTCTGGCGGGCCGATCGCCCCCAAAAAGGTCGCTATCGGGAATTTTATCAGTGTGATGCCGATGTAGTAGGTACCGAATCTCTACTTTGCGAGGCCGAAATCGTGCTCATGTTGCACGAGAGCCTGCGAAATCTTGGCATTAAAAACTTTTCCGTGAAGCTCAACAACCGGAAAATTTTAAGCGGGATTTCGGAGGTCATCGGTGCTCCCGGCCTAGAAGGGCAGTTTGCCATGGCAATAGATAAATTGGATAAAATTGGGAGAGAGAAGGTAATACAGGAATTGATGAGCCGGGGATTTTCTGAAGAAAATGTCGCCAAACTCGAACCAATTTTTACTCTTTCAAACGAAACTGAACCTTTTACGACGCTCAAACAATGGTTAAATTCCTCTGAAACCGGATTGCAGGGAATAAGTGAATTGGAGGAGGTATGGACGTTAGTGGAAGGTTTTGGATTGGAAAATCCGCAGCTGGAGTTTGATGTTACCCTGGCTCGCGGGCTCTCTTATTATACCGGAGCTATTTTCGAAGTGAAGGCTCACGACCAAAATAATCAACCAGTGAACATCGGTAGTATAAGCGGCGGTGGTCGCTACGACAATCTGACGGGAACATTTGGCGTGAGTGGTTTGTCGGGTGTAGGTATATCCCTGGGAGTAGATCGAATTTATGACGTAATGGAGGAACTTGACCTCTTTCCTTCCGACCAAATTCTTACGACCCGGGTCATGGTCACCAATTTCGATAAGCATGCCGCACTTTATGGTTTGAAAGTACTTAAGCGACTAAGACATGCCGGCTTTAACGCCGAAATGTACCCTGACTCTGTTAAGCTTAAAAAGCAGCTGGATTACGCCGATCGTAAACAAATTCCTTACGTCTTGTTAATTGGCTCGCAGGAAATGGAATCGGGGAATTTAACTTTGAAAAATATGAAAACAGGCGAACAAATAGTCGCTCCGATTGAAAACTTAATTGAGAAAATAAAGATTTAAATAACGATAACCGGCCAAAGCAAAATACCTGGGCAATTCCTTAGCGTTGCTTATTGCTAAAACCGACAACCGCACAATGACAGAAATCCTACGCATAGCCGTACAGAAATCCGGTCGCCTCAGCGACGACTCACTCAAATTAATCAAAGAATGCGGAATTCGTTTCGATAACGGTGCCGGAAAACTTCGCGCTCCGGCGGCCAATTTCCCGGCCGAGATTCTTTTCCTCCGCGATGACGATATCCCTGGTTACGTGGAAGATGGTGTGGCCCATCTGGGCATCGTGGGCGAAAATGTGGCCGTAGAAACGGCTCGTGAGGTAGATACTGTTTATCGACTGGGATTTTCAAAGTGCCGGCTTTCAATTGGGATTCCGCGCGGGGAAAAGTACGGCTCCATTAAAGATTTGAATGGAAAAAGTATCGCAACTTCGTATCCCCGAATTCTTGGTAAGTACTTAAAAGATAACGATGTAGATGCACAAATTCACGAAATCAGCGGTTCAGTCGAGATTGCTCCAAGTATTGGTCTGGCGGAGGCAGTTTGTGACATTGTAAGTTCAGGTAGTACTTTGCTGAGCAACGGTTTGCAGGAGGTCGAGACGATCTTTAGGTCAGAGGCTATCATGATCGCGAGCCGAAATCTTAGCGAAGTTCAGCAATCACATCTGGATCAGTTACTGTTTAGAATCAAATCTGTACAGGCCGCCAAGAACAATAAGTATATTCTGCTCAACTGCCCAACCGAATCGGTAGAGGAAGTGAGTAAGTACCTGCCTGGAATGCGGTCGCCCACTGTGATGCCTCTTGCGACAGAAGGTTGGTGCTCAGTGCACTCTGTTATCAATGAAAATGATTTCTGGGAAAATATCGAGAAAATCCGTCAGGCGGGGGCGGAGGGGATCCTGGTGATTCCAATTGAGAAAATGATTCTTTAATCACATTTCCAGTAAGTACAAGCACCCGAAACCTACTCTTTCGGGAAATTGAAAACATGAAAATAATTCCATTTCCTGCCAGAGTCGATTGGCCTGCAATATTGGCGCGTCCAACCCAGGACTTTGCTGAGATCGAGGAAAAAGTAGCCCCTATTCTGCAAAAGGTTAAATCCGAGGGAGACTCGGCATTGCGTGAATATGCCCGTGAGTTTGATCAAATCGAGCTGGACAACATCGCTTTCGAGAAAGATGCCCTGGAAGCAGCCGAAAGTAAGCTTGGCGAAAGCCTGAAACAAGCAATCCATCAGGCTTATCAGAACATTCGTACTTTTCACGAAGCCCAAAAACAACCTATCGAGAAAATCGAAACCATGCCAGGCGTAGTTTGCTGGCGACGCAGCGTGGGGATCGACAAGGTAGGTATCTATATTCCTGGCGGTACTGCCCCGCTGTTCAGTACCGTATTGATGTTGGGTATTCCGGCGCAGTTGGCGGGATGCCGCGAAATAGTACTTTGTACTCCGAGTGACCATCCGGCCATTCTCTATGCAGCTAAACTGGTGGGTGTGACAAAGGCTTTCAGGGTGGGAGGTGCCCAGGCGATAGCATCAATGGCTTACGGTACCGAGAGTATTCCGAAAGTTTATAAAATTTTTGGGCCGGGCAATCAGTACGTCACGGCCGCGAAGATGTTAGTGAGTAAAGAAGGCGTCGCTATTGATATGCCGGCCGGTCCTTCAGAGGTAGCTATCTATGCTGATGACTCCGCCATCCCTGCTTTTGTGGCTGCAGACTTACTTTCTCAGGCTGAACATGGTACCGATAGCCAAGTACTACTCGTTTCTACCAGTCGCAGGTTGCTGAACAGCGTTAATATCACGCTTTCTACGCAATTAGAGGCACTTCCCCGTCGTGACATTGCCCGGCAAGCTATCGCCAACAGTAAGGCTATTTTGGTGAATTCTGAGGAAGAAGCAGTAGAATTGCTGAACCAATATGCCGCGGAACACCTTATCCTGAGCGTAGTCGATGCCGAGAAGCTATCGGAACAGATCACAAATGCCGGATCGATTTTTCTGGGTAATTACACACCGGAATCATGCGGCGATTATGCCTCTGGCACGAATCATACCTTGCCTACGAATGGTTTTGCGCAGGCATATAGCGGTGTGTCGCTGGATAGTTTTGTGAAAAAAATTACCGTGCAATATATTTCGGAAACTGGTATAAAGAACCTCGGCCCTACCGTTGAAGTGATGGCAGAGGCAGAGTCGCTCATTGCGCACAAAAGGGCGGTAAGTATTCGGTTGAGTTCATTGAATTGAAAACCCATGTTTGATTTAAATAAAATTATCCGCCCTCATATTCTTGACCTGACACCTTACTCATCAGCACGTGATGAGTACACCGGAAAGGTGGGTGTATTTCTCGATGCCAATGAGAACCCGCTGGGGTCAGTACTGAACGAAAACTATAATCGGTACCCCGATCCGCACCACAGAGCGATCAAAGAAAAACTGGCTCCGATCAAAGGTGTAGCTCCTAACCAAATATTCTTGGGAAATGGAAGCGATGAAGCCATCGATCTCCTGATTCGGGCTACCTGTGTGCCGGGTCAGGACTCTGTTATTATTCAGCCACCTACTTACGGAATGTACGAGGTTAGTGCCTCAATCAATGATATTGCGTTGATCAAAGTACCCCTGACCGTAGATTATCAGATAGATACAGAAGCCGTACCTAAAAAAGTGCAGCCCTCGACCAAAATTATTTGGGTTTGTTCTCCCAATAATCCCTCGGGGAATTTAGTGCAGGATGATGCTATTGAAAACCTGTTGAAAAATTTCTCTGGTTTGGTGGTAGTAGATGAAGCCTATATAGATTTTGCCGATACTGTCTCCTGGACCCAAAGACTAACGGAATTTCCTAATCTGGTAGTTTTACAGACTTTCTCCAAAGCGTGGGGGCTCGCTTCGTTGCGCTTAGGCATGTGTTTTGCTTCTCCAGAATTGATAGCCATTCTCAATAAAATAAAACCTCCCTATAATTTGGGAGGACCTACACAAGCGCTGTTGTATAGTGCCTTGGATAATGAGGCTGGTAAAAATAAAATGGTAGAACAAATCCTCACGGATAGGGAAGTTTTGGCCAACCAATTGAGTGAATTAGAATCTGTGATTAAAATACATCCTTCGGATGCTAATTTTCTATTGGTCCAATTCCAGGACGCCTCAACGATAATGAAGTACCTGATTGAAGGAGAAATAATAGTAAGGGACCGGAGCAAGGTAACCCTGTGCAACGATTGCTTAAGAATAACGGTAGGGACAACCGAAGAAAACGCGGTTTTGGTGAAGGCTTTGCGTAAATTTGCGCAGAAAACGGTAACAGCGTAGTGGTTTGTCTCCACCGACTTGTCACAATGCAGAATAAATAATTCCAACCCATGAAAAAAAATGCTCTTACCCTGATCTGCTTTCTGGCAGTGAACTTTGCCCATGCTCAGTATGATAACTGGGCGGTTGGATTCAAACTTGGTGAACCAACGGGGGTAAATATTCGCAAATATTTCAACAATGTGAATGCCATCGACGTGACTGTTGGTTCATTTGGGGGTATTCTTGCCAACAACCGGGAGTATCGGCGTGGTGTTTATAGGAACACCGGGCTTTCATTTCAGGCACACTACCTGTGGCATAACTCACTTTTTAACTCAGAGCTGGCGCATATTTATTATGGCTTCGGGCCTCAGGTGAATAGCAGACGCTATTACCCCGACAATTTTCAGAACCAACAGATCAAGTACACCTCCAACATTTCATTGGGAGGTTCAGGAATTGGTGGCTTTGAGTACTTCCTGCCCGATGGCCGTCTTTCAATATTTCTGGAAGGAGGTCTGTATGTCGAACTTCTCCCAGGACCATTTTTCATAAGTCCTAATCTCTCCGGGGGGGTACGTCTGAATTTATAAAAGGAAAAAGTATGAGATTCAAAAAGGCGGGCGAAAGTCTGCCTTTTTTGCGTAAATTCACTCTCAACTTTTAAAACTCAAACGTGCCGGCGTCCCGGTTTCCACACTCAAATTGTTTAAAGTCTATTCCTCATCTGCCGGTTCCGGTAAAACTTACACGCTCACTAAAGAGTACCTGAAGCTGGCACTCAGCTCAGAGTCAGATACCTATTTTCGTTCCATTCTTGCCGTCACCTTCACCAACGCAGCGGCAAATGAAATGAAGGAGCGGATAATTCTGATGCTGCGGATCTTTTCTTCACCGGAAGGCAGGACGCACTTCATGCTCCGCGACATCGTTACAGAATTGTATCCAGGCATAGAAGGTGACCCCGACCTATTTTCAGGTACTTTAGACCTTTTTACGCAGCGGGCCAAAAAGATTTTTCGCAAAATCCTGCATCGGTACTCCGATTTCTCGGTGATGACCATCGACAAGTTCACGCAACGGCTCGTACGTAGTTTTACCGATGAACTCGGCATTCCATTTGCATTCGAAACAGTCCTGGAAACCGATCAGCTGTCCAATGCCGTGGACCGGATGCTGGCCCGAATCGGACAAGAGGGCGAGGGGCTTCTTACTGATGTAGTCGAGACCTACTACCGTGAAAGTGCTGAGGGGGGCAAGAGTTGGGGGAGTCTGCCGCACCGAATCCGGGAAGCGGCCTATGACCTGCTAAATGAGAAAAGCTATCTCGCAATGAAAAAGGTGGACGCCCTTGACGTGCAGGATTGGGTTGGGATCAGTCGGCAAATCAAGGCTTTCGTGCGGGAAACCGAGCACAGTATTCAGGAACAGGCGCAGCGAGCTTTGTCTGCCATTCAGGATAAACATTTGGTTGCCAAGGATTTTTATCAATCGACCCGGGGGATTTATTCCTATTTTGAAAAACGAGCGGCGGGTATTGACCTTTGGGCAGAAGAAAATAGCCTGGTCAAAACTACTATCAACGAAGACAAATGGTATGCGGGCAAAATATCGGCTTTCATCCAGCAGGAAATTGACAGTATTTCTGCCATTCTGGTAAGCTGTCATCGCGAAATGGCGCGAACACTGGAAACCGCCGCCCAGAAGGGTAGTTTACTTCGCCTGATTGACAAGCATCTGTACAATCTTTCTTTACTGGGTGAAATACGTAAAGAGTTCGATGCGCTGTTGAAGCAGGGCAATCAGGTACATATTTCCGACTTCAATCGTAAAGTACTTGACATAGTGGCACGTGAGCCGGTACCTTTTATTTTTGAAAGGCTGGGAGAGAAGTACAATCATATTTTGGTGGATGAGTTTCAGGATACCTCCAAGCTGCAATTTGCCAATCTGCTGCCGCTCATCGATAACGCACTGGGTTTTGGGAATTTCAACCTGATTGTGGGCGACGCCAAACAGTCTATTTACCGCTTTCGGGGCGGTGATATGGATTTGATTTTGCATTTATCCAAAAACCAATTTGGGAATCTGGCCCATGTTATCGGCGATAATACTTTTACCGAAGAGCGTTTGCTGAGTCTGGAACGTGAACTGGATGTGGCGCATCTCAAAACCAACCGTCGGAGCTACCGGGAGGTTACGGATTTTAACAACAGTTTTTTTGCCTCGGTGGCCGAAAGTACTTCGGTGGAAGACTCCGAATTAATGGAATCTGTTTTCGATGAGCATTTCCAGCAGGAAGTCACAGCCGAAGTAAAAACTGGCGGCCACATCCAAATCGAATTCCTTTCCGAGCCTACGGCAGATGAAATTGATGGGCAGGAGGAAGACAGTGGCTCCATTATGGTAAAGCGAACTCTCGAGCTGGTGGACGAACTACGTGAGCAAGGCTACCATTGGCGTGATGTGGCAATTTTGTGCCGGAGAAAGTCCGAAGCCGGAGCCATCGCCACTGCTCTGAAAGAACGCGGAGATCCGCTTATTTCCGACGACTCGCTTTTGTTGACCTATTCGCAGACTGTAAACTTACTGGTGTCGTTCATGCAGGTTTTACAAACGCCCGACGACGCCTTGGCCCGTTATGAAGCTGCTTACCATTTTCATCGGGTTATACTGGATAAAGTACCCGATGCTCCGCAACATGCAGCCATAAGGGATATGTGCGCCAGGCGCGATACCGCTTCCTTTTTACATTATTTTGAATCCTTCGGTATAGAATTAAGCGCCTTTCGGCTGCGTCAATTGGGCGTGTACGAATTGTGTGAAAAACTGATCAATAGTTTTCAACTTTTCGATGGACTCACCGAAGGCCCGTACCTTTTCCGTTTTCTGGATGCCATATTGGAATTCGGGACCCGGCAGAGTAACCATCTGGCTGATTTTCTGAAGTACTGGGAAGTGGCCCAGAATAAAATTTCGATTACCGTTCCGGCAAACGCTGACGCTTTGCGCATCACCACAATTCACAAATCAAAAGGTCTCGAATACCCGGTAGTTATTGTTCCAAATTGCGACTGGAATTTTTCACCGAGCGGAAACCGCGACCGAATTTGGGTAGACCTGGAAGGTGTAAACGATACTGAACTATTAATTGAAAGCCTTGACGAGGCGCAGCAAACAATAACCAAACGACTGAACAGTTCTGTGGTGTCGATGGTAAAAGAACTGGACGGAACCGTCCTGAAAGCGGATTACCAGGAAGAGAAAAACCGCACCCTGCTGGAGAACCTGAATCTGCTGTATGTGGCGTTTACGCGCCCGGTGCAACGATTATATATTTTAGCCGAAAATCCCAAAGACTGGAATAAATGCAACGATACTGTGAACAGGTGGCTTTATGACTTCCTAAACAGCGAAAAATCGTCTGTTCCCTGGGATGAGGGAAGGAGTATTTATATTCTATCGAATGGACGCGGGGATTGCCGCCATAAAGATGCGCCCGATAATCTTACCCCATACCAGCTAAAAGAGGTAATCAGCACGGATCGGACCGAACGACTTCGGTTGCGCCGGATGGCCGAACGGATTTTTGACGTAGAAACTTTCGAGAAAAAGAAAGACCGGCTGCAAAAAATGCGGTATGCTCTCTCGCTGATTTCTTCAAAGGCCGATCTCAATAAAATTATCCGTCAGCTGATTGCGGAAGGGATTGTAGAGGGCAGCGAAGCCGAACATCTCCGTATTTCGGTGGAGCGCTTACTGATGAATGAGCCACTGGCAACACTCTTTTCCGAAAGCGCCACTGTCCGGCTGAAAAAGGAATTGCTTTTACCAAAAGGTAAAATGCTGTTGGCCGACCGCCTGGTGACGCGTCCAGATGGTACCGAAGTACTTGTGAATATGGTGGCGGGTATGGGTTCCGACGCGGCCCGTAAGCAACTGAGCCGCACTTTGCACGCATACCGATCCATGAATAGCCCCCATTGTCGCGGTCTGCTGGTAACCCTGGCCGATTCAGGTACAGAGTGGGTCGATTAGTAAATAATACATTTTTAGGTTCAATATTTTTCGTGAATTATTCTCTCATTTCTCAACAGACTATTATTTCCGAGCGGCAAATTGTCGCCACTATCCAACTATTTGAAGAAGGTGCGACGCTACCGTTTATTGCCAGATACCGCAAGGAAGCAACTGGCGGACTGGACGAAGTACAGATCGGGATGATCAAAGATGCCTGGCAAAAACAGCAGGAGGTAGAAAAACGTCGTGAAAGCATCATGAAAAGCATTCATGAGCAAGGCAAACTGACTCCTGATTTACGTCAGAAAATAGAAACTGTTTTCAGCCTGACGGAGCTTGAGGATTTGTACTTACCTTACAGGCAAAAACGGAAAACCCGAGCCGTACAAGCTGTGGAGCGTGGCCTGGAACCGCTGGCGAAAGCGATATTTCAGGGACGGGAGGCTGCGCCCGAAAAGCGGGCAGCTAACTATATAAACCAGGAAGTGCCAACTGTCGAGGGTGCCTTGCAGGGGGCTCGCGATATCATCGCGGAGTGGGTGAGTGAAGACGCCGAGGCCCGGAGCCGGACACGTGGCTGGTTTGCCCGCGGGGCAGTGATTTCGGCCAAGGTCAAGAAAAACAAAGAAGAGGAGGGGGCCAAATACCGCGACTATTTCGACTTTTCGGAAGAACTATCCCGTATTCCATCCCATCGCCTTCTGGCCCTCCGCCGTGGCGAGGAAGAGGGAGTATTAAGTGTGAGTATTTCTCCCGATGAGGATCGCGTACTAGGTACATTGAATCGGCTGTTTGTAATTGGTACGGAGGCGGGACAAGTACAGTTAGAGATGGCGGTCAAGGATAGCTATAAGCGCTTGCTAAAACCTGCCATCGAAACTGAATTCGCCAAGAGCTCCAAGGAAAAAGCCGACGCGGCTGCTATTCAGGTTTTTGCCGATAACCTTCGGCAATTATTGCTGGCACCTCCTTTGGGCCAAAAAAGAGTACTGGCAATTGACCCCGGCTACCGTACTGGTTGCAAGGTAGTTGTGCTGGATGAGCGCGGAAATTTAGTTAAGGATTTTGTGATATACCCTTTTGACAAACCTGTGGATGCAATGCAGCGATTACAGCAGGTTTTGGAAAGGTACAAAACCGAAGCTATTGCCATCGGTAACGGTACAGCGGGGCGCGAAACAGAAGATTTTATCAGAAAATTACTTGCTGAAATTGGGAAAGAAACGGATATTGAGGTAGTTATGGTTAGTGAACAGGGCGCTTCTATTTATTCTGCATCCGATACAGCGCGGGAAGAATTTTCCGACCAGGACGTGACGGTACGAGGCTCGGTGTCAATCGGGAGACGGTTGATGGATCCTCTGGCCGAACTGGTGAAAATCGACCCAAAGTCAATTGGGGTTGGGCAATACCAGCACGACGTGGACCAAACGGCTTTAAGAAACGCCCTTGATACTATTGTAGAAAGCTGCGTCAATTCCGTAGGCGTCAATCTCAACACCGCCAGCCAGCATCTGCTCCGCTATGTGTCTGGTTTGGGGCCAGCCCTGGCGAAAAACATCGTGGATTACCGTGCCGAAATTGGTGGCTTTCAATCCCGAGCTCAGTTGAAGAAAGTACCTCGCCTGGGAGCCAAAGCTTTCGAGCAAGCCGCCGGTTTTCTTCGTATCAAGGATGGGAAAAATCCTTTGGATAACAGCGCGGTGCACCCCGAACGCTATGCTTTGGTGGAGCAAATGGCAAAAGATGTCAATGCTTCTATCCACGACATAATAACGAAAGCCGAATTACGTCGCCAGATAGAGCCTGCCCGGTACATAAAGGGAGACATTGGATTGCCTACTTTGCAGGACATTCTCAAAGAATTGGAAAAGCCTGCCCGCGACCCGCGCGCTGAGCGGGAAGCCTTTGCCTTTGACAAACATGTGCGTTCGGTAGAAGATTTGCGTGAGGGCATGGTACTTCCAGGCATTGTCACCAATATCACCGCCTTCGGAGCCTTTGTGGATGTAGGAGTGAAGCAAGATGGGCTGGTGCACGTTTCCCAGATGGCCGACCGTTTCGTAAAAGACCCGAATGAGGTAGTGAAGTTGGGACAAACTGTTCAGGTTAAAGTCACTTCGGTAGACTTGCCAAGAAAAAGAATTGCTCTGAGTATGAAGTTATAAATAGGAAAGTAGAAGGGTAAATTAGCCTAGCTATTTACGCTTCTTCTTTTTCCTGTTTTCGAAGGCTTCAACTTCCTGCATCAACCCTTTAAGATCCACTATGACATTGTCTTGCGTCAGATCAATGGTTTGCTCATAATCTTCCCTGGGTATTTCAAGTACCGTAATTTTATATCCCAAAAAGTCTTCAATGGCATCCAGTAGTGGTTGCTCCTCGGGGCTGCTGAAAGACACGGCCCGGCCTTTGTGAACGCCCCGCCCGGTGCGGCCTACCCGGTGAACGTATTTCTCGGTTTCCTCGGGCAAATCGTAGTTGATAACGAAATCTACCTCGGGAATATCGATCCCACGGGCGCTCACATCAGTAGCGATCATTACCCTGGTGCGGCCTTTTTTGAAATCTTGCATCGTTTTCAAGCGGTCAGTCTGCTCTTTGTCGCCGTGAATGGTCTGGCTGTCGATTTCCATTCGGGCCAGGGCAGCGGCCACACGCTCGGCCCGAACCTTGGTTCGGACAAATACCAGTATTTTCTTCTCAGGATTCTGCTTGATGATGCGCTCAAGAAAAAATCGCTTGTCGTCCATATTGATGTGCGCCACCGAATGCGTGATATTTTTGGATACCCGATCTTTGGGGGCAATCTCAATGCGAATCGGCGTGTGAACGATGCTATAGGCAAGTTTCTTGATCGTGTCGTCGATTGTGGCAGAAAAAAACAGGGTTTGTCGGTTGCGCCGGAATTTCTTGATAACATCCTCAATATCTTTATAGAAACCCAATGCCAGCATTTGATCGGCTTCGTCCAGAATAAGGATTTCGACGCGGCTCAGGTCGATATGGCCCTGGCTGGTAAGGTCGAACATCCGGCCCGGTGTGGCGATCAAGATATCTACACCATCGTTCAGTTTCTCAATTTGAGGTTCTTGGGCTACCCCTCCGACCAAGCAAACGGCCTTGACGCGGGTGTGACGGGATATTTGGTCAAATACCTCAGTGATTTGCAGGGCCAATTCGCGAGTTGGTACCATCACCACGCAGCGGATCGGAGCGGTGCGGCTACGCTGTTTAATATCATGAATCATGCTCACCACCGGAATAGCAAAGGCGGCTGTCTTTCCCGTTCCGGTTTGGGCAATGGCCAACACATCTTCTCCCTTCAAAATAGAAGGAATCGCCCGGAACTGTATATCAGTAGGACGTTTGAAACCCATTTTTGATAGGTTTCTTTTAATTTCAAAAGCAATGGAATAGTCGTCGAATTTCATGAATTGGCTTCTAATTTGGACAAAGGTAAGGCTTTGCTCACAAAGCAGGGTAGAGTAGTCGCGACGTGCTCTTTTCAGAATAACCTTCATCCTGATTTATAATGAAAAATCTTATCTTAATTATTCTACTAACTTACTCGGTTTCAATGCAGGCCCAAGCTCCCGTCGAGGAGTACGCAATCGACTCGGCTTCCATCGAACAATCGGGCGTCCCACAGGGAGAAATACTGAAATTTACCTTTGACCAGTCCAGAATATTTCCAGGTACCTGGCGGGAGGTGTGGGTATACGTGCCAAAACAGTACGAGCAGACTAAACCTGCTTGCGTGTATGTCAATCAGGATGGAATTCAGTGGAAAGCACCCACCGTTTTCGATAACCTCATTCACAAAAAGGAAATGCCCGTCACGATCGGAATTTTCATCACTCCTGGGAGAGTGATTGCCAGAAATCCCGACCAGGCGCTTGACCGTTATAACCGTAGTTATGAGTACGATGGTCTGGGTGATAACTACGTTCGTTTTGTTCTGGAAGAAATTTTCCCCGAGGTAGAGAAGATGAAAACTTCCGATGGCCGCGCCATCCATTTATCCAAAATCGGGAATGACCGCGCTATTGGCGGGTCAAGTAGTGGGGCAGTTTGTGCTTTCACGGCTGCCTGGGAGCGACCTGAGGAGTTTTCAAGGGTTTTCAGTGCCATCGGGACCTACGTTGGTCTTCGCGGGGCCGACCGCTACCCAACTTTAATCCGTAAATACGAGCCTAAGCCGCTGCGGATTTTCTTGCAGGATGGCGAAAACGACCTCAATATTTATGCGGGGGACTGGTGGATGGCCAATCAGCTTATGCTGAGGGCTTTAATTTTTTCGGGATACGAGGTAACGCATGTTTGGGGTGAGGGAGCGCATAACGGAAAACACGGTACGGCCATATTTCCCGACGCGATGAGGTACCTATGGAAAGATTGGCCCAAACCAGTTCAGACGCACGAATCCGGCAATCCAATGCTCAGCGATATAATTATTCCCGGTGCGGAATGGGAGATGATTGGTAGCAAGAAAGCGGCCAATAACAGCCTGAGTGTTAATCAACGGGGAGAAGTTTTTTTTCAGGACGCACTGAAAAAAAACAAATATTATCGCATTGAATCGGGTGGAGGGGTAGTTGCTGAAAAATCTCCCGAATTAAAAATGGTCCTGGACAAATACAAAATAAAGCCAACCATAAAGGTTGGCGGAAAAGCGCTTTCGCCCGATAAAACTCAACTATACATCACTGATGCGGCCTCGCATTGGGTCTGGATTTATCAGGTACTACCAGACGGTAGTTTGCAGCATGAGCAGCGATATGGTTGGTTGCATTCGCCAGATGATTCCGATAACGCCGGAGCGGGAGGTGTTATTTGTGATCGTGATGGACGTGTCTATGTAGCGACAAGCTTGGGCATTCAGGTACTTGATCAGACTGGTCGGGTAAACGCTATTCTTCCTGTTCCGGAAGAAGGACTATCAGACATTGTTTTTGGGGGCAAAGACTTTAACGAGTTGTATATCGTGGCTGGAAACAAGATTTTTCGGCGTCATGTGAAAACTACTGGTGCTAATGTGTTCGATGAACCGACAAAGCCACTTAAACCCAAATTATAGACGCCAATACACAAAAAAGGTACTTCTGGTGAAGTACCCTTTTTTGTGTATTAAACAATTATCAACGGGTGTTGATTGTTCCTTTGCGTTCATTGTAAGTACCGAAAGGAAAACTGACGCCTACATTGATTCCAAAATTCTGATTCCGCAGTTCAGTAGCTGCTGACTTGGTGATATCTACCAAACCCAGCCCATAGCGAGCATCCACGTTCAACCAGATTTTGTTTTGAATCCGGTAGTTGAATCCGGCTCCCAGCGTAAGACCTCCATCAATCGAATTATAGTTCGGATTGTTGGATTCACCAGAAATGTCATTACCATTCCGGTCTTTTGCAGCCAGAAGAAAGTTTACATGAGGACCAACAAACACTTTTGGCCGAACGCTATTACCCTTATCCCCTAAAAAGTAGGTCAACAGAACAGGTACCTGGATGTAATTGAGATTAATATCATTGGTCTTATTATTAATCTGTGCACCGAGTTGGGTGAAAAGTACTTGTCCGCTCACGCCTAGTCCAGAATTTGAACTGTAATTAAAAAAGCCACCGGCTGTCAGTCCTGCTTTCCAATTGTTGTTGGCTATATCACCCCTTAAATTGGCAATGGATACTCCGACAAGCGGGCCAATGGAAATGTTTTCTTGTGCCATTGCAGTAGTTGAAATCAGCAAAGCAACAGCAAGGTACTTGGCAATCGTTTTCATAAAAAGTGTTTTGGTGTATGGATTATTTAATACAAACCCTCCGCACTTAAAATCTCATGCCAAACGGGAGCAAACTTCATACATCAAGGCTTTATCCGCCACTTACTCAATTTAAGCTACCATTCAATAATTCCCAGAGGATCAGGTTTGCTATAGCCTTTTATTCCACCTAGTTTTAAAAGAAAAAAACTAGAAAAATGAAAAAAAACTTCAAATCCATCGTGCCGTTAGCAATTGTTCTTGTACTGGGATGTAGCAAAAATGACAATTCTCCTTCCCCGCAAAATTGCGCCGAAAACTCGCAAAAAGTAGTGGATGCTGTGACTGTCTATGCGTCCAACCCCATCAAAGCGAATTGTGAAGCGTATAAAAATACCTTACGGGATTTCTTTAAAAGCTGTCCGACGTATTACACCGGTGCCTCTAAAAAGGCCTACGAAGATTTTCTGGCTGAACCTTGTCCAAACTGATAGCGAACAAGGTTAGTGTGCTTCGAGCCAATCAGCTCCTACCCCGATACCCGTTTCCATCTTGACTTCCATCGGCAGAGCATTCTGCATCAGGTCTTCGACGTGCGTTTTCAGAAAATCAAGTTCGTCGCGGTGGGCATCGAAAACGAGTTCATCGTGTACCTGGAGAATCATCCGTGAGCGAAGTTTCTCTTTTTCAATAAATCCCTGAATGTTGATCATAGCAAGCTTGATCATGTCGGCGGCTGAGCCCTGAATGGGCGCATTGATGGCATTTCGCTCGGCAAACCCTCGGTTGGTTTGGTTACGTGAATTGATGTCGGCCAGGTAACGGCGCCGGCCTAAGATGGTTTCGACGTATTCCCGTTCTCGTGCCTCCATGATTACGCGGTCCATATAGGCTTTTACTGCCGGAAACTCTTCGAAGTAAGCCTTAATAATATCGCTGGCATCGCTACGGGAAATCCCCAGATTCCGGGCCAGTCCAAAGGCAGAAATGCCATAAATAATGCCAAAATTGACCGATTTGGCTTGTCGGCGCATGTCGGAGGTTACCTCTTCCAGCGGGATGTGAAAGACTTTGCTGGCGGTAGTTGCGTGAATGTCACGTCCCAGATTGAAGGCTTCAATCATGCTCGGATCACCGCTGAAGGCCGCCATAATCCGAAGCTCAATTTGGGAATAATCCGCCGACAGAATTTGAAATTCCTCAGAGCGGGGTACGAAGGCTTTGCGGATTTCCCGGCCACGTACGGTCCGTATCGGGATATTTTGCAGGTTAGGGTTCGTTGAGCTCAATCGGCCAGTGGCCGTAACGGCTTGGTTGTAAGAAGTATGAAGGCGGCCCGTTATTGGATTTATGAGCATCGGAAGCGCATCGACATAAGTGGATTTTAGTTTCTGCAATTCCCGGTAGTCCAATATCTTGCGGGCAATTTCGTGTTCGCTTTCCAAGGCTGAAAGTACGTCCTCGCCCGTGGCGTACTGTCCGGTGCGCGTCTTCTTGGGGTTTTTAACCAAATTCATTTTATCGAACAAGACTTCCCCTAATTGCTTAGGGGAATTGAGGTTAAACTCCGTCTCGGCCGTAGCGAAAATATCCGTTTCAAGTACCTTGATATCCGTTTCCAGTTGCTGTGACATGGCTGCCAGAGCGTCGGTGTCTATCCGCACCCCTTCGCATTCCATCGCGGTCAGCACCCGAACCAGCGGCATTTCCACGCCTTCGAATAACTTGACTGCTGCTTTTTCTTTTAATTCTGGGACTAACAGCTGGTGAAGTTGAAGTGTAATATCGGCGTCTTCTCCTGCGTACTCGGTCACTTCTTCCACCGGTACTTCCCGCATGGTGGACTGATTTTTGCCTTTTTTGCCAATTAACTCTTCGATGGCAACGGGCTCATACTGCAGGTAATTCATCGCCAGGCGATCCATCCCGTGCCGTTGCTCGGGTTCGAGCAAGTAGTGGGCTAGCATAGTATCGGCGAGCCGGCCACGCACTTCAAGGTCATAATTTTTCAGAACGAGCAGGTCATACTTTAAATTCTGGCCAATTTTAGTAATATTCTCATTTTCAAAAACGGGACGAAAAATATCGACAATGGCCTGTGCCTGCTCGCGTTCTGGGGGGACAGGTACATAGAAAGCTTCGCCTGCTTTATAGGCAAAGGCGATGCCGACCAATTCCGCCTGTAGAGCATCAAGCGAATTGGTCTCGGTGTCGAAACAGAATTCTTTTTGTTGGTTGAGGTAGTTGGCCAGACTTGCCATCAATTCGGGCGTGTCCACAGTTTGGTAGTCATGAACTGAGGTAGCTATGGTACGGTATATAACGGGCGTCGGCTCTGACTGGTTGGTAGAATTTGACTTTTCAAAGGCGGCAATGTCAGGACTGGTACTTGAACCGAATAAGTCGAGTTGACCGGGTTTGTCAGAAGTACCTGATTTTTGCTTTGCCTGTCCAGCCGCCAATGGGTCATCGCCAAGTACTCTACGACGAAGGGTGCGGAATTCGAGCTCATCAAAAAGCGCATTTACTTTTTCGGCATCAGGTTCTTCATGAATGAGATCTTTAGCACTAAATGGAATGGGTACATTCACGTCGATGGTTGCCAGTTGTCTGGACATAATGGCCTGATCGGAATGCTCCCTAATTCGTTCACCAAGCTTTCCCTTAATTTCTCCGGCCCGCGCCAGAATGTTTTCCAGGCTACCATACTGGGCAATGAGTTTTTGGGCCGTTTTTTCACCCACGCCCGGAATGCCCGGAATGTTATCCGAAGCATCGCCCATTAATCCAAGCATATCGATTACCTGTTCCACGCGCTCGATCTGCCATTTGTCCAGAATTTCGGGTACCCCCATTTTCTCTGCGCCTTTGCCCATGAAGGCAGGCTTGTACATGTAGACATGCTCCCGCACCAATTGACCGTAATCTTTGTCAGGCGTCATCATGAATACTTCAAAACCTTCCTCCGCCGCGCAGCGGGCCAGGGTTCCGATAACATCATCAGCTTCGTAGCCATCTACCAATAGGATAGGGATATTCATCGCTTCCAGCAGACGCTTTACATAAGGAATCGCGATGGTAATATCCTCGGGTTGCGCTTCGCGCTGTGCTTTATAGGCTCCGAATTGTTCGTGTCGGAATGTCTTCTTGGGCGTATCGAAGGCCACACCGATATGGGTGGGCGCTTCTTTTTTCAATACTTCCAGCAAGGTGTTGGTAAATCCGAAAACTGCGCTGGTATTCATCCCTGTAGAGGTAATACGAGGCGCTTTGATGAAGGCAAAATGGGCACGGTAAATAAGGGCAAAGGCATCAAGAAGGAAAAGTTTCTGGGAGGGTTGGGGCATGTTTCAGGCGGAATAAATTTGGAATTGCGTCTCGATTCGGCAATAAAAGTACAATGTGTAAAGATACTACCTCTGGGGAATAATAGAGAGCGATCCCGTAATATGGCAATCGCGCAAAACTTCAATTTTGGAACAATTCTTGCTAATGTCTGGTCAAATCAAGACATTTGACCCAAAAACTACCCGATGAACACTTTTTACAAAATAAGAAAAATTCAAAATTTCTGGTCTTTGAGTCTACTGGCCATCATCTTCCTGTGTCTTGGGGCCTGCAGCGGGACGGAAGGACCTGCCGGCCCAATCGGCCCTGCCGGGCCGCAAGGCCCCACCGGGCCAGTTGGTCCACAGGGACCTGCCGGTTCTGCTAATGTCATTTACTCCAATTGGGCAAAAGCTGGTACCTGGATTAAGACCAATCAGTTTGGTACTGATCGGTTTTACTTTGACATTACGAATGTAAGCCGACTGAGCCAGGCTGTTCTTGATCAGGGAGTTGTGCTGGTATACACCAAGCTGGAAACGGAGAATAATCAGGTGAGACAGTTGCCCGTGCGCGTTTATGCACTATTCACTGAAGATATAATTGACTTTACTTTGGCGGTAAACAGAATCAGAGTTTGGTCAGTCCCCGTACGCGGTCCTCAAACCCCGATTCAACCCTCGCCCAATCACGAGTTCCGTTATGTCATCATACCCGGCGGTCAGGCGGGACGCATCAACTACGAAAAGTTGTCTTATTTGGAGGCCAAAGAAATGTTTGATCTGCCTGATTGACCTATCTGACTTTTTACCAGAATCGGAGTCCTGCCCGCAAGCCTGCGGTTCGGAAGTGGGACTCGGTTTTACCACGGGAGCCGGATGAGGTTACGAAGTTGGAATTATAAATACCAGAAAAGTTATAGCCAAATACAGCTTCGACGAAGAACCCGAATTTTTTTCTTTCCAGTTCGATGCCAAAACCTCCAGAAGCGCCCAATGATTGCTTCTTAAGGAATCTCCGATCGTTGGTCGCTTCGTACGTTTCGTGGTTAGTTAGCGAATAGCCAAATGGAAGCAGAAGTTCTATTCCACCTTTAAGGTAAGGTCTCAGTCTGTTGGGATCGGTATTGGTTTTATGTAGTTTTAATCCTACCGTTAGGTCTGCGCCTTCTATCTCGAAGTCCCCCGCAGAGCGAGATTGTCCCTGTTTGGTACTTAGAACCGAGTATTTGGTTCGAAAGTATTCAGCCCCAATGACGACATCTACAGGACTTACATAGGATAAAAAAGTCAGCTGAAGTCCGGTCGAGACGAAATAGCCAAAGTTGGTTTCCTTTAATAACCCATCATCAAAGTAAAGCGGGTTGTTCAAAGCAACCCGCGCCATTGGTTGCAGGGTAGTGGCAACATTTCCTTTTCGGCAGCGATCCGGATAGGCGTCGCACTCCATGTCGGCCATGATCTTTTCGATTCGGGCTTTTTGAGTTTCTTCTGCGCAATCGTACGCTATTTGGTAGGAATCGTAGGCGTTTTTCCATTCCCGATTTTCGGCACTTTGAAAGGCCTTATCCCGAGCCGTCACATAGCAGTTGATCCGTTCACATTCGGAGATTCGCTTACTACTTTGGAGTATTAGCTGATCACGCGGGCCAATGTCACATAGGTCTAGTTTGGCGATTCTTTGAAAAAGCTGCTTCGCTTCCCCACATTGCCTGTTGACAAGGGCCTGTTCCGCTAATGGTTTAAGTACTCTGAGTAAACTGTCCTCACGATGAAATCGGTATACCATATCCTGCAGGTTTCTGTACTGATCGAAAAATTCAGGATCACTGATTCCGCATCCAGCCAACCTGGCTTTGGCTGGTTCCCAAAGCTTCCAGGCTTCCTCGACCCGGCAGTTCGATAACTCAATCCTAATCTGGGGCGCCACCCTGGCAAATTCCTCCTGCCTTTTTTCGCAGTCCAATTTTATCGCGATGCGGTTCTGTAATTCATTTAGTTGTGGTTCGAACTGAGGGAGTTGCAATGTCTGGGCTCTTGCAATGTAGTTGAGCGCCTCCTGGTACTTTTCTTTTTTTGCACTCTCATCTCCCTGGGTTTCGGCGACTCTGGCTGCTTCCAGAAGATCTTCCAGATATTTTTGTTTGGCACAGGCTAGTACTTCCCGCCCTACCTGCGGGATACCAGCTGCCGCTTCCAGCATACTTCCAAAGGCACTTTCCAGAAAGGGACGATTGGCCGGATCATTTTTAAGGCGCTCTACATCGCTTTCAATTCGTCGGTATTCGGCGATTCGCCCGGCAAGCGTATCGGCGTCGAAGATGAGGCGGTGGTTATTTTTGATAAAGAAGTATAAGTCTTCGATCCGGCATTGTTCAGCGTAATTCCGCATGCGGTCTGCCAGAGCAACAGTTGACGAGGCCGACAAAGTACCTTTTGCTCCCTCCTCCGCACTTTTTATTTCGTACTCAATGTCGCTGATGATATATTTGGAGGCTGCCCGATACGCTTTCATAATTTCCAGGGAATGGGTACCATCCTTACTTACGGTACGGTGGTAGGCATTGCCCCATGCGCCGAGTGACTTCACCGACATTAGTCCCTGCTGGTATTGTTCGCGCAGGGTACTATTCAGCCCACCTCCGAGCTGTTTGGCCTTGGTGAAACTTTTTTTTGCGGCTATTGTGTCCAATTTTGCCAGCTGCTGCTCACCTTTATAGGCCCATTCGAATCCTGCCACTACCCGGGTAGTGGCGTCTAGTTTTGCAGCAATTTTCTTTTCCAATTCCTGCAGGCAAGTCATAATTCTACGATCCAGAATCGCTACCTGAAGCGTCGGGTCAATCGTGCGGTAACGACTGAATGCCTCCAAGGCTTCCGAATAGCGTTTTGCGCGAAAGAAGCGCTCCCCATTTTGAAAAATCGCCTGAATGCGCTTGGCAGCGTTTAATTTTTTAGCAAATTCAGGGACCGTAGGCGCTACTTCGTAAAGTTTGATTGCATCATCAAAACGCCCTTCATCCAGGTGCTCGCCCGCAACGATCCATACATCGTACAGGTTTCGGTTCGTGAATCGCTGGCCGTTACTCTCAGTAAGCGTTGCCAGAACGACTGAAAATAAAAGAAGTAGTCTTACTGGCATATTTCGGGATTTGGATTGCGAGAAAGGACGGCTGCGTAATTGAAATATTGGTTGGGAATAAAGTACAGATCAGCACTGCCTGAATCTTTAAACTTGGCACATTCCTGCCGTGCCCGCATTCGATATAAAGTAGCCAGACTATCCAGCCGGGCGTCCATTTCAATATCCTGCGGGGCCGCGGCGGCGGCTTTGAAATGTTCCAAAGCTGACTCGTACGCGCCTTTCTTTTCTTCGGCTATACCACTTTCGAGAGAGCGCTGGAAAGATATGAATCCGGCGGAAGGTTTGGGAGGGATGGTTTGATAAAGTCCGATAACAGAGAGGATTCCCAAGCCAATGATCAGAAGTAACCATGGGGTCCCGTTAGAGCCTGCTGGATTTGCAGGCGGTGTTACCGCTGGCTCGGGTAAAGGGTCCGTAACATCCTCTGCTGAATCTGAGTCCCGCTTTTTCCAGAGTTCCCGGACCTGTTGATTATGCTGGAAAGAATGAGAGTCATCCTCGTGCTTACGGTACATGATCAGGAATTCACCCGAGTTTGCCCGCCACACTTCGGGTGGTTCACTGGCTTTAATATTTTCGTGAGCGGCTATAGGTATTACGTCGATCAGTTCATTGTACTTATGTTGCTCTGCTGCGTTCAAAGCAGTTACTTCAACCGGTACCAGTAATTGCGCTCTGTTCAGGTCCCACACAAAATATCGACAATTGGCCACCGTGGACTGGCCGACTTTACATAAACCTTCGATATTGCCACACCAGTGAAGCTGAGGATCGTACTTATCGGAAAGAATATCGATCAGTACTTCTGCCCGGCGGTAGGCGGAAATATTATCAGCGCGCCAGCGGGTAATAGGCCACTTATCGTCCATATCCACACTCTCTTCCAATTGATACATCCCCTCAAAAATATCGCCGGCAACTAACGACATGAATTTTAAGCCCTTTTGTTATATAATAACTGCTTAAAGATAAGGAGAAAAATACTGGCAAAATCTACCGATTATACAGTACTGAAATTTGGCTGAGTTGAAAACGTATAAAAAAACGCAGCTCGCTAAGTGCGGAGCTGCGCTGATAATCGAGACAGAATTTTATACTAAATTCGGTCAGGCTTTGCTTTCTTTAATTTCTTTCAAATCTTTTGCCTGTATGCTGCCTCCCGGATATGTAAAGCTGAGACGCTTACCACTATTGTCCTGCGATTGCTGAACTCCCGTTAAAGAATAGCCTGTGGTATCGTAGCTGGTATTTTTGCCGTCGTCATAAATCACCAGCCGGTTTTCATCTGCGTAGTAAGTATAATGAGTATCATTCTGGCTGCCTTTAAAGGTGGCGTTACTACGGCCGGGTACGGCATGGGTTTCGTCAGCTACCTCACGGGGTAATTCTCTTGATAAGGCCGCCAGCTCCGAACAAAGCTGATCAACCTTAGCCTTCAACGAATTGTTGAACATATCGCCGACCATTGTCATACCGGGTTGCCATTGGCCCATTCCGCCCAACTCTCCAATATTGAATTGAACCTGATTGCCTCCGGTAGCCTGTAATCCGTGGAGCAGCGTAGCTACCGTACCAACTGTTACGCCGTGTTTAGCGGCAAGTTCCCTTATCACTTCTTCTCTTGATTTTTCCATAATGGTTATTTATTCAAATTCAGTTTTCGTTCCCTTTTAAAGAGATTTCTATTCAGACTTTGGTGAAAATAACCGAGCCAAAGGCTTAGTTTGCCGACAAAATGGCGCCCCTCGTCATTAGGAAAAGGCTTATTTGCGGTAACCGCTGTAAGATAAAAATTTTTGGGTGACAGGGTCCATATACGTAATGAACAAGCGGGGAGCTGTTATGTCGCGAGGTTTCTGGCTATTAAAATCAGGAAAAGTACTCATAAAAAGTTTCCCGATTTGTTTGTCTTCGTGCAGGATAAAGGTGGTGTCAGGTGTTATCCGCACTTTAACATTTTCTAACGTATTGGTACTTTTAGTCGGTATGTAGTCTGTCCGCACCACTCGGTAGGTGTCGTCCACTTGTTTGGTGATTTGCAGGCTTGGAAGTTGGCTTGGGTCAGAAATAAAGACGCAGCTAGGATCGAGCAAACCGTTCGTATTGTAGTTGCCTTGCAACTGGCTGATGTCTTGGGATGGAGAAGGGGCATCGGTAGAGCAGCCGAAAACAAAAAACAGCGCAACAAAAGGTAGCCAAGGAGTCGGAGTAATTTTTTTCTTCATAGCCTTATTTAGTTTAAAACAGAGATGTGTGTAATAGACCCAGGTAAGTGAAAAAAGGTTGGACTAATACACAAAACATTCAGCTATAATAAGATTTTACAATTTACTCTACCTTTCAGCCACCCTACTACAACTCCCCAATCTGGCTGTACATCTCCTTAAGCTTAGGGTCGCGCTCATTGCTGCGAATATCTTTGCGAATTGCCGAGACTCCCTGAATGTCAGTTAGCAAGCCAAGTACCTGATAAGCGCCGAAACGAACGAAATAGGCGGAATTGTTGCGCGCCATACTTTCCAATACCGGAATGCTCTTTCGTTGAATATCCGATGACGATTTGATGAGGTACTTTCCAAAAACCTGTAAGAAATTATAACGATCCGATGGGTTCATATCCTCCATTCTTTTCAGAAACCACTCGTAACGATCCGGAGTAGCGAATCCGGCATAGTAGTTGCCTACTGATGCTACTATGGCGTCGTTTTGGGAGTCTTCAAACCGTTTTGCGATATCGGCGGCGTCCGACGGCTTACGCATCAGGAAAGCGTCGAGTGCCACCGAAACTACCAGATAAGAAGTATCGTCGAGTGCTTCCCGAAAGAGGCCCATATTGGCGTCGTCTCCGAATGAGGCCAAGGTCAGAATGGCTTCCGTCCGGACCTGCGAGTTGGGATCCGTGCGGGCATGGCTTTGAAGAAGGCGCTCAGCTTCGGCGAATTCCGGCCCGTCATAGGCGGAAAAATTAGCCACCGCCACTTGCCTGATCTTCCAGAAAGGATCGGACATCGCCGCAAACATCAGTTTCCTTATTTCAGGATCGCTTAGCTGGCCTTCCAGATGAGTCAGAGCATCATATCTGGAAAGAAATTTGTCCGCGTGATAAAACTGGTAAATCCACTCATTACGATTTCGGTCCACATCGATGGTACCCAGGAGCTGGGTTTCACCATCCAAAATAACCAACTCGGGCTTGTACTTGGCCGGAAATTCCAGGGTCTGCTTGGCCTTATCGATAACCACGTTGTAACGCGTTTTGACGCTATCAATCCACACATCTACCTTGAAGGGAAGGCGATAGACAGTCGAAGCCAGGGTATCCTGTAACTGGGTAACTTTGAGTCTCACCGTTTTGTCGGCTCCTGTGTAATCCTGCTCAACTTTAAGTACCGGATGACCGGGCGTGAGGAACCACTGGTCGAAAAACCAATTCAGGTCCTGACCAGTCACCTGTTCGAACGCCATGCGCAGGTCGGCAATTTCGGCCGTGCCGAATTGATTTTTCTTCAAATAAAGTTGTAAAGACTCAAAAAAGGCTTCGTCACCTACCATTTTCCGCAGCATATGCAGCACCCGGCCACCCTTGGCATAAGAATGGCTGTCGAACATATCTTCCTGGTCCTTATAGAAATAGCGGACAATAGGTACTTTTTTCTGGTCGGCTTCACCGAGGTACTGCTTTAATTCCTGTAGATTTTTCCAATCGGCGGCGGCAGCGCCGGTGTAGTTTTCTGCCCAGAGGTACTCGGCATAGTTGGCAAATGATTCATTCAATGCCAGTTGTCCCCACTCTTCGCTCGTCACCAAATCGCCAAACCAATGGTGTGCCAGTTCATGGGCAATGACATCGTCTGAGTTCCCATCCACCAATGCCCGGGTATCCGCTTGTATTCCCTGCTCATGAACCGTGGCGGTCGTGTTTTCCATGGCACCGGCCACAAAATCACGCACGGCGATCTGCGCGTACTTTTCCCAGGGAAACGGCATGCCGAAAATATTGGAGAAGAATGCGATCATCTCCGGGGTTCTTCCGAAAATGGCTTTGGCATCATTGGCGTACTTCGGTTCTACATAATAGCTGACTTCCAGGCCATTGGCCATCATCTCTTTGGTGATAGCGTATTTTCCGACTGCGACCATCGCCAGGTACGGGGCATGGGGCAGCGACTGCCGCCAGTGGTCGGTGCGGGTCCCATCGCCATTACTAAAATCACTGATTAGCTTGCCATTCGATAAGGTCTGGTAGGTAGTATCGACCGTCAGATAAAAATCCTGCAGCATCTTTTCATTCGGACTGTCCACGGTTGGAAACCAGGCTGAGTTATACTGGGTCTCGCCCTGCGTCCAGATTTGCCGTGGCTTACCTTCGTCCATGCCATCGGCGTTGATGAAGTACAGGCCTTTTTCCTCCGGGTGATCACCCAGAATGTCACGAGGCAGCTCGTTGGGTTTCGCTACGTAGTCGATCTGGACGTATACTTTTTCATTGCGGTTGTAGGCGCGCGGCAACCGGATGGTGAGCTGCTTTCGATCGTAAGCGTATTCTAGCCGACTGCGTTTGGATTCTTTTACCACCTCATTGTTCAAAGTATCTTGCCGGGTCAGGCTATCCAGGTGGTATATTCCCTGGATATCAAAGCCTTTGGCATCAAGTACCAAGACGTTCTGAGGATAAAAATAAGGCTTAAACGTAATGAGCGCCGTACCAATTACTTGTTGCCTAAGCCAGTCAAAGCGCAAATCAAGCCGGGTGTGTAGTATATCGTTTTGAAGAGTCCGTGTCGGGCGGTAAGGACCTGCTTTGGTAACTACCCCCGGAGCCCGTCGTGCGGTATCGGCGAGGATCTGGGTACTTATACCAGGAAAGTTATGTCCCGGCTCCCATGGTGAAGCACAAATTTCTGTCAATGCAAAAAGCGCAAATCCGATCAGGAAGGCCGCCCTTGACTTTACTGTATAATTCAAAAAATTCATAGTGATCATAATTCTTAATGAATCAGGCACCTGGCACGATTCAACCTCAACTACCTTTGCCACCCGAAATCAATTCGACTTTTCAATACAAAGAACCAAAATTGTGATAATTATCCAAGCTGTGAGGTGTCGACTCCCTGCGCCGCCCGTCGCGCCGGTATATAGGAGACCGCAATTGTGATCAAAATAATGATCAGAGCGGTAAGCAAAACATCGCTCCACACCAGCTTTATGGGGTAGGCATCTACGAGCGAACTAACCATGCCCATCGAAACTAACCCATATTTCTGCTGTGCCCAACACAATCCCACGCCCAAAATCAACCCCAGCACGGCTCCCGAAAGCGCAACGATACCACCGACCGAAAGAAAAATTCTCCGTACCAGTAAGGTAGATGCTCCGAGGGCAAAAAGCATTCTGACATCTTCCTTCTTCTCGATGGCTAGCATGCTCAGGGAAAAGAAGATGTTGATCGCGGCCACCAAAATGATGAAGGCCAGAGTAATCGTGACAAATAATTTCTCGACCCGGATTGCCCTTAGCAGGTCAGCGTTTTGCTCGTCCCGGTTTTTAATGATGAACGATTTGCCCAGAAGATTTTCTATAAGTGACTGAACTTCTTTCGGATCAGCCTCGGGTTGAAGCTGTATTTCCAGGGAGGTGAGCTGCTTATCGTATTGTAATAGCGAAGCGACAGTGGACAAGGGGGCAATGACGAAATCGTCGTAACGGCTTTCAATAAAAAAAGTACCACCGGGACGAACCGTAACCTGGTTAAATGCATCCGGTGAAGTAAGACTCAGGGTGCGGCGGTCGTTGCGCGGGTACCAGAGCTCAATAGCGGCCAACGGATCTTTCATCGATATCAGCAATGAACTACGTACTCCGTCGGCTACTATTGCGAAAGGAGTGCCATTTGCACCCTTTAACCGCAAAATTCCTTCGGTCATGGCAGTGTAAAGCTGGCCACGTTGCTCATAAGTACTGTCTACCCCTTTGAGCCTTACGACCATCTGATTGTCACGGTAGCGGGCCAGGGCATTATCTTCTATTACCTGGGTGACAAAAGCAACGCCGTCGATGTTTTTAATTTTTTTAATACTCCCCGCCGGCAGCACAAAACGACGGCCTTCCAGAGGCGTTACTTTCATATCGGCATCGAAGGTTTTAAAAATCTGACGATTCAGATCTTCCATTCCATTAAATACCGAAAGTACCACGACCATTGCCATCGTGCCCACTCCCACGCCAATCATAGCAATGAGGGCGATGATACTGATAAAACTTCGCTTATTATGCGAAAAAAAATACCGCCTGGCAATCCGAAGGGATAAGTTCATGCGCCTCTGTCGAGTAGGTTATTCACTTTTGTCGTCATCGTCGGCGGGCGGAATAACCAGATCTGCGAAGAGGGCATCCATCTTGGCTGCGTACTCGGCCGTATCGTCCAGGTAAAATTCCAACTCGGGGACAATACGTAGTTGGTGACGTACGCGCTCGCCAAGTTTTTGCCGGATGAACTTTGAGTTTTCCTGAATATTTTCAAAGTGTACCATTTTATTTTTTTCAGGCAAAAAACTGAGGTAAGCACGGGCGATACCTAGGTCAGGCGTCATTCGAACACCAGTAATAGTGACCAATGAGCCATTGATAAGGTGCTGTGCTTCCTTTTGGAATATATCGCCGAGGTCCCTCTGGATTTGACGGCCTACTTTCTGTTGCCTTTTGGATTCCATCGTATTATTTGATTATGAATATGTTAGTAGTTAATCAAACGAATCGTGATCGTACGCCTGACTAAGGATTAACTACCAAATGTTTTACTTAATAGCTATTGTAATGCTCGAACAGGCTGGTCAGGTTACTACGTTCTTTGAGGTTAAGATCGTTTATTTTCATGAAGGTTTCTATCTCTTTGGATTTGTCCTTCATGAGGTCGTGGATTCCCTTTTTATTTGCCTTTATTTTTTCGGCTTTACCATTTTGCAGGGCATAAAAATCTTCCTGCATCAGTAATTTTGTGTCCTTGCTCCCTACTTCGAAGGCCGCATTGTAGTTCGGCTTCTTTACCAGGGTCTTATGATGAGATGCCAGGGTTATTTTTCCAGGTACCAAAATCTCGTAAAAGCCGGAAGGGGCCTTATCGGCCTTATAGCTTTTAGTATTGATGAATGTCACAGGTTTGCCCGCTTTCTCCTGCGAAAAACTTCTAACGGTTTCACCCTTCAAAGCTTTGACATCGTTATAAGTATTCATGAGAATTTCAATTTCGTCAAAATACACATTATAACGCATCGCCAAACCCGTCAGCGTATCCACGGGCTGGCCGCCTACTGGCTGAATGGGTTCATACAGTTTGAGGTTTCCCTTGGTCCAGGCGGTATCCAAATAAGTATTACCAATGGTTTCGCCCTTTTCACTGGATGCGACGCCCCACATCGTGCCATTTGTAGGAACTCTCATTCCGTTCAGGTTGATTTGATCCCGGGTAGTGTTCATCATCGTCGTCTGCGCGCGTGTACTACCTGCGGAGATGAGGCACAAGAAGATGATGAGCTTTTTCACAAAAAAATATTATATCGTTAAGGTTCGATTAGTTGGAACCAGACGAAACTTTGGCGCCCCCGGCAGAACTACCCCCGGATGCTTTCTCACCCGGCGGACAGTTTTCCTTCAAAAATTTGGTGAACAGGGTAGCTAAATGCCGACTTGTTCCCTCACCTTCATATATGCCATGGGAGCGATTGGGATAAGCCATAAACTGAAACTGCCGATTATGTTTTACCAGTTCGTTTACCAGCATCTCGGCGTTTTGGTAATGGACATTGTCGTCACCCGTGCCGTGTATATAAAGCAGGTTGCCCACCAGATTTTTGGCGTGTGTCACGGGCGAGCCTTTTACAAAATCTTCCCGGTTTTCCTGAGGCAGACCCATATAGCGCTCCTGATAAATATTGTCGTAGGTCAATTGATTGCCTACCGCAGCCACGGCGATTCCCGTCTGGAACATCTGTGGATACTGGAACAACAGGTTCAGCGTCGAGGAGCCGCCGCCACTCCAACCATGCACAGCCACCCGATCAGTATCGATGAAGGGATATTTCTCAAACATGGCTTTGGCTCCCATCGCCATATCCCGGATATTGATGGTACCTATACTGCGGTATATAGCCTTCCGCCACTCCCGGCCTTTGGGCATTGGTGTACCGCGATTATCCACTGCGGCATAAATATATCCGTCGTTAGCCATATTGCCCATATACAGGCGATTGCGTCCGGTTCCAAACCGATCTATCACCTGGCTGCCCGCTGGTTCGCCATATACCGTGAATACAATCGGGTACTTTTTCTTGGGATCAAAATTAGTCGGTTTCACCATCCAGGCATCGGCTTCTACACCGTCCTCGGTTTTTACCTTGAAGAACTCGATATCAAGCACACCACCCCGCTGCGCGGCCTGCATGCCTTTCTCGACGCTGACATCCGGGTCGAGCGATTTCTGATCTTTCATTGTAATCCATTCTGTAATCGGATAGGTACGAGCATTCGAAAAACTATGCTTGGCGAAAGTACCATTGGGCGCGAGGTCGTAGCGGTGCGTTCCGGCCTGATTTGCCGGAGACACTCGAACCGCTTTGCCTGAACCGTCCAGACTGGTTTTATATAAATAAGATTGAGTGGCGTTATCAGGTGATGCCATGAAATAGAAGGCGTTGTTCTTCTCGTCGATCAACACGGGGCTGATCATATCATAATCCCCTTTGGTAATGAGCGCTTCCTTTTTACCATCCCGACTCACGCGGTAGGTGTGCCGCCAACCGTCTTTTTCACTCACCCACAAAAATTCCTTTCCGTCATTGAGCCAGTCCCAGCCATCGGGACCATCCGTCCAGCGACTTTTTATGTCAATCCAGGCTTTGTCAGTCTCAGAAAAAAACGGCGTGGCCTTTCCTGACTTAGTATCGAGGTACATCAGCGTGCTTTCGTTTTGTTTGCGATTTAGCTGCTGAATGACCAATTCCTGCGGGCTGCCGGCGTACTCCATGCGTGGTACGTAGGTATTTTGGGGATCACCGGGAATATCCATCCATTTTGTATCGGCGGAAGCCACATCAACTACCCCGATTCGATATGGCGAGGGCGTCTCACCTACCTTGGGATACTCCACCGGAACGGTAAAGGAATAGATGGAATCGGTATTATCGATCATCAGGAAATTGCGGATTTTGCGGGCGTCAAGCTGCCAGTAAGCAATGGATTTGCTATCGGGGCTCCACCGAAAGCCATCGCGGCAATCAAATTCCTCCTCGTAAACCCAGTCGAAAGTACCGTTGATGATCCGGTCGGTTCCGTCTTGGGTCAGAGCCTTGGTGTGGCCCGATTTGAGATCATCCACGTAAATATTATGCTCGCTCACATAGGCTACCTTCTGGCCATCGGGCGAAACTTTGGCGAACATTAATGACGATTCGGGTCGATCCTTACCGATTTGAGTCAGAGAATTATTGGATAAATCCAGTAGCCAGTAATCACCTTTGGTGTCGTAGCGCCACACACGCTTGGAGTTTGTGTAGATCAGTACTTTACTACCATCTTCCGAAAGGGTATAGCTCCTGATTTTCAGGGCTTCGTTTTTACCTTTCGGGGTCAATTGCTCCTTCGATACCAGCGTCTTGCTGGTCCGGCCGGGTAAGGTCACCTGCTCAATGGTGCCATTCTGTGTGACATCGCGGTAGCCACTGCCATCGGGCAGCCACTGGAAGGTTTCAGGTACCTGAGCGAAAAGCGTTGTGACATTAAGGAGGAGAATCAGGATAATGTTTTTCATATGAGGCGATCAGCTTTCGACAGTTAGCTTTTTTATAAACGTTTTTATGAAAGTAATTGAACTGGAAATTGGTTGTACATTTTCAACGAAAGCATTCTGAAAGATGTTTCAATCGAAGACAAATGAAAGCTTATAACGCAAAGTACTGATGATGGATTTGGCGGGTGCCTTGAAGAAACGCTGCCTACTCAACTACTTCGTACACCATGACGGGTTTAGACTTGTTTTTCAGCTCTACCGTTCCCACTTCTGCGCAAATAAACGATTCTTTTACCTGATGAAAAGCACCTTCACTGATTATAATCTGGCTCGGATTGGCGATTGACTGAAAACGCTGGGCGATATTGACCGTGTCGCCGATCACGGTGTAGTCAAGCCGCCGAAGTTTGGCTGAGCCGATATTCCCGCAAATCATCTCGCCAGAATTTATCCCGATGGCTACTTCCGGCATGTAGGTGAGCTCGGTCGTTATTTCTTCTTCGATTTCGGCTATTTTGGCACGCACGGCCAGCGAAGCTTCGATGGCCCGGTCAAGATGAAACTCGTCACGGAAGACAGCCATAATGGCATCGCCCATGAATTTATCCACATAGCCATCTTGATTGATAATCTCGCCAACCATCACATCGAAGTACTTATTGATGAGCCTGACTACCACGTCGGGGGCGACTGCTTCCGAGATGGCTGTAAAGCCACAAATGTCAATAAAAACAACCGTAGCCTCCACCACCTCGTTGGCAGTAATGGCATTTTCGTACTCGCTGCCACTCATAAAATCGAGGACATTGCGGTCTACGTACATTTTCAGAATGTTGTTTTCTTTAATGGCTTCGAGCGTCCTTTTCAGTTGCTGAATGTGGTCGATGGTTTTTTCGATCGTAAGCCCAAGGTCTTTAAAGTCAACGGGTTTGGTGACAAAGTCGAACGCGCCTCGGTTCATGGCAGTGCGAATTTTTTCCATATCCCCATAGGCCGACACGATCACCGCCTTAATCATCGGGCTCAGGTCGTGTAGTTTCAGAAGCAGTGTCAGCCCGTCCATTTTGGGCATGTTGATATCGCTCAGCACAAGGTGGATATCGGGCTGCTCTTTCAACTTTTCAAGCGCGTCTTCTCCGTCGAAAGCAAACTCGAATTCGTATTTCTGTTCACGGATTTCACGACGGAACTTCTGTTTTATCAATGATTGCAAATCCGTTTCATCGTCCACAACCAATATTTTAGTGGTCATAGGGTTTGCAGTTTTTCTTTGAGGTTGGAAAAATCAATGGGCTTTGTCAAGAAATCGTTCGCCCCGTTGGTGATCGCCTGACGATAATAATCGTCGTCGTTGTAGGCTGTCACCATCATTACTTTTGGGTTGGGGGATGGGTGATCCACCCGGATTCGCTTTAACAATTCGATGCCACTCATGCCCGGCATATTGATGTCCGATAAAATCAGTACTATTTCCGAAGCGTGATCTTGCATATAATTCAGCGCTTCTTCTCCCGAAAAAGCAAAGGAAAAAGACAACTCGCCTCTCCGAATTTCGCGCCGAAACTTCATTTCAAACAGTGACTTGATGTCGTGTTCGTCATCGACTACCAGTATTTTAGCGCTTGCGTCGGTATTATTTTCCATATTTATTTATAATGTGTTCGCCTGGTGTGAAGCTTATTTTAATCCTAAACTAATTTGCTGGAAACTTGACGATGAACATTGTGAAGGTACCTTTTTCGCTTTCGACTTCCAATGTTCCACCATGTCCGTTATGAATAATGTCATAACTGAGCGACAGTCCTAAGCCTGTGCCCTGACCGGTGGGTTTTGTGGTAAAAAAGGGTTCAAATATTTTAGATCTTACTTCGTCAGGTATTCCAGTCCCGTTATCCTTAATCTTTATTTCCACTGTACCGTTTTCCAGCTTGGAACTTAGCCAAACGGTCGGACGGTATCCATCACTTTCCTGTTTAGCCCGCTGCGAAACGGCATAAAAGGCGTTATTAAATATATTTAAAAGTACCCGGCCAAAATCCTGCGGCATCACTTTCGCCATGATTATTTCGGGATCGAAGTCCTTTTCCAGTGTCGCATTGAATGATTTATCCTTAGCCCTAAGCCCGTGGTAGGCCAAACGCATATACTCGTCGGCCAATGCATTGACGTCAACGCGTTCCTTTTCACCGCTTCCGGTACGGGAGTGCAACAGCATACCTTTCACGATGGAGTCGGCTCGCCGGCCGTGGTACACCATTTTCTCCATATTCTCAGCCAGATCACGCAGGATTTCCTCCACCAGTTCATGGTCAGGATCATCTTTTTCCTGTTCTTCTTTCAGCTCTTGGATCAGTTCTGTATTTACTTCGGCAAAATTATTTACGAAATTGAGCGGATTCTGAATTTCGTGGGCGATGCCTGCCGTCAGCTCCCCAAGCGATGCCATTTTCTCTGACTGAACAAGTTGGCTCTGGGTAGTTTTCAAGTGATCGAGGGCGGTGACCAGCTCTTCTTTCTGCCGGTTTATCTCATCGGTTCGTTCCGCTACCAGAATTTCAAGTTCGGCCTTTCTGGCCTGCATCAATTGGTTTTGTTTTTCTTCTTCCAGTCGTTGCAGCCGTTCTGCAGCCAATTGCTTCTGCTGCCTCCGGTTCTGATACCACATCGCAACTACCCAAATGATGGCGAATACTTTGAACATATCAAAGTACTCGTTGTAGTTGTTGTAGAAGCTTTTAGAAATGAGGTAGGTCAAGTCGCCAAGTACTCCAATAATGATAAGCGGAATCACCGAAACCATCAGAGAACGGACCGACTTGAATTCATAGCGGGTATAAATCATACCCACAAAAGCGAGCATGAAAATGTGCCACAACCAGCTAAATACCTTGTCATAGTCAAAAACCCACGGGGCACAAAGCAAAAAAATGGCCGTGTATCGGGAGTAGATCAAAATCTTATCCCAATAGGGTTGTGTATCCTCCGTGAGCAGTGTCTTGCGAATGTACTGCACGAAGAAGAGGACGATCAGGAAATAAGAGAGTTCCATAGGGAAGCAAATTTACACTAAATATCCGCTTTCCGATTAGTAGCTGATGGTCGTCTGCCGCTCGTTACTTTCAAAAGCCAGATCGATCACTCGCGTGGTGCGCAGAATTTCGGCGGGTTTTACTGCCAGTTCTTTGCCATCCACGATGGCATCATACACGGAGTCGTAAAATGCCATGTAGTTGCCATTTAGACTGCGGATGACACCGGTATAATCCTCGCTGTATAAAGTGCCCCAGCGGTCTTCCGGTTCGGCGCCCCAGTTTGCAACATCCGGCAGGACATCCTGGCGCAGGGTTTCTTCCTGGGCGTCGAGCCCACGCTTAATAAAACTACCCTTGGTACCATGTATTGCGTAACGCAGGCTGTTTTCATATACCAATAAACTTGATTTCACGATGACAAATTTATCATCATAACCCAGGCGGATGTCGAAATAATCGTCGACATCACCTCCTTCACGAACCGAGCTGATCGTGGCGGTAACGGTTTGGGGATCGCCAAATAGCGCAAAGGCCTGGTCGAGCAAATGAGGCCCGAGGTTATACACGTTACCGCTACCATCGGCTTGTTTTTCCTTCCAGGTGTTAGCAAGTACTTCGGGCCGGAAACGGTCGTAGCGGCTTTCGTATTCCACGATTTTCCCCAGTTTGTTCTCCTGGATGAGTTTCTGGATGGTCAGGAAATCCGAATCCCAGCGGCGGTTCTGGTAGGCCGTGGCGACCAGTCCGTTGCGTTCGGCGACCTCAAATAGCTGTTTCGCTTCGGCTTCGGTATTGGCAAAGGGCTTCTCTATGACTACGTGCTTGCCATTTTCCAGGGCGTCCATCGCGTAGGGAAAATGGGTGTCGTTGGGCGTACAGACGAACACCAGATCAATTTCCGGGTCGGCCAGTAATTCTTCGACGGAACGGGCATTGACTATGGAAGGGTCAAAATCCTGCGCCTCGTTTTTCGAGCGTTCGACGACAGTTTTTAGTTTGAAGCGTGGATTGACTGAGAGAAAAGGAGCGTGAAAGTAGCGTCCCGAAAGTCCGAAGCCGATGAGGCCGACATTTAGCGTAGTCATTTTTTTGGGTGTGATTGAGCGGTTTGCCGCCCGGTGGTTGAAAATTAAAACTTAGAACAGAACTGAATGGGTAATAAGTAAAGATGTTGTCTGGCGCCTTTTTAATGAAAAAGGAATTCAATTTTTCGATTAAATTTTTTCAAAAACATATGGAAACGGTCAAGAACGTAAAAAGAAGGGACTTTTTGAAAGCAGGAGCAGTGCTTTCTACATTTATGATCGTGCCTCGCCGGGTGCTGGGAGGCAAAGGTTTTGTGGCCCCGAGTGATAAAATTACGCTTGGCTTTATCGGCTGTGGTAAACAATCCGGGACGCTACGTAATGCATTTCAAAATACTGATGCCCAGATTGTTGCCGCTTCGGATGCCTATCGGGCTAAGCTTGATCTCTTTAAAGGAGCTGCTGAGAAATGGTACGCCGATAAATCAGAAAAAGGTAACTTTAAGGGAGTCGATGCTTACGGAGATTTTCGCGAAATCTTGGCCCGTAAAGATATTGACTCCGTAGTTATCGCCCTGCCCGATCATTGGCACGCCGCTGCTGCGGTTCGGGCCGCCGAAGCTGGTAAGGATATTTACTGCGAAAAACCGCTTTCGCTCACTGTACATGAAGGTCGCGCAATGGTGGACGCTACCCGCAAGCACAATCGGGTATTCCAGACTGGCAATATGCAACGCTCATGGCCGGAATTCAGGCAGGCTGTACAATTGGTACAATCTGGTGCAATTGGTGAGGTGAAACAGGTATTTGTCAGCGTCGGCGGACCTCCAAAAGCCTGGGACTTGAAAGCTGAACCTACTCCCGATGGTCTTGACTGGGGGAGCTGGCTTGGGCCAAACGTAGTTGAACGACCTTATAACAATGACCTTGCACCCACCCTCGAATATAACTTTTTCCCTCACTGGCGCAACTACGCCGATTTCGGCGGCGGGATGATGACTGACTGGGGGGCACACATGTTCGATATTGGGCAATGGGGTCTTGGAATGGATAAAAGTGGACCGGTTGAAATTGAAGTACCCGGAATGAACAAAGTCGAGGGGCTGGTGTACAAATATGCCAACGGGGCGCAGATGACCCATCGTCCTATGGAGGGAAATCATTGCCACTTCATCGGCAGCGAAGGCGAAGTATGGGTGGCAAGAAAAAAGCTTGTAACAACGCCAAAGAGTTTGGAAAGCAAGCCATTTTCCAAAGAAGAGTATAAAATCTACGTGAGTGAAAACCACTATAAGGATTTTCTGGATGCTGTAAAATCGCGGGAAAAACCCATTTGCGACGTGGAGATTGGCCATAGCACTGCTACCGTTTGCAACATTGGTAATATCGCTTATCGCTTGGGAAGGTCGCTCAAGTGGGACCCTAAGAAAGAGAAATTTGACAATGACAAAGAAGCGAACGACCTTCTTAAAAGGCCAATGAAAAAAGAATGGAAAGTGTGAGGTAGTTGCTGATTGATTATCCAGAGTGAGGTTTTGGGAGGATTTTTCTCTCATTTTGTCAATTAGCCGCGCTAGAACTACCTTTGCGTGATGAAAAACAGGTATGCCTTGATTTCTTACACCGACTTGTCGGAGCTTGATCAGGTAGCAAGTAATCTGATTGACATAGGCAGGGAGGTTCCCGTGTGGCTCTTTTTTGGCGGGATGGGGGTTGGTAAAACCACCTTGATTAAGAAGATATGTGAACGATTGGGCGTGAAAAACATCGTGCAGAGTCCCACCTTTTCCATTGTAAATGAGTATAGTGACAACTCTGGAAAGCCAATCTATCACTTTGATTTTTATCGCTTAAAAAACGCGGACGAAGCCTTTGACATCGGTGCGGAAGAGTATCTTTACTCGGGCAATTTTTGCTTCGTTGAATGGCCCGAAAAAATTGCAGCCCTTTGGCCATCCGAATTTTTAAAAGTGCAAATGGAGCAACAAGCCAACGGTAGTCGATCAATAGAGGCAAGTGTCAATGTTTGAATCAACCTATTATTTTTCCAATTAGAGAGTTTTAAGTGTATTTTTCTCTAAATCTGCGACTTACCATCACTCACAAATTCAACTTATAATAATGCCTCAAGTTACCGGATTCGAGCAACTGGCTAAGCAGTCGTCGCTTTATCCCAAAGAATCGCTTCTTGAAGTAAAAAAGGACGGTAACTCGTTGTTGATTGGTTTGCCCTGTGAAGTAGCTTTGCAGGAAAACCGCATTGCCCTTACGCCTGACGGGGTGGCAATCCTGGTGCGCAACGGCCATGAAGTCTGGGTCGAAAAGGACGCCGGAAAAGAAGCCAAGTACTCCGACCATGAGTACAGTGAGGCAGGTGCCAAGATCGTGTACTCGCCCAAAGAGGTTTTTCAGGCAGACTTAATTCTGAAAATAGAGCCCCTGGTGGATAAGGAGTTCGAAATGATTAAATCCGGGGCAACCCTCATTTCGACGCTCAATCTACCTTCTCTGGAGAAGAGCTACTTCGATAAGCTCAACCAAAAGAAAATTACGGCTATTGGCTACGAGTTTATCGAGGATCAGAGCGGCGGCTTACCCATTGTGCGGGCCATGAGCGAGATCGCGGGCAGCACGGTTTTGCTGATCGCGGCCGAGTACCTCAGCAATTCCAATCAAGGCAAAGGAATAATTTTGGGGGGAATAACGGGCGTTCCGCCCACCAAAGTCGTTATTCTCGGGGCTGGTACCGTAGCTGAATACGCCTGCCGCGCCGCGATGGGGGTAGGGGCGGACATTAAAGTTTTTGATAATCACATCTACCGGCTGCAACGCCTGAAATATTCGGTAGGTCAGAATCTGTATACCTCTATTATTGATTCCGACACGCTGACCGAGGCGATTGCCCGCGCCGATGTGGTGATCGGGGCCATGCGGGCCGAAGACGGACTTAGTCCCTGTGTGGTGACCGAAGAAATGGTGGGTCGGATGAAGCCCAATTCTGTAATAGTTGATGTAAGTATCGATCAGGGAGGCTGTTTTGAGACTTCCCGGATGACTACCCACAAAGATCCGGTGTACCGACACAGCGACGTGCTGCACTATTGCGTACCGAACATTGCCTCACGGGTGGCCCACACGGCAAGCACGGCATTAAGTAATATTTTCCTGCCATTTTTGTTGAAAACTGGCACAATCGGTGGGATCGAAGAAATGATTTATGCCAACCGATGGTTTATGAATGGGGTGTACAGTCATAATGGTACGCTTACCAATGCCTATATCGCCCGCAAATTTGGGATGAGGTATAAAGATTTGACCCTGCTCCTGGCTGCAAGAATGTAGATCCGGGTAGTTGAGGTACTTCCCAATGGTGAATTTTTGGACCATTTAAGTATTCCCGAGCGATTAGTACGATCTAATATTAGCCATCAAATTTTATCATGATAAACCACAGCAATGAAAATGTCCTGATGGACGATGCTAACTCACCGGAGGTGAACAGGAAACTTCTCGGCATGATTTCGCAGGATTTTGTGAAAGTTGCCGACCAGTTGAAAGAAGCCTCTTATCAGATCCGCAAGCGTGGTTTCTCCGAACATCCAATTTTCGCTGTATCCCGGGAGGCATCCGAAATTGGCCTGATGCTCTTTGAACGGGAGGCCATGGGCAACCGCTGGAACTACCAGGCTTCTTTTTTGCAGGAATTTGTGGATCGAAATCTAATCGGTCAGGAATCTGTCGAGCTTTTTATAGAAAATTATAAGAACCCGGAGGAGTATTGCTGCCTGTTTGTCATTCAGGCCGATTTCGCCGGATTCGTTTTTGTTCCTTATCCAGAAGACTAATTTTTTTGTCGGTTCCACTTCCTCGTTAGGTAGTTTGGCGAAAAGACTTTTTAGATTTGCCACGCTTATGCACGTACTTACAGGGAAAGACATTTCCGCGCTATTATGAATTCTGTGTTGAAGCTCTCTGCCTGGGTGCTTATTTTTTTGCCGGTTGCCGTCTTACTCTTTTTGGTTCATCATTACTCAGGAACTCTCTTTTTTGCCGATGATTTTCACCTGCTAAAAACCATCGTGTGGGGTCAGGAAACCTCCTCTTTTGCTGAGAAATTTAAGTTGCTGGTGCAGCAGCACAACGAACACCGAATTCTTGTCCCGCGCCTCCTGACCTGGATAGACTACCTGCTCGAAGGCCACATTGATTGGCCATTACTCATGTTGTTCGGCAATCTGTTGTGGTGCACGGTACTTTACTTTCTCTGGGATGCTTTTCGAACCCTCAAACTTAGACCCTGGTATTTTCTGCCCGTTCCCTGGCTGCTTTTCCAGCCTGCCTACTACGACAACTACAACTGGAGTATCAGTGTATTACAGCAGTCCGTCATTGTTTTCTTACTGGCCTGGCTAGTACATGCTTTCGTCAACCGTCGCTTTGTGCTTGCCATTTTTATATTTTTCATTGGCACCTTCACTCACGGCAACGGGATTTTTGGTGTCGCCGTGGGTGTGGCTTTTCTATTGTTGTATAAGGAATGGAAATGGTTGTACATCTGGCTGGGCGTATGCCTGAGCACCGCCATCTTTTATTTTTATGGTTTTGAAAAAGGCCAGAATGCCGACTTTCTGCAAAGCCTGACTCATCCGGTTCAGATGATCGGCTACTTCTTTGCTTTTTTTGGCTCCGCCGCTGAGTTGTTTGGTCTTGGTTTAGTACCGCCGTCTGTTTTGTGGGGCGTGATTGTCTTCGGAGGAATTACCTGGTATGGTCTTCCGCGGATTTACGCGCATTACCGCATCAATAAAACATTAAGCTATTTTGACAAACTACTACTCGGAAACTTACTCTTTTTAAGTATCACAGCCCTGCTGGTTGCAGTGTCGCGAAGCTGGTCATCACCTGAACTGGATATCCCTCCGCGCTATGCGCACTATTCTCCCTATCTGACCGCGTGGTTTTACCTGGTAGGTTTGATGGTACTTCATCGTCACGCTGCCAAAGGTTGGGCCATTTCATGGAGTATAGGCGCGGCATTGTTCAATCTGGTTTCGCATTTTAACTATATAAGTGATCTTGAATATCGCCGTGACTGGTTGCGGGCTGATTATGCCAACTGGCTCAATTATAAAACTTTCTTACAGTACCAGCCTTCCTTCAATGATAACATTCGTGATGTTTATTCCTCGGCCCTTGCTCGCGGAATTTGTCGCCCAACGGTAAGCCTTCCGGCTACATCGACGTTGAGATCTACAATGGATAGTAGCTTGGTACTTAATATTGCGCAGGTGGAAAGTACCAATACGGACGCCAGCGGGAAATCTTTCGAAAAAGAATTGGTGGTAATCGATCAAAATTATTCCGGCGATATTCCCTTCCTAGCCCTGTTGCCGGACGAGGGCCCGGCGCTGGTAATTCCTTTCTATCGGGGACGCAATGGTTACCGCAAAACAGTAGTCGAAAGGAAACTTTGGAAATCGGAAATTTCGACGCGTTTTTTTAGTGATAACTTACCTTCAGGTACGTATCGAATCGGATATCAATTTAAAAATTCACTTATCCTCACAAAATATCAATTAAGAATAGGGGAGAAGCATTCAATTATAGTGCTGTGAACGCCCTGTTTTTTCTTCCCTGTGAAGATATTCTGACTGATTTCAGGAATCTTGTCATTAAGTATAGATTGGATGGCTTCTGCTAGGCAAAACGAGGAAAAAATGGTATCTTTACACGTTCAAAATAACCGCTCCGGCGGGCACCAATAACTGTAGCGTAAAACAAAATTCATGGCTAAGGAAGCAACACTGGAATTAAGTAATTATTCAGCCGAAAATATCCAGGTCCTCGAAGGACTGGAAGCCGTGCGGAAACGTCCGGCGATGTACATCGGCGACACAGGTTTCAAAGGCTTACACCATTTGATTTGGGAAGTAGTAGACAACTCCATCGACGAAGCGATGGCGGGCTACTGCGACACCATTCACGTGATAATAGAAGAAGACGAGTCCATCACCGTGCGGGACAATGGCCGGGGTATCCCGACGGGTATTCATACCAAAGAAAAACGCTCGGCGCTGGAAGTAGTTATGACCGTACTGCACGCCGGCGGTAAATTTGATAAAGACACGTATAAAGTTTCGGGTGGTTTGCACGGGGTAGGTGTGTCCTGCGTCAACGCTCTTTCAGTAGATTTGAGAGCTGAAATACACCGCGAAGGTCAGATTTTCGAGCAAGAGTACAAGAAAGGTTTTCCTCAGTATCCGGTTCGGGCCATCGGTGAGGCCAGCGACACAGGTACTTACATTCACTTTAAGCCCGACGATTCGATATTTACGGTCACCGAGTTCAAGTACGAAACCGTGGCTAACCGGCTGCGTGAGCTTTCATTCCTGAATAAAAAATTGCGCCTGACTCTAACGGATATGCGCGATTTGGACGAAGAAGGTAAGCCAAAATACGATGAGTTTTATTCGGAAGGCGGTCTGGTCGAATTCGTTACCTACTTAGATAATACCCGGCAGCCGCTCATTCCGGAGCCCATTCACATGGACAGCGAAAAGGGGATCGTACCCGTGGAGGTTTCGATGATGTACAACACTTCGTACAGCGAGAACGTCGTCTCTTACGTCAATAATATCAATACCATTGAAGGGGGGACGCATGTCTCGGGTTTCCGGGCCGCCTTGACCCGAACCCTCAAAAGCTACGCTGACAAATCGGGCATTTTGGCCAAAGAAAAGGTCGAAGTAAGTGGCGACGATTTCCGCGAAGGGTTAACCGCCGTGATTTCGGTGAAAGTAGCCGAGCCGCAGTTTGAAGGACAGACTAAAACCAAATTGGGTAATTCCGATGTGGCCGGAGCGGTGAGTCAGGTAGTTTCCGAGATGCTGGACAATTACCTTAATGAACACCCCAAGGAAGCACGCACAATTGTGGACAAAGTGGTGCTGGCGGCCAAGGCCCGCATCGCTGCCCGTAAGGCCCGCGAAATGGTGCAGCGCAAGAACGTGCTGACCGGTACCGGACTGCCCGGTAAACTGGCCGACTGCTCCGAGACCGATCCCGAGCAGTGCGAACTCTACCTGGTGGAGGGTGACTCGGCTGGTGGTACTGCCAAACAGGGCCGCAACCGCGCTTTCCAGGCCATTTTGCCTTTGCGCGGTAAAATTCTAAACGTTGAAAAGGCTCAGGAATACCGAATCTACGAGAATGAGGAAATCAAGAATATGTTCACCGCGATGGGCGTGCAAATCGGCATGGTGGACGACGAGCGAGCGCTGAATATCGAGAAGCTGCGCTATCATAAGATCATCATCATGACTGACGCCGATATCGACGGCAGCCACATTCGTACCCTGATCCTGACTTTCTTCTTCCGGTACATGAAGGTTCTGATTGAGAACGGCTATATATACATTGCCCAGCCTCCCCTCTATTTAATCAAAAAAGGGAAGGAGGAGCGTTATTGCTGGGACGAAGCGCAGCGCGAAGCCGCCGTGCAGGAACTTGGCAATGGTCGCGAAGAATCGGTCAATACGCAACGTTACAAAGGTTTAGGTGAAATGAATGCCGAGCAACTCTGGCAAACTACCATGAATCCTGAACACCGCAGCCTCAAGCAGGTGAGCATCGAATCCGCCGCGGAGGCCGATCACCTGTTCTCGATGCTGATGGGCGACGAAGTAGCTCCCCGCCGGGAATTCATCGAGAAGAACGCCAAGTACGCACGGGTGGACGTTTAAAAGAATTAGAAGTAGCAATACTTTTTAAAGATATTGATAGATATATATGGTTGGCTGACAAAGGCCAGCCATATTTTTTTGTGAGTAGAGGGTCAGTAAAAATATTTTTAATTAAATTTCCTTTCTCTATGTAGTGATAGTTTAGGGGCTTAAAAAATAATAGCCGAGTCATGATGATAGAAATGAGAATCGAACAGTAAGAAGAACGAAACGTGCCATGCCAAAAGATTATAGAAGTAGTGAGAGAAAGAGTCCTTTATCTAACATTTTTTCATTTTTTGAAGATAAAAAAGAGATTATGGAAGAAGGGAAATTTATGCGGACAGGGGATAAGGTCAATGAGCTTATCGAGCAGAGTGATTTTATCAGTCGTGACCTTAGCTGGCTAAAATTCAATGAGCGTGTTTTGGATCAGGCATTGGACCCGTCGCGCTCAGTATTCGACCGTCTGAAATTTCTGGCGATAACCGCCTCTAATCTCGATGAATTTTTCTCGATTCGGGTAGGTAGTTTGTACAACTACCTCGATTATGGAAAAGAGCGGGTGGACTATTCGGGGCTCAGGGAAGTACCATTTCGCAAGACCCTACTGCGCTCCCTGCAGCAATTCGTGGCGGAACAGAACAAATGTTACAGGGAAGACCTTCTGCCTCTGCTTCACGAACACCGGTGCACAATAGCTCAGATGTCGGACCTTCGGGAGCAAGAGACCGAAAAGGTATCGGAGTACTTTGATCGGACGATTTACCCGATGCTAACCCCGATGTTGTACGATTACACGCACGTATTTCCGGTACTGCTGGCCAAGGTGCTCATTCTAGGCGTAATCACCCAGGTGTCGGGGAGTACGAGCGAGGAAGACCGCAAGCTGTCTTTCGTACAACTACCGGCCAATCTTCCCCGGTTCTACATTATAGAACGTGAAGACGAAATACTTTTCCTGCCGCTGGAAAATATTGTCAAAGCTTACATCAAAAAGCTTTACAGAAATGTGGACATCGTTTCTACCAATCTCATAAGGATAATCCGCAACGGGGATTTTTCGCTGGAGGAAAACGACGATATGGAGGTAGATTTTATTGACGAAATAAAGCAGAAAATTAAAAATCGCCGTTTGGGGCGCGTCGTCAAGGTAGAGGTAGAACACGACATAGATGAAGACCTGCTCAGTCTACTGAAAAAACGCTGGGAGATTGACGATTTTAATGTCTTCCGGGCGGGTGGTTTGCTGGATTATACGAGTTTTTGGCAGCTCATCGGACACAGCGAGTTCAAAGATCAGATTCCTCCGCTGCACGCACCGGTACCGCCCCTCACGATGGGTAGGGAACGAAGCACGGATATATTTGAGGTGATGCGCGAACGGGATATCCTGTTGCACCATCCCTACAATAATTTTGAGCCAGTACTCCAACTACTAGAACAAGCTGCGGAGGACCCAAATGTGTTGTCTATCAAGCTGACAATCTACCGACTGGCTAAAAAATCACGTGTGACGGAAGCTCTGCTCACAGCTGCCGAGAATGGAAAAAATGTGGCAGTACTTTTTGAAGTGAAGGCGCGTTTCGATGAGGAAAATAATATTCGCGAAGCCCAAAGATTACAGAAAGCCGGATGCTTCGTAATCTACGGAATCGGGCTCCTCAAAACGCACACCAAACTACTTCTGATCGTTCGGAAAGAAGCTGAAAAAGTTGTGCGCTACGCGCATCTGTCGACGGGAAACTATAATGAGGATACTGCCAGGCTCTATACCGACATTGGGTTGCTGACGACCAACGAAGAATACACCCACGACATCTCTGAATTCTTCAATGTAATTACCGGCCATTCACTGCCCAGTGACTACCGCAATCTTATCACGGCACCACGCCAAATGCGGGAGCGTATTATTGAAATGATTCAGCAGGAAGCTGAAAATGCCCGGAACGGTCTGCCCAGTGGAATCTGTATAAAAATCAATTCGCTGGAAGACCGCGCGGTCATCGAGGAGCTCTATAAAGCGTCGCAGGCAGGCGTAAAAATTGACCTGATCGTGCGAGGGATTTGCTGCATACGGCCGGGTAGGGAAGGATTGAGCGAGAATATCAGGGTGCGCTCCATTGTCGGTGACTTACTGGAACACTCGCGAATCTACTATTTTCAGAATAATGACGATCCGCTGGTGTACGGTGGGAGTGCCGACGTGATGGTGCGTAGCTTCGACCGCCGGATCGAGTCGTTATTCCTTCTCGTAAGCGAACGGGTACGTCAGGAAGCTATTTTGATGCTTGACTATAATTTGCGTGACAACGTCAATTCGTACGAACTCAGAGAAGATGGTACTTATGAAAGGTGCCATGTGGGGGAAGGAACCGAGCCATTCAATATCCATCAGGCATTTTTTGAGATCAAACCCGAGGAAGTAATGGAGGCGAAGTTATTTGCGAACAGAAAACCCGAAAAGAAACTAATCGAAGAAGAAGATGCCGAGGAGGTAGAAAAAATTTAGATCAACTGGGAGAATAATAAAACATCCCCGTCGATTACTCGACGGGGATGTTTTTATTAAGAAAAGTACTATTATTTGATCAATCGCAGGGAGACTGGATAACGGTACACACTGCCATTACTAGCCCGGATAGTGCCGATAACCATAAATACAAAAGCGCTGATGCCAATGATGGTGAAGGCTGTAATCATTAAAAGACTTGAGCCAATCAAACCCATGACCCCTGCACCGGTAGCAGCATCGTTATCGAATTGACCGCCAAAAATGGTAGATATAATCGATCCGCCAAAGACAATAATCATGATGATGATCATGGCAACAAAGACAATCGCCAGGGTGATCTGAAAATTCACGGACTCTTTCCCATTTTCTTCCACAAATTCACCTTTATCTTTTTGAGTAGAGTAGATGATATACGTTGCAATCAGCGATAAAAAGGGAATTGGGATGATAAAACTGGCAAAATAGCTCAGGAGTGGCGTGAGGTGCATCCACATGCCCAGTGAACGTTGCTTAGCGGGAATGCTGGTCGGGGAAATCAGATTTGGATCTTGCATAGATTATTGAGGTTTAGGTTTGGTAATTACCTAAGAAAGGTACTAAACCTGGTTCCCGTACTCATATGTCCCGCTATTTTTAGCTACTTTCGCGGTTTCGTACCAAAAACATACACCCCAAGCCTATCTGCATGGAAAGATTTACCGGACTCATTGGTATTGTTTTGATTCTGGCCGTAGCCTATGCGCTCTCCAATAACCGAAAAGCCATTAATTACCGGACTGTAGGCGTCGGTTTGGGACTACAATTCGGACTGGCCGTATTCATCCTGCGCACCGACACGGGTAGAATTATTTTCCAATGGTTAGGGGAAAAGGTGCAAAAACTACTCTCCTTCTCGGATCAGGGAGCCGATTTCGTCTTTGGTACTTTGGTGCGCAGCGACTTAATGCAAAAAGCGTTCGGCCCTGGTAATGACTTTGTGTTTTTTTTCAAAGTGATTCCTACCATCATTTTTGTCGCTGTGCTGGTTAACATGCTGTATCATCTCGGCATTATGCAGCGGGTAGTAGCGCTGATTGCGCGGGGCGTATATTGGCTGATGGGCGTTAGCGGGGCGGAGGCACTATCCAACGTGGCCAGTACTTTTGTGGGCCAGGTGGAGGCGCAAATAATGATAAAGCCGTACTTAAAGGGCATGACCAACTCGGAGCTGATGGCATCGATGACGGGTAGTTTTGCCTGTATTGCGGGAGGGGTAATGGCTGTATATATTTCGCTTGGTGTGCCTGCTCCCTATCTGATCGCAGCCAGCCTGATGGCCGCTCCGGGCGCACTGGTAATTTCTAAGATCGTTTACCCCGAAACAGAAAAATCTGAAACCAAAGGCGCAATTAAACTGGAAATCAAAAAAACGCACGCCAATCTGTTGGACGCTATCGCTGCCGGAGCGAGTGAGGGATTGAAGGTAGGCTTCAATGTCGTGGCCATGCTGATTGGATTTATTGCTTTGGTGGCACTTTTCGACTATTTGTTAGGGAAAGTGGGTGGTATTTTCAACTTTCCCGAATTAAGCTTTAACTATATTCTGGGAAACCTGTTTGCCATTTTTGCCTGGGCCATGGGGGTACCTTCACAGGATGTACAATCGGCCGGCGCTTTGATGGGCACCAAGATGGTGATCAATGAATTTGTGGCCTATCTGGATTTGGTTAAAATTAAAGAAACCCTTGATCCTAAGACGTTAGTCATTACCAGTTTTGCTTTGTGTGGTTTTGCTAATTTTAGTTCTATCGCAATTCAGGTCGGTGGTATTGGTGAGTTAGCGCCCTCACGACGACCAGATTTGGCTCGCCTAGGCTTTCGGGCACTAATTTGCGGAACCTTAGCTTCCTACATGTCTGCCACCTTTGCGGGTTTGCTAATGTAAGTATGCAGTTGAGGTCCGGTGGCTCAATAGTTCAAAGGTCAATAAAAAAGAAAGGGGCAGTTAGAGTTTTAAACTCTGACCGCCCCTTTCTTTTTAGTTCAGAAAATTAATGAATGTTCAGTTCAAATGGCATTCTGGCTTGTATGCCATTCATATTCAATAGTTTCTGATAGGTTTTTACGTGTGGAGCCAGGATACCAAGTTTTTCTGACAAGATTTTATCTTCGGATTTTCCAGTCAGCTCTTTGATCATCTCCTCCAATACATTCTTTTTTGCGGGATAAAAGCGTACCCGGTAATCATTTTCATCTAGTTTGGCGGCTTTCGCAGCAATCTTGATTGCTTCATCAAGTCCACCCAGTACGTCCACCAGACCATTTGCTTTGGCCTCTACGCCCGACCATACCCGGCCCGACGCCAGACTACGGAGCTTCTCAACGGACATGCCGCGACCTTCGGCGGCTTTTCGGGTAAAAGTGGCGTAGCCTTCTTCGACATTACGCTGAATTTTCATCTTTTCGAAATCCGTCATTTCCCGGGTCAGAGAGGGCCAGTCAGCGTGAGGGCTCGTCTTGACGCCGTCAAAAGTAACCCCCAGCTTATTGTTCATAAAATCCTGAAGATTGAACAACAGTGCAAAGATTCCGATAGATCCGGTTATAGTATTGGGCTGAGCCACAATGGTATCACAGCCCATTGCCATGTAGTATCCTCCCGAAGCAGCAACATCAGACATAGACGCGATAACGGGCTTTTTCTTACGGGTCAATTCAATTTCCCGCCACATTACATCGGAAGCAAGTGCACTGCCACCAGGAGAATTAATGCGGAGAACTACCGCCTTAATCTTGTCATTCTCACGAATCTCTCTCAATTCTTTTACAAAAGACTCTGAGCCGATACTATTATCACCGCTTTCGCCGGACACAATATTACCTTGTGCAATAATCACAGCAACACGCTTGTTAAAATCTCCCTCGTCGCTGGGATGATCTCCTTTAAGGTATTTGCTCAGGCTTACATACTCAATGTCTTTTTTCTCATCGAGTTTAAGCTCTTTTTTCATCGCAGCTTCCATTTCGTCGGAGTAGCCAGCATGTGTAACAAGCTTGTACTTTGCCGCTGATTCAGCAGACGTAACTGCCAGGGAATCGGCCAGACCCCGAAGTTCAGCTACGGGAATTCGACGGGATTTGGAAATATTTTCAATATAATTGCCATAAAGAGCGTCCAGAAGTTCAATGGATTGCTTTTTGCTGGCTTCGCTCATGTCGGTGCGGGTAAAGGTTTCGATCGCGCTCTTAAATTCCCCGACTCGGAAAATCACTGGTTTAATGTCCAGCTTATCGAAAGTACCTTTATAGAAATCATAATCCGCCGAAAGGCCATTCCATTCCATACCTCCGGCCGGATTGAGGTAGATTTTATCAGACAAAGAAGCTATGTAATAGCCCTTCTCCGAGAAAAACTCACCATAGGAATACAAGAACTTCTTGGATTTCTTGAATTCGACCAATTCATCGCGGATTTCTTCCAGCGTAGCCCAGCCCGCACCGGGATTCTCACTTTTAATATAGATGCCTTTGATGTGATCATCCTGGGCAGCATAGGTGATGGCCTCGCGAATATCTTTCAGGCCGATAACTTCCTCACCTCCACCAAAAGCACCTAATTCAGCGAACGGATTTTCAACTCCGACTTCCTGAATAGGTTTGTCGAGGTCGAGCTTTAAAACTGAATTATCGTTAATGACCGCCTTGTCTTCGTTGGAAAAAGCTGATCCGATGCCAACCAGGATGAAAAAGGAAAGAATAAAGAATAAAAAAAGCCCGACCAGCGTGGCGAGAACAAATTTCAGAAACTGCAACATAGATTAGGTTTGATTCTAAAATGAAGTATGTACTATTAACCAAAACAAAACTAAATAAATAATGTCCCTGTAGAGGCTTAAATAGTTTTGAAGGATGGAAAAAAGCACGAACGGCAAATATTCTGGTTCATGTATTTCTAACACCAGGTAATCCATCGTGAATTTGAGGTGAGTTAGGGACTTTCAGGCGGGCTTGACTAGTTTTGTAAATGGTCCTATCCCAAGGTGTCTATCGAACGTCCTCCTAAATGTCAAAACTAAAGCTAAATGACCTCACCAAAAGCTATGATGGTAAGGAAGTACTTTCTTCCATCGATCTTGAAATTCAAAACGGTGAGTGGGTTGGGATCATTGGGGAAAGTGGTTCAGGAAAAAGTACTCTTTTAAGCATTATAGGCCGTTTTCTGGATGCAGATGAGGGGAATGTATTATTTAATGATAAGAATCTTTCGCCTGTAAGTACTCAGCTTCTCAAGGGGCATGAGTCCATCAAACTGGTACACCAGGAGTACGAGCTCTTTCCAAACCAGTCAGTCCGTGAGAACATCGCTTATGCGCTTCGATTTTATGAACCAGACTACCGAAGTCAACGAGTTGACGACTTATTGGATCTCACCAGATTGCAAGATGTTCAGCACCGCAGGGCCAAACTCCTTTCAGGGGGAGAAAAGCAGCGTACGGCGCTGGCTCATGCGCTGGCCGAAGTGCCCGAACTATTGCTTCTGGATGAGCCTTTTGCTCACCTTGACCAGAAGAATAAACAGACCCTTGCTGATGCCATAGAGGATTTGAAGAAGTCTCATCGACTCACTTGTTTGTTTGTCACGCACGATGCTTCTGAGGCCTTGGCCTGGGCAGACCGAATCATAATCTTACGGGAAGGGCGAATCGTTCAGGCGGGTAACCCGGAGCAGGTATATCAATGCCCGGTTGACCGATATGTTGCGGAGTTGACAGGGTTAGTAAATGTACTGCCAACAAAAAAATTGGCCGAAGAGCAGATAATTCGCCCCAATTTTATTAGGCTGATAAAAGATGAGCGTAAGGCGCGGTGGACAGCGGAAATCACTAAAATCCGCTTTAAAGGCACGCACTACGAATATTATTGCAAGACGGAAGAAGGGAATCAGCTACTATTTTACCGTAACAGAAGAGATAGACAAGTGGGTGAAAAGGTGTTTCTTACCAGTGGCAAAACTCGCAACTGGAAAATAACTACGGCTTAGCGCATTTCATTATCCGGCTCAGTATCGGGGCGGTAAAAGTGAACATCCAGTACCGCTTTCGGTCGGGCCAGGTACTCACGCACTAATGTTCGCAGTGAATAGCCGGCCGGTACATCCTGAGCGGCAAAGGAAACTGCATTAAGCCCTTCGTTTTGAGCGATATAAAGGGCTCGGGCATTATGAAAATCCTGAGAAACGATCGTGATATTATCCTGCTTGAAAAGGTACTTACACCGGATTATTGAATCGAAAGTTCGATACCCGGCATAATCCAGCAGAAGTGCGGATTTCGGAATACCCAGCTTTAGCATCGCTTTTTCCATGTCCAGCGGCTCATTATAGTATTTTGAATCATTATTACCGCTGAGTATTAATGATTTTACCTTTCCTTCGTTGAAAAGCCGCGCCGCAGCTTCCATACGGTGCTTAAAATACAGATTTTCTTCGCCATTTGAAATGGTTTTACTAGTGCCCAAAACCAGCCCAACCTGGTTAGAGGGTAAGCTATCTACCGAAAAGTAACTATGAGGGCGAGTACTCACAACTACCCAAACGTTGCAGAGTAAAATGAATATTATTCCCAGAAAAGAAACGAAAATCAGGACTTTGAGCATTCTTTTTACCCGCATAGCTATATCTGTTCGGTCTTACTCAAACATGCCAAGTTGATTCTTGCCGTTAGCTGACGATCCAATTTGTTTACTATTGGGAATGGATATTTTTTCCATTTGTCCGTCATTGCCCGATTCCGTGTCCTCATCCTCTTCGTCTTCTTTGTTGTCATCTTCTACTTCCAGTGGGGGGAGCCAATGGATGTCCTTGACCTTGTCTGAGGTCAGTTTATTTCCAATTGCCTTCCAGCCACGCACATCCACCGCTTCTTCGGCCAGTATTTCGGCAACTTCCACTAGTTTCTTGGGTGATTCCTGAGTCGATATTTCAAAACGAGGATGTTTTTCGAGTGAAGTCAACAGTAGTTTGCTACCCCTTGCTTCGCTTATAAATCCAAATTTTTTGTCGATCGTTGAAGTTTCAATCTGGAAGCGCTTAATAAAGTACAACTTAGTACCAGCGTCATAGTACACGGCCGTCACTACACGGGAGGCATCGAATTTGGCTACCAGAAGTACTTCATTAGGTTCGTAATGATTGGTCAGATCAAAGTTTGTCAACTCATAAGTACCTTCTTTATAGATAACCAGGACGTTATCGTCCGAATCGAAATTTCCGAGAAAAAGGCCTCGTTCGTCGCGGTTCAGACGACCAATTGTGGGATCATACCAAATGTCGACCCCGCCCAAAGTTGATCCTCCTGCCTGTTTAAGTGTTATTTTCCGAACAGGGTACTTGGTCAGGATATTACCATTGGCATTTCGATTTTTGATTAATAAATCCGCAAAATTGAAATCAAACTGTTTGACTTTTGCCTTGCATTGCGCGGTGAGGTTTACAGTTATAATCTCTGCTTCACCATTGTCGTTGGCCGTAAAGTAGGTGATCTTCGAGCGGGGCGATCCCTGCGTTAGGTCATATTCCCGATCACGGGTGACGGCCGTAACCTGAAAACGTTTGATATAAGAAACCCCGGATTTCCCTTCGAGATACACCATATTGTATACTTTACGCTCGTCACCCTTGACAAAAACAGAAACGTAAATGATGTCTTTGCCGACAAAAACTTTGTCCTGAATTTTCGTCACAGTACATACCCCATCCCGCCGGAAAACAATGATGTCATCAATGTCGGAGCAATCCATGACGTATTCATCCTTTTTCAGGCCATAGCCGATAAATCCATCGGCCCGATTGACATAAAGCTTCTGGTTATTGGCCGCCACGACATTCGCCGAAATTTGCATAAAGGTGCGAATCGTCGTCTTGCGTTCACGACCTTTTCCGAATTTTTTCAGCAGATCCTTAAAGTAGTCGATGGCAAAACGAACCAGATTGGCCAGGTTGTCCTCGGTCTCAGCGAGGTCCTCCTGCCATTTTTTCATTAATTCGTCGGCCTTGAAACTATCGTATTTCGAAATTCGCTTGATGCGAATCTCGGTCAGATTAATGATGTCCTCTTCGGTGATTTCACGATAGAACTGACCTTTATACGGCGTCAAACCCTGATCGATGCGCTTAATCACAGCTTCGAAGGTTTCGGCCTCTTCGATGTCACGGTAAATCCGGTTCTCGATAAAGATTTTTTCCAGCGAACCGTAAAGAATTTTTTCCAGGAGATTGGCCTTCTTGATTTCAAGTTCCTGCCGCAGCAAGTCAACTGTTTTCTCGGTATTGTAGCGCAGAATTTCAGTCACTCCCAAGAAATGCGGCTTGTCGGCCACAATCACACAGGCATTGGGTGAAATAGACACTTCACAGTCTGTAAAGGCGTAAAGCGCATCCATCGTGATGTCAGGAGATACACCGGGAGCCAGATGAATCTGGATTTCGACGTCGGCAGCAGTATTATCCACTACCTTTTTAATTTTGATTTTGCCGCTATCGTTTGCTTTTATGATTGAATCAATGACGGAAGTAGTGGTAGTACCATAGGGTATTTCCTTGACGACCAGCATTTTCTTGTCCTCTTCTTCAATCTTGGCCCTTACCCTGATTTTGCCGCCACGCTCTCCGTCGTTGTAATTCGATACGTCTATATAACCTCCGGTCTGAAAATCGGGGAAAATCTCAACTTTTTTGTCACGTAAAATATTGATGGAAGCTTCAATCAGTTCGCAAAAATTATGCGGCATGATCTTAGTGGATAATCCCACTGCGATTCCCTCCACACCCTGCGCCAGCAAGAGGGGAAATTTTACCGGTAAAGTGATCGGTTCGCGTTTGCGACCATCATAGGAAAGCTGCCAGTCAGTGGTATCGTTATTGAATACCACCTCTTTGGCAAATTTAGAAAGCCTGACCTCGATATAACGCGGAGCGGCGGCGCTATCACCTGTGCGCACATCTCCCCAGTTGCCCTGAGTATCAAAAAGTAGTTCTTTCTGACCAAGGTTGACAATGGCATCATTGATTGAGGCATCACCATGCGGGTGATATTGCATCGTAGAGCCTATGACGTTGGCCACTTTATTAAAACGGCCGTCGTCCATCTCGTTGAGCGCGTGCATAATGCGTCTCTGAACAGGCTTGAGACCGTCTTCGGTAGCGGGCACCGCCCGCTCAAGAATTACATAAGATGCATATTCGAGGAACCAGTTTTCGTATAAGCCGGAAATAGGAGTTTTTTCGTGTAATTCGCCGTCTTCTTGAGGGATATTATCGAGGTTTTCAGTATTTTCTTCCATGTAGGGGAGAAAGGGTGTTGGGAGTTATGGTGGAGGGTAAAAATACAAAAAAATTAAGAGTCTTTTAGTTCATGGGTCCAGGTATTTAGCACTGCCGATGATTGAGGTGATTTTCTTAATTCGGGCTTCAACGGAATCTTAAACCTATTAGCAAACCTTATTACTTTCGCCTGGCAAACTACTCAGCTACCAAACTCGAATACAGGATTAGGATTGTAAAACCTCGAGCAACTCGCTTATCATCATCGCAGTTGCACCCCAGACTTTGTAGTTCTGGACGAGGTAATGGGGAGCCTGGATAAAACTACCTGCTACTCTAATTTCACTAGTGCCAATGATCGATTTATCCTGAATTTCACGCAGAGGTACTTCCAATACTTTTTCTACTTCGCGAGGATCGGGGAAAAACTCGGGTCGATAGGGGATATGGGCCACAACAGGCTGCACCATGAAATTGCTGGGCGGTATGAATAGCTCACTTAACAGTCCATCCACTTTAACGTCAGTCAGCCGCAAGCCTATTTCTTCCTGGGCCTCTCGCATAGCCGTACGGATTAAGTTTTCATCCGTAGGTTCATAGCGTCCGCCCGGAAAGGCCATTTGTCCGGAGTGTACCCCATCATAAGGTGGGCGTAAGATAAGAGGAAGTAAAATTTGCCCCTGGTAAGGATAGAATAAAATCAGCACAGCGCTTTTCCTGGTTCGAGCGTTAGGTTTGGTACTTAGTCTGGATTCCGAATTGGTGAGCATACGGGCATGGGCGAGCTGCCCGGGCAGTGGACGCCCGAATTTTTGAGGTAAACTGTTAATGAATTCTTCAAAAAAAAGTTGGGACATGGTGGAAGTTTGTTATTTCCTGCCATAAAGCAACACCAATTGCTCGGCGCAGCGTTCGCCATCCATGGCAGCTGACATAATTCCGCCTGCGTATCCGGCTCCCTCGCCACATGGAAATAGTCGCTTGATCACCGGATGCTCGCAACTATTCAAGTCACGGGGGATTCTGACAGGGGACGAAGTACGACTCTCCACTCCAATAAGCTGGGCCTCTTGAGAAATATATCCGCGCATTTTTCGGCCAAATTGCTCCAAGCCCTCACGCAAAGGACTGGCGATATGGGCGGGAAGTACTTCCCGCATATCCATAGAAACCAGGCCAGGCTGATAAGAGGTTTCGCGTAATTGGGAAGATACTTTTCCGGCCACGAAATCGCTGACCAACTGGGCAGGTGCTGCCTGGCTGTTTCCTGCCATTTGGCAAGCGGCTTGCTCTACCTCGCGCTGCAATTGCAAACCTGCCAATGGGCCATACTCCGCAAACTTTTTGGTATCTTCAGGCTGTACTGCCACTACAATTCCCGAGTTGGCGAATCGCGAATCACGGCGGGAAGGCGACATACCATTGACTACCAGTTCGCCCGGAGCCGTTGCAGCCGGCACTATAAAGCCACCAGGACACATACAGAACGAAAAAACACCGCGTTGTACGCCCTTATAGTAAGTTTGGGTCACCAGATTGTAGGAAGCCGCCGGAAGGTATGGTCCCCGGTCGGGTTGGCAACGGTACTGAATCCGGTCAATAAGGCGTTGAGGATGCTCAATTCGGACACCCATCGCAAAAGGTTTTTCCTCGATCAATATGTCCCGATTGTGCAGTAATTCAAAAATATCTCGCGCCGAATGTCCCGTCGCCAGGATTACGCTTTCACCGGTAAATTCCTGACCATCGGCAGTGATCACACCCTTTATTTCCTGATTTTTCAGCAATAGATCCGTAACGCGGCAATTGAAATGGATTTCGCCACCTGCGCGTAAAATGGAGGCCCGCATTTCGGCCACGATTTTGGGTAGTTTGTTAGTTCCAATGTGAGGGTGCGCTTCTATCAAAATATCTTCGCTGGCACCGTGGGCTACGAATATTTCCAGTATCCGTCGGATATTACCACGTTTGTTGGAGCGTGTGTACAGCTTCCCGTCGGAATAGGTCCCCGCTCCTCCTTCACCAAAACAGTAGTTGGAGTCGGGATTGACAGTATGTTGTTTATTGATTGAAGCCAAATCGCGGCGCCGGGCCCGAACATCCTTGCCTCTTTCCAGAATAATTGGCTTAAAACCTAATTCGATTAATCGCAGCGCAGCAAATGTCCCGGCGGGACCAGAGCCAACTACGATGACCACAGGCTTTTGGCTTACATCGGTCGTCGGTACTTTATATTCAATAAAATCATCAGGAGACTCATTTACAAAGATGTCTACCTGGACATTGACCTTGACATTTTGGCCCCGGGCATCAATGGATTGCCGCGTTTTGCGGAGCGTTACTTCTTCCGGCGAACCAATTCTAAGGTCTGCCAGCACGTATTCTTTAAAACTTGCCTCTTGCAGCGCCAGCTCGGGGGGAAGTATATATTGTTTGGTAATTGGCAAAATTTAAATACGATTTGGGATTACGCTCGCACTGAATCGAGGTTCCCGATGAATATTTTGACTACCTGGTATATTGAAAAGCCCACCAAATCAAAACGAATTGTAGCGGCAACCTGCCCCAGCGAATCCATGGAGAAAGATCCTGAAATTTTGCGCCGTAAGCCATATACAGGTTTGCCGGAAAAACAGCAATTAGTAAGAGGATAATTCCCCAGGCAGCCCAACTTCGCGTGGCCGGAAAGAATAAGAGCGCACCGAATACTACTTCTGCAAGTCCAGATAGCATCACCAGAAAGTTGTGATACGGTAGATAGGGCGGCATTATTTTTAGGTAAAATCTGGGACTGATAAAATGGTTGATCCCAGCCAAAATATACAAGCCCCCCATTAGATATACGTGCATAGGTAGTAGATTTTCAAAAGGACTTTGTACTAGTACTTAAAGCGTGATAACTTGAAGAGCACCAAACTCACCTTTTGATTATTATGACTGATTTCTTTAAAATTGATGAATTACTTTCTGAGGAAAATCGCCTGATCCGCCGATCTGTGGCCGAATTTACGGATAAAGAAATTAAGCCTGTAATTGATTCTTATGCCCAGCGGGCAGCTTTTCCGGCTTACATGGTGAAACGTTTTGGCGAAATGGGCATCCTGGGCGTGACATTACCAGAAGAGTACGGCGGTACCGGAGCAGATTATATAAGTTATGGCCTGGTATGTCAGGAAATCGAACGAGGGGATTCGGGTATGCGATCGACGCTTTCGGTTCAAAACTCGCTGGTTATCTGGCCAATTTATCAGTTTGGCACCGAAGAACAAAAAAGAAAGTACCTTCCCAAACTTGCTTCAGGAGAATGGTTGGGTTGCTTTGGCCTCACCGAACCTGATTTTGGATCTAATCCTGCTGGCATGCAGTCGAAACTAACGGAAGTGGACGGCGAATATATTTTAAATGGATCAAAGACCTGGATTTCCAATGCTCCGCTGGCTGATATCGCGGTGGTTTGGGCAAGAAATCCGGCCGGACGGGTCCAGGGAATGATAGTAGAGCGGGGGATGGAAGGATTCTCTACGCCTGAGATCGCCAATAAATGGTCACTAAGGGCTAGTGCAACCGGCGGATTGGTTTTTGATAATGTAAAGGTACCAATTGAAAATCTGCTGCCGGACGCGCTGGGTGTGGGCGCAGCACTTCAATGTCTGGACAATGCGCGTTATGGCATTGCGTGGGGAGCGATTGGCGCAGCCATCGACTGTTACGAAACAGCGGTACGCTACGCGGCCGAGCGCATTCAGTTTGATAAACCCATTGCCGCTTTTCAACTTACTCAAAAGAAATTGGCCGAAATGCTTACCGAAATTACCAAAGCCCAACTTGTAGCATGGCGGCTTGGGGTACTTAAAAATGCGGGAAAAGTTACCTCTTCCCAAATATCACTGGCGAAGCGAAACAATGTTGCCATGGCGCTTAACGTAGCCCGTGAAGCCCGGCAAATTCTGGGTGCGAACGGAATAGTAGGGGAATATCCGATTATGCGGCATATGATGAACCTCGAGTCGGTTGTGACTTATGAGGGTACCCATGACATTCACCTGCTGATTCTGGGGGCTGAGATTACGGGGATTCCGGCTTTCAAAGGCTAAGAGTATTTACCCTATTATTGAGCAAAGCAGAAATTCTTTTTTTGAGTTCTTCGTGTTTGTGTCTGCGTTGAAGTACGGTAGGTGCAGCCATACGTTCTTTACAGTCAAAAAGGGTGCAACGTTCACAGGTCTCGTTGACAAGTCGCAGGCGAAGCGCCGGATCATCCAGAAAACTGATTATTTTGCGCGAGTCTTCGTTAAGAAATATTCCCATTGATACGCTCACATTTGGGTTGGGTAAGTTTACGGATGATTTGGCAAAACTTACCATCAGATACTCTTCCCCACTATCCACGTATTTAGAAATCTGGGCTTTGCAGAGTGTAACAGCCTTCTGTTTCTTGTCCTCATTTTGCTCAGCCAAATCCTGCAAAATAGTAAGTGATAACCACCGGCGACAATAGTACTCATCCTTTACGGTATGTGGAATATGTTTTCTTGCAATATGCATCTCTTTGGTTAACTCAAATTTATTCTGGCCAGGAAAATTATTGAACCGAAGGAAGAAAATCTGGTTGATTCCGAAGTGCTTGGGAAGAATATTGCTGATTCTGTAACAGAACGATTCAGGGGTAGTATTGAAATAGTCGATCATACCCAGTAACCGATCGGGTTGCCAGGTTTTCAGATTGAAGAATTCCTTCAATTGGGGTATCAATAGGTTTCGTCGGATTATGATTGCACTGGCGAAGTAGGAAGCCTTGAAGTTGTTGAGCAGGTGTTCAAATGAATCGGCTTCCAGTACTGAGGTAGTATAGAGCCTGTTGTGCAATTGAAGATACTGATAGCCAATTTCCCGGCCATATATAAACGATTTCTGAACAGAGCTAAGACTTCCATTGACCAGTAATCGAGTACCATTTGCCTGTGGAATGGTGAGAGAGCGGACCGCTTTCAGTTCTGGATAAGTACTTTTGTCGATTTGCTCAATCTCGTAATGATAGGTCTGACGTAAAACATTAATCAAATACTCTTCATCTAAAATTAGATTCTCATTTATTCCTTTTTCTACCAAAAATTGTTCTGCAGCATCTTCAATTTCTTCGAAGTAGTTATCATGCATTTCCTGATAGGTACGCAATGCAGAAAAATAAAACTGCTCCACGGACATATTGTAGTTGCGGGAAATCTCAATCAAAGTACCAATGAAAGCACTGACTTTGGTGGGTGCGTCAGAGAGCATTTCCAGTAGGTTTGACTGATCGATACCGAAAAGTTCGAGTGGAAGTTCGGTCAGAATGTTGGAGCTGAGCAGTTCTGAAATCGGCTCGAGCCGTTTACTGAGTTTTAAAGAGACCAAAGAATCATAATCGGTACCCAAAGCATGAGCAAGCGAGATGATTTTGTCAGCTTTAGGGTACTTTTTGCCTTTTTCAATCTCATTGATGTACGAGATAGAAAGGCCTGATTTTTGGGACAAATCATTCAAGGACAAAGCCCGATCCAAACGTAATTGTTTGATTTTAAGACCAAAGACCAATTTGATATTGTCGGGATTGAGTGCCACGTGACCCAGGGAAAAGTTTTGAAAAAAATAAATAAGGTGTAATATAGTGTCTGACAGCAGAAAAGGCCGGGCACTGACCCGGCCTTTTGAAAATTGCCATTATTCGGAGTTTTCAGCCGTTCAAAGTACTATTCAGGCAGATTATATGCTTTTTGCACTGCCTCGTAATCTTTATAATCTACTTCTGCATTCAATCTGGCGTTTGCTGCCGGAATTAGCACAACGCGGACCGATTGAAACTTACGCTTTTTAGGTGTTTCATCCAGCTGAAGCAGTTGAACTACCAGGTTTTCTCCCTGAATAGCGTAAGCAAAGGTATAGTTAGACACTGCATCTGAAAAAAAGACAGGCCCGGGAAGTGGGAACCAGGCATTGCTGGCTTTTGCGTAGACCAAAACGGCACCTTTTTCAACAATAGCGGCGTTGGCTGCGCCAATTTCAAAGCCTCGCGCCAGGTTTCCATCGGCATCGGTCGATGCGGTATCAAGCGTGACTTGAATCGCACCAGCCGGATCGCCAGGGTCCCCTTTTTCACCCGCTACACCTTGTTCTCCCTGTGGTCCCTCCGGTCCAATATCCCCTTTTAATTTGTCACAGGAGTACAAGAAGGGCAAACTGCCCATGAATAAGACAAATAGTAGTTTACGAGTCATTTGAAAATAAATTTTAATTGAATAAAAATCCTGAAATGAAAATATTCAACAATATAGGAATATCGTACTTTGAAATTAATACTTCTGGCAGGAAATTTCTGGAGAGCTGGTAAATCCCTGTAAAATAAATACCGTTCCTGATATCAGGAACGGCATGTTGCAGAGAGGAAGAATCATAGGCTTTATTTTTCCCGATTCCCCTTTGTTTCTCATCATCAGTCACTTAGTCAATAGCCTGGTCTTCTCTTGTTACAGAACAGAACAAAAGAGCCGGGCGGAATCCCGAAAACAGCAGTTAGTACCGGTACTGTTGGTAGGGATAGACCCCTTTTCCAACCGTGAAGGTTGACCTTTGTTTTCCCAGGAATAGAATTCCACCCTTAAACTTTCCCGGCAGTGTGGCCCGGACCGATTTCTCGACCGCCCGCTCATACATAGATTGAAGAATCCTGTTTTCTTCCCTCAGTTGCTGGACTTCTTCCATTACTTCATCGTGGGCGGCGGTGTCGATTTGTGGCGGGGTGGCGGCGGGCGTTTTAAAGACCTCTCCCTCCCCGGTGATGAGCCACTCGGGATTTACGGTAGGGTAGGCCCGGAGGATTTTACTGTACACCGTGGCGCCCATCTCCTTTGTTTCCCCTTTTACGACTTTATAAAGGGGCTCAGCCCGCTTATACCCTAAATCCTTGCCCAATTGATAGACGCTAATTCCAAGCTCGCTGATCAATTTCTCAAATTTTTGTTGCTCTGTCATACAAGAATGTGTGATTAAATTTTGAAACTATTCATTAATATGTGTATATTTGTGATAATTATACGACTAATATACACATAACCCGCTTTCTTATGCAAGAATTAGAAGAAAGATTTCACAATCGGTTCCGTCGAAAAAAACTAAAAGAGCTAAGAAGCCAACTCCCTGCACGCTGCGAATTTGGTCCGCTTATCAGCCAACGACTTAAAAATAAGAATGTTGAGGTGGAGCCCTACGATGTATACATGATGCTCAGCGGCCATAAAAAAGTTTTAGAAGAGGTCCTGGATGAGATGCAAAATTTAGTGAACGAAAGCATCGAAGCACTGGCCTAATATCACGAAATAGTGTATGAACCAGCTCATCAAAATCACTACCGATTCGCAGGGCGGGCAGGTCGTCAGCGCACGGGAATTGTACGAATTCCTGGAAGTTAAGAACCATTTTACCCAGTGGTTTGATGATAATAAAGCCTCATTCGATGAAGGCATTGACTATCAAACGATTAAGGTAAAGGTACCTACCGGGCATTCCGCAAGCTGGAAAACCGACTATGCGTTGACGCTGGATACGGCCAAAGAAATGGCTATGATGTCCCGCGTTGAGAAAGGCAAACAGGCCCGGCGCTATTTCATCGAGTGCGAAAAGCAGTTGCGTATAGCATCCACCGTTCCTACTACCTACCTTGATGCGCTGAAAGCCCTGGTAGAATCCGAGGAACAAAAGCAGCTACTGGCTCAGCGCGCTCAGACTGCCGAAAGTACCGTCGCTATTCTCACCCACGTCAACAAAACCTATACGGCCACCGAACTGGCTAAGGAGGCGGGCTTGAAATCGGCCAATCAGTTGAATAGCTACCTGCACGATCAGGGCGTACAGTACAAATCAAATGGTACGTGGGTACTCTATTCGCGCTACGCCGATCAAGGGTACTGCGAAATCAAGCAGGAAGTACTCGACAATGGCCACGTGATCTTTCACCGACGTTGGACCCAGCGCGGCCGGGAGTTTGTGATTAAGCTACTCAGTAAAGAAATCGCCGCATGAACTACACAACCATTGACCACGACGCACGCATGAGGTTTGGTCTGTCCTGCAATGAATATTGTGTAGCAGACCGAATCTACCATCTGGCCAATAATCCCGAAAATACGACCCGCTGGTGCTACGCCAAGCGCGAGACGTTGGGTGAAATGCTGGGATTCAGCAAGCAGTCAATTATCAATCTGCTCAAACCTTTAATCAAGGCCGGACTAGTGGAAATGCACCCGGAAACCAAGCATTTGAGAACGACGCAACTCTGGTACAATAACTTTACCCTAGGTAAAGAATCTTTACCGTCAAGCATCTTTACCAAGAGTAAAGAATCTTTACCTAAGCGGGTAAAGAAAGTTGACCCACCGGGTAAAGAAAGTTTACCGGAAACGGGTAAAGAATCTTTACCGCCATCTAATAATAAGACTTCTTTAGAATTAGAAGAAGAAGAAGATTCGACCGACCGAACGCGCGAGGATGATTTTGTTTTGCCGGGAGTTTTGGAGAGCAGAAAAAATGCTTTGCTCACCGCAGAAGAAATAAAAAATAATCCCCCGGTTGCGGGCCACCCCCTTACGACCGGGCAGATAATCGACCAGTACCACGCCGGAATGGTTGCCGACAAAGACTTGATAGAATCCGCTGCCGTCAAGTACAAGCTACCCCGCGAAAACTACCATGAGGCCCTTGGAGACTTCATCATAGGTCAGAAAGGACTTAAAAAAACACCCAAGTCCGAGGAGGATTTTCGTCAGCACTTCCTCGACTCGATCAAGTACTGGAAGAAACGGCAGGAAGAAGCCGAAACGTCGGACCGACCCCAAGGACGAATTGCCCAGATCAAGGAGAACACCGATGCTGCCGCAGAGAAAGTACTTGCCTCCCTGATGGATGGCACGTTCAAGAACCCGCTGTATGATTTTGATAACTAAGCCGATGAATATTTTCAATGCCCCTAACAACGAGCAGGTACCAATGACCCGCCGCTTCCCTGACCTACCCAAAAGGGTTTTGCTCAGAGACTCAAAAATTTGTCAAAAAATTATTCAGGCATGGGACGTCGAGCAAAGCGAATCCAAGGTGCTTGATATTTTCCTGAAAGAGAAAAAGAACCTTTCCGATGAACGCTATTGGGAGTTATTGCGAACGGTTTGGGTCGTGGCTGGCAGTACCGAAAATAGCGACCAATTCCGTGAACTGATGCAGTCTAAGCGCAAGCAGCGGTTTTACTTCTCAACACCGGAAGATGCAAAGGCGTTGCGCGAAATGCCGGAAACCTTTGAGGTTTACAGAGCAACTAATTCACTCGATTGCACCGGGATAGCCTATACAATTTACCGGGAATATGCCGAATGGTACCAGAATAGATACGGCAAAGCGGTAATCATTGAGCGCACAGTAAAGCGGTCGGAAGTATTCGCGCTAATAAATCGAAATAAGGAGTTCGAGGCTATTATACTTCAACCTAATCAGTCGCCACTATGCTAACCCCCGCCATCCTCAACAACGCCCTGACCGTAGTCGATACGCTGCCCGCCCCCCTCGTTCAGGCTCCGCTCACCGAAGCCGAAAACGCCATTGTTCAGGCTTCCAAATCCGCGCCGGGCAATCCCTTCATCAAGGACTTGACAGGTAATCAGTGCCTTGAACTGGCAAAAAAAATCATTTCGCATGCTGCTATTCGGCTGGGCTACAACGCCCGCGACAGCGACGAATACGGCGAAACTGTCCGGCTTCTGACGCTGGACCTGCAAAAGTTTCGCGGTCTGACCCGCGCCGAAATCATGGCCGCTCTTGATCGGGGCCTTGATGGAGACTACAACGCGCCGGGCAAGGCGGTTTTTTTCTCCCTGGCCAATTTCGTGCAGTGGGTCAAGGCCTACATCAGCGACACCAAAGCGCCGATCATGAAGCGTCACGCTCAGATTCAGGTCCGGATTGAGAAGGACACTTTGGCTTTGCCGCCCTCACGTGAGGAGCAGCGAAAACAGGCTATTGCGCTGGTCAATCAGCACGTAGAGCAGTTTGCCGGGAATCCGGGCGCTCAGATTTGGGGCGCGGCCGGGCTTTACCAGCAGCTCAAAGATTTGGGAATCTACGAAATGCCCATCGATCAGGCCAACCGGCTTTACGAACGCGCGCTGGAAAACTTTCAGAAGCGAAATCCCGACAAGGCTCTCAGGGCTGAGGATGTCGAAGAAATCAAGAACGATTGCCGCCAGGCTGCCTACAATGCTTTCATCGCCGACCTAGCTGAAAAGAAATGCCACCTTAACGAGTCAGGCGCCATCACCCCAAACGAGTAAGCTATGGTCTACGTCGATGATTACAATGCCCCTTACAGGAAAATGATCATGTGCCACATGATTGCTGATTCCACCGAAGAGCTATTGGCCATGGCTGATACAATTGGTGTGCAACGCAAATGGATACAGGAGGCAGGTAGCCGAAGGGAACACTTCGATATCTGCCTGAGCAAAAAAGCACTGGCAATTAAAGCTGGAGCAAAGGAAATCGGCTGCCGGGAACTGGCCCGGATGACTCGGGATAGAGAACCAATGAAAAACGAGTAGACCATGGACAAACAGCGCGAAATCAGAAAGCTCCTTGCCAAAAACAAGGAAATGACACTTGATCAGATCGGCGAACAGGTACCTTTCGGCTACTACTGCAACGGTAGTAAGCATCTGGGCGCTATCCTTTCCCGGATGGTAAAAAGCCGCCAGGTAATTCGCATCAAGCCGGGCGTCTTCCGAATCAATCCCGACTATCAGGGGCCCAAACGTCCCGGTGGACCAAAACCTAATCAGTACCAACTTTTTTAAATCAAACCCATGAACCAAGACCCTGAATTTTTAATCGTTGACCTTTTTTGCGGCGCGGGCGGCGTTAGCACCGGCTTTGCGACGGCCCAAAAGCAAGGCCAATCCATCGCCAAGGTAATCGCCTGTGTCAATCACGACCCTATTGCTATCAAATCCCACTGGCGCAATCATCCCGAGGTAAAGCACTTCGAAGAAGACATCCGCACGCTGGACCTGACCGAACTGGTTGCCCTGGTTGCCTACTACCGCACAAAGTACCGCAATGCCAAGCTGATTCTGTGGGCCTCGCTCGAATGCACCAACTTTTCCAAGGCCAAGGGCGGTATGCCCCGCGAAGCCGACAGCCGTACCCTGGCCGAACACCTCGACCGCTACGTGATTGCCCTCGATCCGGACTACATTCAGATTGAAAACGTAGTAGAGTTCATGAGCTGGGGGCCGCTGGATGAAAAGGGCAAGCCCGTTTCCAGAAAAAACGGACGCGACTGGGTACGGTGGAGAAATCACCTGTGCGGCTACGGCTACCGCGATGAGTGGCGGCAAATGAACGCCGCCGACTACGGAGCCTACACCTCACGAAACCGGCTGTTCGGCATTTTCGCAAAAGACGATCTACCGATTGTCTGGCCACGTCCCACGCATTCGAAGAATCCCGGCAAAAACGGAATCTTCGGTGATCTGAAAAAGTGGAAGCCGGTTCGCGAGTGTCTGGACTTTTCCGACGAAGGACAGTCGATTTTCGGCAGAAAAAAGCCACTGGTCGAAAAAACGCTGGAACGAATCTACGCCGGACTGGTCAAGTTTGTCGCCAACGGAGATGATAGCTTTATCACCAAGTTCTTTTCCGGACAGCCCGAGCACAAGAACAGTTCGATGGAAAGCCCGGCGGGAACCATTACCACGACCGCCCAGCAAGGAATAGTTTTCATTACGCAGCGGCAGGGCGGACAGCCGGAATCACGTAATATTTCAGTCGATGGCCCGGCCCGGACTCTCACGGCTACGGCAGGTAATCAGGATGCGGTCTTCATCACCCAAAGCAACGGCGGTTTACCCTCGGCCAAAGTAACATCCGAGAACCAGCCCGCCCGAACCATTACCACGGCAGACAATAAGGCGGCAGTCTTCCTGACCAAGTACAATTCCAGTAATAAAAAGGGACAGGTCAGCCCAGGTACCAGCCTGAACGAACCCTGTCACACACTTGCTGTTCAGCAGCGAATCGCGGTCACAACCGCCGAATTCATGTGTAAGTACTACGGGAACGGCCACAATCTGCACGGTACAGATAGCCCCGCCGGAACGCTGACAACCAAAGACCGTATGTGCGTGGTGTTTCTGGATCAGCAGTACGGAACTTCAAGGCCAACCACAGTAGAAAATCCATCACCCACCCTGACCACAAAGGATAAATTCTCCCTGTGTTTCATTGACCGAAATTTCAGTCAGGGCGGCGGTAAACACGTCGATATCGAAGGGCCGATGGGCGCTCTGATGACCGTACCGAAGGCGAATCTGGTAAGCTGTGAGCCGTGGATTATGCAAAACCAGCATGAGAACAGGGGTAAGTCCATCGACGACCCGGCACCCACGCTACTGACCGGAAATCATCACTACCTGATGAATCCTCAATACGCAAGCAAGGGCAGTGATCTGGAAAACCCCTGCTTCACCCTCATTGCCCGCATGGATAAGATGCCGCCCTACCTGGTATCCACCGAATCCGGACAGGCTGCCATCCTGATTTTTCCAGAGGATAGCCAGACCATGCAAAAGATCAAGGTTTTTATGGCTGTTTACGGGATTGTAGATATTAAAATGCGTATGCTCAAAGTACCTGAATTGCTGCGGATTCAGGGCTTTCCGAAGTCTTACAAACTCTCCGGTACGCAGACCGATCAGAAAAAATTTATTGGGAATTCGGTTGTGCCACAGGTGGTAAAGGCCTGGACCGAAGCACTGGGCCAAAGAATAGAAACATCCGAACTAATCGCAGCATAAACCTTTCAAAACCATGACCATAGCAACCTACAAAAAGATCGAAGAGCAAACCGCCGCCATGAAGGGCAAAACCTTGTTCTGTACCCTGGACCAGAAATGGCACCGCATCGAGAATGCTCAGATTCACGATGGCAAGATCAACATCACAACCGATCTAAGGCCATTTTCCATCGAAGTAGAAAATCACGCCCGTTTTTTTGGCGCTTTCAGTAAGGAAAAGCCCAAAGGAGAGGTTGAGCAGAAGGCGGAGCCTGCCCCAAAAACAGACGGAAAAATCGTAGTGACCAAAGGGCGCAACGGCGGTTTTCGGTACGTTCCCACGGAAACCGAAGAACAGAAGGCTTCGGCATTGCTTGAACCCGCCACCATCCCATCCAAAACCAATCAGATAGAGTCTTCCTCACAGGAAGAGGATGAACTACCAACCGTCGAAGAACTTTGGCAGGATACCACCGCCGAACTGGAAGAAATCGCCGAATCAAAAGTACTTGACGATGTACCGGAACGGCCCGACACCGTGCAGGAAATCTTGTTGAAAGTAGCCCGCCGCCTGGCTCACGATTCCAGCTATCTGGAAGTAGCGCAAACCGTGCTGGATACCTTTCGACTGATGGTTGAATACACGAAATTTCAAAACGAGCAGAAAGCGGCATGAGAATCTTAATCATTGGAGATGGAGCCGCCGGGCTTGCGACAAGTATAGCGGCGCAAATCATCGGCCCTTGCGAAATTATTGCAGTTCAGGATGAGCCATCCGAAGCCAAAGAGGAGTTTGAGCTGCACCCGATAAAAATTGATATTGAAGATATCTTGATTAAGCCAAGTTTAAACTTCTCCCAACCCACCGGACGCGCCGCGCAAAGAAGGCGTACCAGAAATCACTAAGCCATGAGCCATCCCCGCGCCACATACGAAACCAAGGCAAGGGCCAAACCCGTCCACCACGAAAGCCGCCTGCAACGTTCGTGCGTGAAATGGTTTCGGATGCAGCATAGAGCTTTGGCAAAGCTGCTGATTGCCGTACCGAACGGAGGGAAACGTAGCAAGATAGAGGCTATGATCATGTCAGGAGAGGGCGTAACGCCGGGTATGACTGATCTACTGCTACTGGTTCCCAGAGGCAAATACCACGGTCTTTGCATCGAAATGAAGTATGGGAAAGGTACCTGCTCTGCCGCTCAGAATGAATACCATGAGCTGCTATTACAACAAGGCTATGCCGTGGCGGTCTGCTGGACATTGGATGAATTTATGAAAGATGTTAACGAATACCTCGACTCATGAACCTATACAGCCAGCCCGAAACCGTGCTTTCCGAAGGCCAAAAGGTCAGCCTCATTCACCATACCAGAGATGGGCCGGATATTCATATTCCCGCCACAGTGGTGCGCTGTGAGCACCCGGCCTATTGGATCGATACCGAGCATCAGAAGGAAATTAAGATCGAACGAATGTATTTGAAGACCTAGCTAGGGTTTTTAGGCCCAATTCCAGCCTCAGGAAATCTTTTTTGTAAATCCTTCACGGCATCATCACGAAGCTGTTTAATAATTTGGTCAGTGATTGGTTGTTGTCTGAGCATTCTATCAAATAGATGCTCTAAAACATAAAGCCTGATTTCGGAATTTACTGCAGAATCGCCAAGATTAAAGTCGCCAATTGAAAGCATAGTTGTAGTTTTTTTTTAGTTAAAGTAATTTGAGGTTATTCATTTTAATTTATTCTCTGTCCTGCATCTGCCCGTCCCAATAATCCCCCGCCGCTTCACCTTCGTACCAGTCAGCTTGCGAGGCAGGCGGCACCGGCTCACGAAACAGCGCAATAATGACCAGCAACGCGCAAAGCACCAGGTAAAGCAGGAAGAGCTTTTTCATGGGAGGACTAGCGATTATTTGGTTGGCCTGTTGGGCTCTGTATAGTCAAATAATGCCAGGGTAATATTGGAGGCTAAAAGGTTGAAGTTATTGTCAAGCGAATAGTAGATTACCTTGTTTCTCTCAAACAAAAACTCCTTCTTTTTCTTGCTGGTCTTCATATTGGTAACAATCTCGTCCGCTGCTTCCCTCGATAGGCCGCCGCCGTTTGATTCGTACCTGTAGGATTTCAACAAACAACCTTCATCAGTAGCCTCTATTTCAATTCGGCACCTATACGGCTCCCGAACGGGATAATCTCCCGCAACACCTGTCGCGTTAAATTTCCGGTAAATCACAATTGAGGACTCATCAACATAATGGACCTGTGAGGGGTACCAGTCCGTGTGTTTAGCCAAATACCTGTCGATTGCATTGATCACGGCTTTGGGTTCGGTCCCTTTGGTGTTGTATTCTTTTACATATTCCAGCGATTGGCCCCGCGCCGCGCCAAGCCCCGTAACAATCAGGGCTATCAGGTAAATCTTTCTCATCATGGTTCTATGGATTTTTAGGCCAAAGTAACCATTTGCCGGATAAGCGCAAAAATATTTTTAACACAAGGTTTTGATATTCACATATTTATGTATTTAAATACACTTATTTCTGTATATTTATGAAAATATTTATACACTAATGCTTGTATAATATACATATATTAACGACATTTGCATAAGTCAATCACAAAAACAAACCCCGGTGGTCAGTCGCCAAACTTCACCGGGGTTCAAAACTTAACTTCTCATGAGCAAAGGTAGCAAAAATCAACTTCGCGACGTAATGAAAAAAGCATGGTCGCTCTTTCGCAAAGGAATCTTAACGTTTCGTCAGGCACTCAAAGAAGCCTGGCGCGTGGTAAAGCTGGTTCGTAAAGCTATTTCTACGGGCGTGGTAACGTTCTGGAAAATCAGCAATGATGAAGTAACGACGCGTCGCGTGGCTCCTCTGGCTGACTTCAACTACGAACCCAAAGGTACCAACCCTTCTACGGATACGTACAAGTTTGTCGATCTGGACAAACTGGCGCTGACAGGTAGTGCCGAAAAATCAATCATTTCCTTCAACGGCTTTCAAATCATGGAGACCGTAATCGAGCCAATCAACGCCCTGAGAATTTCCGAAGAAATGCAGCCTTCATTCGAAATCAATGATATCACGGTTGAAGGCAATGCTATCACCGTCACAACTCCCAGCGAGTACGGCGAATTAACGCTGACAGTTCAGGTATCCGAATCTGACGACGTGGATTCAGTGACCGATCGCCTTGAATCAGAATTGACACTGGCTTACAACGAAGCCGAAGCAAACGACCGCTTTCGTGCCGATGTCCGGCAGGATGAACAAGATATGACCCACGGGTCAGGATGGCTATAATCATACTAGATGTTGCACACAGGGCCGGGCTATCGGTTCGGCCCCTGTTTTCTCACCCTTCAAAACTCCTTCAAGCTATGCCTTTCTATCTCAAAACAACCCGGTCGAACCCTACCTTTCTGCAAGTCTCGGTAGGTAAGGAACACTCCTTTAAAACGCACAAAGGGCAGTACACGCCCTGTCAGGATGCCGAGCATCAAAAGTACCTCATTGATCTGATCTTCGGCAAAACAACGCCTTGCACCGAACTGGATTTTCTACACGCCAGACGCGATTACCTCAACGATGAACTCGATGAAGTGGGCGGGCTTATTCTACACGCGATGGTAAAGCCTGCCATCAACAATCTGATCAGTCAATCCGTCGAAAACACCCTGACGCTGGGTGAGGACGGCGTAACCGATAACGCAGCATGAAACAGCGAGAAATCAAATTTCGGGGACTGTCTGTTGAAGGTAACACATGGCAAGAGGGAAATCTTGTATACGTACAAGACGCCGAGTCTGATAAGCTGCACCCATATATCGTGTGCAGCTACGGCCCCGATACTTTTACTTGGGATGAAGTGGAACCCGAAACGGTAGGCCGATTCACGGGCCTGCACGACAGGAACAGGAGGGGGATTTACGAAGGGGATATAGTGCGCTTTGAGGATTTAAGTGTAGTGTGCTTCCGAAGCGGAGTTTATAGGGTTGCCTGGCTTGAATGCGGATTTTGTGCTGTTCAAGCTGACGAACAAGACGCCATCCCCTTGTTTCAGGAAATGGGCGAGTTTGAGGTAATCGGCAACATTCACCAACACCATGAACTATTGAAGCCATGAAAGCCGCCCTCGCCGTAATACTCTGCTTTTTCTTCGGAAGTATCACCGCCCTGTTTTGCTGGGTCGGGGTTCTCGACAGTCTAATGATAACGCTCTACAACGCTGCCACGTGGACGGGTCAGAACTGGCCGAAAGTGTCCGCCGTGCTGATTCTGGGATTCGCAATACTGTTTATTGTTTCTGTCAACTACGCCAATCGGCCAAAACGCGGGGAATTGTGAGGTACCATGTCAAACAGCGCCAGCAGCTTTTGGAAAGAGGCAGGCCGGTCATCACTATTCGGACACTTAAAACATTGCCTACCCGTGAGGCTGCCGAAGCCTTTTTGCTTTACCAGTCAGAGAGTTTTTTAGAGCGTGCGGTCGAGAGAACGAAAGGCAGAGTGGGCTATCAGCGATTTGAAGAGTCTGAGGTATATGCGGATCTGAAAAAAAACGAAAGGGTGTATGAGAAGGGTCAAAATTCCAGCCCCATTCGTTTGCCCCACTTTTTTGTCGAAGAAGAGCTATGAACGCCCACGCCTTTGACCTCACCCTAGCCCAACATTTCCATGAAGAAGCTGAACAGAAACGATTGGCTCACGCTAGGAATTGCGGGGCTGCTATCACTTGCCATTCTACTAATCTACTTAATCCGAACCCAATCTATGAGCAATCTAACAACAGTGCAGAGCCTGAAAGGGCTAATGAATCACCCGGCTACCCAAGAGAAATTTGAGAAGATGCTGGGAGACAGGACGCAGGGTTTTTTTGTGTCCGTGTCCAATGCCGTTAGTTCAAATTCCCAACTACTCAAAGCTGATCCGCAAAGCATACTGATGGCTGCTGCCGTGGCCGCTGCTTTGGATTTGCCAGTTGATAACAATCTGGGCTTTGCCTACATCGTGCCCTACAACGTAAAAGTTAAAGGCGAAAACGGGCGGGATACCTGGAAGGTGGTAGCTCAGTTTCAGATGGGCTACAAAGGGTTCAACCAGCTTGCCCTACGAACGGGCCAATACGAGACAATCAACGTGGTCGATGTGCGTGAGGGAGAAATTGGGAGAGAGGATTTTCTGACTGGTGAGATAACCTTCAACTGGCTACCCCGCGTCGAACGCCTTGAAAAAAAGATCGTGGGTTATGTCTCCTACTTCCGGCTGATTACGGGCTTTTGGAAGATGCTTTACATGAGCAACGAGGAACTGACCGCCCACGCAAGCAGGTACTCGCAGACCTTCAAAAAAGATGGAAAAGGCAAGTGGAAAGATGATTTCGATTCCATGGCTAAAAAGACGGTCAACAAACTACTGCTTTCCAAGTGGGGGCCGCTTTCCATTGACCTGAAAACCGCTATTGCTGCCGATCAAGCCGTAATTAAAGGCTATGACAACGGTGTAGTAGATACCGATTACATCGACAACACGCCGCCCTCTATTGAGGAACAAGCCGAACAAAAGCAGATTGATCGCCTGATTGCTCACATCGAGAATGCTCAGACGCATGAGGAATTAGAGAAAGTCTATGAGTTTGTTTTCGATGCTGGACTAACCGATATGTACACCGTAAAAAAGGATGAACTGGACGCTAAACTGAAAGCTGCGAAATGAAAAACCTGAAACGTACAAAAGTGACCTTTGATTTACAGAATCATAAGGGAGAGATTGAAAAGCAGGAATTTGTGGTGTATCAAAATCTACCTGACACGCCAGGATTATCAATCAACGATGCAATTGATAATTGGTCAATACGCACCAAAAAATACACTGCTGCCAGCCTATGCAACTACATTGCAAGAAAGCAAACCGGCTACTTGTGTATTACAGAGGAGCAGTTTAATAATGCTAATGAGCCTGCGAAATGACTGACACCCTACAAGAAACCATCCTTTTCCGCTGCTCCCGGTTGGGCGATCTTATGACCGGAGGAACAAGCGGGGGTATTACCGAAAAGCAAGCCGAAACCCTAGCCGTCCTGCTTCGCAAGCATGAAATGGGAAAGATCACCGCCAAGCAGAGCGCTACAATAGATGATCTGCTGAAAAAGAAAAACACGCCGCCTGAGTTGGGTGACACCGCCAAAACCCTGATTCGCAATATCTGGCTCGAAAGGGAATTTGGCTACCGTGAAGATGTAGTGTCTGACGAAATAATGAAAGGCCACCTCTGTGAGCAGGACAGCATGGCGCTGGTTCAATCGGTGCTAGGCGGTGAGTTCCGGGCAAAGAATACTATCCGCTTTGAAAACGAGTACATCATAGGTACGCCCGACGTCGTGCTGAAAAAAGAGGACTGTCTGGAAGATGTCAAAACCTCCTACAACCTGCGAACCTTCATTGAAGCCGAATTGATCAAAAGCTACCTCTGGCAACTCATGGGCTATATGTGGCTGACAGGCAAGAAAAACGCCCGGTTGATTTACTGCCTGGTACCAACGCCGGATGATATGATTCTCGAACAGCAACGCCGCATTTGCTGGAAGTTTGGGGCCGACGAGAATAACCCCGACTACATCGCCCGCGCTGAACAGATTCAGCACAACAACGATTTGATTGCTCTGCTACCCATCGAGAAGCGTATCAAGGTATTCAATATCCAGTACGACCCTGACATGATTGAAGCCCTGAAAGCCCGCATCGAACTAGCCAGAGCGTATTATCAGACGCTGAAACTTTAACCTTACTCATGGATTGACAAGTATGTACCGCTACATCCTTAGCGGATCTTTTTACTCACCCTTTCACCCAATTTTTCCCATTATGAAAAACAGATTAAGGTTCCTGATCTCCTCAATTATTTTTTCGAGGCACCTTAAACGCATTCTAGTGCATGGACAAAAGGAGTATGAGGTAATGTTCACACAGCATTCAATTAGTATAGCGGGCGCGTATGTGTCGGAGACTGAAATAGAGATTGCCCTAGGGAGTGATCTGACTTTTCCGGTTAAAATGAAAGTATCCGAAAGACAAATCAAGCAACTTCGCTCATTTCTGAAATCCATTCCCGAACAACCCATTACCCTAGACGCCGATCCTCTGTCTAGCTGTTTTACAATCAGAGAAGCAATAATTTAAACAGCATTTACTCACCCTTTCAACCTTCAAAACCTATGCTGACATTCAAGAAAATCAAAGTAAAGTCTACCAGTGTCGCGCTGGAATACGACAAAAAGGACGGTGATTTTACCGAACACTGGAATCTGGAAGGTGCCCGCCCGCCACACGAGGACATGGTAGCGGTCATGCAGCGCCTGGTACCGCACCTGATGCTGATTGCCGGACAGGTGGACGGCGCTTCTTTGGATGAAACCGCCGAGATGATGCAAGCATCTGACTACACCGTTACGGGTGTTTCATGGGGCGGTCAGGATGAAAGCAGGGGCGTCGTGCTGGTTGGTCAGAGAAAACTACCCGGCAAAAGAGTACTGAATCTGGTTACGCCCTTTACCAAGTTTGAGCCTTCCGAATTTGAGGAAGGTTACGAGTATGCCGGGCCACTCTTTCACGCTACCGAGGCGCTTTGTGATGAGGCAGAGCAGTACCTGAACGGCAAGCATGCGCCCGATTCGCAGTTGAATCTATTCGATGAACCGAAAAAGGAGCTCACCGAAGCAGAGAAGGCTTATAAAAAGACCCTTGGCAAAATGAAGGATAAGGGCTACACAGTCAGCGCCTTGGTAGGTGATGTAGAAATCGGAATAATCTAAGATTAGCAGAAGGGTTTTGGACTGAACAGGGCCGGGTTTATGGCCTGGCCATTGTTTCTTTCCGAAGCCGATAAAATCACTGAGATATGAAAGTAATAGAGGAAACAGTCAAGAAGTACCAAGCGGAGGACGGGACAAAGTTCGACACTAAACACGATTGCCTTAACTATGAGGAGGCTGCCAAATATAGTAGCTATTATATCAAGATAGATAGGGCCGTAGAATTCGATGTTACGGAGGAACACCTGAAACTAGTCAAAAGATGCAATATTGACTGGATGTTTTTGGGTCAAGATCCTTCAATCGGGAATTTTTATCAGGACACCAAAAGACCATACGGGAATTCAGATTTCTTGATGGATATAGTCGAAATATTGGGCATTGAGCCTGAGCATTTCGATGAAAAAGACCCGGACGAGAAGTGGCTATCCAAGGATCAGGAGTACTATTGCTTTTGTCGGAATATAGATATGAAGGTGGTAATGCAAATCCTTTGCTCTAACCTGTCAATCCGGGCAGGTAGATATGAGAGAAAGCCATATACGCGCACTTGGAGTTTCTGCCCCAACCCATGAGCCGCCCTGCCTTCTTTCTGGTTGTGCTGCTGATGGCTACCTCGTCGGCTCTGGTCTGCCTGTTTTTCGGCTGGTTGCTGGGGGTTGCACTCACTCCCGGCGCGGCTGTAACGCTTACCCTTTTCTCCCTGTCGAGTGGCTGGGGGTATGCTTCACTACTAAACGCGATACCGCAAGATGAGCAATATCAGGAAACAAAGGGCAAAAGCTGCGTTTAAAGAGCAGAAAAGGCCAGTCACCAAGTTTGAGCAGGTTGATTTATCGGGCTTACGTATTCCAGAGGGTATGACACGGGCTTTTAGGAATACCAGATATACCGTGATGGTTTACGATAATGAGCCAGTAACAACTGGAACGGCTATACGGGTGATGGTTCAAAAGCATGATGATACTACGATTCTACGGCATTGGTCAGAAATGCAGAAAATCAAAAACGAGATATTTGGCGAAGAAACAACGGCGGTCGAGTACTACCCGGCCCAAAGCAAATTAGTTGATCGCCACAATATTTACTGGATGTGGATATTCCCGGACGGGGCTTTACCCCTACCTATTAAACCATGAAAAGGAAGCCGTCAGGAATGCCAGAACCTGTAAAGGATTTTGGGAAATCGTATAAAGAACCGGGGCCGTGGTACCACCTTTTTTTTATAAAGAGCTTTTCTCATTTTGCACTTCAAGGTGATTTACGTCTGCATATTCAGAGCAGTACAAATATGGAATTTGCTTTGAATCGGGCTAGGGAGATGAACAAAGATCCTTTTATAAATATACAAGTTGAACATTTTGCCATCTACGAATCAGAGAAAGGCAAGCCAGGAAAAAAAGGAATGAAAAAGATATATCCCGGCCAGGATCATTCACTTTATTAAAATTTGAAAAACAAACTAATCGCAAATTGATGTGAATGAAGCCGAATTGACAGCAATCCGGGATTGTATCAATGAAGTTTTGGAGGGAAAACAACCTCCTAATCTGGGAGAAATTAGGAATAATTAGCAGATATTTGAATCTATGGAAAACATTATAATGAAGTTCAAGGACGCGCCAATAGGCGCAAGATTTAAATACCCCGGCAGTGATAAAATTTGGGTAAAACTGAACTCCTACCCAAAAGGGCCTCGTTACGATGGTGACGGGCTAATTTGCGCTTGGAACGGCAATGTGATAGGGTATCAGTCATTTTGCTCTTTTGTTGATGAGGGGGAAGGGATTGATTTTGATAGTGAGATTGAGCTTGTTTAGGCAATCGTCCAAAAAAACAAATCAGGGGCCATAAGCCCCTTTTTTGTTACCCTAAACCCTTGTTAGTGTACCGTGAAGGCTTCCCTTCTGTTGCGCGGGCCGTGGCTTACATGAATCCAGCGCGGTTCTCCTGATTGGTCAGGGAATTCCCGGATAAGCTGATCTATCGGAAGTTTCAAGGCCAGTATGCGCTCGTATATTTCCTGATTCGAAACGCCGACGGCCTGAATATCGGCGGCTTGTCCGAGTCTGTGCTGAGAGGTAGCCGCCCCGCCAATCTTGCGGTTGAGCCGTGGGCAACGGTAGCCCGATGTTACTACGATCGGAACGCCAAGGCTCATCCGCAGCGGTTCGAGAATGTTCATGCAAAGCGCCCGCAGGTTCTCGATGATTTCAGGCTTTGGCTCAAACTGCTCAAAATAACCCATCCGGGAAGCCGTGCCGCTGTCCAGCATTTCGGCCAGTGTGAAGTGAGGGGAGAGGTTCATTTTTTGAGGTAGTTGCTATGAATGTAGTAGATGAAGTAGGCTGTAATGGTCAGTTGCAGTACGCAATCAAGTGCTACGTTGGAGTCGGGCGTTAGCCAGTGCATGGTACGGGCCATGAGTCGGACGGCATTGATGACCAGGTAGCTGACCAGAAAAATCCAGAACCGGAGTCGTTTGTCTGAACCGATTCGTTTGCGGATTTCTCCGACGATGTTAGCCAGCATACTGGCTCCAATGACGCTGCCGAACAGCCCGATGAATTCTAGTGTGCTTATTTCCTGTAACATGTTCATTTCCCGAGTATTTTGCTTTCTACGTACCGTTTGAATACCTTCTGAATAAACTCGGGCTTGATCAGATACACGTAAAATAGCCCGGACGTTAGCCCGATGAGGATGCTACCGCCGTTCTCAATCTGGATATTGATGATTGAGCCCGAGCTTACCATAGTCTTGATTACCGCCGTCAGAATGAAAGAGAAGAACGCGGCACCCACGGGCTGAAAAAACAGCATGATGTACCAGTAGATGTTCTTGGGTCTTTCTTCGGTCAGCGCTTCGGCCCGGCGCGTAATCTCCAGCCCGAGCAGAAAGCTGCTATACAGGGCGTTTCCTAAAAAGCCGTAGACAATCGACAGCTCGGAAAAGTACTCGGGGGGCAGTACGCCAAAAATCAGGGCGTCATTCAGCAGGACGCTGAAAGCAAAGCAGTTGATCAGTAAGAATGCTTTTGAAGCCAGTTGAATAATACTCATTGCTTTTCTTTCAGTGGATTAAGTTCAATTTCGTGGAATAGGGCCTTACCGGGTCAACAGATACAGTAGCCCGGCCCCGGCCAGTGCTTTTTTTAGGAGTTCCCACCTTCTGCGCCGCTTCTCTTTTTCCCGCCAGTCTGCAAGCTGCCGCTCGAACTCCTCTTTTTGCAATCGCTGGTACAGTTCAGACATACGCAGGGCATTCCTAAGCGCTTCGGTTTCTTTTCGCTGGGCATCGTAGGCATATTCAAGGCTTTGGTGCGTGGGCTTCAACTGTTCGTAGAGCGCCAGACTGTCGAGCAGCGCGGACTCGTAGGCTATCGAGAACTCCTTGCTGAACTCTTGCCCGGAGGCTGTCGTTGCGGCCAGGCTTAGCGCCAAACACGCGGCGAGAAACGTCTTCATATTTTTGTCGTTGGAGGAGGTAAAGGCTGTCGTAATATGCCGCCGTATCGCGGGCACTGTGGCTGCGCTCTTTGAGAATCGCCAGACTATCCGAGGCTATTTCGAGCGCGGTTTTCTCTGGCTTTCTCTGGCAGTTACGAAAGACCACTACCAGAAACATGATCGTTATCACCGATAGCACGATCACAGCAATGGCGCGGTACTTTTGGGCTATCCATTTCATAAAGTCAGGTTTACAGCGTGGATCATGTCGGAAAACACCTGCCCGCTCCATGTCTGTGAGGCGTTGAACGGGCTGCGTATTTCGATGGAGTGCGGCTTGTTATCGGCGAAAGGATTCAGGTAAGACACCGTGACGATATCGCCTTTCTTGGTCACTTTGGCCAGGCCGCGCCGCTCATTCCACGCGTCGAGCAAATCACTACCATCTGGGCGGGCCTCTATCCAGTTGCCGCCGTCAATGCGGAAGTCTGCATACCTACTCTCCCCGCCGTCGGTTGCTTGGCTGGTCGCATGGTAGAGCAGAATGCCCCAATGGAAAAAGTCGTACACCCACTGCGGATAGCCCGGAAACGTGGGGCTCTGGGTTTTATAAGGAAACTCCGAAGGACTACCCGTTACCGGCTGCCAGATACGCTTACCGCCCATCCAGCTAGTCGTAGCGTCGTTGGGGTTTTTGCTACGCTGAAAGTCTGTCTCCCAGACAATCGCAATATCCCCCTCATCCAGTCCGAGAAAAGCAGCCGTTACCAATTCAGAAGGCGGGAGCGGGGCTTTGTCGGATTGGCTTAGTTTTCCGGCCGGATTTGTCGTTGTGACCTGCCAGGAAAAGCCCGGAACCCACTCATGCACTGGAAAGAGAAACACGCCCGTATGCAGGCCCAATTTCCTAGACACCTGCATATTGAACAGGCGCTTATACACGTAGCCCATTTCATCCGGCGCGTTCTTGTACCAGCCCGTTACGTGGGTATTGGTGTTTTTCAGGTTCCCGGCAAATACCCCGCGTGGTAAATTGCGCGTCGGCGTGGTGTACACCCACCTTAAATCCGGCAGGCTTTTGTTTACCGTCGCGTATTCGCCCGGCAGAATGTCGAAGTAATTGTGGCCGATATAGCGTAGTTTTTTATCCTGCTGGTAGAGCTTCTGGTAGCGTTTGCCCAGCTCATCGTAAAACCAACCCCAAACCGGCGCATCCGCGCTGATAAAGTCATCTCCCTCGTAGGTTTCGCCTATCCATATATCCGGAATCGCTACCGAGCGGCCAGCTTCGCGGGCTTCAGCTTCGGTGAACGATTTCACATAGTTGCCATCCGCGCCAATCCGCATCCGAAGCAACGCCCGCGTTTGCGGCACGTCGTTGTAGAGCCTGCCCTGTGGCAGTCCGGTTTCGGTATGCTGCCATTTGGCTGAGTAGTGCGTTACGCCGAGGCGCATTACCTGGCTGATGGTTTGCCCGGCGGCGTGCGGATTCTGGATGTAGACCTTGCTTTCGGGCAGGCTGATTGCGGGCGCCACTTCCGGCCAGCTGGAATAGTCTTGCGGTTGCCAGTTCGCAGGTACCGGATTCACCCACGTCAGATCCCCGCTTTGCGGCTGCCAGCCGTTAGTAAAGTAGTAGAATGTTACACCGCCTACATCACTGATTGGCCCGAATGCGTAGGAAGCATCTTTGTCGTACCAGCTGCTAGTTTCGTTATGCGTGGGCCATCGGGCCAGTGATTCCACGCCCTTTTTGATCGCCTGTTTCTGGACACGAACCGGCGCGTTACCCGGGTAAGGGTAGTCCGTCAGGTTCTTGTCTGTCCTGACAATATCACTATTTACCAGGTACTGCCATTCGTAGCCATCGCGTAGTTCCACCGTACTTACATCAGCAATCTTCCAGTTGTTGGAACTTCCGCTGATACGCACATCGAGAATGCCCGGCCAGCTTTCGGACATGGCGACGGGCTTCACCGTGCCGTCGTCTGTCGGGTCAGGTATTTTGGGAGGGTTGACCGAGCCGCTGAATTTTTCAATCGTGAATTCCCGCGTACTCACACCCTGGCAGGTATTGCCCGATAGCCTGAGCGTATAGGCACCAGCGGGCAAGGCGTCGTAGATTAGCCCCAGCGTGTTGCTGCTTGGTTCAATGCTGCCAGACCTGAGCGTCTTGTCTTCCGCGAAAATCTGCCAGTCCAGACCGAACACGTTTTTACCGTCGAACTTGACGAGTAGCCCCTGCTCGGTTGCGGCACTAATGCTTTCGATGGTTGGGCCACGGTCGCAGGGGACAAGTTCAGCCTTCCCCGGCAGAGTGACAACGGGCGGCACCTCAACGACCGGACGGGCTGCCAATACCGAATCTACGTACTTGCGCACGTATTCCTCACTGGCAATTTTGCCGGGCGGGAAGGTAATAGTCTGTCCGCTGCATAGCCACGGGACCAGCAGCAGGAATACTAATTTTTTCATGGGAGTAGGGATAAGGGGCCGCAGTCGCTAAGGACGTGCGGCCCCGGTTGGTTAGGCTGCTACCAGCTTAGCGGCAAAGATTCCTGATACCCCGTGCATGATGTCGTCGGTATCTTCGGTAAACCAGCCGTTGGGCCGGATATACAATCCCGCAGGCAGGGCCACGGTCACAGTTGACTTGGCGAAATCGTTTGCATCGCGCTTGTTGGTGACGCGCAGATCCGCCTCCCGGATAAAGGAAGTAGCCAGGTTGGCCAATACGCTATCCGTTTCGGGCAGGTTCATGAACATGATTTTGGCCTTTCCATCAGCCGTATCATCTGAATTGGTAGGATCTACGAACTTATCAGGGAAGTCGGCGTAGCAGAATGTTTCAGCCGCAGCGGCACCCGAATCAATGAGCAGAATCTGACCCGCGCCATAGATGCTGTCAATCGTTTCATCGTAGTAGAAATCAATATCCATCGAGCCATAAGCAGCCGCCCAGTTAAAACGAGGGTCATTGACTGAAAGGATACCAGCCCGAGCCATTGCGCGTTGTGCCAGCGTACCGCCGATCACTGTTAGGCGTCCCGTGATTTTGTTCATCACGATAGTTTCGCGGATGAAGTCCCAGAACTCTACATCCATTGTTCCGTCCGAGTTAAACGTAGGTACGTTCACCAAAGGAGCGGCAACGGTCGGCGAGGATGCGGTTGGGTACGCAGCATTTTTGCCAATGCGAGCAATCAGGGCAGAAAGAACCCAGTTATTGGCGGGCTTGGCTATGCCCGCATCGAAATCCTGCATGATCTGCAAACCCATCCGATCCATTAGGGCGCGGTACTTGGGATCAATGATTTCATCAATTTGCCCCGCAATATAACTGTCCATGTAAGCAAGCGCCTTTGGCTCGTAGAGCTCGCGGGCTACCTGGCGGTTTACCTTGATCTCACGGTAGAAGTCATAGACAACGTTAACCTGTAAAGGATCGGAAAAAGCCTCCCCGTTCAAATCACGGGTACGCTCATCGTAGCCATCCACTACCCGTGCCGGATAAGTGTTCACCGTTACTTTGGGAACCGGAATATCCCGGCCCGCTGTGGTTCCCCAGTTCACCGCCGTATCACCCGAGGGCATATAGGGACTGATCTGGTTGCGTACCTCTGCAAAAGCAGGGGATAAAAGCGCCTGCAAAGCTCCGAGGCGGCTCATTTTTAACCCGTTATTCTGGGTGTGCATCAGTGCGGCCTGAGCCAGTCGCCCCACTGGTGAAAGATTTACATTATTAGCCATTTCAAGTAGTTAATTAATCGTCCGTTGTGACCGGGCTAGGCCGTAGCAAATTGATTTTACTAGGCTTACCCGAGTCGTCGCCCTGGCCAGGTACTTTGGCTTTGGACGGTTGGGGGTCGGCATTTTGCCGCCATCCCTTCGAGTCCAGCGCTTCGCCGAACAGATCGTCCACGCTGACGGGTTTACTGCCTTTCAAGTGCGGGGTCTGCGTTTCCTTATTTACGACATCCAACTGTCCAGGCCGGATCGTCAGTCCCTTACTTTCGGCGTATTCCAGTAGCGAGGGCAATACCAGCCGGGTAAGCGCCTCTTCGTTTTTGAAGGAATCTAGAATGTCAGCGCGCCCCTGCAACTTGCGAAGCAGCGCCCCGTTATGGATTTTTCCCTCATACTCTTCCCTTACCTTTTCGATCTCAGCCGCCGAGTCCTCTTGGAGTTTGGCGGCTTGCTGTTGGAGTTTGGTAATTTCAGTCCGCAGTTTTTCCACGTCCTGATTATCACCCTTCCCTGCCGCTTCTTTCGCCTCAGCGATTTTCTTGGCAATCTGGGCCTTTACCTTGTCGAGCTTTTGTAAGCCCTTTTCCGAAGCGATGGTTTTAATATCCTCGCCCAGCACATCCTCCCAGCCCAATAGCGCCGCATCGAACTTATCCAGATTACCCGCCTTGGCGGCAAGTTTGGAAATCTCCGACGTGGCCTGATTGGCCGCCGTATCGAATAAGGTTTGTACCGTAGCAGAAACTTCGTCCTGGGGCAATTCACCCAATACGGTTTCCTGTTCGGTCGTAAGTTTCACTCCGGCCGCAGCCAGAAGCGTTTTAATGTTGTCTGCTAATTTTGCCATTATTGTAGGTCGCAACCCGGTTGTATGCCCGCAGGCATGGTTAAGATTTAAAAGCAAGGCGTATAGAGCGCTACACGCCTTACCCATTGAGTTTTGTTACTTGAATAAGATTTCTTTACCGTCTTCGACGTAGCCGATCAGCTTAGCGCCTTTCATGGGTGAGTGAAGCGGGTAGCCTTTTTTGTTCTTGGCCAGATTTATCCAGAACAGCTTTTTGACGTGCTGCTTTACTGGCTCAGCGCCTACTACGTTTTCCCCGTCTTCCTCTTTGGCGGTCGGCGCTTGAAACTGCACGATGATTGTATCAGTTGATTTCAGGTCATCGAACGTCTTTTTAGGCTTAGCTTTGGCTGCTTTATCAGCCGCTGCCTTTTCCGCTGCCGCTTTGTCGGCTGCTTCTTTATCAGCGGCCTCTTTGGCTGTCTTTTCCGCTGCCGCTTTGTCGGCTGCTTCTTTTGCTTTTTCTTCGGCTGTCATAGCTTTTGAATTGAAAGTGAATACTTGATTAAGATGGCCTTATTCCAGCACCGTGCGTATTCGCAGCGCTGAGGAAGTGGCGGTGTAGGCAATCGCCGGGATAGGTTTATATCTTCCCGTTTTCGGGCTACGAATCGCCTCAAATTTGAGCGTCACGCCTGCCGGGATGGATACGGTATTGCCGCCAACGACTACGGAACTGGCTGTACTCGCATGAATATTGGTGAGCTCTACCAAACTGTACGTTGAAGCGGCCAGCGTCCCGGTACTCGTGGAGGTTACTACCGTCTGATCAGTCGCCGGGTCGGCTGCCGAAATAAAGGCGGCGATTACATTATCCACCGTGGCGCCGTAGGCTGTCGAGTCAATTTTCCTGACCTGGGAGGGTAGGAGCGTTAGCCCGAAGCCCGAGAACGTAAAGCCGATCTTGGTCCCGCCCCGCTTAACAATCTTCAAATCTTTGGCAGGAGACAGGCGGTAGAGCGTGCCGTCGGCATTGTCCACCCTGATCTGATCGGCAGAGGTGTAGTAAATACGGTAATCCTGCGCCTGAACAGCGGCAGAGAGCGCAAACAGGGTAAGTGCGAACGCGATACTGAGAAACTTTTTCATTGTTTTGTTTGGATTTGGTTGTTTGAAAATTGATTTGGTTACTCTTTGATTTCGGATAGTTGCTTGTATAGTTTTTGGGTGATGGGTCTGATCACGTGTTTGCATCGGTAGCCGCCCGCCAGCCAGAAAATAGACTCTTTGGTCGTGCCGGGAATTTTGCCCTGCCAGTCCAGTGCGGCCCAGCTTTGTATTTCTTTTTCGGTATAGGCCTTGCGCGCCCGCTGTTCACAGAAGCGGCGCGTATTACTGGCAATCACCCCGTCGTAGTAGTAGTGTTTCAGGCCCAGCGACTTACCCAGCGAGGTGCTATAATTACGGTGGTACCTCCAAAGCATTTCCTCGGCCTGCTGATGGGCCAGCCGCTCAGGCAAGCCATCTTCAACCAGCCGCATCCGCAGCCGTTTGCTGATTTCGCTCTGGCTGCTGCCGTGCATGATTCCATCCATCAGAATTTCCTCGGCCGGACTGATAAAAGCTACTTCGGGTAGGGTTTCCATCAGGTAGGCTTGCGTTTGGGTCATGGCCTGCCGGGCTGCCTGTTCGTACACGCCCCCCTGAGCGCTTAGGTTCATGGGTTCGTAGTAGCTTTCAATCAACTGTGTCACGTCCTGCATTTCGTCCATCAGCGTTATTACCGCGTCATCGTAGCCGCTACTTGTCAGTTGGTAGCGTAGCGACAGCCTCGATTGCGTCACGGCCCTGAAATTGCTTCTCAGCGCATCTTTTTTGCTTACCGTCTCTGAGGGTTCGGTTAGTCTCAGCCCATCCACGATACTACTCCAGAACCGCCGGGCCACTTCTCCCACGCTCGTCAGGAAAGACTGTAAGGCGCTTTCCTGACGGGTTTCGGCGTCTTCTAATAGCTGCATTTCGTCCATTACGCGCCGATGTTTTGGTTTACGTCCTTGACGTTAATGGTCGGGGCCAGCGTCGCGTTTTCAATCGGCTCAATGGCAGGTTTCACGCTGAAATACTTGGCGTGCTCCGTTTCAAGCAGCTTGTTTTGCTCATCGAGTTTCTTGTCATAGAATTCCGGATCGGCCAGCGTTGCGTTTTTAATCAACTGATCAAAGGCCAGCGAGAAATCAAGCGCCCGCATCCGCTCGGTAAATTCCGGGCTTTTGCGGTCGGCATTGACCATCAGCGCCGATTTGGCAAACTCCTTGCTCTCGCTGTCCATGTTCCGGTACGGGTCGAGCATCATTTTCACCCGGTAGGCTTTGTAGGGGTGTGAGTCTTCTCCGGCGGTTTGCTTGATGAATTTCAGTTGTAGAGCATCCTTTAACTCCTCAGAGTAGTTGTTCTTCATTGCGTCGTTGAGCTCCTCGCGCGTAATGTCAGCGGTGGAGATGTCGAAGCGGCGCGGGCTTTTGATGGTCGGTACCTGCTGCCCGGCTTTGCCCGCCGGACCGTAGCGGATTGCGTCGGCTGCCGTGTAAAGCGGTCCGAGTAGTTCCTTGGCAAAATGCTTGGCCGTGTCTACCTGCAAGGCTTCAAACTCGGCGCGGTCGTAGCGTTTGGAGGTGCCCGACGTAGCCATGAATAGCGCCGTAGCCACGTGGCCCAGCCCGACCGCCTGGTACGCCTCGGTAAAGTTTCTGATGTACTCCTCGCGGAATTCCTTGATGGCATCGGCGCTGCGCTCGATGATACCGCCCGGAGGTGTGGGTAGGCTGACGGCCTTGGTATCGTCGTTAAAGCTGTCTTCGGTAGGAGGGGTAAGAATCCATTTTTCCAGATTGCTCGAAGGAATAGCGTAGCCTTCCCCGCCGCAGCTGCTGCACTTGCGCGGTTCCTGCCGTTCGGTCGTCTCGTTCCACTCCGTAATACTGCCCCTGCCCTGGCACGTACCGCATTTTCTGGACAGATACCGCCACTCCTCACTGCCGGTATGAAGCAGCGCCTCAATGTCGATATCCGAAGCGCGCTGAAGAACGGCTTTCAGGTTGGGTACCGCTACGGATACCAGCGATTCATAGAGCACAAACCGCCCGTCTTCCGAAGCGCTGCGCATCTGTGAGCCCAACCGGAAGCACGGCATTACCCGGCAGTAGTGTCTCGGGAAGTTCTCGACTACGCCCACCAGTTCGCCCTTATCGTTGTAGGCATCCTGCAAGCCCGTGATTTCCCACTGCGTTTTACCCTGGCTATCTACGGCTACCTGCTTGGCAATGGCGTAGCTTTCCCGGTCGAAGAAATACAGTACCAGCCCGTCATCGGCGGTTTTGCCATCTCTCATTGTGACCGTACTGGTCTGCTCGGCTCTGATAACGGCCCGTCGTCCTTCCTCGAAGTACCAAACCTGTTCACACGTGGCCCAGATCGGCGTTACTTCCGTGTACTGGCTCTGCACTTCGGGCGGCGTGGGTAATAAGAGTCCGCAGGCGTTGGGGTCATCGATGTAGCGTTGTACGCCCTGCTTCCAGAACCATTGTTCCAGCGATTTCCACGCGCCAAAATCTTCCGTGAGGTAAAAACGAAGCGTATCCTCATAGGGCATGGCCTCGTCGGCAGACGGGAATTCAACAACCCAGTCATCCGCGTTACGAATGGCCGCAATAGCGTTGGTCACTCTCCGACGAAAGGGCGTAACGATGTTTTTGAAAATCGCCTTACGGTACGTCCGATGCGAAGGCTTGTCTTTTTCCTTCGGGCGGTCTACCTGCAAAAACTCCGGGTACTCGTCACCAAATACCTCTGCCAGTAGCTTTTTATGCGCTACCGACTGATGATAGTATTTGTGCAGATGCTTCTTATCCGGTAGCTTGGCTTTACCGGAGTTGTAGGCAACCAGGTACGGGGCAATATGTTCCTCGAATCGTAGCACTCATGGCTTTATCAAGGTTAATAGCTTGGGGGAGTAAGGATAGCGGAAACCGTGTCCCGCTATCCTGGTATTCTATCATCCGCTGTTTACGCAGCGGCTACTACTACTTCAATCAGCTGCTCGCCTTTAATGCCCGTGGCATTTACGGCAAACACTTTGTACACGTATTTTCCGGCTGCCAGATCATCAGGCAACGTCAACGTAGCCGTCAGGCTGTCGAAACTACCTTTGCCAGAGGCGGGTAGGTCTGAGCCGTCGGCATTGGTGCAGTACCAGTCCACGCACAAATTGGCCGGGTCAAGAACGAACGTCAGCGTTCCCTCTGTGGCGTTGTCCAGCGTGTACTTTTTGCGGCCAGCCGTCGAGCAGCTTGCAGCTACAACGCCCGTTATTGACGTGTTGCCAAATACAAACTTCACATCGTTTACCAGCATGGCTTTGGTAACACCCGCTTCGGGAATCAAAAAGCCGCTATCCGTTTTGTACATGTACGAGAACCCGCCAGGAATCTTGCTGTCCCGGTTGGTTTTGGCGTTGGTTGGCGCCGAGTAGACAATGCCGTGTTCATAAGCATACACCGCTTCGACGGTGTTGTTGGTGAACATGAAGAAATCAAACTCCCGGCCCGCTGCCAGCATGTTCAGAAACTTGCGTGAGGCATAACCCTCGGCTATTTTCCAAACGACCGTAGCCGTCATCGTGTCGGTCAGCTTAGGGCCAGCGTTAAAGCCATAAACATCTGTTTCCTGCGCAAAGGTCGGGTCGGCTTCCTGCCCTTCGATTTGGCCCGCGCCGAAGAAATACGCCTGATCGGTCAGGCACAGATCCTTGATCGTCTGCGCGATATTGGCCCCGGTTTGCAGCGTACTATCATACGTCTGCCCCAGCCGAAGCCCTACCGCTACATCGACCATCCCCAGCGCAAAGTAAGCGCCCTGCGTCTGGCTCAACTCGTTTTTGTAGTTGTGAAGCGGCGCCAGGTCGTTTTGCTTGCTGGTTAAAAATGCTCCGTATCCCATAATAGAATTCGTTAAAGTGTTAAAAGTTATTTGAGTCTCACTACCTTGATGAACAGATCACCGCTGGTAGTTAGCCCGGACAGTTGGATGCTTCTTTGGTCGGTCAGTTCGTAGGTTCCCCGCCTCAGACCGTTGACGAGTACCTGAATCGGGCCTATGTAGCCCGGTGCCTGAATGTGAATGTACCCGGCTCCTTTATCAACCTGCCATGTTAATTGAGCGGGCTCTGGTTTTTCGACTGTTTGCTCTACCGGGCCAACAGTGTTTTCTTCTTTGGCTTCGGCGGCTTCGGCCACAGAGTTAACAACATCGGCCAATTCTTTGCTCGCTACTTTTCTTTTTTTTTCCATTAGATTCCTGCGATTTTGATTTCTCTACTTAATTCCTGCGTACCGTCGGCGGCTTTTCTGGCCCGGATGGTATAAAGGCCATTGGTCAGGTAAATAGCGTTCATGCGGTATTCTCTGGTCTGTGCCAGTGTGCCCGTCTGCCAGTCTGCCCCGGATACGCCGTCAATCTTGAATTCCATTGGCACGGTGCCGTAGCCTATCACGTTGATCGGACGAGTGCCGGGATTCACGCCGTTGCCATAGTCCATATCATAGGCCAGATCATACACCTCCGTGCCGAACGTGGTTACTGCCGTGGGCATGGTCAGATCAAATTCCATCACGATCGCGTCAGCTTCGGTCTGATTGCCCGACCAGATTTTTACCTGGTAGCTGCCGTCCTCATCGTAGGTTTTGGCCGCTGTCGTGCCGGGCGTGTCGCTGTCGAATTTGATGATCGCCCCGCCGATGGCATTTTTGATGCGCTCCACAATGACCTGAATGGTGCCCGCCTGCGTCTCAATCTGCCGCAGCACAAAGGTGATTGGCGTAGATAGCAGGTCACTCACAAAATCCAGGTCACGGCTCGTATTGCGGCATTCTTCGGGCGCATACATTTCCGGCAGAGCTACCCCACCTGCGGTCAAATAATCGGCATACGGTACGCCTTCTACGGCGGTTGGTACTTTCCAGCCCGTGTACTCCTTGTCAGATTCAGCAACCGTGACACTGCCCAAGGTGCCATCTCCAAAAACATTCAGGTAAGCGATAATTCGCTGCCCGGCGTAAAGCGGTGCCGACAGCGTTACCGTAGCAATGCTGTCCTCTATCTCTCCGGTGCCCAGCAATTCACCTTTATCAATGCTCGTATCATCATACACAAGCACGACGGTCGCGTCCGCTGCCTCGGCTACTACCGTGACTTCGGTTGAGTCCGCTACAAATCCGTCTGTGATGATTGCTTGGGCCATTGGGTTATTTTGTGAGGTTTATTTGGGGGTAGGTGGTCATAGGCGTGAGAAAAAAACCTGTTGTTCCGACTCCCACACGTCGCCAATTTGCGTGGTCTTGTTAGTTACCTGTCTGTAGTACTTCGCATAATTAGCAGTGTCCCACAGACGTATTACGGCCTCGGCATCGAAGGCGGCAGGCTGAATGATCCTGCTCGTCACCACCGCTCCTAACTTGTTGCCTGTGTGGTAGTAGTCCAGCCTGCGGAGCCCCGGAGCAAGGTATATGTTTCCAGTGCTAGTGGTCATGGTGCGCTCCACCATCAGCTCGTCAACAACCTTTTCTGCCTGCGCGTGAGCCATACTTGCAATGCCGGAGGGGTGATCCGATACAACAATAGATTGTAGCCAATCGAAACGGTTCCAACTATCGTATCCGGCCATTCGTATGCGGGTGCGCTTCTTGTGGGTAGCCTCCACTACGTCCGTCGCGTTATCCGTCTCGAACATATCCGAAAGCTGCGAAACGGTGAAATCCCGACAGGCAGTGAGTGAAATGGCCGACGCAAGCTGTGTACTGGTCAGGGCGATTCCGTTTACCAGGAACCGCACGAAGGTGTATTTCTCGTCACCGTGAACGCCTCCCGTGTAGTCGGATTTGCCGTTCTGCTGGTACACTGCTTCGCTTTCTCCATTGGTAAGCAGGGTGTTGCCCTGTGACACCATCGCGCCGCTTACCAGCCGGAAGTCCGAGGCCCCGACAATCCGGTAGCAATCCGCCCGAATCCCCGTATTGTAATAGCGCACAATCTCGAAGCGTATGTAATAATTGCTTGCGTTTCCGTAGCGGGCATATACCAGAAATCGCGGCTGCCCGCTGTATCCGGTCGGGCTGTATTCATAATACACATCCGGCAGATTGATAACGACCGCCGTATCTGTCGCCTTCTTCTCGTAACTAGTCGGCGCGTTGACGGCCCCCGCTTCATCAGTCAACAACCCTATGGTCTTATTCTGCGTAGCATTGTGGATGAGAAGGCTCTTAATATCGGCCTTCACCCACGTATTGTAGGCATTCCCGATTGTGCCGATGTGCAGGGCGTTAAGTTTGGGCTGGGTGCCAAGGCTCACGCCATCCACCGAGAGTTGCCACAGGTTGCCTGCCGCCACTTCCAGGCGGATCGTGCGGAAATCAGCGCTCCATCCAGCGGGATATGTCCAGGAAGCATACGCATCCGACGCGTTATTGCCCCGCACGTAAAATGTGGCATTGTCGAAAAAGCCAACATTGTTAGCATTATTCGTTTGACCCACCAGCCCCAGACCATCAACGAAACTCGTCCCCGTCCACCTTACCGCCACCTCGAAATAGTCTCCCACCGCGTCCAGAATATAGGTAGCTGCCAGCGGCAGGTACCCCGTTCCGGTCAGGCGGCTGAATATATCGTAGTCGTCGTACAGTGGCTGGGTATAGTCTCGGGTGTACTGCTTGGCCTCGTCCTTAGCTGTATCAATGGCCGCTGTATTGGTGTTGGGCATTTCGGTTGTGAGCGAGTACTTGAAGTCGGCATCCCCGCGCATGGCTACCAATAGATTGCCCGTCGGCGTTTCGGAAGGCGTATAATTGGTGCCGATCTGGACGCCGTTTTTGAATACTTTCAGCGTCCACTGCGCCTGAATAAGGTGCAGCTCGACGCGAATAATGTCCCCTACAACATAAGCCCGGTCAGCGTCGGCGTTGGCGTAATTCACATTACTTGCCCCTCCGAGGAGCTTGCTTATTTGGCCGTTGTTTCTATACACGTAACTAACGCGTCCTCCCGCCGCCACGAACCCTATTCCGATCTGCGGGTCAGCGGTGCGAAAAGCCTGTATGATCGCCTCGAATATGATTTTCTTATAGACCTGCACTCCTGCGGCTACCATCGGAATGCCCGTATCGTAGTATGTAACAATTCCCGTCGCTCCTGTTGTATTGCCTGTAACGGTTATGGTTCTGTCGGCATTACCTGTCTGCGTACCATTCCCGGCACCCTGATCGACATTACTAGAATTCAGGCGAATGAGAGACAGGGGGGCGGAGAGCAAGCGCAATGCCGCAAACTCGGTTGCTAATGCCAGGCGCTCTAGTTCTGTGTCCTGCCAATTGGTCTTGCTTAACGCCAGACTCGAAGCCGGCACCCTTACCCACTTTACCCCGTTCCACTTGGCCTGATCGCCCACACCCCACGAAACCGAAGCCCCGGTAATGCTGCTGGTTCCCGCCACGGTGCAATCATAGCCCCGTCCCGAAGCCACACCGCCCGAAGCCCCTGCTGTGATCGTTGGGGTATTGGTGGCCGCGTTCCACTCTCCAACCGGATTCCATGGAGCGGCATTCAGAGCCGTATCGCGGGCAGCTTCGGCGGCGGTCTTTGCCGTATCGGCGTTAGTGGCGCTCGTTCCTGCTGCTGTGGCTGCATTACTCGCCGTGGCCGCACTTGTCGCAGCTTCTCCCGCCTTGGTAGTCGCAATGCCTGCCTGAGTAGTAGCCGTAGTGGCAGAGTTTGCCGCGTTGGTTGCACTCGTTCCCGCCGCCGTAGCGCTATTTGCTGCGTTGGCCTCGCTCGTGGACGCAGCACTAGCACTATTCGCCGCTGCCGTAGCGCTGTTTTCGGCATTGGTCGCATGGGTTCCCGCCAAAGTAGCCGAAGCTGCCGCCAGTCCCGCCTGAACCATTGCGGCCCGCACTGCGTCCGTATCGTTGATGCTTACCTCTAAAATCAGATCCCCGTCAATGGTGAAGCTCAGCGAGTCGCCCGGCGTTTTGCGGGTCGGGTCGGTCGTTGTCTCAATCTGGCAGATCAGTCTTGCCACGCCGCCGAGGTAAATCACCAGCTCGGTTTGTTGGTAGAGTTTTTTGACTTGGGCCGCTGATAGCTCAATAATTCTGAGCCGATCATCGGCTGTTACCGTGGGTTGAAGGCTGCTGCTTACCGCCCGGCTGTCTCTGAGAATAGCCGCTGTTACTTCTGGAATCACGTAATCCACCGGAAAACGCACCGTTACCGCCAAAGGATTATCCTTATAGGCCACAATGAGCGGTCCCTGTTTGGGCTGCGTGCCGAATGTCGGAAGTGAGGTAGGGTAGGCCATTAGTTTCCGGTGTAGGTTCGGTTTTGTACCCATGTGCCGGGCGTTCCCGCTACGGTGCAGGTCCAGCCCTGAATGATGTATTTGTTAGGCGTGGTGCCGGTTTCGGCCGGCGCGGTGTTGATTACCCGATCTCCTACGGCGAACGTTCCAACCGTAGGCGCGGCAGACAATCGTAGCTGCGTTTGTCCCGGCACAACCTGCGCGTCTTCCACAAGCATACCCGCCACCAGGATAGCTTTCGAATCTTCGCTTTCCAGATGAAATCCCGCGATGGTGCTGTTGGGATTAGCCCAGGCTCCTTCCGTTTGGGCGTAGAAGGTAAAACTCTGCATCTGGTTGGTCAGGGCAAAATACGGGCTACCGTGGCCCGTTGCGCCTATGACCACATACCGCATCGTGCCTGCCGTGTCGGTTGCCATTCTGGCCCGGATCGTGATTTTCAGCCAGCGGTTGGCCGTCGTGGTAAGCGTATTTTCGTAAAGCCTGAGCGTACTACCCCCGGCCACGTACCAACACCAGTACTTTTGCGATGTGTTGGCTTGTCCGGCTACTTGTTTCACAGGAATAGCCATTGCGTCGGAAGCGTTGCCTATGCGTCCTTTGGGCGTGAAAGCCCACCTTGTTAGCACGGTGGTAATTTCTTCGGAAATCGAAGAGGAGTAACCCCGAAACCCGCCATTATCATAGCCCTCGCCAAGCCTGCCATGCCAGTTATCGACGTGCACGAACGGATGATTGGGGTCGGCAATAATCCGGTTATCGCAGCCCGAAAAAGACATTACCGAGGACATGTAATAACTGCCGTAGGCCCGGTTGGGAATCACAAGGCTCTGACTATTGCTTACCCCTGCCGTGTTGTAGCAGGAAACAACCGACATAGTACCCAAATTATCGCCCATGACCAGCGACGGTGTATTGTCTCCCACCGTGAAATCGCAGCTTACGAAGCTCTTGGTTCTTTGGGTACCGAAAGCAATCGGCCCGTAGCTGTGAATCCGCGTCACCGTAGCATCTGTATCGCTCCATGTGAGCGCGGTTGTTGTAGTGCTATACGTTACCGTCGTACCGCTTACCGAAATAGGTACTATCACATCGGTATTGGTACCGTCCGATATTTCCAATAGTGATAAGTAGGGGAAAATGATATTGTCTACCGAACGCGACATGGTGATCGTACCACTGCCTGCCGTGATAGCCGCCGTGATTGGACTGGCCAGCCCGGATAGGTTCAGGCGGCGCGAACCGGTTGGGTTGAAATCATTCTGCTCGAACCGGCCCCGGATGACTGACATCGCGTGGTCTTTCAAAAGAATCGGCGTAAAAGTCCAGTTTTCTATCTGGGCATTGGTGATATTGCCCGTTACCTGGAAGGTGCCCGACCCCACTACCTCAATGGGCATGTGAGCGCCCTGGGAGCGGATATTCTCGATGCTCGGATTATCGTTTCCGAATAACCTGATCTGAACATCACTACCCAGAAATGAGGATTCCGAAATCTTACATTCAAAACACTTCGTTAAGTGAACCTGTATTTTTCCTGAGCGGGTGATTACCCCCGTCGAGCTGCTATTGCGGTTGGCGTAACTGGAAACGTAGGAGTTACCCAACAGGGATACGCCGAAAACGTACCTTTGGCCGCTTCCTTCTGAAACGCCTATAACTTCATCCCCAAACTTAATGCCGTTATAGTCCCCGAAGTCAAGTTTCAGGTTATGGATGACGTAAGGCCCGATGGTGCTGGTAAAGGGTGCGACGGTGCTGTATTCGTTGATTAGCCAATCGGTGCCGTTGCTTGGCCGGAAGATAATCGTGGAGGTATTATAGCCATCCCGTGCCGGATTGGTGCCCTTTTCTATTCTGGACCCATATAATGCAAATGCGTCGGGCAGATCGAGCCTTTTTGTGATAAGGTACGATTTGTTGGGGCTGGTTTTGAGCGGTATCTTTTCGCCACACCAGTTGATTGCCTTCTGAAAAGCCTGTGTGTCGTCCGTTACACCGTCACCCACCGCCCCGAACCAGTCTACATATACGCCATTCTCATAAGGCCGCTTGTAGCGCTTACTCCCAAACCTGACGGTCATTACCGAATCGTCGGGCGTGGTGGTATCGGTCGCGTCATAATAAAAAACCGCCCCCTGCTTGTCGGTCAGAATAGCGGCGGGCGGAGCGTTGCCCGACATTAGCTCCGACCACTCCCGTAGTTGCGTGGAAGTGACCATCGGCGTCCGTGTCCGCGAAAGGTTGCCCGTAATCGAGGTGTCCGCTTTAACGGCTAATCCTGCCGTTACTGCCGCGCTACTGGCCCGCGTATGCGCCAGGCTGTCAATCTTGGCCGCGTAGTCCGTCTGCGACTTCAACACTTCCCGCAGTCGTAGGGCTGTAATCGCCCGGCTGCCATTCGTGGGCAGGTTGGCATCAATTTTAGCCCGAACCGCGCTTTCGGTCTGGGCCCTAGATGGTGAAATCGTTAGAAAAGTCAACAGCATACTCGCCATAATCAGGCTTTTGTATGCGCTCACATTCGTAGGTAATTTCAGGGTCAGATACTTCTTCACAGAAATAGGAAATGATGGGTTCACTTACGCAGGTGTCAGAAAGTCGAAATACCAGGTGCCAGCTTTGGCCCGTAGCGAGCCGGAGCCATTGGGAGAGTCGTACTCTTTCGTTTTTGGGCAGATGGGCCGTCAGATAGAGCGTGCCGTTTCGGTAGATGGATAGCGTTACATCATCAAAGGGGTTTACAGTCAGTTGGTAACTACCTGTGTTAATCAGGTGATCCGACTCATTAAGTTGACGTACAAGTTGCCCATTTCGTATCCACAGGGCAAGACCCGCCGTCCCGGATTGTACCGATAATTTACAAAAACCGCCGTACTCGCCTGATTGATAGTCGCTTGACCGATACCCGGAAAGGTTGTTTTTCTCACGGTCTACCTCCAGAATCGTAGCCTTGGCCTGCCGTAAATCGGTACCCTTGGAGATGGTGCTTTCTTCGTACTCGCCGGGTAGCTGGTAGGTTTTCCCACCAATCTTCACAATCTCATGTTTGAGCATCGCCGCCAGAAGGCTATGAAACGCATCACGCCCGCGCACAGTGACCAGCATACTCTCGTATTCAATCCGGGTCGTCGTGGTTCGGTAGCCGCCCCTTTCGCCTACCACGCGGTCGGACTGGGTTTTCTGCGTGGGCGGGTCTACCCATACGCCCAGCCGCAAGCGCTGCGATAGCCCCCGCTCGTAGTACTCATAGCCGTAGGCATCGCCACTGTCGGCGCACTCGACGATCTCACCCCGTGCGTTCGGCGTTACGTGTACGTAGTTGCCCATACCCAGCAGGATCGGCGGCACGGCCAGATCATCAACTATACCAAGCCGATACTCGCCCGGCTGCATGTCGCACGGAAATTCAGCTTCCACCACGACCTGAGAAGCCCGTACCAGCTTGGGCCCGTCGGTAATCGTCACATCAGCCAGGTTAGCCGGGCCGTAGGCATAGCCCGCCGATGCGTAGACAGAAGGCGTGACTCCCTCGGCGGTCTCAATAGTGAAGCTGACGGCCTCTTGCCCAAGGCCCGCCGCCACGTCGTTTTCATCGTCGTTTTCCTGCGCGGTATAGCTGACATCGCCAAGGTAGTACTCGTTTCCGGCCTGCACATCGCTACCGATCAGGATCTGCCAGCGCTCGACGGTGTAGGAGGCTATCTGTTGCAGGTCCGAGAGTTGCAGCGATGGGCGGTTCTGATTGGCTGCGTCCTGAAAACCCGCAATGAACGACCCCTGCGGAATCACGCCGTTGTCTACTTCGTAGTAGGTGCTATCCGTGTTAAAAGCCGCTTCAATGGTTTCCACCGTATCGCCTGCCAGTACGGTATAGCTTCGCGTTGGCTTTCCGTCTGCCGTTACCTGAATCAGATTGCCCGCTGCCGGCGTTCCGTCAATGCGGATATGATAGAGGTCGCTACCCCCGTCCACGCTGTCAAATACCGCCTGCACCGATAACAGATTGCCGTTTTGAATCCGGCGTACGCCCGCCTCGGCTTTGGCTGTGACAATGGTTACGGTCGGGATTTTGTAGCGCTCTGCCGTTCCCAATAGCGCCGCTTTGACCGCTGCCGCATCATCACCGGGTACGGCTACGTACACCGTGCTGCCAAGCGTGAACTTGTTGCCCGTCTGAACACTGCTGCCAATCGTGACCGCGTAGCTATCCTGTGCCGGGTAGGTGTAGGGGCCCAGATAAGCCCGGTCTAATCTTGGCTCGTTGGTGTTGGTCGTACTGCGAAAACCCAGCCCGATTTTCAGCCCCTCATCGGCCAGGGCAAACACCCCCTGCTTTTCGTAGATTCTAACGTTGAGCGTCGAGCCGTTGATCTCGCAGAGTACTTTGGTGTAGGGGTAGCTCTCGTAATAATCGGCCAGCGCCTGCATGTAAGCTGCCTTTTCGGTCTGTTGCCCCTTGAAAGTACCGAGCACCGTCTGCCCGTTGGCGCGGGTCAAGGCAAACTGTTTCCATAGGCCCGACGTAGGCAGATCACCGACCCGCAGCGTGATTTCTACGTACTTTTCGCACTCCTGCCGACGCACCCCGCCGATAATGTAGCGAATCGCGTTGGTTTGCCACTCATCGCCGCAACTCTCCCGGTAGCGCGGTGAAATCAGCGCCAGCCGTACATTCTTTTCAGCATTACCAAAAGTGACCGACTGCGGAGCCAGCCACCGCCAGCTATCGCCCGGTTTGGCTTGCAGCGCGTCGTGGGTCTTGCTGGGCTTGTAAAAGCTGGTATCGTCTGTCAGCTTTTCAAAGGCAATCAGGTGTTCGTATGGGTTCATTTGGCGTTCCCTCTTAGGGCTTTAAGACATTGTTCCATGATATGCGTATGCGTGTAGGCTTCGGCTTCAACCTCCGTATTTCTATCCAGTGTGCCCGTCAATCTGAACTGACAAAGGTGCAGAACCTCATGCGCCAGAATACAGTAGTCTTTATCTGAAAAACTAAAAGGCGGAACCATGATAAGGAAGAAGTAATCGATATTCCGACTTCTTCTTTTAAGGGCCCAATAGTCGCCCGAGTCAATAAGCTCTTTGTCAGGTCTGAGCGCAATACGCCATTCTTTTGATTCGGGATCAGTCTTCTGAATCTTCATAATTTCATTGTAGGTGAAGCCCGATGAGAACTGAATCAGGCCCGGAAATGACCCAAAATTGAGATAGGTTATCAGTTTGCGTTCTATTTCCATATTCATAATTCATCAATCGATTTAATGCAATGATCCGGGTCGATGGCATCCAGTATGCCAGCCAGCAAACGCCCTGTCCTGGTCAGCGTGCCGCGTAGCTGATTTTTACCAAGCGCACTACTGACGGTTTCGCGTCCCACGCCGAAGTAGTAGCCGCCGTGCTTGATGAATAGCCCATTGAACAGATCGCCGCAGGCCGCATTGCCCAAGCGATCAATGCTCAGAGCCACCTCCCGAAACATCTTGGAGAGATACACGCCCGCTTTACGTAGCGTCCGTTTGTAGCGAAAGGCGGTAATGAGCGAGAACACAAAACCGAACGGCATGAGCAGTGCGGATAGAAATACCGCTATCAGAAAAAGGAGGAGGTTTGTCATTTTTTTAGCTTATGTTTGTAGTACGTCCTTGTGGCTTCTCCATTCGTTACCTCTTTAACTCCCGGCTGGTTTACGAACCGATAGACGGGAGTTTTTTTTTATTTCTTCTTTTTCCGTGGATTCCAGAACATAGGCCACGCCTCCTCACCCCGAACCCATACATTAGCCCCGCCTTCCACCATTTCAAACTCTGTCAATTCTTTAAGGCCCGGCATAATCATTACCTCCACAGCATAGCGGATGTATTCGGTTATACTTTTCTGCTTTACCTGACGGATGGATTTAAGCAGGTAAACGGTGCCTATACCCTTCCTGCCAATCGTCACCATGTATTGCCCTACCGTTGGCGGGTCTTCCCACCAATTAATATCATAGGTCAGCTTGCGGGTCATTTTCTCACTCATAATTAAAGTACCTTTTTTGCCTATTTTATTGCTGTTTTGTGCCTTTTGAGCATTTCAGGCCACATTTTCAATAGTACCTTATTGGTCAAGTTCAATTCCTTTCAGCATGGCCGTACCGCTGCCGAATTGGTACATGTCTTCCTGCACCAGAAACGAGCGCGCCACGCCGTCATGGTCAATGTATTCTATCACTTCACCTAGCCCCCGGTACTCCTGCATTTTCATGGCGGTTTCAATCATTACCGTGCGTTTGGTGAATAGCTGAGGCCCCGGCTCAATCGGTTTGTTCTCTGCCACGCCGCGCACCTGGGAAGAGGTATTGGCCTGTCCGCTGCTCATGCGTACTGTGCCGTTAATCCCGTAGACATTCATCCACCGCTGCATATTATGGCGCGGGCTGATATCGGCATTGATCACCGTCGCCGGAGAGGTAACACCACTCACGCCGCCCGTCCGGGCTTTGTAGGTAGCACCTACTCTGTCAGCCACGATCACGAAAAGCCTTTCCTCGTAGCCGCTGTCTGCGTTTTGTCCCTGTGGATTTCTGCGTAGCACTTCCATCAAGCGGCCCGACGCTGAGATATTGCGACAGGTCAGATCCACGCTCGCCTTGATGCGGGTTTGCTGAGTCTGGTAGCCACGCAGCGAACAGAATTCTTCCCTTCCCGCCGCCGTGCCACTGCTCCAAAGATCATAGCCACCCTGAATCTGGGAAGCATAGAAGGGATTCACGCCGTGAACCAGCTTGGAGTAGCTACCACCCACATACGAGCGCCCGACGGCCTTGATCATATCGGCCTTGGTTTCGATATACAGCACATCGCCCCGCCGCCAGCAGGCCAGATTATCTTTGCTGTCGTCGTCTTCCCAGAGCATTTTAAAGCTCACCTGAATAGCCCGTTTGTAGCCGCGCAAATTTGGCTCCGAAGTCAGCGTCCGGCTTTTGCCGTCCCCTTTGGTCAGATAGCCACTTTGCAGCCGTACTTTGCCGCCGGTCAGCACGGCCAGTAGCTGCTCATAGGCTTGCTTGAAGGTCAGTCCCCAGACGTAGCTTTGCGCATTCTGGCTGTTCTCATAGAGCGTCACGAAGCTATCGCCACTGTGCTGCACAGTCATCACCGTGGAAGGAATGCCCACGATGCGCAAATACGCGCCCGGAGGCAGGCTGATGGCCTGGCTGATAATTGTAGCCTGGCTGCTGCCCGACGGGGCTACCGTCGCCAGCGTTATCTCATCACGCAGCGTACCGTCGGCGGTGACCTGTGCCTTTACGGTGTAATTGCCAATCCCGTACACCGTTTCAATCAGCTTACCCTCAATTTTTAGCTGCGTGGTGCGGTTGGTTGAATTGCGGTAGATCGGTTCCAAAGCAAACGGATTGGTAACCGACAGCGCCGAGCCTTCGCCGTTCTGAGCGGCTTTGAGCGGCAGAGAGTAGGGCGTAGCCGTCACGAACGCCCCGCGCTTTCCGGGGTCGATCTCGTAAGCTATACCCTCACTGAGCGGCTGCTGAGGCAGTTCAATCTGAATCTGTGGAGTCAGCCCTACCACCAAATCAGCCAGCGCGTCCAGTTCTACACCGTCCTCATCGCGAAACGGAGCCATGAAAAATTTACCATCGTCATTATACGCCCCGAAGTCCACCTCCGACTGATAGCCCACCTGCCCGCCCTGCATGGCTTTGAAAATACACCGGGCATCCGGGCCGTGCTTATCGTAGAGCGCCCTCAGAATCTTGCGGCCCATCCCGTCAAAGCCCACATTCCCCACGCCTTTCAGGGGCATGGCCGTAGCGTGGCGCCAGATACCAAAGTACACCGGATTGCGTACCCTTTGCCAGTAGAGCGAATTCCAGCCATCGGGCTGCTCAATGCGTGTATCGTCGAGGTAGAACATCAGTCGTAGAAATCAAGGGGAATCTGATAGTACTCGCATAGCTGCTTGCGGGTATGAAGCAATTCTTTCAGCGTTTCCTTGCCCCGTGCGTTGATCTGCATCCGGGCGTTTTTGGACTGCATTTCCTTGGAAAGCAGCGCCCGCATCGCCCCAATCAGGTTATTCAGCTCCGTATCCGTCAGTACGACAATCGGCTGCGCGGTCTTTACTTTTCTGTGCGTTATGGGTCGTCCCATCAGTGGTAAAACAGGTTGGTTCGGTAAGTGTCGGTATGTTGTCCGGTAAACTCCTCAATGGTCATACGGCTCCGGTCGATATTCACGTTCAGAAAGCGTTTGTCGGTCAGGGCTTTTTTTAGTCCGCTGATCTCGCGCCGTAGTTCCTGGTAGGCCAGATCATGGGCCGTTTGTGTTGGAGCCGCCGGAATGTTCAGCGTATGAACTGGAATATTTAGCTTGCCCAATCCGTTTACGTGCAACTTGCTTAGGTCCGGTACCTGGTCTTTAAGTTTCTGGTAGTTGAGGTACCCATCCGCCAACTCCTCATTACTAACATCGGGCCCTAGTCTGGCGTTGATGTAGGATTGCATAATGCGCTCACCTACGTGGGCCATTATAGGAATAGTATCAACGCCGTAAGGTTCGCCGTTCTCACGTTTTAGCCAGGTGTCCCCGTGGAATTTAGGACGACCGCCGCTAGAACCCTGGTTTGAGTTGCTACCCCGGCCATCATCAGAGCCTTGATTCACTGTGCCATCGTTGTCGTTACGTGTTGCTCCCCGTACCGGCGCATCTGGCACGACTGGTGGAGCCTCGATTGGCGTACTCTCTATTTCACGGATGAGGTTCATCATTTCACCGATTGCAGCCAAAATAGCATCCTTGTTGGCAAACAATTTTTGGAGTTGGGCGCGGAGCTTGATGACCTCCATCTTAATCTCCAGCACCGCCAATTTTCTGTTTTCGGCGGCCAGCTCCTGCTGGGCCTGCATAGCGAAGTTTTTGTAATTGGCATTTTCAGCGATACGCTGCCGCTCCATATCGATCGCGTTCTGCTTAATGGAGTTTTGCAGGTTGGTGATCGTGTCTTTCAGTCCATTTTCCAGCCCCGTGATGGCATTGGTCGTGTCCTGATTGGCTTTGAGGATAGCGGCCTGAACTTCTTTGGACTTAGCCTCCTTCTCATCTTCCAGCCGTTTGATTTCAGCGTCCTCATCCTGCTTATTCTGAATGGTGGTATCTTTCAACTGATTGGAAAGTTCCTCCATGCCCAGCTTGACCGCCAAAGACTTATCAAGCATCGCATCCTGTTTGGTCTTATGGACATCGGCAATTTCTGCGGCGTAGAACTCGGCTATCTGACGATAATCATCATCCGACTTAGCCCGCGCTAAGTTGCGGTCGCGTTCGGCTTCCAGCCTTGCCACTTCTCTGGCCTCCCACGCATCCAATGTTTCATTTCGGAACTGAGTAGAGGCTTCCAGTAAGGCTTTACTGTCCTCTGCCGCCTGCTCATCCAAACCTTGCTTGATGGCAAAGGCTTCTTTTGCCCTGGCTATCTCAGCATCATAGAAATCATTGATTGCGTCAAGCTGCTCATTAAGGAGCCGTACCTTCTCATCCCTTTCCGCAATCAGTGCGTCACGCTGAATATCGAAAGCATCTTGGGCGGCAGATATTTCTTTCTGTTTGCCCTCGCGGAATGCCGCTTCCTCGTCATTGATCTCCTTGATTCGCTGCTGGTGCAATTCACCACGCATCTCCATTTCATACTCAATGAGCTGAATGGACTGCTGCACCTTCATTTTCTCTTTGCTCACCGCAATGAGGTTACGCTGCTCCTGCAACATCGCAGCATGATTGAAGGCACTGTTTACCAATTCCAGTACCCCTATTATGCCTCCTGCAAAATCCCCTTTGGCAAAAGCAACAACCGTATCCAGCCCCTGCTTGACCATATTCATGACCGAAGCCGTGCGTGCTCCGGCATCATCAAGCTGCTGGGCTAGTAGCAACATTGATCCTTTGCGCTCCAAAAGGCCGCGCTCTTTCTCAATTGATTTGTCCAGCAACGCTACCCGCTCCTCGTAGCTCAGGCTGGTATCTTTAAGCTGTTCTTTAAGTGCGGCCCGGTTCTGGTCAATCTGGCTATCAATAATGCCCGCAACCGTCTTTAAGCCATCGGATGCGGCTTTGGTTGAGTCGAGGTAATTCTGAGCCAACATTTCCACAACCTGCATAGCAGACTGAGCCGCTTTGATCAGATCATCTTTGGTGATATTGGCAATTTCGAGCAGGCTTTTCTTTACCTCTGCGGTAGCCTCAGTACTTGCTATTTTGGCTTTGTTGAGGTTGACCAATGCTTTTTTGGTAAGCTCGTTGTCCGGCCCGAAGACTTCCAAAAGGTGATCGTATTCAGCCTGGGCCAATTCCTGCTGCTTTTTGGCCGACTCTGCTGCCTTCTGGTTTACGTCCAGGTAATACTTAGCAACAACCTTAGCCTTATTTTGCCAGAACTTGGCATTCTCGACCGCTTCCAGTTCACCAAGTGCAACCGTGGCCCGGTTGAGCTCTTTTTGCGTTTCCAGAATCTCCCGGCCAAGTTCGGCGATGCGCTCAGCCTTCTGCTCTTCCTCTTTTTCAATCAGGCCGCTGACGTACAAAGTCAGGTCCACTATATCCTCAGCCAGGGTATTGCGGATCTTGAATTCTTTATCTGCCGTCTCCTGCACTTTTTTCAGGTCTACCATCTCGTAATCGATGGAATCTTCCAGGAGCTTTTTACGCTTGGCATCGTATTCTTTTTGAATCGACAGGATGCGCTCGGCTTCGTCTTTCTTGTTTTTGATCTGACGCGTAGCCCGTTCAATGTCAAGTTTTTCCTCCACATCCAGAAGCTGCATTTTTGTGCCTAGCGTTTGCTGCTGGGCTTTGAGTTCTTTTTGCAGGTTTTCCAGCCGTAGTTCGGTGCTTTGCTTGCCCTTCTTGGTTTTCTCGTCTTCGGCGGCGGCGTAGGTTTTGACTTCCTCACCCTTCAAAGCCTTCACCTTATCGTTGAACTCTTTCTGGGTAATCTCCTTGTTGTTGAGCTGCTGAACGAGGAGTTGCATTTGCTGATCGAGCGAACGCGCGGTGATAATCTGCTGCTCTTTCTCGGAATCGGCTTTGATTTTGATGAGCTCTTTTTCGATCTGCTTTTTTGCGCTGATAATGTCGCCCGCCTGAAAAATGTCGCTTTGCACCAGCCCACCCGTCAGAACGCCCGGCAGAAAGTTGCCTATCTTTTCAAATACCCCCTGCTGGTTTTTGATCGCATTTAGAAACGCCTCGTCGTTGACGTTGGCCTTGCTGATACCCTCGTATTCCTTGCGAAGCTGGGTAATGATTTCCAATTGCTCCCTGTCAAGGGCAATGGCTTTTTGCGTCAGATTATCGGCTTTATAGGCCAGATTTGCCAGGCGGATGCGCTCTTGAAAACTCTCATTGACATTCATCAACACACCGTTGAGCACGTTGTTGTTGATGGCTTCCTTGTTCAGGCCCGCGAAATATTCCGGCCACTTGGCAATGAGTGCATCTACGCCCGCTTTGTACTCGGCGGTACCTTGGGCGTGCTGCATGACGGCCTTGGTCGCAATCTCGAACTCTTTGTAAGACTTCCGCAGGGCGTCGCTCTGGTAATTCTGCTCCTCGGTTACGTCGGCCGTCAGCGCTTTGTAGGTATAGAAAGCCGATATCAAAGCACCAATTCCTGCCAATACAATACCAATCGGATTGGTTGCAAAGGCCACTTTCAGCGAGTTCCAAGCCCCGGTCAGCGAGAAGGTAGACACCGTAGCCCCAGCCTCAGCGGCTCCCAACGCCACAGTTTCAGCGGCGGCGGCTTTCTTGGCGCTGTTCAGCGTCAGAAGCGCAACACGGTAAGTCACATACGCAGAGCTTGCGGCCTTGACAATATCCATCAGCCGGGCAATCGCTGCCTGAGACCCGATCGTTTCGTGAATCAGGTTCTGCATCGTGACAATGCCGCCTTTCAGCTCGTTCTCGAAGAAATCACCAATACCCGCCTGGGCCAGTTTGTAGCGGTCGGAAAGGTTAGCCACCTGCCCAGCCAGCATCTGCGATTGTGCGGCCATTTGCCCGTAGTAGCGCCCGCCCTCCGACGTGGCTTTTTGCAGGGCTTTTTCTACGTCCTTGAAGGTAATCGTGTGCGCTTCGGCCAGCTTCACCACTTCATCGCGGGTTTTGCCCATGCTGTCAGCCAGAAGGTCATACAAAGGCACCCCGTTTTCGGCGAACTGGTTAAGCTCCTGCTTCATCAGAACGCCCTTGTTCTTCACATCAAGCAGCGCCTTGGCAACCAGGGGGAGCTTTCCCGTGCCGACAACCGCCGATATATCGCCCAGCATATTGATGTAGGGAATAATCTCGTTGACGGCCACACCCATACCGACCAGCTTGGTTGTTACGTCCTGCACCTGCTCAACTTCAAACGGTGACTTGATGGCAATAGCCATGAGCTGCGCGTTGATCTCGTCAGCCTTGACTTTGCTTTTGAGCATGTTCTCCAGACTGACCGCAAACCCATCCTGTGCGGATTTGGCCTTGACGACCTCAGCGACATAGCCTTTGATCTCGCTGACGATGAAGGCCCCGGCCAGAATCTGAGTCACGCCGTTGACTGTGCGGCCCAAAGCGTCATACTCGCTTTTGACCTGGCCCAATAGCGACTTTTGCTGCGTGACCTGTGTGGTCTGCTTTTTCAGGCTGTCCGTCAGCGCATCAATGGCGCTTACCTGCTGAATGGCTCCGGTCCGTGCCGATAGCGTGGCCTGTTGGGTGATTTCCTGCTGCTGTTTGAGCAGGTTGATGATGGTACGTAGTCCCGCCTCAGCGTCTTCGGTCTGAGCCTGGGCCTGAATAAGCCACCGGGTTGTTTTCTCCGACATTTTTCATTGGCAAGTCGGTTTATTCTTGGGGGAGTAGAGAATCCTGATTGGGTTCAGGCTTCCCGGCATTCTTCTTTTTCACACTACCAATGTAGTGGCTTAGGAACTTGTGGAACTCAAAGGCTGGGAGGCTGAGAAGTCGATCCAACTTTTCAATATCTCCCTCTGTATATACCAATAACCTATCTGTTCGCTCTTTTTCCCTTCGGATTCTGAATAATTCGATAGGCTCAGGCTGTCCATCATCTCCAATTCGGATTGGGCTGTCTGCCGCAGCTCCTGTATAGCATTCTGGAAAGAGGAACGCGAGGACTCCTGTAACGGATTGAGCAAACGATTGCCCATGCTCAAAAAAAAAGGAATGTACTCGGGTTTGGACATCATGTGCGCGACTTTCTTCTGCCGCACATCCTCATTGACCTGCACGGGGTTTTCGCCTTCCACCAGAAGACACGCCGCCGCGATGTCAATGACCTTATCAACGGCCTTGTTCATTTTCAGGCGGTTGAGCGCCGAATCACACAGCCGCTGTATTTTGCTAGTGTTATCCATCGCCTCACGGGGCTCGGTCTGAAAACATAGCGAAGCCTCCACGGCGTAGTTTTTCACCTGCTCGAATACCGCCTGCAAATCCGCAGCGGTCATATTATATGCCTGCGTATCCTCGATAATGTCCTGAATCGCCAGTAGTCGGAACTGTGGCAGGTACTCGCCTTTCTGCGACCAGGCGTAGTACTGCACACCGTCAATAATCAAAGGCGTGTCTTTGTCAATCAAACAGGGTTCGATTTTGCCATCAGCCAGGTAGTCGGCAAAGAGTTGGGCGTTGGTTTTGCTCATAACGGATACGAATATGCCTTTAAAATTGAATCGTGCGTTTGCCGGGAAACATAAACAATATCACCTACTTTCACCGCCATGGGTGATGTTACGAATTTATAATTTGCTTCACGGGCTGCCCACTTCGCCCGGATTCGTTTTTTCTTTGATTTGGGAAATCGAAACTGTTTGCGCTCTTGCTCATCGATCACCCAATCAACAGCATGGATTTGTATTCGGGGTGGTGATCGGCGTTGACCTATCCTTTCAGCCAATTCGTGTATAATTTCCCTGTTTACCACTGACAGGTCTACTGGTGGTTGACCTAGGGGGTGGAGCATGTACTCAATTGGGGAGACACCTGTTTTGTTCATCGGTCAGTCTTGTGAAAAAGCAATACGGTCCGCCAGATCAACCAGCGGCAAAATAGGCTGCAAGTGAGTATTGAAAGTAAGTTGGCTAAAATAAATGCGCTTGGTTCTGATTACCTCCTGCAATTCTTCCTCCGAGAACTCCCAACAGGTGATCACCTCGCCATCTGGCAGGCGCAAGGCTGGAAGGGGTAGGTATTCGGGCTGATCTTTGGCAAAAACAACGTTTTGCCCCTTAAATTCGACAGGTTTCATAGTGCTTTTTTCATTCGGCGGTGGACAATCACACCAATCAACGTCAGCGGCCAAATGACAATCAGGCCAAAACGCCCCATCGCCTCAGCAAAAGTCATCTTGTCGTCATCCAACAAAAGGAAAACAGCCATCGTCAGCACAAAGCCAATCAGCCATATTGAGAAAGGTATCCAGAATAGCATAGGTTAGGTATTGGTTAGGCGGGTTCGTAGGTCTTTTCAAAAATGTCCGGTTTACAAGGGTAAAACTCACCCGAAATACCTTTAATAATCCAATCATCTACGCTTGCATCCATCACGCCTTCTAGTGTAGGAATCTTAATAACACCTAGTGGACTTGCGTTACGATCAAGGTAGGCGCCGCTACCCTTCATGAATGTTTCTGTGATTAGGTGATTTGAGCCATTCCACTGAACGGCTTCAATTACTACTGGTTTCTTTCTAAATTTTGGCATATTCATCTTAGTTGTTTACAGGATCAAACGATTCAATTCCTTCAAGCAAATACAATTCTTCCGGTTGCAATACCGAAACCGTGTACTTGTACTGAATGCGCCACGCCTGATAAATCGGGTTTTGGCCCCACGTATCGCGGTCAATGCCCCAATAGTTCAGCAATACCGATTCAGTATTATTGTCAAGGCTGGTGTGGTAGATATTATCGGAAATACAGGGTTCAGTTTCAAATACTGACAGCGCCAGCAGCCCTGCAATTGATTTGGTTGATACGCCCACCCATGAGCATTCAATCGAGTAGAAGGTATTGAAGTCGCCAAACTCGTCACGCTCCACCCGTATTCTATCAATCAAGTGCGCGGCTTGCACGTCATACGCATCATCCCGGACGATGAAGCTATCCGTTTGGTCGTGCATCCGGCGGCGCTTCTTATCGTCGGTTGTATCGATCACCTGTTTGGCAAGTCCTTTCAGATCGGATTTCCAAAGCGGCTCCCCGCAGTCGTGGGGCAGGACGGACGCATACAGGCTGTTAAGTGTTTCGATGTGCTGGTGAATCATAGCGGTTCGGTAATGTAGATAGATGAGGGATGGCTGTATTTTGTTCCGCCGCCTTCGCTTGTCCAATCCTCAACCGTTCCAGTTTCGGGCTTATCCTCGCAGCTGATTAAATATAGCACCTGACACCCGGCAATAACCATATTTCCGATCTCAATAAACCAGTTGGCATGAGCGCGGTTAATGGCAAAGCCTACTGACTCCTTAGCTTCGTTAATGGAGTTAAGCGTACCCCATGCGCCTTGATATTTTAAGCCATCAGGGGCCAAAAACCAATCACTGGTGGTAACTAACACCTTCTTTCCGATGTATTTTTTCATGTCATACAATCAGGTTATTTTCAATTCACGTAATAGTTGCCGTTCTCCCACCTCCAACACTTCTTCTTCCTCAGCGTCGGAGGGAATAAATATGTCTCTGCCTTGCGACTGCTCTAACCAGTCGGCTTTGTCCCGGCTTGCTTCACTGCGAAAGCCAATAAGCCTACCGCCGGGTCTACTACTTATCTCGTCCCAATCGCGCCACATTTCCCCGGTGTAGTAGGCATCTATGTACCGGGTCTGCAAGCCTCTTTTCTGCCGGGCCTTTCCGTGCTGCTGTCCGTAGGCCCCAATAGCATTCCGGCTTGATGTTCGCATGACCGTACCGTCGGCCGCTTCACCACTAAGCTGCACCCGAATACGTATCAACTCCCGCCCGGCACCTGACATCCGATCAAGCACAGGTTCCAACGCGCTTTCCATGTGAAATAGCTGCTGTTGAAAGTCGGCTATGTCCCGAAGTACCTCCGAGTCGTTGGAGTTGATGGTTAGCATTACAGTTCAGGAAAGTTTTTCGAGCCTTTGGATCTGGTTTCTTACAAATTCGGCCTCCTTCTTCTTTTCCTCAATCCGATTACCTTGGCTTTGAATTATCTCCTGACATTCTTTGATGTCAAACTCAATCGACCTTAGACTATCTATCAGGATGTCCTTTGATTTCTGAGCCACGGCAACTACGCCGTTTACCAAGCCGTCGTGCGAATGCTCGGCCAATCCTCTAAGCCCACGCGCCATTTCTTCATATGGGTCATGGTTGGCAACGGACATCGACTGTCCGTACATTGGTTTTGGCAATGGGCACACTCCGGCGGTGTTAAGTTCTGAATACATGATTATAGATTTAGGGTGAAAAATTAACTTATAGCTTATTTAAAAGGCGTCTACTACATAATTCCCCGGCTGATCCTGTGGATTGGCAATAAGAGCCAGCGTTTCCTGCCTGACGAGGTTGTAAATACTTCTGAGCGTTCCGGCCAGTTCCTCTTTCAGTCTTTCCTCCAAGCCAAGGTAGTTTTCCATCATACCCGTCCGGTTGATCTGCGTAGACTCGTTGGCCTTTTTCGAGTAGAGCACCTTCTCTAGAATCGAACAGCCACACATCATCATGTACGAACGCGCCAACCGGTCAGCAAACGCGTCAATCACCCGGTCAAGGTTCATGCGTATCTCAAAATCTGCCGACACATACGTATAACTCAGCGAAACGGCCAGTTCGGAAAAGTCCGGTGAGCCCCCATCGGCAAAGGAAACAGGCCGCGCCCTGGTGTATTTGGTTTCCAGTTGCGCGTTAAAGGCTTCCAGCGTGGTTCCTGCCGGAATCTTCACCGCTACGGCTATTTGCTCGGAAGAAAACGCATCCAAGGGAATATCTAGCGCGATAAGTTGCGCCTGCCCTTTTGAAAGGTCCAAGGGAATATCCTCACCAATCTGCCCGCCCGATTCCGTGTAGATGCGGGCCACAGTATCCGCCAGATCAACCCGCGCAAAAAGTCCATGGATAAATACCGACTGATACCGACTGTTGGGCATCGTTACGATCACCCCGTGCCAGGTGTCAACTCCGGGAATAGTGGTGTTGGGTGTATTGACCAGCGAAGGCGGGCGCGTGCGGTCAGCGACTTCCTGAAAGTTAGCCCGCTTGGCAAATTCAGCCAGCATCCGGGATTTCAAGGCCTTGTACTGCTCCCGCTTGACTTTATCCCACAGAAACACCACACCGTCGCCGCCGTCCTCTGCTTTCTCGGCATCGGTAGCGATAGCGGCCAGCAGGTTATAGTCAACGCCCGTCAGATCGTCCACGAATTCACGCGTTCCGTCATCAAGCGGACGAAGGCCAATTTTACTTTGCAGGTTGTTCATTTCAGATACGTATCTATGGCTTGTTGAAACAATTCCTTGTGCTCTCCGTCAGGGTCGAGGCCGTTGTTGAGAAACACCTGCCGGAAATCCTCTACCTGCTGCTTTTTGAAGTCGGCTACCAATTCAGCTCCCTTGGCTAGTAGCTTGGCTATTTTTTTGTTTTTGCGCTCCTGTTTGCGTCGTTCTTTGCGGTTCATGGATAGCTGAGGTAATGCGGAAATGTTCTTGCTGGTATCATTCATTTTGCACTTTCCATAGTTAAAGGCTCTGAAACACGAGGGTTTTACCCAAAATCATTGTACTACGCCACGTTCCTGTATGCGTCCTGCTCAACGCGGTTATCTTCAATGTCGTATTCCCTTGGAACCGCTATTTTCTGCCGGATGTCCTGCCAGATGTCAAAGCAGAAGACCAGGATAAAATAGCGGGCAACATCGAGCATGTGGCCAATATCGTGCTTATCGCAAAAATGCTTGTCCAAATCCCCCTCCGCATTGCAGGGAACCCGCGCCACATCGGCCCACAATTCAACACAACTATCATCAATACCAAAGCGCTCTCCCAATTCCTTTGTAATGGCATTGGTCACAAACCGCGACTTTTTGCGCCGTGGGTTGGCCATCAGCTTTTGATAGGTCAGCCAGCGCGCTCCGTGCTTCATCAGATAGCCATAGACCAGCTTAAATGCTTCGGCATTGCCTTTAGTGATGGCTGATTTGTTGTTGCCCGACGCATCACCCGAGAAAAATAGCTGCCGGCTGCCGTACTTGTGAGCCAGATATTTACAGATCGCCTCCAAATCCGTGTCGGCCGTGCCACCCATGCGTACCTCTTCGATGCATTGCACGTGCCAACCGTCCCGGTCCATCCACTTTTGCCAGACACCCACGCTGTTTTTCACGTTAAAGTCGAAGACCAGCAGGATATTTTCGCGGGGGTTGTCCTTTCTGACCCCTCCGTTTCGCTGCCTGGTCAGATGCAACAGGTACGGATTAGCTGCTTTAATTACACCCCATTGCCCCCAGCGGTAGATCATATACTGATCTTCGTCAATGTCTCTGAGCCGTTCAAGCGCTTCATAATCCTCAGCCGTGGCAAATCGGTTATCGTCGATCGTAAATAGGTACCGCTCTCCCTTCTCAGCGTAGCTTGGCGTATCGAACAGTATTTTCTTAATCCAGTGCTGTTCTGATACAGGGTTGAATACGATAATGAACTGAATGCCTTTTTGCCCCCGAAAGCGCCTTTCCAGCTCCGTAAAGTCGTTTTGCTCAAATGCGTCGGCCTCTTCCAGTACCACGCGCCGAATGCCAACGATGGATTTCATCTTGTCGGGATCATCCAGGCCTGACATAACAATTCTATTGCCGTTGGCCTTGCAAATAATCTCCCGCTTATCGCCCGAGAAATAGAACTCGAACAAATGCGCCATTCGGAATTGACGCGTGATGAGTTTCAGGTTTTCATAGACCGAATTCCGAAGCGTCGAGCCCTGCTTTCGGTAAATAATCGCATTACTGCCCGCAGGCTGTTGGAGTATCCACAGGATTAAATGCTGGTAATTACTCCATGACTTACTGCTGTTACTGCCTCCGTACAGAACCACAAACCGGGCCGTAGCCTTACAAAGCACCCAATAGGCGCGGTTGAACAGCCGCCGATCAATCCGTACTTTCATCCGGCCCTTCGTATTCTACCACAATATCGCCCGAAACGGCCAGGTCTTTCTTATCGGCCAGTCCCAGATCACGTACAATAATCGACTCTTTCAAAAAGCCCGCAGCCGCCCCGGTGAACTTCTGTTCGTAGATCGTTTCTCTTATACGCGTGATGATTTCGGAAAAGTCGGGATGATTCTTCTCATCAAACTCATTAAAGTACTTGGTGTTGCAGTCCAAAAATCGGCAAAGACCCTGCAAAGTGAAAGGCCGCATCTTCGGTACTTCCACCCGCTTCGCGTCCTTCCCCACGTACTGCACTTCCAAAAGTGGGTTATCAATACACCACTGAAAATACTCTACTGCCGCTTCCCACATCAGTTCAGGAGACCCAAACAACGTACCCCGTCCGTGCGTACTGCGATGGGTCCAGAACTGGTTCCCATGCGTAAAGCGTCCGTTTTCTTCATCCTTCCCTTCCATCACTTCTCCATCTTAGGTTGAAAATCCTTGCACGTCTCGAACGAACGCACGAAATACCGCCCGATTCCGCATACCTGCCTGTGCCCCGTACTTCCGTCGGGCTTGAGTCTGCTCATCTTGAATTCCAGATTAATGCAGTTCTGGCAGATTTTCGCCTCCGTATTCGGGCGGTGCTGCTGCTGCTGCTTTTTGCGGTCGAAGTCGATGTAGGCCACAGTGGAGGGAGGAGGCTTGCGAGGTGGGTCGTTCAGCAGACAATACTACGCAATTTCTGTAACAAATCTGTAACAATTATCTACTATTTTTCACAATAACAGATAAAATGTATTAAAAAGTATTACAGCAGGGGATAAAATTACCTGTTGAAGAGCCCCCCCCCATAAAACACGAAACCCGCTCCTTACCTGGGCGGGTTTTTCTGCGTCAATACGTTGGAGCGGTCATCTGCTCACCAAAAATGACCGCGTGATAAGTTTAGCGGGCGGGCGTTGGATACTTTTCTATTTTACAAGTGCGTATAGTATTACAGAACAGGCGCTGCGTGTTGCGGCGTTCTGTTTTTTTTACAGGGTCACCACCTCACCGTGCATCTGGGAGGCCAGCGTATCAGCCGACACCTGCGTATAGGGCGCGGCTTCATCGATTTTCTTCCAGCCCATAATCTCGATGGCATAGAAAGGATGCAGCTTGCGCACGTTGAGCAGGTAGTTTGCCTTGGTTTTTCGAGCCGTGTGGAACCTGAGCTTCTTACGAATGCCTGCCATCTGCGCCAGGGTATTGAGCATCGGCCCGGTCATTCTTAGCAGGTAAGGCATATTCTGCAAGCCCCCGTACTTTTCAATCACGGCCTCCGCGCCTTCCAGCAGCGGCACGCGGTACAGTGTTCCGGTCTTCTGCCGGCGTCCGATCAGCATCCGGCCCGCCTTCATCTGCACGATCTCACCCGGCACGACCGCGCGCGGGGTTTTAGCCCGGCTGATTTTCTGCTGCTGTTTGGCTTCGTTCAATAGCTCATAGTCGCCAATGGCAAGCCCCGTCCAGCAGCAGAAGTAGAACGCATCGCGCACCCGTTCAGCCTCGCGGTTATCCGACAGGTCCAGCGCCCACCAGCGTTCCAGCTCGTCGGGTTCCAGCCAGAGTTTATTCGGCGTTTTGTCTACCTTGATTCGCTTGACATCTTCGCAGGGGTTGATGTCCAGATGTCCGGCCTTCTTGCCCCATCGAAACACCATGTTCACTACGTGCATCACCCGGCCCACGTAGTTTTTGTTATAGCCACTAGAAAGCATCTGCGTCTGCAGCCGCTCCACATCGGAGGTTTCGTAGTTGCGGGCGGGCATACTATCGACTCCCATTTGCATGAGCGACTGCCGGATCAGCAGCAGATAGCGCTTTCTCAGATCATAGGTACCTTTCGAAATCAGCTTTCCCATGTCTTTTTTCTGCTCGGCTAAAAACGCCTCCCATACCGCCGGGAAAGTCAGAAAGTCGGGGTCCTGCCCCGGATGCTTGACGCGGTAGTAGACCTGCTTGACTGCTTTTTTCAGATCGTCCTTGGTGAAAACCCGGCGCTTTCGCTCGAAATCATTGTGGATCTTCATAATCTCCCGCCGCATTCCCAGCATGAATTCGGAGCACTCGAAATACATCTCGCAGCTCTTACGCGGGTTCTGGGTTCTTACATCGAACTCCGAGGGGTACATTTCCAGCGAACGAACCGAGGTCACCAGCATTTTACCGCCCACGATCACCCGGGCGTACAAGCACCCGCGCTTTCCCTTGACCTGTGAGGGCCTGACGTAGAAGTACACTTTCACTTGATTGAGTATTACCATTATACTGAGGTTTTATCCCGCCCGACGTTGGACGGGGACCTCAGTAGCGGCACGATTAATGCCAATTTGTTACAATGTTTCTATGAATTGTGCTGAAAGGCCGCAGTTTGTAACAAGTCCAGATAGAATGTTACGAAACCGTTAGGCCTGAAAAAAAAGACAGCAGCATACCGAGAAAGTACACTGCTGCTAGTAGGATGGCCGCCGAAGGGCTATTGTAGGGACTTTTGCAGAGAGGAAGAGATTCGAACTCTCGAAGCCGTTACCGACTTACACGCTTTCCAGGCGTGCCCCTTCAACCACTCGGGCACCTCTCTAGATCTGCATTGGGGGCGCAAATATAGCCGAATAACAATTAAAATCAAATGCTCATCTCCCCACACAATGGCATTTGGAGCATTTCTGCTTGCTTAGTGTAGTCATCTGTCTGACCCAAGACAAACATCATTTTAGTTATTGCAGCTTCAGCAGTACAGTCTGAACCGCTCAGTACGCCCAGGTCTCTTAAATAAAGACTACTTTGATACTGACCTTGCAAAACCCGTCCGCCGTCACATTGGGAAACATTGTATATTAGTAGTTTGCGTTTGACAGCAGCCTCAATTTCTGCAAGAAACCACTCGGAAGTTGGTACGTTTCCAGCACCGAATGTTTCTAAAACGATCCCTTTCAAACCTTCGATGTTACAAATACTATGAACTACTTCACGGCTTATACCGGGGAAAATTTTTAAGAAAGTGACTTCTTTTTCAAGTTTACTTGAAAATTCAAGGTTTGAATTGTTTGAAAAAGGCTTGATGTACGGAAAGTTGTACTCAATATTTACTCCAGCCTTAGCCAATACCGGGTAGTTTTCCGAATGAAACGCATTGAAATCTGAACTTTCTTTTTTCTTGGCACGATTGCCCCGGAGCAGGACGGAATTGAAATAAATACATACCTCGGAAATGATTGGATGGGCATGCTCATCTTTTGCCGTAGCTATTTCGAGAGCCGTTATAAAATTTTCCCTGGCATCTGAACGTGGAATACCGATTGGCAACTGAGCACCCGTTAAAATAACGGCCTTGTTAAGCCCCTTAAGCATAAAGCTAAGTGCCGAGGCCGTATACGCCATCGTATCTGTTCCGTGCAAAATTACAAAGCTGTCGTAATCATCATAATTGTCAAAAATTATTTTGCCTAACTCCTGCCAAAGCGCTGGGGTCATGTTGGCTGAATCGATGGGCTCGTCAAATGCCAGAAAACTGATGCCAAAATTCATTCGCCGAACCTCAGGTACCAAGTCCAGCACCTGTTTAAACTCGAAAGGAACCAGTTGCCCTTGTTTCGTATCATACACCATCCCCAAGGTTCCGCCTGTATAAATAACAAGTACTGGACGATCAAACGACTCGGCGCTTGGATGGTTGAGACGGATGATATTATACGACATGAGTGGGAATAAATGCAGTTTGCAGACTCATGGCGGTCCGAGTCGTTTCTTCAATTACTATCTCCTTGGAAGTCTGTTTGATTATTCCGATCCGCTCAGCAACAAGATCAAGATAAGCCGGTTCGTTTCGCTTGCTACGGTAGGGAGTAGGGGCAAGAAAAGGGCTATCCGTTTCCAATACGAGATGCTCTAACCCAATGTGTGGTAAGACTTTATCAAGTCCGCCATTTTTGAAAGTTGAAACCCCGCCAATTCCCAGTTTGAAGCCCAATTCAATGGCTTTATTGGCTTCATCGAGATTTCCGACAAAGCAATGAAAAATGCCTTTAAGCTTCGGATTTGCGATTTTCTCAATCAAAGCAGCCGTTTCCCAAAATGCTTCACGGCTGTGAATATCAATCCAGAGATTATGCTCAATGGCTAAGTTACACTGGAAAATGAACGCTTCTTCCTGCTGGGCCCGAAATGTCTTATCCCAATAAAGGTCTAGCCCGATTTCGCCGATAGCGAGAAAAGAACGCTTGTTAGTCCATTCCTCTACAATTTTTAATTCGTTTTCAAATCCCTCATTCACATAGCAGGGATGCAAACCGATCATCGGTAGGCAACGCTCCGGGTAGGCATCCGCAAGATCAAGCATGCCGGAAACGGTAGCGTGATTACAGTTCGGCATCCAAATTTGCTCGATGCCTGAATTCCAGGCGCGTTGCAGCATTTCATCGCGGTCGTCGGCAAATTGGTCGTCGTAAATATGGGCGTGGGTCTCAATCATAGTAAATACATTCAGTGTATTTTGTTCTCAGAGAGTATTAAAGTAGCTCGGGAAAATTAATCATATATGCGTCCTTTCCAGACTGTGGAAGATGGACGTAGATAATTAAATAACATCAAGGTATTGTTGAGATTAAAATAAAACCAAAACAGAGGAAGATGAATGATTAAATCCCTTTGTTTAAGAATAATAAGGCCAGCAAGACCTATTACTGTCACTAGTACAAAATGAGCTAATGCAAAGCCTAGTGACCACAAGGGAGCAAAAAAAAGTAGTCCGACTAATAGCGGAAAGAACAGGGCCGAAACAAAAAAGCTTAACTTGATCAGCCAGGGGGCCTGCATCGCTCCTTTTACCCAACGCTTCCGCTGCACCAGGAGTTCGGAAAGGCTTCGGGTAGGCTGGGAGATGGAGATAATTCCGGGTTGAAATCCCTGAACGAAGCCATAACCTTTACTTATGATTGCCACGAAAAGGGCGAAATCTTCCACGATCGAAAACCCAATTTTTTCATAACCTCCTACGGCAAAGTACGCTTCCCGACGTACGGCCATATTGTTTCCCATACCGGTAAAGGGTATTTCAAAATGAGAAAAGAAACGCATGGCAGTAAGGGAAAATAGCCATTCAAGAGACTGCATCGCAGCAAAAATTCCGGTTTTTGTCATGCGGGTAACCCCAACAACTACCCCGGTATCTTTCTCAAATAAGGCAATCATTTCATTGAGCCAATCAGGAGTAACAGCAATATCAGCATCGCAATAGAATAAATATTGACCTTTTGCCAGATGAGAAAGTTGCGCTAAAACATTTGCTTTTCCCCGAAGACCTGATATTTGAGAATCTATATAATGATACTTGAATATTTTTTTTTCGTGGAGGTAGTTTAGTATTAAATTTTCTGTGTTGTCAGTTGATTGATCGTTGCCAATTAATACCTCGTATTTATCCTTTGGAAAATTCAAATTATTTAAAGCCTGCAAGCAACGTGGAATATTTTTCTCTTCGTTACGCGCTGCCAGTAATATACTTACTTGAATTTCATTTGAAAGTACTTCCATTTACGAAAGGCTAATATATTTAAAGGCAAGTACCTTGTTCATTTATAATGCATAGAATTTATAACCTTTATCGCTAAAAGAATCTAAGGCAAGAGGTAAGGCGTATTCCATATTTTTTCTGGCTTTCAGGCTATCGTGGAACAGGATAATTGATCCGTTCCGGCTATATCGAACCGTTTTTTTTAAGCAGGTTTCGGGCGAGATATTAGGTGAAAAATCACCCGTAAGTACATCCCACATGACAATCCGCTTTTTAGGTAATATTCTTTTTACCTGAGATTTCTTAATCCGGCCGTAGGGGGGGCGAAATAAATCAGTTGAAATAGGTAGTTGTTGATCGCATTCAATAATGTTGTCCAGATATTGTTTATCCTCAGTTTTCCAGCCGTTAAGGTGATTGAAAGTATGGTTTCCAAAAGAATGCCCATTCCTTACAATTTTATCAAAAATATGTGGGTACTTTCGGACGTTATCGCCGATGCAAAAAAAGGTTGCTTTGGCCTGAAATTTTTCGAGCGTTTCCAGTACAAATTCCGTCACCTCAGGAATTGGTCCGTCGTCAAATGTCAGATATAAAGCTTTTTCATCTGGTGACATTCGCCAAATAAGATCCGGATAAATTGCTCGCAGGAACAAGGGAGATCTATGAAAGAAAAAATTCAAAAAATATATATAATTAATATTTTAAGGTACTTAATGCTAACTTTATTTTATTTATAATGGCTCAGCGTAGTTCCCGATCCTTCCAAACATAGACTGGTTTTTGAGCCACTAAGCCGAATAGCGTAACATAAAATGGGTATAATACCTGAACTAACAAAATAAAGAAAATAGATTTAGTTTTATTTAAGAATTTTAAAACCTTACCTATAAAGAGCCATTCTGCGACCCATTTCATAAGGAAAATCAGAAATAATTGGGGCCAGGTACTCAACCCAAATAAAGCTAAGCCCAGTGTAACGAGTAGAGTTGCGTTGCAACTGAAAATGTATATGGCCAAAAGTATACTTACTGGGTTTTGGTAATGTTTCCACTTACTTGCCCAACGCTTGCGTTGCTGGAAAAAAGCTTGCCAGCTTTGGTGCGGCGCAGTGCGGACAATAGATCTGGGATCTTTCAAAAAATGAATCTTACCTGGGTACTTTTGGGCGATTTTATGCAGCAAAAACTCATCGTCACCCGAGGCGATATGCTCATTTCCGGAAAATCCGCCCACCTCCTCAAATGCTTTTTTTTCATAAGCCAGATTGGCGCCATTACACATGGAAGGCGCCCCGGCGGCAATGGACGCGGCGCCACTGCCAATCAGACTGGAAAACTCAACCGTTTGCAAGTGATCGGTTATGGTCAATTCATCAGTGAATGTGACCGGTCCGCTTATCAGCTTTGGCCCTGTGGATTGATAAGCACCCACAATGCTCATAAGCCAGTCAGGACCAACCCGACAATCACCATCAGTCGTCACGATGAGTTCCCCTTCGGCGCCTTTCAGCGCCGTTTCAATCGCCCTTTTTTTGGGTGAGGCAGATTTGAAATTCTGGTCCAGGAATATAGTCCTAAGCGTTAATTGTGAGTTTTCTTTGAAAGTTTCCAGGATATACGGTGTATTGTCGGTAGAGCCATCATCCGCCACAATGACTTCAAATAAATTTGGATCATACGACTGTTGGGCAAGGTCCTTCATTAAAGCCCCAATATTTTTGGCCTCATTCCGGACCGGAATAATAACCGAAATTTTAGTTTTATAGGCGATTGGGGGGGCAATATTGACAGGAATTATGGACCAATAGTATACGAGGGCTAGCGTGAAAACTGCGTATGAGGTCAATAAAAATACCAGAAAAAACAGATAACTAGGCATATCTGGTATTCCATTTATATTGCCAAATAAAATATACGCCTACTGTCAAAGGTACCAGAATGTTCAAAAGCCAGATTAAGAAAGTCGCAGCCATAACTTTTTCAGAAGACACGTGATAGGGCGCAAAAACAAAGAGGGCCGTAAATTCCTTGATTCCCAAATCCCCGATTGCGTTGATAGCCGGAAGCAGCGTTTTTACCAGAAAAATTAGTCCTACACAACCAAGAATGTCGATTGTAGACATCGGAATTTCGAGTAGTACAAATGCCAGGGAATACTGAGTGACAAAAACAAGATAGCGGAGAATGCCGATGCTGAATGCTGACATTAAATCAAGGCTAGTATAGCGGCCAATTACAGATAAATTTTTTTGCAGTTTAGCGATCCACAGACGTTTGTTTCGCCAGTTGAGCAATTGCTGTCGAAAAAATCCCAGAATGATTCCTCCAACCAGTATGATAACCAACAGAGTACTTATAGTCCAGGATGTTTCCAATGAAAAGCCTAATGAAGCACCAGCCCAAAACCAAGCGATGGTACCACCAACTATTGAAACATAAAACTGAATACCGTTGGACACCAAGGCTGCCCCCAGCGTTCGTAATCTGGATTTGGCTTTCAAGGAGGTAATGCGCCCGATCGTGTCGCCCAATTGGGCAGGTACAGCGACACCAACCGCCAGTCCGGTTAGAGTACTGCGAAAAGCCTCTCCGAATGTAATCCGAACGGCTTTCTGGGCCAGGCATTGCCATTTAGCACTTTCCAATGCCCAATTGATCGGGACAAGCAATAAAAGTACAATTAGTGACAGGAAGTGCTTTCTATTAAAGAGCGTACTGAGCTGCCTTAGAATTTCTGATAACCCACTTTCAGGATTTTGAAAGATTCTGAAAATATAGCTGAAAATCAACAAAGTAACAATCCATTTTGCCAATCGCCACCACCTCTGTGCAGGGGATTTTTCTTTTGGCGGGAGGAGTTGGCTATCTTGCAAGATGATTAATGTAAAGCCAGGAGGCGAAAAAATAATTCTGGGTGTAGATCCCGGTACTCAGGTGATGGGCTACGGAGTGATTCAGGTCACGGGTCAGCAAATCACGCTGGTTCAATATGGGGTAATCAAGTTGAGCAAATATACAACCCATGAACTGAAACTGAAGAAAATTTTTGAGCGTATGATTCAGGTCATCGATGAGTACCTGCCCGACGAAATGGCTATCGAAGACCCTTTCTACGGAAAAAATGCGCAATCTATGCTCAAATTAGGGAGAGCACAAGGCGTAGCTATGGCCGCAGCGTTGTCACGTGACATTCCCATAGTTGAGTATTCACCCAAGAAAGTGAAGCAATCGGTGACAGGAAACGGAAACGCCAGTAAGGAGCAGGTCGCCTACATGCTGGAAAATATCCTGAACACAGAATTGAGCCGGGAATTTATGGACGCCACCGATGGGATAGCAATTGCGATCTGTCACCACTACCACGCTGGTTCACCTGCCTCGTCGGCTACTTCGGGAGCAGCCAAAAATAAAAAAGGAGGCTGGGGCGCGTTTGTGACCGAAAATCCCGGACGAGTTAAGTAGTACTTTGCTAGCCATTATTCACAGATGCGCCCAAAGTACTTTTAGGGCAGCAATTTCAGGGCTTCCTCGACACTATATACCGGAAGCTGGCAGGTTTTATTAAAACATACGTAAATGGTTGTGCGCCCATCTATGGACTTTCTGTCTTCCAGAAGAGGTAGTTTTGATGACATTTCTGCCCCTGCCATTACCTTGTTTGAAATAAAAAACCGGTCAAAGTCTTTTCTGAGATTATCAAACTCCGGCCCTATGATCACGATTTCGGCCGTTGGCGATACACGCTGGGCATAAAGGGCGGCCCAATTGGTGGCGATTTGAATTTCGGAGCCCAAAAGGCGGGACATTTTTCGCAACATAGTGTCCGCGATTTCCAGAAAATCCGGCCGGTCAAGCAAAATCCCCGTTTGATAAAGCGCATGAGCCAGAATAGAGTTAGAACTCGGGATAACATTGTCCAGTAACTCCTTTTTTCGGGCAATTAAGGTTTCTGCCTGGCTATCAGTAAAAAAGAAAAAGCCGTCAGACTCGTCGTAAAAATATTTTATTGCCTGATCGATCAGTTTTACATTTAGATTAAGCCAGGCTTCATCATAAGTAATCTGGTAAAGTGCGACGAATCCCTCACAAACCGATGCATAATCTTCCAGAAAGCCCGGTATAGTCGCTTTTCCATTCTTGTAGCTGTGAAAAAGTTTATCGCCCTGCATCATTTGTTCCCGCAGAAAATGACCCAGTTGCAGGGCAGATTTGCGGATAGGTTCGTCACCCAAAGCGCGGTAAGCATCGGCTAAACCCTTCAAAAGAAGTCCGTTCCATGAGGCCAGAATTTTATCATCCAGGCCAGGCTTCACCCGTGCGCTGCGGTGAAAGGCCAGCTTTTTTAGTGCCTTTTTATATTGGTCCTTAAAGGCTTGTGAATAAAAACCTTCCTTTTTCGCTACTATTTCCGGGTCTTGCGTCAGGTGAAGGTGGTTTAGGCCGTCCTCCCAGTTGCCGGCGTCAGAAATATTGTAAAGTGGCGCAAACCAACTATAGTCATCTTCCAGAATATCTTTTAATTCATCCGCTGTCCAGACGTAGTACTTACCTTCAACGCCTTCACTGTCGGCATCTAAGGCGGAGTAATAACCGCCCTGTTCGCTCTTCATCTCGGATGATAACCAATCAAAAGTTTGTCTCAACCGATCTTCGTAAAGGGGATTTTTGGTAAGGGAATAGGCTTCGGCGTAGATGCTCAATATCTGGGCGTTGTCGTAAAGCATCTTCTCGAAATGCGGAATGAACCACTCACCGTCCACTGAGTATCTGGCCCATCCACCTCCCACATGGTCATAAATTCCACCCAGTGCTATCCGGTTCAGTGTAAGCTCGACCTGAGCTAATGCCTCGGGATTTTGGGTAAGATCATAGTAGCGTAGTAGAAATTTATAAATGGATGGCATGGGAAATTTGGGAGCGCGGTCCATGCCTCCATCCACTATGTCAAAATTGACTTTCAGCCGCTCGAACATGGCGTCCAATGCTGCCTCCGAAAAGGCTTCATCATTTTTTTTAAGACCATATTTTTCAATTTCACTCATCTGCAGGCTCTGAGCGAAGCCTTCCGATGATTCAGTGAGTTGGGAATGATGATTATCGAAGGCATTTCGGATGCTGCTTACCAACTGCACCCAATTACGGGGCGGGAGGTAGGTAACTCCGTAAAATGGCTTGGCGTCGGGCATGAGAAACACGTTGAGTGGCCAACCGCCACGGACTCCCATCATATGTACGGCGTCCATATAAATGGCATCGATGTCCGGCCTTTCCTCCCGATCTACCTTGATGCAAATCAGATTCTCGTTCATTACAGCCGCCACGCTTTCCTGTTCAAAACTTTCGCGCTCCATCACATGACACCAATGGCAGGCAGAATAACCTATACTTACCAGGATCGGTTTATTTTCGGCGCGCGCTTTCGCCAGCGCTGTTTCTCCCCATGGATACCAATCCACCGGATTATGCGCATGTTGCAACAAGTAAGTACTGGATTCCTGGGCGAGGTGATTCAAGGTAAATTGCGATTGATTAGATGAAAGATAGGAAGTAGATGCAAGTGATGAGAAAGACTAGTACTTCCAATAGAATAGAGAGGTAAAAATATTATACCCTCACTCGACAAATACCTGCTTCGAAATTGAAGTACTTTCAGAACTCACCTTAACCAGGTACAGGCCGCGCGGGACTTTTGGCAATTCGAACTCATAGCGAAACTCACCCTGCTGGGTTTTGGACGTTTGAGATTTAAGGATAACTCCTTTCAAATCTATGAATTCAATTTTTACCTCACTTTGATTACTGGCGCTTGTCAGATCAATATAGATAGCTTTTTGGGCAGGGTTGGGGTAAACGGTGGCAACGGCAAGTGAAGAATCCAGGGCCGATACTACATCGGCCAGATCAAATTGGCAAAGAAAAACCTCACGTCCCTGCAGCGTTATCGTTTTGGTCCATTGCTTATAGGTAAGTTGTAGCTCGGTCTGCTCCGATTCGCCGGCATACGTATTTTGGGCCGCAATAAGAATACGACCGTCTTTAACCACTCCGCGCCAAATGGGGTTTCGCCGTTCCATGTGATCACGGGCCGACATCGGAATCACCAGCTCGTAATCGCCTCTGAACATATCCGCATAGCGAGAAAGGCGGTAAAGGCCGTTGATAAAATGCTCGTAGGTAGCGTAATTTTCCTGCCTGTTTCCTTCAAAGAAAGGATTTTCCCAAAGCCATAGCCCCTTGGCTCCCGAAAAGAACGGAAAAATAGCAGTAGCCTCTGCCATGAATTTCGGTATCAGGGGCGATCCCTCTACGAAACTATCGTGGTACCTCAGCCAGACAAACGGCACGATTGGTTTATCACTCCAAGTGCGGTTGACTTCGATCTGAAATAATAAATAGGATAGGTAGTCCTTGCCCAATGGGTTCTCGTAGGGATAGAAATAGTAAGCGGAGGGCGTGAGAATATTCATCTGATCGTAAAGAGGTCCGCCAATTCTGCCAGTTTCATCCTGCATGAGAAAATGCGTTCGCTCACGGTTGGTATTCCAGTCCTGCCAACTATTGGTTGGTACATTGAGCCAGGTACCCCGTACCGGGACATCGCTATAACTACTTATCTTGGTAGAGCTCGATATGCCTTTGTTTTTCAGGTACTTTGCTGATTCGGAGTACCACCATCGAATGTCTTTCTTGTAGGTAGAAAGAAAATTTTCGTCCGTCAGGTTAAGGTAACCTTGCGGAATACGGTTATCACGTTTGAGGGCCAGAATATCCCGGTCAAGCTCCTGTACCCGCTCTATGTCCAGGCAAATTATATCGGCACGCGGCACACCACTATTGCGAGAATCGTCGAAAAGATTGGCCATGTCCCCAATGAACCGGTCCCAATGTCGGCGATATAGTAAAGTATCGTTGCCCCAGGGACTTTCCAGGCCAAGTACTGACCAAGGTTGGTTTGAGCCGTCGATGCTTGCGACACTATTCCACAATAAGGCCCGATTCTGAACTGGCAAAGTACTGGCTTCGGGGCCACTGAAAGCAGCTAAATGACTGAATCCATGTTTTAGCGGCTGCGATTCACTGTCGCCAAACCGCGGGCCATTGTAGATAACGGTAAATGGAAGGGAAAATTCAGGGAATTTTTTCCAGTCGATCCGATTATTTTCTACCACCGGATTCAGGACAAAATCGGGAGAACACGTTTGGGGAAATACCGGATTGCTGCTGATAACCAACAGGCTACCAATCAGGAGTATTTTGCTTTTTATAAAAAAACGCATGAATGCGAGCATCGTTCGTAGTGTGTATTTCGTTACTTTTGCAAATAACCGTACCAAAATTCGTAATCCCTAACAGTATACCTAGCCTATGAAAAATGTCAAATCCGTATTTCTAGCAGCTCTGGTTTTGCTATTTGTTTCTTCCTGTGATAGAGAAACCGCTGGACCACAGAATCCTGACACTACCGCTGATAAAAACAAAGTATTGATTGCCAATCCATGGCGGTTGGTCAGCATTACCGATGCTTCGGGAAAGGCTATACCTCAAAACCAATTAGATCTTGAAACGCTGGCTATTTATCTTTTTGACATTCAATTTTTCGATAACAACGTTACCAAAGCCATTGACCGTACTTCCCGACAAGTGGTCAATGGCGGTACCTGGTACTTAGTCGAGAATGAACAGATACTTGATATTGCAGTGAATCAGTTCAAAGGTAAATTCGGAATAAAGGAACTGAGCCGGGCAAAGATGAGCCTTAGCAACGAAATTTCGGTCAAAGGCTCAAAACAACAGGCAAATCTGGTATTTGAGCCGGTAGTCAAGTGAGTTGTTTGCCAAATAATTAAAAAAGAAAGCGACGAGTATAACTGGTCGCTTTCTTTTTTAATTAGCAGTTCCCTTTGGTCAAAATGGACAGAATTGCGAATTTGCATACTTAATTTTCAATACCTAAACTTTTAATTTTTGTTAAACTATTAATATAAAGAAATTTTGAATTTGAGTTTTGTT
>CAZCOG010000003.1:0-249492 GCA_964500445.1 uncultured Persicitalea sp. | reverse complement strand
CATCACCGCCAGCGGCGGCACCGGCCCCTACCAGTTCTCCAAAGACGGCGGCACAAACTACGTCAGCAACCAGAGCGCCCGGCGCGCGGGAACTGAACCAGAACCTGCCGGATTCACCTTCACCAACCTGAGCGCAGGGGGCTACGTCATCCGCGTCAAGGATGCCAACGGCTGCGAGACCGACATTCAGGAGGTCAGCGTCACCCAGCCCACCGCCGCCGTCAGCTTCACCTACACGGCCACCAACGTCAAGTGTTTCGGCGGCAGCGACGGCGGCATCAGCATTGCGGCCAGCGGCGGCACGGGCCCCTACCAGTACTCCATAAACGGCGGGCAGAACTACGTCAATTCGGCCAGCTTCACCGGACTGTCCACGGGCAGCTTCGCCTACTCCGTCAAGGTCAAAGACGCCAATGGCTGCGAGACTCAGGCCCAGAGGGTCGTCCTCAGCCAGCCCTCCGCCCCGGTGTACTTCGGCGCCACGGCCACCGACGCCAAATGCAACGCCGGCAAGGACGGCAGCATCGCCGTCACGGCCGGCGGCGGCACGGGACCCTATACCTACTCGATGGACGGCGGCACAACGTATGGCACTTCGGCCAGCTTCACGGGCCTGATGGCGGACACCTACTCCGTCAAGGTCAAGGACGCCAACGGCTGCGTGGCCGACGCCCAGCCAACCACGGTCGGCCAGCCCGCCGCCCTCGGCTTCTCGCCCCCCCAGATCACTAACGTGACCTGCAACGGCGGCAGCGACGGCAGCATCAGCATCACCGCCAGCGGCGGCACCGGTCCCTACACCTACTCGAAGGACGGCGGCGCGAACTACGGCAGTTCGGCCACCTTCACCAGCCTGATGGCGGGCACCTACTCCATCAGGGTCAAGGACGCCAACGGCTGCGAGACTCAGGCCCAATCGGTCAGCGTCACTGAGCCCGCCGCCGTGTCGCTGTCCGTAAGTGGAAACACCTCGGTCATCCTCGGCTCGGGCGACGGCTGCACCACGCTGACGGCCAACCCCACGGGCGCGGGCCCCTTCACCTACAACTGGACGCAGGATAACAGGAGGCTCGGCATCGGCGCCAGCCAGCAAGTTTGCCCCAGCGAGACGACGACCTACACCGTGACGGCCACCGGGAATGGCGGCTGCACGGCCAAAGCCGAGGTTACCGTCACGGTGCAGGATATCCGCTGCGGCAACAAGAACCAGAATGTGACCATCTGCTACTACGGCGTCACGCAGTGCGTCAGCGAGAAGATTGCCGAGCGCTACCTCAAGCTGGGCGCCACGCTAGGGGCCTGCGGCAGTTCGAAGAAGGGTCGTGTGGGCGTGGAGGAAAGCAGCGACTTGCCGCTGCAGCTTTCGCTGCAAGCCTACCCCAACCCCGTGCAGGATGCAGTGACCCTGGACGTACTGGCCCCGACGGCCGGAGCGGCCACCGTCGAAGTGCTGGACCTGACGGGCCGGGCGCGGCAGACGCGCTCCGAAAATCTGGCGGAAGGGCTGAACCAGATCGAACTACGGCTGGGCACTTTGCCCACGGGCCTGTACCTGATCCGGGCCGTGGATGCGCTGGGTCGGCAGGGGGTGGTGAAAGTGAGCAAACAGTAACTCTTCGGCTGGAACGCCAGCCCGGTACACTCAGAGTGACAAACAATCTGGGCTGGCATCGCCCGGAAAACGCGAAGACTACCCGCTCGGGTAGTCTTTTTTTGGATAAAACTACCCGAACGGGTAGGGATAGGGTCGATACAGACGGCTAGGTTTGCGGATGCGATTATGCACTATACACACACTACTATTTTACTTAACTCTTTTCAACGTAACCCAATGCTCCAAATGAAAAAACTTTACTTTTTAATTAGCATGCTGTGGTTGTATTCGCCGGATACCCACAGCCAAACGAATAGCGGCGACGCTTCATTTAACGATAGCGGTACTTATCAGTATACCGTACCTGCCTGTGGTACCTTCACCCTTACGGCCCGTGGGGCCGACGGTGCCACCAGCCTCAATAAGGGTGGCTCGGGCGCTACCCTTACTGCTAGTTTCCCCTTACTCAAAGATGACGTTCTGCTTCTGGCAATAGGCCATGAGGGCCGGGGCGAATATGCATCAAGCAATAGTGGCGGCGGAGGCGGAGGGGGTGGCACGGGCATAGTGCTGATCCGGGGCGGGGTACCTACCCTGCTGTTGGTAGCTGCCGGAGGCGGAGGCGGAGGCTTTTCCGGTGACCAGAACTATGGCCAGGGTAAAGGTGCTTCGGCTGCCGATGGTACTATCCGGGGCGGGTCCACCTCGGGCGGCGGCGGAGGTGGAGGGTATGCCGTGCAGGGCGGTGGCAGCAAGGGCGGCGGAGCCGGCCGGCTGTCAGGTGGAGCGTCGGGAGGAGAAGGCACCAACTTCAACACGGGTGGCTCGCTCCGGGGCGGCTTCGGCTTTGGTGGCGGCGGCGCGGGTAATTATGACTTTAACAATGGCGGCAATACTGGCGGCGGCGGCGGTGGCGGCTACGGCGGTGGCGATGGCGGCCAGGGATTTGGCGGTGGTCAGGGTGGCACCTCGTTTGTGCAGACGGCAGGCGTGGCCCCGGCCGGCAACATCATCACCCGCCAGAATGGTTCGGATGGTGGGGGAAGCTTCGTACGGGGCTCCGTTCAGATTTCTCTTGTTCAGACTACTGATTGTCCCGACGATAACCAAGCCTACGCCAACAGCGGCGAGTACCAATACACCGTGCCAGGCTGCGGCACAGTGACTCTCACGGCCCGTGGAGCCGATGGTGCCACCAGCATCAATCAGGGAGGATCAGGCGCTACCCTGAAAGCCGACTACAAAGTACAAAAGGGTGATATGCTTTTTTTTGTGGTAGGTCATGAGGGTAATGGCCAGTACGCCAGCAGCCAGGATGGCATCAGCGGCGCGGGAAGCGGCGGCGGTGGCACGGGGGTAATACTGATCCGAAATAGCCAGCGTACTCTGCTGTTGGCAGCAGCGGGTGGTGGGGGCAGCGGATTTTCCAGCGATGAAAACTATGGTAGAGGCAAGGGGGCGTCCGCCGACGATGGTACGGCGCAAGGGGGTAACAGCCCTCAGGCAGGCGGCGGGGGCGGTTTCAATGCCAGTGGCGCTGGCCCCAGAGGCGGCCAAGCCGGTACCCTGACGGGGGGCGGTGAGGGCGGCACGGGCTTCAACACATCGCCGGGAGATTACTTTACCTTCCTCGGTGGCTTTGGCTTTGGTGGCGGTGGGGCTGGAAAGTATAAGTCTATTGAGCCAGAAAACGCTGGCGGCGGCGGTGGTGGCGGCTACGGGGGCGGCAATGGGGGTCAGAACTTTGGCGGCGGCCAGGGGGGTAGTTCCTTCGTGCAGACATCAGCCAGCAATGTAGCTCGCCAAAATGGCATTGACGGTGGCGGCGACTTCGTGCGGGGCTCCGTACAGTTCACCCTGGAATTAGATGCCGTTCAGCCTCCGACCTTATCCACTGCTTCCCCAGGCGATGATCGCGTCCCTGCCGGACAGCAGTCGGCCACCGTATGCCAGAACTCTGGCCCCGTTACCTTCGAGTTCAGCGGCTGCGAAAACGGAACGGTCAACTGGACAGGTAGTGACAACAGCAGCGGCACGGGTACTATTTCAGCCCCTACTGCTACGGTCGGTACGGTAACGTACTCAGCGACTTGTACGCAGAATGACATTACCAGTTGCCCTTCCAATATAGTCAGTGTCACAACTACCGCCCCGCCGACGGTCGGCGTTAGTGGCAACACCTCGGTTGTATATGGCTATGGCGACAATTGTACGACGCTGACGGCTCAACCTTCGGGCACCGGCCCCTTCACCTACTCCTGGACGCAGGGCAGCACCCCGATCGGCGCCAACGCCAGCCAGCAGGTGTGTCCTACCGAGACGACCACTTACACCGTGACTGTCACCGATGCCAACGGCTGTACGACTACGAAAGAAGTTACCGTTTCGGTGCAGGATGTACGCTGCGGACCAAAGAAGAATCTCGTCACGGTCTGCTACTACGGTGTAACGCAATGTGTTTCGGAGAAGATCGCTCAGCGCTACCTCAAGCTTGGGGCTACCCTGGGAGCCTGCGGATCGGGCAACGCCCGCATCGGTGTGGAGGAGATCGTCGCAAATGCTCCTCTCCAGCTTTCGGTAAAAGCCTTCCCTAACCCCGTGCAGGATGCTGTGACGCTGGAAGTACTGGCTCCGACGGCCGGAGTGGCTACCTTCCAGGTACTGGATATGGCGGGTCGGATCAAACAATCTCGTCGCGAGACTCTGGTCGAAGGGCTGAATGAAATAGAGTTCCATTTGGGTACTTTGCCCACGGGCCTCTACCTGATCCGCACCGTAGATGTCCTCAACCGGCAGGGCGTGGTCAAGGTGAGTAAAGAGTAGCCACAACTATCTCCGGTTTGGGCACAGACTATCATAGGCTCATAACTTAAATTTATCCACTGGGTGGTCACGCAGTTTCTATTCGTGATTTACACTAATAAGCACCACTAACTTCCTAATTACATCGATTTTATAAATGGGCGAACCTGCTGTAAACAGGTTTTGATAATGCCGAACCGCCAACTGAAATTCAGTCGGCGGTTTTTTTATGAAATTCTTTTCTAACTAATGTATGTACGCGCGCCAAATAGGCAATCCTCAAACGATACGGCTTGAATTGCATTTGTCCGTAGACTCTCTCCCATACGAGTCAGCTGTGTACTTTACCGTAAGCCATGATGGTAGTCAGCAGAAACTGAGAATTTTCTTTTTGTTTATACATCTTCAAACAGAATCTTAATTTATGAAACTTTTTCTTTTTTCAATCATGACGTTTTTTGGCATTATTGGTCTGTTCAAGTCAAAAAAGTTTGGCCATTTAGACGTCCCTAGCCATAAGTTCGACATCTGCTGAAACGATATTACGGATGCCCTTTGGCCTTAACCGAAAACAGGACGCTTACAAGTTTGAATTAGATAAAGCCGCCCCCTGCATCTGATCTAGGATATTCATTAGAGGGACGTTATACCCTATTTTACAAGGCAGATAGTGTTTTTATCTCCTTTCGGAGTAGTATTTCAGGTAGTTCGTTCTGACTGGGCAATTGACTCTGATGCGCTCTTGCAGTTTCCAGTTGGGAAAGATTTGGGCAGATTTTTCGGATAGACTACTTACAAAAGTATGATATAAGAAAAAGCATGGCCTACAGATCAATCAGCCTGACAACTATTTTATATAGTTTTTTAAACAAAATGTTATGAAAAAACAATTTAGCATAATAAATTTACGGCTACATCTTCCCTCATTATTTCACCATGTAACCTTTCTATGTTATGAAAAACTTCTGCTTAGTATTGAGTCTCCTTGTCGTGGGACTCACTTCCCGGCTTAGCGCCCAGACCTTCAACGCCACGGGCGGCAATCAAACTTCCATGATAACGGGCACCGGCACGCTGACAATCACCGCCCGTGGGGCCGATGGAGCAACAACGTTTGCGGATGGAGGATCGGGAGCGACCGTAACGGCTGATTTTCCAGTTCAAATGGGCGACGAACTGATCATTGTAGCCGGCGTAGCCGGAGTAGGCAATATTAGCGGTCAGGGATTTGGCGGCGGCGGTGGCGGCAGCGCGGTTATACTCAAAAGAGGCGGTAATTCCACGCTGCTGATTGTCGCCGGAGGTGGTGGTGGCAGCTCACTACTCAATAGCAACGGAAAAGGGGCATCATCTGCCGACGGGACAGCAGGCGGTGGTACTTCTCCCGCCGCAACCGGCGGAGGCGGATTCGGTGCTAGCGGTAGCAACATCACAGTTTCAATTCCTTTTTTGGGCAGTGTACTTGCCTACACCGGGGGGCAGGCTGGTACGCTTACTGGCGGAGGGGCTGGCGGCTCCCCCCAGATTGGTCCTTTTGCCGGAGGGCCATCGGGTGGTTTCGGATTTGGCGGCGGCGGCAGCGGTAATAGCGTATTACTCAGCGGCGGCGGCGGCGGTGGATACAGCGGTGGTACTGGTGGCTCTCCCAGCGCTGGCGGCAACGGAGGTACTTCTTTTGTACAAAACTCTGGCATCGTAGGAACCAACATTACTCGTGTTGACGGAGTTACCGGTGGTGGAACCAAACAGGATGGCAGCATTATTCTTGATTTCGTATGCGGCGCGCCTGCTCCCAATCTTTTGACTTCCGATGAAGCCAATCAACCCGTTCCCAGCGGTCAGACCTCCGTTGCTGTTTGCCAGAACGCCGGCAACGTTACTTTCGAGTCCGACAACTGCGTTGGCGGTACGGTCAATTGGACAGGCAGCGACAACAGCAGCGGCACAGGCAACATCATCGCTCCTACAACCAATGTAGGAACCGTCACCTACTCGGCTACCTGTACTCTGGATGGATGTACGGGCGAAGCCTCTGAGGTGAGCGTAACCACCACCGCTCCACCGACCCTCTCTATCAGTGGTAAAACATCCGTCATTCTCGGTTTTGGCAGCAACTGTACTACCCTGACGGCCAATGCCGGCGGTACCGGACAGCTTTCTTACTCCTGGATGCAGGGACAAACGGAAATAGGCACCGACGCAGAATTGCAGGTTTGCCCTGAAGCAACGACCACCTACTCGGTAACCGTTACCGACGCCAACGGCTGTACGACTACGAAAGAAGTTACCGTTTCGGTGCAGGATGTACGCTGCGGACCAAAGAAGAATCTCGTCACGGTCTGCTACTACGGTGTAACGCAATGTGTTTCGGAGAAGATCGCTCAGCGCTACCTCAAGCTTGGGGCTACCCTGGGAGCCTGCGGATCGGGCAACGCCCGCATCGGTGTGGAGGAGATCGTCGCAAATGCTCCTCTCCAGCTTTCGGTAAAAGCCTTCCCTAACCCCGTGCAGGATGCTGTGACGCTGGAAGTACTGGCTCCGACGGCCGGAGTGGCTACCTTCCAGGTAGTGGACATGGCGGGTAAGGCCCGGCAGACCCGCCAGGAAAATCTGGTCGAAGGGTTGAATGAAATAGAGTTCCGTTTGGGTACTTTGCCCACGGGCCTCTACCTGATCCGCACCGTAGATGCCCTCAACCGGCAGGGCGTGGTCAAGGTGAGTAAGCAATAGAAGGTCAATCGATCCAAGAAAATAAGCAAAATAGCCTGGCCCCGAAGGATTAAACTCTTCGGGGCTGGGTTGTTTTTGGGATTAAGCAAATCCCGGGGTAGAAAGGATAGCGTAGAGACCGGCTACTTTCCCGGCTGATAGGTTCGCTCGGCGTGTTTCTCCACGTCTTCCCGGTAAAAGAGTACGTCTTTGAACTTGCCCTGCGTGTACATTTCGCCCTGATCGAAGAAGTGTTTGGAGGTAGGGTCGCCGCTTTGGCCACCCGCCAGCAGCGACTTGGCTTTGATGCGGTCGCCAAACTCTACGGCGCAGATGAAGCTGTTGCCGTTGACGCCATAGCGTTTCTTAGTACCGGGAAAATAGCGGGAAGTATAGGAGGGCAACATGCCCCAGGCGGAAGAAGTGAAGCCCACGGGCAGACTGGGCAGATCATCACGGTAGTTTTGATCGATGGCGGCCGAGGCCCGTTGAAAGCGGTTGATTTCGCCCCAGGGCATTTGCCACTTGCCCCACTTCTGATTCAGTTCGTCAAGTACTTCCCCGAAAGGTTTCAGCAATTCATCAGCGGTGGCATTGGCGGCAAAGTACCTGGCCTTTTCTACCTGATCGGCATCGGGCTTGCCGGGTACTTCGGCGCGGTACATGGCAGAGGATATTTTCTCCCCCCACTTCACGGCCAGTGTCGTCGCTACCGACTTTTCGCCGCTACGGTAGTCCCAGTTTTTCAACACTGATATAGGGCCGATCCAGTAGGCGTAGCGGTCGTCGGTATACGAAACACTTTTCTCAAAAGCCTTGACCAAAGCCGGAATCAGAATTTCAAAAGACGTAAGATAGGTATCATAACCCGCCGCGATCACTTTGTCGAGGGTGTACTTCTCAGGTACTTCCAGTACCCGCACGGCATTCAGGCCACGGAAGTTTTCGCCATCGGGAGCCATGTAAGTTGGGTAGTCGGCTTGCTTCGGGCTGTCTTTTCCGGCGGCGGTGAAGGGCGTAGAATTGCAGTTTTGAATCCAGCCGTTGGGCGGATTATAAATATGCACTGCCTCGGCTACGGGGTGCATGCCCTGCCATTCGGTGGCGGCAGTGCTGCCATCCACGGGCTGCGACCAGTCATATTTCGGATCGCGCTTCGGCACGAAGTTACCGTGCCAGTAGGCAATGTTCCCTTCGGCGTCGGCGTAGACGGTGTTATTGGAGGTATTTTCCAGAATATCCATCGCCTTCTGGTACTCGGCAAAACTCCGGGCTTTGGTGCGCTGCCAACTCTGAATCAGCATATTCATCGTGCGGTTGTTCGAGCGCAGACTCTCCCACTGTCCGTTACGCTTGGCCATGACCGGGCCATGGTGCGTGTAGAAAGCCTTTATTTTTTTTTCTTCCACCTGACCGTTTTTGGTGTAGGTCAAAGTAAGGTCGCGCTCCCGCACGGGCCGCTCTTTCCCCTCGTACGTATACACCCAACCGTTCCCTTTCTTGGCAACTTTTTCGAGATACGTATCGGCCACGTCGGTGCGGGACGAAGTATGCATCCAGCCCAGTTTCTCATTGAAGCCCTGGTACACAAAAAACTGCCCCCAGGTGACTGCCCCGTAGGCATTTAATCCTTCTTCGCTCACGACGTGCACCTCGGGCCGGAAATAGAACGTCACGTGCGGGTTGATGTACAGAATGCTCTTACCCGATTCGGTAATCTTGGGCGAGAAAGCGAAACCGTTGGAGCCCGTCAGGATTTCCTCTTTCTCAAAAGTACCCTCATTAAGGTCATAGCCCACCGAAGGCATTCCGCCGCCGTAGAAAGCTTCCAGATCGCGAGCGCGAATATCGGCGGTACTGATGGCCCCGATGCTGCCGTCGGTCCACAGCAAGGGGTACCAGGACTCAAAGCGGGTAAGGAGCGCGGGTTTTACTTCGGGATGCGTATACAGGTAGTAGTTAATGCCATCGGCGTAGGCATTGAGTAGTTTTTTGAGCCAGGCCGGCGCTTTTTTGTAGTCAGCCTGCGCGTCCTCGGGCGTGATGAGTAGTTTGATGAGCAGGTCGTTGTAGATGTCCTGCTCGCCGTTCACCTCGCCGAGGCGACCGAGTTTTTCGATGTAGTTCAGCTCTACGCGCGGGAAGTCGTCCTCGCACTGGGCATAAAGCAGGCCGAATACCGCATCGGCGTCGGTTTTGCCATAGATATGCGGCACGCCGAAATTATCGCGGATAATCGTAATGTTCTGGGCTTGTTTCTGCCAGGAGGCAATTTCCTTTGTAGATTGGGCAAAGGAGAAAGTAAGGAAGAAGGAAAAAAGGATTAGCAGCCGAATCCTGGAAAGTAGTAGTGTTTTTTTCATTACAAAAATTTTATTTGGCAAAAATCAATGCGCGGCCAACAAAGCTACGCACTTTGGGCTTTGAATGAAAAAAATCATTGGCAGAATACTCAATCGATCAATTCGATTGAGATGCTCTTCCCGTGTACCGGAACTTCGATGGCACAATCATGGAATTCGGGAGCGGAGAAGAGAGGGCGAAAATTGTTACTTAGGCCAAACGGTTCTTTTGGATAACCGAAGAAGTGCTTGTCGATTTTGTTATTATCGTTCAAATCATGGTATAGGGCAACGGCGTAGGTACCGGGCACCAGTTCGAATTCGACGTGGTGGATACCAGGTTTTTCAATCTTGATCTGCCGGTTCATGAACGGAGAAGCTGTTTTGAACTTTTCGCCCGGCTTATAAATGCCCACCCGCAAAGTACCGCCCGACTTCTGGATATTCTGGATTTCTATTTTTAGTCTGGAAACCGGAGTAATTGCGTCTCCAAAACACAGAAGAATTAAAAAATTGGTGAGGAACATGCGGATCTTGTTTTGCCGGAAAACGTAAAGACGCCAGATTTGTTATGGCCGGTGCTTTTTACGAAGGCAAATAAAAAACTATTCCCTGATTATAGAAAATGGACTTAGTCGATCAGACGGATGGAAATGGAAGTACCCTTTTCAGGCAGTTGAAAGGCGCAATCCTCGAAGTCGGGCGCCGCGACGGTGGGTCGGTAGTTATTACTGAATCCAAACGGTTCTTTTGGGTAGCCGATCAGATTTCGATCCAGCTTGTTGTTGTCGTTCAGATCGTGGTAGACCGCGATGGCGTAGGTTCCCGGAGGTACTTCAAAACTGACTACCTGATCGCCGGACTGATTGACGGGAATGTTTTTATAAAAATCGGGCGTCGTTTTGCCAAACTTTGCGCCCGGCTTGTAAAGCGCAACCCGCAATGTACCACCGGACTGGGTCAGGTGGGTGATTTCTACCGAAAGTTGGGCAGGAGCCATTTCTACACTAGCCATAAGCATCCACAGAGCAATAAGCATTGACAGCATAAATTCCTTTATTACAAAAAACGCCAATCCGAAACGATTGTTTCGGATTGGCGAAAAGTGTGTATGGTGTGGAGAAAATTATGCTGAATACAGGCTGACTTATACGTTATCGATGAGTCCGAGAACGATAAAGACTATACCGACAACAGTCACAATACTTCCAACCGTCCAGCCAATACCGGGTATAAGTCCCACCAATATTCCGACCAGAACCAGAATAAGTCCGATGCGTATTTTGTTGTTCAGCGCTTTGGCAGCTTTCTCAGAGGCAGGCGACAAGGCCGACTTTTCCATCTGATTTTTCAGCGTTTTGTTGATGAGCTTGCTGGCTTTGGAAGCCTCTACCGTAGAAACGGGAGAGTTACTCAGTTCATTCTGGGCAATCATCTTCCGTGCCTTGTTGATCTGGGCTGCCACCAGCGGTTTAGCCATCAGGGCCTGCCCCTGCGTAGTAGCCAACGCTCTTTCCAGCTGCTCGTCAATTTGCTTCGGCGACTTTTCGGCCAACATTTTCACTACTTCAGGATTGGCGCTAAGCTCCTCGATCGTGGGTGCTTCGGCGGCAGGCTGCTCAGTTGCCGCAACTTCTACCTTTTCAACGGCTACCTGTTGTTCTACTGAACCCGCTTTTGAACTATAGTGAGCGTTTGTTGGCATCTGATTGAATGTGGGATACTCACGAGCGCAGCTACCAAGCAGAACAATGGCGCTCAACAGGTAAATGGTACTGATCTTTTTCATAGAAATTGGGGATTAAATTTTAAGAAAAATAGTAGTGAAAATTGAGTTTCCCTTGGAATAAAAAGCGTGCCAGAAGTCCTAGAACCCCAAAACACAACGAAAACTGTTCAGCTTTTCCAGATTACTTTCCAGGGTCATACGGTTTTTCTCATTATCAAACGCATCCTGTGATTCGTGTTCTATTTCGCGCCGCTTGATGGCTTCCAGAAATCGGCGGGCGTCCTCTCGTGTTTCCAGTAATAAAGGCGGCACAGGCGTGGGTTTTCCCGCTTCATCTTTGGCTACCATGGTGAAATAGGACGTATTGGTATGTTTCTGAACTCCAGTATGCACATTCTCGGCGATGACCTTGATACCCACTACCATAGAAGTGCGTCCGACGAAATTAACGGAAGCATGCAGCGATACCAGATCACCGACATCGACCGCTTGCAGGAAATTGACATTATCTACCGACACTGTAACGCAATACGTTCCCGCGTGGCGTGACGCACAGGCGTAAGCGACCTTATCCATAAGAGACAGCAGGATACCACCATGAATCTTTCCCCCGAAGTTGGCATAACTCGGGATCATCAGCTCGGTGAGGGTAGTGCGGGAATGGCTAACTTTTCGGGGAGTCATTTTAGTAAATAGCGGGCAAGAGTGGAAATTCCTTTATCGTATCGTTTTCTTCCTGAAGCTTTGTCGCTTTATGTTTAGAAACTCATTACATCCACTACATCGCGAACGACTTCTGAGAAATAGGCACCGTTGTAAGGGCCGAACCAACTCATCGTCACGGTCTCATAAAGATCTTTGTCGAAGTGGCGATCGTCGGTAATGTAGCCCGCGTAGGCCCCGTCGAAGCTGGTCACCATTAACTGTAAACCCCTGTTGGCGGCATACTTACTCAACTCAGCCATTAATTCACCCGAAAAATCGCAAGGTAAGCCCACCATAAGTACATTGCCTATGCGCAAAGCCTTCACAAATGAAGGATAATCGCCAAATGCCCAACGAAACACCCAGGGACGCAATGCCCAGGTAGTATTCAGTCGCGGTGTCGGCTCCCGCAAGGGGAGCATTACCGTAAACGACGCCAAAGTACGGACAGAATGAGGATTAATTTCCCCAAGTTTTGATTGGATTGCTCCTTCTACTCCGTCCGCCTGATGAGCGACTTGCCCAAATTCGGTTTCTCCCACCTCCCGGGGCCCCATACTGCCTACGGCCCCGGCCAGAAACAGAGCAAAACTAGCCTCGCCGTCTTCGAGGGAATCTACCAGCGCGCCGGCGTAGTCTCGCGAAAGAACCATCGTCTTTGAATCCAGCGTTGTGGAGTGCGCAGCATACGAACTCAGCAGGGCCGTTTGTCCGTCGGCGCCGCGCATCAGCATATTTCGCACCCAGGGATCAATCGTAGCTTTTTCATCCGTGAGCCGGTTTCGGATGTCCGTCGTGTCCTGTACCTGCATATAACCAATCTCAACGGCTTGTGCTTTGGTTTTGGCTTTTTGAATTGCCTGAATCATGGCATCGGCGATACGCTCGACCACCGTTGGGTCAAAATCGCCCGCGAAGAGTCTGCCCGTAATAGTATCTCCCCAGCCCCCAATACTATTATGGCTATGCGTTGCGCCCAGAAATACTTGTCCGAAGGTAAGACCCACAGCCGACAGCCGCTCTTTCAGCGCTTCGGTTACGGTAGGTGGAATAATCAGCAAATCTGCCGACAGGATGACTGCTTGGGTCAGGCCGTTATCCAAGAAAATCGCCCGGACATACACCGAATCATGAACACTTTGGTAGGGCTTACCCCAACGGTTGCCGTAGCCCGCCATCGGACCGGGCTGTGCCGGCGTGATATTGGCTTTGGCCCAACCTGCTCGCATGGGCTGCCCGGTCGTGTCTGCCAGTACCCGTACCGCGCCGATATTCTGCTTCCATGCCTGATAATATTCCATATCCTGATAGGGCGTGTAGTCGATTGTCGTGACGGCACTTGCCACAAAAATGAGCAGGGCAATGAGTAGTCCGGCCAGGATTTTGAAGAAAGTCTTCATTTTTTGAGAAACAAATGGGCTAAGTTCCGAAGGGACAAAGTGGCAAAGATATTTCGTATTGGCAAGTAGATTGCGACAAGTACCCTATTCCTCACAACTAAACTTTAAACACTTAAGCAAAAAATGAAACCCTACATCCTGTCTGAAACCAACTACAAAGCCATCAAAGACGAAAAGTTCGAGCTGGCCGTCCTGCCCTGGGGCGCCACCGAAGCGCATAACTACCATTTACCTTACGGTACCGATGTATACGAAGCGGATCACATTGCCGCCGAGTCGGCCCGCATTGCCTGGGAGTGGGGCGCGAAGGTTATCGTGCTGCCCACCGTTCCCTTCGGCGTCAACAGCGGACAGACCGACATTCTCTTCAACCTCAACATGCACCCAAGTACCCAACTCGCCGTGCTGAACGACCTCGTGGAAGTACTTGACCGCCAAGGCATCCGCAAACTACTCATATTAAATAGTCACGGCGGTAACGATTTTAAACCCATTCTGCGTGAATTGGGTGTAAAGTACCCCAAGATGCACCTGAGCTTCTGTTTCTGGTTCAATATCCTGGATCGGACCGGGTACTTTGAAGAAAAAGGTGATCACGCGGACGAGCTCGAAACCAGCGTAATGCTTCACCTGCGCCCCGACCTGGTGCGACCGTTGGAAGAAGCAGGCGACGGAGCGGCCAAACAGCATACGGTGACTGCCTTCCGCGAAGGCTGGGCATGGAGCGAACGCAAATGGTCGCAGGTGACGGCCGACACGGGCATAGGCGATCCCCGGAAAGCTACGGCAGCGAAAGGAAAGTGGTTCTTTAAAGATTTAACGGAAAAGTTGGGGGGATTTTTTTATGAACTGGCGAAGGCGGAGGCGATGTACGAGTAGTTGGCTTTTCGCAGAGACATAACTGATCTCTTCTGGATTTTGGCTTAATATAAAATAGCAGAAGTAATTAAATTTGTATCTTGTGCAACTTATATGAGTTACGCAACTTATTTCTTGTTTTATTAAAATAAGGGATCCATTCCTTTGCTTTAATTTAGATAAGTTTCTTCATTAATCTATATATATGATTTTCAACTAAAAATTAAGGTTACTACATATTTCCTATTCTAAACAAATCATCTTTTGAAAAATAACTGCTTGTAAAAGAGCCACTACCGCTTGATAACTTTTTAAGTTTTTTTAGAAGAAATTTATCGATAAATCATGAATCTGTGTATAGTTTTAAGTTTTTACCACAAAAACTTATACATTTTCCATGAAACATTATTTACACAGTTCTATTCTGTCAGCCTTGGCGAGATGCAGTATTTCTTCCCGCTCGCAACGTCTGGGATTCTCACTTTTTTTTGCGCTGCTGGCTGGCGTTGCTGATCTAAGCTTTGCTGCTACCATCAATGTACCCGCCGACCAGTCTACCATTCAAGCGGCGGTTAATGCTGCCGCTCCCGGAGACATTATTTTGGTAGCCCCCGGCACTTACAATGAGAACGTGACGATCAACAAATCTCTGACGTTGCGTTCTTCAGGAGGTCGTGGCTCCACTTTTATAAATGGTTCTGCCATCTCGCTCGGAACCATTCTTATTTCAAGCAATACAAATAATGTGACGATCGGCGGGTACGATCAGGGTTTTACTATCAAAGGATTTGATAGCTCAAGTCCAGGTTTGGAAACTGCCGCAGTCTACATACAAGGCGTTCAAAGTAATATCACTATTCGGGGAAATGAGATTATCGCCGATGGTGAAGCTGCTTTGCTTTCAGAGTATGGAGCCAATGTATCGACGCTTAACATCAACGCAAACATTATTTCAGGAAAGACTTTTGTGGGATCTGAGCCCGGCGGCTGTGGATTTAGTAGTCAGTTTACTACCCCAAATGTACCTCGCCAACTCGTATATATTGGACAAGCCACTAACATTACCTTTACAAGTAATACTATAACGGGCACAGCAGGAGGTCCAAGTACAGACCCTTCCTGCTCGGCCACAGGGCAGGGTAATACCCTTGTTACTATTTTTGGCAATACGGGAAGCGGTGCGGTTATTCGCGGGAATGTGTTTGCGGGTACTACCACTCGCTTCGGCAGTCAGCTGCGGGTTAGAGGCACAAATGCCAGCATTATCTATAATACCTTTGAAACGGCAGGTCTTGGAATTGCCAGTTTCCATATTGACCTTTCGTTTGGCACCCCTCTCGCAGGTGCAACACCAAGCACGATTGAGGGTGTGGCCTCTCTAAACACCTTCACTGAGGGCGCCTATTATACTGGATCTCTGAGCATCTATAAAAACAGTGCTCAGGTCAGCAACTTATCACAAACGCCTATATCCGTAAACACCATTCCACTGGCAACAGTTACCAACGTTAATACAGGGGAAAAATACGGTACTATTCAGTCAGCCATTGTGGACGCTGCAACCACCAATGGCCATACAATTCTGGTTGGTGCAGGTACGTATAATGAAGATGTCACGATTAATAAGTCTCTAACCCTGCAGGGAGCGGGCTGCGAAGTCACTTCTATCGTAGGTCCAATTGGCGGCGATGGTGCCACGGTTCGTGTGTCGGCGATAGGCGTGATCGTGGATGGATTTACAATCACTCGTGAAGGAAACACAGTAGCAGATTGGAACAACTCCAATTTAAATTCCGCAGGCGTAGCCATTCAGGGACAAACTGCTAACGCTGAAATTAGAAACAATAAGATAGTAGGAAATCGCACTGGAATCGACATTAATAACAGTAACAGCAACAACGTCCATAATAACGTCATTACAAACAATCATACCGGTTTAATTTTTCGTAATCAAACGGACAACACTGTCCTGATGGAGAACGAAATTACCGAGAACCGGACGGTAGGAATATTATTTCTGGATGCCAGCGGAGGATCGAATTCTCCGGTACAGACAGCAGCTAATAGTAGTTTCAACAATAATAGTATAAGCGGAAACTGGTATGCCGAAATCGTAGATCGCCAAGCTGGGGGAAGTCTTCCAGTTCCCGGAACAAACGTTAAAAACTTTGAGTGCAACTGGTATGGAGCCGCCACCCCGGTAATAACCACAAGCAATAGTGCTGAACCTGGTTACGCCTCATTGATTCCTGTTGTCTTTGGTGGTACCGCGACTGCTCCTGGCGGTCAGCCAGACATTGCAGGTCCAGGTTCGGCCAATTTTGATTATATACCACTTCTGACTAGTGGAACGGATACAGATGGAGTTACCAAAGGCTTTCAGCCTGCCGGGGGTACCTGTGTAGATTGTTCTATCGCTCCTCCCACCGTCACTATTAGCGGCAACACCGCGGTCATCTTCGGCTTCGGAAGCAACTGCACCACGCTCACAGCCAACCCCACAGGCACAGGTCCATTCACCTACGTATGGAAGATGGGCAACACGGAAATTGGCACCAGTGCCAGCCAGCAGGTCTGCCCAGAAATAAATACTACTTACTCTGTGACCGTTACCGACGCCAAAGGTTGCTCAGTCACCAGTGAGGTAACCGTCAATGTGAAAGATGTGCGTTGCGGTAACAAGAATCAAAACGTGACGATCTGCTACTACGGCGTAACCCAATGCGTCTCAGAGAAAATAGCCCAGCGCTACCTGAAACTTGGGGCCACCATCGGCGGCTGCGGATCGGGCAACGCCCGCATAGGTGTGGAAGAGACTGCAGTGGATTCTCCTTTCGCACTATCGGTAAAAGGCTATCCCAACCCTACCCAAGGCTCCCTTACGGTAGAGGTGATGAGCCGCATCTCCGGTCCCGCCCAGATGCAGGTACTTGACCTGACGGGCCGCGCCGTGCAGCAGCGTACTGAGCAATTGCTCGAAGGGCTCAATGAAGTAAAGTTTGATATTTCTGCCCAACCCACGGGAACCTACCTGATCCGGGCCATCGACGGCAACAACCGCCAGGGGGTGGTGCGCGTTAATAAGCAGTAGTTTTTAAGAACGCTTTTCGTAGTTAAAAAAGGGCTGGAACAAACCAGCCCTTTTTTCGTTTCATACCACAGGCCATGTAATCCTCAACTTCGCAAAAAACTCCTCCTCCCCTACTTCCCGCACCTGACCCGGCAACAAATCACCAAGCTCGAGGTCTTCGATAGCCACACGGATCAGCCGCTGGCAAGGATGTCCGGCGGCGCGCGTCATTTTCCTTATCTGATGGTACTTGCCTTCCGTGAGCGTAATGCGCAGCCACGAATGCGGGATGCCAGCGCGGAACTCGTAACCACCGGCAAATAAGTTTTCGGGTTCTTCAATCAACTCCACTTCGCAGGGCGTCGTCACGTAATCCACATTTCCTTTGATGCGGATAGTTATGCCGGTACGGAGTTTTTCGAGCGTCTCTGCGCTTACTTCCCGGTAAACCCGAACGAGGTAGGTACGGCGATGCGGTACTTTGCTCTGGAAGAGCAGCTTCGTCACCTTCTTGTTGGTAGTCAGGATCAGTAACCCCTCGGAATGATTGTCAAGACGCCCGATCGGGTGGGTACCTTCGGGAAATTCATAGTCGAGCTCTCCTAGCATCCGACCTTGTCCGCCGATAAATTGGGACAGCATAGCGTAGGGCTTGTTTAGGAGGAAGTAGCGGTACATTCCGACTCTGTCATCTATATCTAAATAGGTCATCTCATCGCTCAGTTCGGTAACTTTACCTTTGTCTGAATCAAATTACTTGCGCATTTGGCGATGATTTTTCCTTCCGGCGTCAGGATCTGACACTCACAATGTACGATGTTTCGCCCCGCCCGTACGACTTGGGCATTCGCTGTCAACACATCGCCCAACCGGGCGGCACTCAGAAAATCGCAGTTCAGATTCACGGAGGTATAGACATATTCGCGGCCCAACGTGAAAACCATCATCCCGACCACATCGTCCATAATCGCGGCAGCCGCTCCGCCATGCAGTACGCTCATTGAGTTGGTCATTTCTTCGCGCACCAGGAATTCCACACTGATTTGTCCGTAATCTATGGCCCGCAGGGTACCATTGAGCCAGCGGCCCAGCGGGGAGATACTGTCACTCAAATTCTCGCCAATTCGGGTGCGAAAAAAATCAAGACGAGGATTTGATTGGGGAGTGTTACTCATAACAAAATGGTCATCGGAGAAATGTTGAGTTTGGGGTTAGAATAGCCAAAAATAGGAATAATCGTAGAATATGGGGCTAAAACGTGCATAAATCATGTATTTTATTACGGAGGTCTAAAAGGATATTATTACCTTTGGGCGATTTTACGGGGCCGATGGCCCGACCGAATGGAACCTTCCCTCAAACCTATGAACTACAACCTGTCGCAAATCCCGGATCGCACCACCAAACCCCGCCAAAACGGCATCACGATGGTGATGGATAAAGGATTGAGCGTAAGGGAAGTGGAAGACATGCTCTCTGTGTCCCACACCCACATTGATATTGTGAAGCTGGGTTGGGCGACCTCTTTTGTGACGCCCGACCTCGATAAAAAACTGGATGTCTACCGTTCGGCCAATGTACCCTTTTATTTTGGCGGTACGCTCTTCGAAGCCTTTGTGGTGCGTAATCAGTTCGAAGATTTTCGTCGCCTGATTGATAAATACAAATTGCAATATGCCGAGGTATCGGACGGCTCGGTCGAGATGCCCGCTGATCAAAAGTGTGAGTTTATCCGCATTCTGGCGCAGCAGGTTACCGTATTGTCAGAAGTCGGCTCCAAAGACGAGGAGAAAATTATCCCGCCCTACAAGTGGATACGGCTCATGCGGGCCGAACTCGAAGCCGGGGCCTGGAAGGTAATCGGCGAAGCGCGGGAAGCCGGGAATGTCGGTCTGTTCCGGGCAAGCGGCGAGGTCCGTCAGGGGCTGGTTGAAGAAATTCTGACTGAGATTCCCAACGAAAGAATCCTCTGGGAAGCCCCCCAGAAAGCACAGCAGGTTTGGTTCGTCAAACTACTGGGAGCCAATGTCAACTTGGGCAATATCGCCTCCAACGACATTATTCCACTCGAAACCATTCGCCTTGGGTTACGGGGCGATACATTCACTCATTTTCTAGATCAAGAAACTCAGAACAAATGGAAGTTATAAGCCAAATACTCGATTTCTTTCTACATCTCGATAAGCATCTCTTTGACATAATCGAAGAGTACGGCACGCTTACGTATCTGATCCTGTTCCTGATCGTGTTTGCCGAGACAGGCCTAGTGTTTATGCCGTTGTTACCCGGCGACTCATTGTTGTTTGCGGCGGGCGCTCTGGCTGCTTCTACGGGTGCGCTAAATGTCTGGCTTATCATTTTGCTGCTCATCGCTGCCGCGTTGTTAGGCGACAATGTCAATTATTTTGTGGGTAAATTCCTGGGAACTCAGATCAAACAACGGGAACGGGTACTTTTTCTGAAGCGTGAGTACCTGGAACGCACCGAGGCATTTTACGCCAAGCACGGCGGCAAGACGGTCATCATGGCGCGTTTTATTCCCATTATCCGCACTGTGGCACCCTTCGTGGCCGGAGCAGGTAGTATGGAGTATGGCAAATACATCGGTTACTGCATCGCAGGAGCACTGTTATGGGTTCCGACGCTTACTCTGCTGGGGTACTTTTTCGGTAATATCACATTTGTAAAAGAAAATTTCGAGCTGGTCATTTTTGGTATTATAGGTTTGTCGATCGTGCCGATTTTGTGGGGCTTCGTCAAGTCGAAACTACTGACCCCCAAGGCGGCCTGAGTCATTCAAAAAATAATTTTTCAAAACCCCGATTCCGCACAGGACGGGGTTTTTGTTGTTAAATCCACCGAAGAATAGCATTTTGTAGCCCGGTTCGATGAACTTTTTGGCTTCATCTTCGGTCATGCCACCTACAACACCCCATTTCATTATGAATCAATACGGACTTATTGGCTACCCGCTTACCCACTCTTTTTCAAAAAAATATTTTGGCGAGAAATTCGAACGGGAAAATATCAAGGGTAGTCGCTACGACTTATTTGAACTAAAAACGATCGACGAACTACCTGACCTGTTGACCAATGCCAACCTGCGCGGCCTGAATGTGACGATTCCTTACAAACAAAAAGTTATCCCTTTCCTGGATGGCCTGGACGAAGCTTCCGCCAAGCGAATTGGAGCCGTCAATACGATCAAGATCTACGCCGATGGCTCCACCAAGGGGTTCAACACCGATTACTACGGTTTTCGCCAGTCGGTAGCCGAGTGGCTCGACCGTCGGGGAGAGTCTCCCATTGGCATGAAAGCCCTCGTACTGGGAACGGGCGGCTCCTGCAAAGCAGTAATTACGGCTTTGCAGGATTTGAAAGCGCAGACTCAGCTGGTGTCCCGCACGCCCGATGAAGGTGAAATCAGCTACGAAGATCTGACGGAAGAAATCATCACTGCACACCGCCTGATCGTAAATACTACCCCCCTGGGCATGTACCCTGCCGTGGAAACTTTCCCGCCCATTCCCTATCAGTACATTACACACGATCATTTTTTGTACGATCTGGTCTATAATCCGGTGGATACAGCTTTCCTGCAAAAAGGAGCCAGGCAAAAGGCCGCCACTCACAATGGATTGAAAATGTTGCAGCTGCAAGCCGAAAAATCCTGGAACATCTGGACAAAAGAAACTACGCTATGGGATCGATAGCTCTTACCAACGCTACGTTGTTTACCGGCGACGCTGTGCTTACCGATTATGCCCTGTGGCTGGAAGCGGGAAAAATCAAAGCAGTACTTCAGGCCAGCGCACTACCCGAAAATCTCCCGACGCACGACCTAAAAGGCCATTGGCTGGTACCAGGTTTTGTGGACTTTCAGTTGTACGGCGGCAGTAGTGGCTTTCTTACCCGGGACGGATCGGTGGAATCGCTCCGAAATATGCGCGAAACGCACTTGCAGGACGGGACCACGACGATCGTCCCGACGGTCTATTCCACCACGAAGGCACGGATTCTGGCGGCAGTTGAAGCAATACGGAATTATTGGCAGGAAGGCGGCCTGGGCATTGCCGGGTTGCATGTGGAAGGGCCGTTCATCAGCCAGGCCAAGCGTGGCGCGCACAGCGAAGTCATGGTTCGGCCGCCCAGCCGGGCCGAACTGACGGAATTGATCGAGAAGAGCGGGGACATCATCAAAGTGATGACGATCGCGCCCGAATGCTTCGACGACGAACTGCTTGATTTGCTCAAAACGACGAATTGGGCCATTGCTGCTGGCCATACCAACGCCACTTCTGCGCAGATGAACGCTTTTTTTGACAAAGGTTTTTCTCTTGTTACCCATCTCTACAACGCCATGCGGCCGATGGAAAGTCGCGAACTGGGCGTAGTGGGTACTATATTCGACCGCACTGATGTTCACACCAGCCTGATCGCCGATGGTTTTCATTGTGATTTTGGGGCCATCCGCATTGCCAAGAAATTACTGGGCGAACGCCTTTTCCTGATTTCGGACGCAACCTTCGCCAAGTACACAGGTACACGTTTCGAGTTTGAGGGTTTTGTTACCAACTACGATGGCGAGCGGTTCACTAACGATGACGGCCTGCTGGCCGGTTCGTGCATTACGCTATTGGATGCCGTGCGGAATTGCATCCAAAAAGTAGGTATTGCCCCGGAGGAAGTATTCAGGATGGCCTCGGCCTATCCCGCCCGGCAACTGAAAATGGACGACCGCATCGGCTACTTAAAGCCAGGATACGCGGCCGATGTGGTGGCGCTGACGCCCGAGCTGGAACTCGTAGATGTGTGGGCTACTTCCGCTTCTTAGCCCCCCGTGTGATAGGCTTGCCGTATTTCTGCATCTTCTCAGCAGCAATGTCTCGCCGCACATTGACTTTTTGATTTTTTGCTGACTTTTCGTGAAAAGCCGGACCGAGGTCATCACGTTTGGGTACTTTGGCCAAAATGTTTTTCATCCTGACCTTCGGCTCCTCTTCCTCGGTCAAGATGTCCGAGATTTCCAGCTCATCCGGCAGCGGCAATATAGCAATCTGCTGTCCCATCAGTTCCTCAATCTTTTCCTGGTATTCCTTTTCGGCTTCGGTCACGAAGCTGAGCGCAGTACCTTCTTTATCGGCCCGGCCCGTGCGGCCAATGCGGTGAATGTAGTTCTCAGGTTCGTCGGGCATATCGAAATTGATGACATGCGACACATCGGTCAGGTCCAATCCGCGCGCTACAATGTCAGTCGCGACCAGAATCAGATCTTCACCTTCCTGAAACTTCCGAACGGTTTCGAAGCGGTTGTTCTGTGCTTTGTTGGAATGAATGACACCTACCTGATCGGGAAAGCGGGTTTCCATCGCTTCGTAGATTTGGTCGGCCAGCTTTTTGGTGCTGGCAAAGACCAGTACTTTAGTCATGTCAAGATCCTTGGTGACCAACATTTTCAACAGATTGATCTTGGTGTGGAAGTTAGGTACTTCATAAGCTCCCTGCGCAATACTGGCCAGCGGCGCTCCGGCAGGAGCCGACTCGATCCGTAGCGGATCGTGAAAATGTACGGCCATTAATGACTCCACTTCATCGGTCATGGTGGCCGAAAAAAGTAGGTTTTGCCGCTTAGTTGTCAGCAGGTCAAGTACCGTGTTCAGTTGCGAGCGAAAACCCAGATTGAGCATTTCGTCCACTTCGTCGATAACCAGTTTCTTGATATTTTTTGTTTTCAGGGAGCGGTTCATCACCAAGTCGATCAGTCGCCCCGGCGTGGCCACGATCACGTCGGCACCTTTGCTAACCTCCGCCATCTGAGTTTTGATGTTCTCGCCGCCATACACGCCAATCACCTCGACACTCATGTAGGTAGTTAGTTGTTGAATCGCTTCTACAACCTGCACCACAAGTTCGCGGGTCGGCACCAGAATGAGCTGCTGCGGCAATCGGTCTTTGGCATATTTCCACTGCCGCAACAGCGGCAACAAATAAGCCAGCGTTTTACCGGTGCCCGTTTGGGCAATTCCGCAAACGTCACGCCCCGACATGATGGCCGAAAAAGCTTGTTCCTGAATGGCCGTCGGCTCGGTGAAGCCCAGATCGTCGAGGGCATTGAGGAGTGGCTTGGATAAATTAAGGTCGTAGAAAGTCATACTGCAAAGGTAGAAAAGTAGTACGCCGAGGGCAATGAGTACCTTGCGGCCGTGCGTCGTAACGTCAGTCTTTGGCATAAAGTTTTCCGGCTGCCCTGTTTACAAACCAAACCATACCAACCCATGAACTACGACATCGATACCAATGGTCAAACCCAGGCCACACAGCCGGGCAAAGAATATAAAATGGATCCTGAGCCGGTCGTCATCCGTGATGACTACCGGGGCAGCGGTAAACTGGAAAACAAAGTAGCCCTCATCACAGGCGGCGACAGCGGCATTGGACGCTCTGTAGCAGTGCACTTCGCCCGTGAAGGTGCGGATGTTGCCATCGTGTATCTTGATGAAACAAAAGATGCCCGCGACACAAAGAAAATGGTAGAAGACGAAGGCAGAAAATGCCTGTTGATCAAGGGAAACGTCCGGGAAGAAGAGTTTTGCAGAAAAGCAGTCGGCGAGACGGTCAAGGAGTTGGGTAAATTGAATATTCTGGTAAACAACGCCGCCGAGCAACATCCGAAAAAAGATATTGGCAAGATTTCAGCCGAACAACTTCAAGGTACTTTCGAGACAAATATCTTTTCGATGTTCTATTTTGTGCAGGCTGCCCTGCCGCATCTTAAAGAAGGAGATGCCATTGTCAATACTACTTCCGTGACCGCCTACCGGGGCAGCGCGGGACTGCTCGACTACTCTTCTACAAAGGGAGCCATTGTTGCTTTTACCCGTTCACTCTCGGGCAACCTGGCCGACAAAGGTCTCCGCGTCAACGCCGTAGCACCGGGCCCTATCTGGACTCCGCTCATTCCTTCTACCTTCGACTCGGACAAAGTAAAAACTTTTGGGAAAGACGCCCCGTTGGGACGTCCCGGACAGCCCTGCGAGGTAGCTACATCGTTCGTTTTCCTGGCAAGTGAGGATTCCAGCTACTTCACCGGACAGGTGCTTCACCCTAATGGTGGCGATGTATTGAATACTTAAATTGCATTGGGCAAGGTTGGACCGCTTCGACTGTCAGACCTTGCCTATTTATTCATCAGCCCACGGCTTTTCAGCCAGCCCTCCATCGCCATGGGCCAGTTGGCCAATGAGCCTTTGCCCTCGGTGCGCATCCCGAAGCCGTGCCCTCCATCGGGGTAAGCATGCAGTTCGGCCGGGATATCATGCTTTTTCAGCGCCAGGTAATAGTCGAAACTATTCTCAATCGGTACTCCCTTGTCGTTTTCGGCGTGCACGATGAAAGTAGGCGGCGTAGTGGCCGACACCATCAATTCGTTGGAGTAATAGTTTGCCAGTTCGTCAGAGTCATCCGCACCGAGTAGATTTTTGTGCGAACCGCCGTGCTGGTATTCTTTGCTGAAAGTAATCACCGGATAAAGCAAAATCGCAAAGTTGGGCCGGGCCTCTTCACTGGCGTACTCACCCCGGTCGAAATGCGTGGACAACGTCGCAGCCAGGTGCCCGCCCGCCGAGAAGCCCATCACGCCAATCTGATCGGACTTGATGTTGTACTTGGCGGCATTCTGCCGGATAAGCTTCATTCCCTGCATAGCGTCTTTAAGGGGTACTTCATGTTGCTTGGTCATGGCGGCTGGGTTGGGAAGTCGGTACTTCAACACGAAAGCAGCAATGCCGCGCGCTTTGAACCACTCGCCCAAATCTGATCCCTCGTGCTCAGCCGCCAAAATGGAATAGCCGCCGCCAGGACAGATCATCACGGCGGCTCCGGTGGCTTTATCCTTGGGTGGAATAAAGGCGGTCAGGGTCGGAACAGTCACGCCGCTGATGCGGAGCATTCCGTTATAGGTCGTTTTTTCTTCTACCGAGTTAGGGATGGCGTTCGGAATTTTCCCAGCGGGCCATAGCATCATTGTTTCATTTTGGGCCGAAGCGGCCAGCGATAGTGCGGTCAGTGTCACCAGGGTAAGCAGTTTTTCCATTTTGTACTATTGTTTTTCGTAAAAAGCCAGAACGCAGGAACAACTACCCGAATCACTACATCAGCCAGGAAAGTTTCCAGCTGGATTTTTTTCGGCGGCACATTCTTTTTACTGGAGATCCATTCTGTTACAAGAGGTTTGAATCTCACATTTGTCAATATTTTCTGTTCAATTCATGCTCCTCCAAACTGACTCTTCTTCAATCAAAGATTTACCTCAACAAATCGACACGAATTTCGGGCTGGCCGTCGAGCGGGTAGACAGCTGGATCGATGGGTTCATTCGCCTCTTTCCGAACCTCGTGGTTGCCATTGTGGTCATCTTCCTTTTTTACGGACTGGGCTATCTTGCCCGGAAAATCATCCGGCAGCGTACTTCCCGCAAGCAGCGCGACAACCTCGGCGACGTACTGGGTGGCTTTGTACGTTGGATTATTATTATTCTGGGCTTCCTGCTGGGAGCAACGATCGTAATTCCTTCTCTCAAACCAGGTGACCTGATTGCGGGGCTGGGCGTAAGTTCAGTAGCCATAGGTTTTGCTTTTAAAGATATTCTGCAAAACTGGCTGGCGGGCCTGCTTATCCTGTTTCGTCAGCCCTTCGAGAACGGCGATCAGATAGAAATCAACAACTATGAAGGTACCGTCGAACGTATCGAAACCCGCGCCACGATTATCAAGACCTACGACGGGCAGCAGGTCGTGATTCCCAACAGCGATATCTACACCAATTCAGTATTGGTAAAAACCGCCCACGAAAAACGTCGCAGCGAGTACGACGTGGGCATCGGCTATGGAGATGGAATCGAGGAAGCCTGTGAAATAATCCGTAAGGTGGTAGATGCTCTTCCCGGAGTGGAAGCTGATCCCGGCGTGGAAGCTTTCCCTTGGGATTTGGCCGCCAGTTGGGTGACTATCCGGGTGCGCTGGTGGACGCATAGCCGCCGGGCCGATGTGGTACATACCCGGGCCAAAGTAATCAGAGCAATTAAAGATGCTCTGGATGAAGCCCGCATCGATATGCCGTACAACACTGAGGTTCATCTTTTCCACGATCAAACCGAAGCTACCGAAGGTAACCGCAGCAAGCAACGCGAAGGCTGGCCCGCGCCAAAAGATGGCTCGACAAAGCCCCGCTGGAAAGCACAGTTGGAAGCCCGGCATGAACCTAAAGAACGCGAAGAAAGCAAATAACCTAGCGCGGCGACAGAAGTACTTTGTACAGAAGTACTTTGTATTGAGCCGTCATGTGCAGCGTACCTTTCTGAACTAGGATACTACATCGGGCATCGGCCGTTGAAACGGTAACTACGTGCGGGGTTTCGATGGTCACAAGGTCGCAGGCCAGTGGCACACGGCCACACGACCAAGTGCCTGCACTATGCCACGAGCCGGAACTCACGCTCTGGCACGATCCGCACGCTACAAATCCGTAGTTATGCGCCACGGGGTCAATCCAGACTTGACCGGTCGCCGTGTACCTGACCACGCGACTGCCTTCTGACTGCGGGAGATTTGCAAAATTATTGCCCGGATTCAGGCTGGGCACCGCCCTCAGGGGTGCCAGCGCCGTACTGGCAGCAAACCAATACTCTCCCCAGCCGGTGGCCTCGTGCCCGTACAGCAAAGCGCCATACCACGAGTAATGAAACTTGGCTTCCGAGTACCCATTTGTCGCGTCGTTGGTCGTCACCGAAAGAATTCTGAACCCCAAGACTTGCTGGTAGGCCAGAAGTTTGTCGGCTTTGGCCCGCCAGTCGGCGGCATTCTGGTAAGTACCTTCGGTAATCAGGTTGCTCTCCGAAAGATAAAAATCGCCGGCATTCAGTATGGTGTTTGCTCCGGTGGGGTTGTGTGTCGCATCTACCTGATTGCCAAAAATTTCGTCAGGCTTAAAACCGTTCACAATCACGGGTAGTCCCTGCGCTCTGGCGTATCCGATGACCGTGTTTTGCCGCGACCGTGACACACCGTAATCGTATTCAAAATCGTCGTAAAAAATTCCGTCGATTCCCATGTTCTTCCACTCGGCAACGCGGGTCTGAATCTCGGTCAGCGACAGGTTCTGGATGGTCGTACTGGCATCAATATAACCAAAAAACTTCACGGCCTGGGTCAGCGGACTCTGCAGAATGGCCTTTGTGTTCACATGGTCGGGATGCACTGATTTTTCCAGACCGTCACCGAGCACTACATACTGGTAGTTGGCAAAGTCTTGTGCTACCTTGTTGAGGTCGTAGCTGTTGGAGTTGTAATTGAAACTGGATGGATAGCCGTAGTAGATCAGCAATCGCTTGGGGGTAACCTGACCAATACACACCGAAACGACACCCGGAAGTAAACAGACTGAAAGAGCCAGCTTGCGTAGCACAGGAAGTATCATGGGAATGACAGCCGTTTCATTGAGAGTTGATACCTGCTCATCCCCACTGCTACTTCACGATCACGCCATCGGCCACGAAGGCCAGCTCATTTTTCGGGTCGGTAATTGCGGCAATTTCAGCCTTACTTTTCCCGGCATCCTCAGCGTAGTGGCGTAGTTCCGACACCGGGGTAGTCTTTTTCTGCGCAACGCCCTCAACTACTACCGTCTTCCCGGCGATATCCTTGGGGACAAAAAAACCGTAGTCCTTAAAGGTCACGCGCATGGTTTCGCCATTGTCCATCTTGACTTTCATCCAGCAGCCCTTTGCCTGGCAGACCGACTCCACAGTACCTGTCACTTTGGTGTCCATACTTTCCTTATCACCCATTTTGGCGGGTAACTGGCTGGCTTCAATAGCCGATTTCTCGTTGATTTTTTTGCCGAAATTCTTCTGAGCGTGGGCTTGCAAAGCGATGGCAAAGCAGAAGAAAAGTGCGAGTAGCTTTTTCATGATTTGTACGATTTATTTCAATGATTCAATAAAGGTAATAAATAGCTATCTATAAGTAAATCTATATTCCATAGCCGCTCCCTTAGAGCTTCTAACCTTCTCTCAAACCTAACTCACTCCAACACCTGCACCCAGCCCTTGCACCGGCTACCCTGCGGCGTCACGATTTCGTAGAAATAAGTACCATTGATCGTGTCTTTGCCCCAGTCATTGCGGTAGTCGTCCGCCTGAAAAACCTCCTTGCCCCAGCGGTTGAACACCTGTAAGGAACTACCGCCTACGGGCACCATAAAGGTATCGTTTTTCCCGTCTCCGTTGGGTGTAATCACGTTCGGTAGTACCAGCGGCGGGGCCGCGTTCAGGGTTCTGGAAACCGTAAGGGCGCAGCCCGCTTTGTTGTAGGAAGTCAGCGTGACGACGTACTCGCCGGGCTGTTCATAAGTACGGTCGTTTACGTCGGTGGTCGTCATCATCGGACCCGTGCCAATGTTCCATTCGTACCGATCGGCGTTCTGGGTACGGTTCAGAAACTGGTACTTTACGGGTTCGTTACAGGCTTCTCCGGCCTGTACAATGTCAAACAGGGGCTCATGGGCCCGATCCACCGTCACGGTCACCTGTTTTTCCGGCTTGCAGCCGTCAGGATACTGGGCTTGTACCTTATAAGTCGTCGTGTAAGCGGGCGAGACGCTCACCACTGGCCCCGTCGTAGGATTCAATGTCGAGTCGCCCTTCCAGATAAAGGAAGTCGCAGCGCCCGAAGCGCGGAGTTCCGCCCTGGCTCCTGCACACACCAGCAGGGCAGGCGTCACGTTGAAGTCCGGCTTATTGTTTTCGACGGTGATCGTCACCGTCTTTTTGGGCTTGCAGCCGTCGCCGTATTCGGCTTCTACGGTGTAAGTAGTTGTGACGGTGGGTGTAGCCGTAATCTTGTTTCCCACACTATCACTCAACGTGGGGTCGGTGGTCCAGCGAAAACGTACAGCACTGCCCGAGGCTGTCAGCGGAGCCGACTGACCGGGACAAATTGTGGCGTCGGTACCCGCCAGGAAGTCGGGTTTGCGGTCGTCGATCGTCACCTTCACTTTCCGGTTCACTACGCAGCCGGAAGCGGGATCTTTTACTTCCACATTAAATTCCGTCGTCTCTTTTACCCGGGCAATCGGCGTGGCGCTTTTCGGATTGTCCACACTCAGCGCGGGCGTCCAGGTGTATTCTGCGCCGCCCGATACGGACAACGGCACGGCTACATTTTGACAAACCGTAGTATCACCCTTAGTGAGAATATCCAGACTTTTAACCACAATTTTCCGGGTAGCGACATCGACTTTCTTACAAGTCAGGCGATTGAAAGCGCGCAGCGTCACGGTGTATTCGCCCGCTTTATCGAAAGTGTATTGCGACTGAATTTTATCCCGCGAAAAGCCCCCACCATTCACATCCCAGATGTAGTCCACACCACCTTCGCTGGTATTGATAAAATCCAGCGTAAGCGGCGCACAGCCGATCGTTACGTCTTTCTTGGTGCCTTCGTACACATCGAAGGCTGCTTTCAGGCGGTCAATGTCGATCTTGAAAGCCGCGTTATTGCAGTTATTACTACGGTTGGTATTCGACCAGGCTTTCGGGGTAGTTGGAAAGCGAGTACCGCCGCAGGCACAGGTAGCGTGGTAGATTACCCCATTCTTGTCGAAGCGGCTCGTGCCGCCATCCACGTGGTCGCCTCGGTTTTCCTGCGGATTGGTAGCCGCTACACTCCCAAAAAAAGTAGCGTAAAGCAATGACTTAGCCTCCGCTTCCAGAATAGCGATGTAGAAATTGTCGCCCGTGGTCGTGGGTTGCAGCGCATCAGGCGTGACAGGCATCCCGCGCGTGGTACTTTGGACATTGTAAGCAGTCGTTATGTTCACGGCGCCACCCCAGCCCGCGATATAGATATTGCCGCATTCGTTGACCAAAAAAGCCGTAGGGGAAATATCCGGCGAGCCTTTGCGAGAGCCGATCACAGTGGAGAACAGAGACTTAGACAAAGTAGGGTCGAGTGCGTGTACGAACTGCCCGCTGTTTTTATTACTATACACCCCGGAAGAAATGGGATAAGCACCGCGGGTCAGACCCAGCACATAGACATTGCCGGCGGGGTCGTGGTCGAGCAAATAAGCACCGTCGGCGGCATCGGTGCCCAGGTAGGTGACTTGCTGGAACTGCTGATTCTTGAAATAGGCAATGTAAGCATCTTCTCCCCCTTTTATGCTGGACTGATACGCCCCCTCTTTCGCGGGTAGATCGTTACTCTGGGTGAGGCCAGTGATGTATATACCTCCGTCGGCTGTCGGCTTAATGGAAAAGGCCGCGTCGAAGCCTGCGCCACCGAAATAAGTACTCCACTGCAAAGTGGACAAATCGGGTGAAAGCTGCGAGATGGTGCCATCCTGACGACCTTTCAGGGTACTTTGGTAAGCATTTTTGGTAGGAAAATTCGTAGAATTGGTGGAAGAGGCAACCAAGACATTCTCGTCTTTGTCCAAAATGATTTCCCCCCGAAAGGTATCGCCGTAGTTTCTGATCTGGACGTTCTGAACGCTGCTCAGGGCATCATTACCGCTACCGCCGAGGTAGGTCGAGGCCAGCAGACGCTTGCCATCGGAACTAAGTCGGGCAATGTACATATCGCTACCATTGGGTAGTTCCAGTCCGTCGATGGGGGTGATACCCGCGCCCCGACCATAAGTCTTCTGGAAGGCGGAACTGGTAGTGGCAAAATTGGGCGAGGAAGTAGTTCCATAGATAAAAAGCTCCCCGTTTTTATTAGCAATCAGGCTATTGGGAATATCGGTACTGTTACCACCTAAGAAGGTCGAGTAGATCAGCATTGTACCATCGATGTTGTACTTCAGAATTCCCGTATCAACTTGCCCGGCGAACTGCACCTGAAAAGAACCGACCGTAATCGGGAAATTAGCGCCAAATACCGTCCCCCCCGAAAACAAATTGCCCTGAGCATCGTAGGTAGCCGTATGGCCCCAGTTGTCGGATGCCGAACCGGAATAGGTGGAAAAAATAAGTTCGGGGTCGATTGTCAAATCGTGCGCATGATCGTAATCACCGGGTAGCGCAAACTTCACTTTCTGGCCTTCCAGCACGTAGCGGGCGGTTATTTCCTTCGTGCGACCCGCTATTTCCTGAAAGGAATAGGGTTTGGCTTCTTTGAAAGGTCCCACGCTGGTCCCGACTTCGAGCTGGCCATTGGTGTTTAACGAAAGACCGTCGGCGCCACTATAATTCAGCTTGATGCGCGAAGCATCCGCGCCAGGATGAACGATAAATTCGTATTTGATCGTGTATTCGTAGGCATAAATCCGAAAGTCCACGCCGGGATAAATGTTTTTATAAAAAACCTCCCCGAAGCCCGCCGCCCCGCTGGCCCAGCGGCTGGGATCATTACCGATGAAGTAGTTGAATTCGCTGCCGTCCGGTTTGAGTTGAGAGATCATTGCACCGGGATTACTCCCCTCGAACTGCACCTCCACACCGTGAGCTTTGATAACAGTAGCCGGCGCAGCTCCTATTCGGGCACGGTCGGCGTCGGCAAGCGGTTGCCGGGCATGGCGGGCCGAAACCTCACGACCGTCGTACAGCACGTAAACCAGCGACCGCTTTTTAAGGAACAGAAAACCACCGGGGATGTCAGCACGGAACAGAACCTCCCGGTCCCATTGGCCTTTGTTTTGCACAAACCGTAAGCCATCTGCCACCGTTTTCCCACTAAAACAAAACCACACAATTCCCAGTAAACAAAAGCGTAAAGTTTGATTCATGTATTTTTTGATTTTGGACGCTAGATATTTGACGATGGACTATGAAATCGTTAGCAGATTCTGCCCTATACTAGTCTAAAATCCAGCGTCTCCCCTTCATTTGAACGCCGAAACGGAGACGATATTTTTACAAAATTCATATTCCTGAGCCTGGTTCGAACCGAGCACCACAAGCTGTTTTTCGGTCAAAATCACCACATTATCCAAGTACCACTGCACCCCCATCGTATCCAGATTCGAGGTAGGTTCGTCCAGGAAAACCACCGGTACATCCGACAGAAACGCCAGGCCCAGCTTTACACGTTGCTTCATGCCGGACGAAAAATGCCGCACAATTTTGTGGCGCACGTGGCTTAGTTGAACGAAATCCTCGAAGTCAGCCGCTCGAAAATTATTTTTTAACGGCTTGAACTTCAGGTGAAAATCCACCAGCTCCCGCAGCGTAAATTCCTCGATCAGTTCCAGATAAGGCGCAGCCAATACAATCTCTTTGTACCAATCGTCTATATCAAGTTCCCGGCCATTCTTCCGGTAAAGGATTGTCCCCTCCGAAGGCGGAACGCTGCCCATCAATAATTGGATCAAGGTCGATTTACCGCTGCCATTCGGGCCGACGAAAGTATAACTTTCTCCCGCATTCAGTTCCAGGTCAACTCCCCGCAATATCCATTCCGAAATAAATTTTTTACCGACATTTTCGACCGTAAGTTTCATTGAGGTAAAAGATACTGTCTTTTCAGAAATGGTTGGAAATGGAAGCGGACCTAAAATAAATTTAAACTACCTAACAAAGGTTAATCTACTGAATTACAAAAAATTAAGATAAATATTAATTATCCATTACCCCCTGCCCATTAAACAAATCTACGTAGATTCCTTATTTTGGACGCTATAACCTAACTACATGATACGAATGATTACGCAGAAGAGAAAAGGATTGTTGCTGATTTCGACCCTTTTGTTGAGCAGCGGCGCATGGGCACAAACGGCCCACGAGCGGGTTTTGAGAGAGCTCAACCAAAAAGAAGCAGCCTACGGCGAAGCTGCCAAAACCATCTGGAACTACGCCGAAGTAGGCTACCAGGAGGAAAAAAGCTCGGCCCTGTTGCAGGATATGCTTTCAAAGGAAGGCTTCAAAATCCAGAAAGGTGTGGCCGGTATTCCCACCGCTTTTGTGGCCAGTTTTGGCGAAGGTGGCCCCACGCTGGGGATTCTGGGTGAGTACGACGCCCTGCCCGGCTTGTCACAGGATGCCTGGCCGACCCGCAAAGTGATGACCGAAGGCGCAGCGGGCCATGCCTGCGGCCACCACCTGTTCGGCGTAGGGTCGGCGGCGGCAGCCATTGCGGTTAAAAACTGGCTGGTGGCGACCAAGCAAAAAGGTACGATAAAGTTTTTCGGGACGCCCGCCGAGGAAGGCGGATCGGGCAAGGTGTATATGGTACGAGCCGGGCTTTTCAACGGTGTCGACGCGGTGTTGCACTGGCACCCGTCTGATTCCAACAGCGCCAGTGCGGGTAGTTCGCTGGCCAATATTTCGGCGAAGTTTCGCTTTAAGGGCATTGCCGCCCACGCGGCCGGGGCACCCGATCGGGGACGCTCGGCCCTCGATGGCGTGGAGGCAATGGACCACATGGTCAACATGATGCGCGAACACGTACCTTCTGACGCCCGGATTCACTACGTGATCACGCAGGGCGGTAAAGCGCCTAATGTCGTGCCGGATTTTGCCGAAGTCTACTATTACGTCCGTCACCCGCAGCGCGACGTGGTGCAGGATATGTGGCAGCGGATCGTGAAAGCCTCCGAAGGCGCGGCGATGGGAACGGGGACGACCGTCGAGCACGAAATCATCGGCGGCGTGTACGAAATGCTACCGCTGGAATCGCTGGCGAAGGTCATGTACAAAAATCTCAAAGAAGTAGGCGGCGTGAACTACGACAAGTCTGAAACGGATTTTGCCCAAAAGATCCAAACTACCTTTAACCTGCCCGAAGGCAAAGAACCTGACCCAGCCGATGCGGCCAAAATCCTGCCCTACGAATATGAGCGTACAGGAATGGGTAGTACTGATGTGGGAGACGTGAGTTGGGCAGTCCCAACCGTCGGTCTGCGCACTGCCACCTGGGTACCTGGCACGGCGGCGCACAGCTGGCAGGCGGTAGCAGCGGGCGGTACCAGCATTGGCCGCAAAGGCATGATGGTAGCGGCCAAAACCATCGCCCTTACGGCCGTGGATTTATTCCAAAACCCCAAAACCCTCACCGAAGCGCAGGCAGAACTTAATGAAAAGCGGGGCAAAAAATTTAAGTACGAAGCCTTGCTGGGCGATCGCCCCCCGGCGCTGGATTACCGGAAATAGGAAGGATCGAAAGGCTAATGTTTGAAAGGTAAAGGGTGCAGGTCTTCAAATCTTTATGATTCTCGCTAAATGAAATGCTGCTGCTTCGCACTCCTTTTTCTCAGTACCTTTTGGCTGAACGGTTGTAAATCGTCCCGGCAGAGCGGAGGAGAACCATCTTTTTCCGGCCCCAAACAAATGCTGCTCCGGGACGAAGGACTTTCCCAATTAAGCTACGTCGATTTGGCGCATCCCGAAAATAACTGGTACGTCCCCATTCCGACCGGGCGCGATATGCAGCTGGTAGGGAACGGGCGCGTCCTGGTCGGGACGGGCGATGGCTACCAAGAACACGAAATCCAGACAGGTCGGAAAGTTGCCGAACTGACTTTGTTTAAAGGTACCATTGCCGCCCGGCGGCTGCGCAATGGCAACACTCTGCTGACAGGCCTGAACTGGCAGGGAAAAAGTGGCATCGTACTGGTGGAAGTAGACGACAGCGGAGCGGTCAAAAAAACGGTGTCCTATCCCGGTTTTACCTACGTACGCCTGGTCCGGGAAATACCCTCCGGTAATTTCCTCATCACCGCCGACGATGTAGTTTTTGAAGGAAAATCCGATCGTTCGATCGTCTGGCGAGCCGATCTTGCTCCCAAAAGGAAATCGCAGCACGCCTGGCAGGCCGTGCGCCTGGCCGATGGACGAACCCTGGTGAGCGGTGGGTTCTCCGCCAACATGCAGATACTTGATAAAAATAGTTCTGTCATCGATACCATTGGCGGCCCTACTGAAGTACATCCCTATTTTTTTTCCGGATTTCAGATTTTGAAAAATGGAAATATAGTTGTCGCTAACTGGCAGGGTCACGGCCCTGACATGGGAGGCAAGGGCAACCAACTACTCGAATATACTGCGGCGGGAAAATTGGTTTGGTCCTGGCAGCAAGACCCAAATAAGTTTTCGTCCATTCAGGCCGTGATCGTGCTGGATGGGCTGGACCCGGACCGTCCTCATACCGAAGGAAAGCACGGTTACCTTGAACCTTTTTAATTTAATGCAAACACTGTCCCAAGATTTCATGCAAGACAAAATCGCATTTGAAAGCCGCTATGCCAGTTCACCAAACGAAGTGAAGGGCATGAATACCGAACAGCTTCGACAGAATTTTCTGATCGAAAATCTATTCGTCACCAATCAGTTTCGCTGGACTCTCTCTTTTTTTGATCGTTACCTCACGGGCGGCATCATGCCTGCTCTCGAACCTATTGCACTAGAGGCTCCCGAGGCGCTAAAAGCGGCCTATTTTCTCGAACGCCGCGAGTTGGGCATTATCAACGTCGGCGGGCCGGGCCGAGTCGTGGCCGATGGCGTTGATTACGATCTGGAATATAAAGAAGCCCTGTACCTGGGGAAAGGTACAGAGGGCATCAAATTCCAATCGCTCGACGCCGCTAAACCCGCCAAGTTCTATCTCAACTCGACACCCGCAGGCCACAGCTACCCATCCCGGAAAATAGCCAGAAATGAGGCGGAAGTTGTGGAAATGGGTAGTCCTGAAACGGCTAATCATAGGATTATCAATAAACTCATCGTCAATAGCATCCTGCCTACCAATCAGTTGCAAATGGGTATGACTGAGCTGAAGTCCGGGAGCGTATGGAACACGATGCCCGCACATACCCACGATCGCCGCATGGAGGTGTACTTTTATTTTGAAGTACCCGAAGGACAGGCAGTCAGTCATTTCATGGGTGAACCTCAGGAAACCCGCCACATCTGGCTGCAAAATGAGCAGGCCGTGATCTCGCCCAACTGGTCGATCCATGCTGGGGCCGGTACTTCCAACTACACATTCATCTGGGGTATGGCGGGAGAAAATCTCGACTACGGCGATATGGATTTCCGCGCGATCAAAGATCTGCGTTAATCTTGTCTGGTCTACCAATTATAATAACAGTCTATGTCACTCTCGCGGAAAATTTTAGATAACATCAGCATCGACGAGTATTCGGCTACGCCCAAGTACCTGCAACTGAGCAATTCTATCGTGCGGGGGATTCAGGCGGGTACCATTGGGAAAGGCGACATGATGCCCTCGATCAACGAAATAAGCTTTGAATTCGACATCTCTCGCGTGACGGCGGAGAAAGGTTACAATCACCTGAAAAGCCTGGGCGTGCTGGGTTCGGTGCCGGGCAAGGGGTACTTTATTAAGCAAACCGACCACAGCCAGCCGCTGAAAGTATTTCTGCTTTTCAACAAGCTAAGTACCCACAAAAAAATAATCTATGACTCTTTTGTCGAGACCCTGGGTGGACAGGCGGCCATTGATTTCTATATTTATAATAATGACTTCGCCCTCTTCAAGCGGCTCATCGAGCAGCGAAAAGAAGAATATACACACCTCGTCATTATTCCGCATTTCATCGAGGGCGAAGAAATGGCCCACGAAATAATCAACACGCTACCCAAGGAGCAGTTGATTATTCTGGACAAAATTATTCCCCGGCTCAGCGGCAAATTTGGCGCCGTGTACCAGAACTTCGAACGCGATATTTACACTTCGCTGGAAAAAGCCAGCGAGCCGCTGGCCAAATATGACACCCTGAACCTAATTTTTCCCGAAAACAGCTACGCCCCGCCCGAGATCACCCAGGGCTTCGTCAATTTCTGCCGCGACTATGCCTTCGATTACCGCGTTATTTCCGATATCAGCCAGGAAACGATACTCTCGAAACAAGCCTACATCAATATTATGGAAGATGACCTAGTGATATTGATTGAAAAAATCATTGCGCAATCGCTCAACATCGGGCAGGAGGTAGGTGTGATTTCTTACAATGAGACTCCGTTGAAGCGTTTGCTCCTCAATGGTATCACCACGATGTCCACTGATTTCCAAACCATGGGGCGTACGGCAGCCGAGTTGATTTTAAGCAACTCGAAGGAACATTTGGAAAACCCTTTCTATTTGACTTTGCGGGCTTCTCTGTAGCTCCCAGAAGTCCGACCAGTATTTGGACAGTGTATGATGGTTAGGTATCGCCCAAAAACTACTTTTGTCCAGGTAAGCGATATTCCACCTCCCAAACAATCTCTAAAAAACTTTATCAAAATGACTTCCAGCACAACTTTCAAGCACGTCAACTACCTCTGGGATGAGGCCAAAGCCGCCGAACTTGCGGGCGATGAAGTAGCTTTATTCCTGTATCGTTCCAATATATTAGGTGCCGACCTACGCATCACCAATTATGGCGGCGGCAACACCAGCGTCAAAACCCTGGAAAAGGATGTCCTGACGGGTGAACCTGCCGAAGTGATGTGGATCAAGGGCTCCGGCGGCGACATCGGTACGTTGAATCGCAAAGGTATTGCTGGCCTATACACGGAGAAGCTGAGAGCTTTAAAAAACATCTATCGCGGCCTCGAACACGAGGACGAAATGGTGGCGCTTTTTTACCATACTTTGTACGACCTCGACAGCGCGGCACCGTCGATCGACACGCCGCTGCATGGGATGCTGCCCTTTAAGCACATCGACCACCTGCACCCCGACGCGCTTATCGCCATCGCCGCCGCCAAAGACAGCGAGGCGATTACCAAAGAAATCTGGGGCGACACTATGGGGTGGGTACCCTGGCAGCGTCCGGGCTTCGACCTGGGTCTGCAATTGGAAAAGTGCCTGGCCGAAAACCCTGGCATTCGGGGCATTATCCTGGGTAGTCACGGGCTGTTCACCTGGGGCGACACCTCGCACGAATGTTACGTTAATAGTCTGGAAGTCATTGAACAGGCATCGCAGTACATCGAGGATCGCTTGGGCAAAAAAGGTCCCATTTTCGGCGGCGAGAAAGTAGCTGCCCTGCCCCAAGCTGATCGCAAGGCGCAAGCCGCCAATCTCGCTCCCGTGCTGCGTGGGCTCTGTTCCAGCGAAAAGCGTATGATCGGCCATTTCACCGACGATTCGCGCGTGTTGCAGTTTGTCGGCAGCCATGATCTGGCTCACCTGGCTCCGCTCGGTACTTCCTGCCCCGACCACTTCCTGCGCACCAAAATTCAGCCGCTGGTGCTGGAACTTGCGCCGGATGCCGATTTGAGCGATACGGATAAAGTGAAAGAACAAATCACCTCGGCCTTTGAGGAATATCGTCTGCAGTACAATGGTTATTACCAGGCCCACAAGCGCGACAATAGTCCGGCGGTGCGCGATCATAACCCGGTCGTGATTCTGTATCCCGGCGTGGGGATGTTTACGTTTGCCAAAAACAAGCAGACTGCCCGTGTGGCGGCAGAATTCTACGTCAACGCCATCAACGTAATGCGCGGAGCCGAGGCCATTTCGGAATACACGGCTCTGCCACGGCAGGAGGCCTTCGACATCGAGTACTGGCTGCTTGAAGAAGCCAAACTACAACGGATGCCCAAGGAGCAGCCGCTCTCGCGCCGTGTGGCCATCGTTACGGGTGGTGGTGGCGGCATTGGCAAAGCTATCGCCGACAAACTTGCCGCCGAAGGTGCCTGCGTAGTGCTTACCGACATCGCCGAAGACCGGCTCGTAGAAGCCAATGCCACCTACAAGCGCGACGTATCCACCTACGCGGCGGGCGACGTGACCAACCCCGAAGACGTAGAGAAAGCGTTCGAAAAAGCCTGCCTGGAATTTGGCGGCGTCGACATCGTGGTGCACTCGGCCGGGCTTGCCATTTCGAAGCCGCTGGAAGAAACGACTCAAAAGGATTGGGATATTTTGCAGGATGTATTGGTCAAAGGCCAATTCCACATGGCGCAGTCGGGCGTGAAGGTGATGCGAAAGCAGGGCTTCGGCGGCGACATCATCAGCATTGCCTCTAAAAACGGCCTGGTCGCCGGGCCGAACAACGTGGGCTACGGCACCGCCAAAGCCGCTCAGCAACACATGGCTCGCTTGCTGGCCGCCGAACTGGGGCCAGAAAAAATCAAGGTGAACACCGTCAACCCCGACGGCGTAATCGTAGGCAGTAAGATTTGGGAAGGTGCCTGGGCCGAGGGCCGCGCTAAAGCCTACGGAATCACCGTAGAGGAACTACCCGCTCACTACGCCAAGCGTAACCTGATGAACGAGATTATTTATCCTGAGGATATAGCCAATGGCGTTTTTGCCTTCGTAGGCGTGCTGGACAAGAGTACGGGGAATATCATCAATGTCGATGGCGGCATGGCCAACGCGTTTGTGCGGTAAGATGCGGGACACTGGATTTTGGCTTCTAGACTTTCCGAAATCCAGTATCCAAAATCCAGAATATTAACTATGAAAATCACGAAAGATCAAATAATTGATTTCAACCAAAATGCTTCCGCCGAACAGGCGGAGCATTTTGGCTTTTTAAAATTAGCGTTAGATAAAAAAGGCATTGATGCTGACGACATCGTCGGTAAACTGGCCGACTTTCAGGTCGCGATTCCGAGCTGGGCGCTGGGTTCGGGCGGAACGCGCTTCGGCCGTTTTTCCATTGGTGGCGAACCGACCAATCTGGAACAAAAGCTGGATGACATCGGCCTGCTCCACGCTCTGACCCAAACCGCCGGAGCCGTGTCGCTGCACATTCCGTGGGACATTCCCTCAGACGCAGCAGGCATCAAGCAGCGCGCCGATAGTCATGGTATCGTCTTCGATGCCGTCAATTCCAATACGTTTCAGGATCAAAACGAGCAGGCTCAAACTTATAAGTATGGTTCGCTGGCTGACCGGCAAGCCGCCGTGCGCGAGCAAGCCGTGGCCCACAATATCGAGGTAATTCGCTATGGGAAAATGCTGGATTCGAAGTCGCTGACCGTTTGGTTGGCGGATGGTGCCAGCTTTCCGGGACAGAATAATTTCCGACAGTCGCTGCAAAACACGCAGAAATCTTTACAGGAAATCTACGCCGAACTACCTTCCGACTGGCGGATGTTCATTGAGTATAAGCCTTACGAGCCGAGTTTTTATTCGACCGTCATTCAGGATTGGGGTACTTCGCTGCTTCTGGCCGAAGGGTGCGGCGAAAAAGCGTTCTGCCTGGTGGATTTAGGGCACCATTTGCCAAACACTAACATCGAACAAATTGTAGCTACCTTAATGATGAAGGGAAAACTCGGTGGCTTCCATTTCAACGACAGCAAGTACGGCGACGACGACCTGACGGTCGGCAGCATCAAGCCCTACCAATTATTCTTGATATTCAACGAGTTGGTATATGGCATGAATAATAACTACGCCAACAACCCACCGCTTGCATGGATGATCGACGCCAGCCACAATATCAAAGATCCGCTGGAAGACCTCATTCAATCATTGGAAGCCATTCAGCTCGCCTATGCGCAGGCCTTGCTGGTGGATGCGCCCGCCCTGCAAGCCGCGCAAGCCGACAATGATGTAGTATTGTGTCAGGAGATATTGCAAGATGCCTACCGCACCGACGTCCGTCCGCTGATTCGGGAAGCGCGGCTGAGAAGAGACGGAGCCATCGATCCCATCGCAATTTATCGGAAGATGAACGTGCGGGAGAACTTAATTAAAGAGCGCGGCCTGAAAACGGTAGCAACAGGTTTGTAGGGGCGAACCCACGTGTTCGCCCAACTCGCGCCAGCCATCGGGCGAACACATAGGTTCGCCCCTACTAACGACAAAAAAAATGAAAGTTGCCCTCTTTGTTCCCTGCTACGTCGATCAGTTTTACCCGCAGGTAGCCATCGCTACTTTGGAGCTTCTGGAAAAATACGGCTGCGACGTCCATTTTCCCGAAAACCAAACCTGTTGCGGGCAACCGATGGCCAATTCAGGCTTTGAACACCTGACTCAGGGGTGTAGTGATTTGTTCGTGGAAAACTTCACGGGTTTCGACTACATTGTTTGCCCATCGGGTAGTTGCACATTGCACATTAAAGAACACCTGGGCGTGCCGGGCATCGCCCGAAAATGCTACGAACTGACGGAATTCCTGACCGATGTACTGATCGTGGACGACCTGAAAGTAAAATTCCCCTACAAGGTCGGTTTGCACCAGAGCTGTCACGGACAGCGCGGCCTGAAACTCGCCCAGATGAGCGAGTTGAATGCACCACCTTTTTCCAAAGTAGAGCGCTTGCTTAACCAAGTCGAGGGACTGGAACTGGTCAATCTGGACCGGAAAGATGAATGCTGCGGTTTTGGGGGTACTTTCTGCGTGGCGGAAGAGGCCTTATCGGTGAGGATGGGGCAAGACCGGATCGCCGATCACTTAAAGAATGGTACGCAGGTACTTACGGCGGGAGACATGTCTTGTCTGATGCACATGGAAGGAATAATTCGCAGGGAAAAGCTGCCGATTCGGGTGATGCACCTGGCGGAAATTTTGAACGGAGCGGAGGTAAGCATGGGAGAACTAGTCTAGTACTCGGCCACGCCTGAAAACTAAGCTATGAACACAGAGGGTGTCATCTCCACAATCGATCTCTTTCCACAACTTGATGCAAAGTTGATCGAAGTACTGCGAACCTTATCCGATAAAGATTGGCAGAAACCAACGCTGGCTTACCCATGGTGCGTCAAAGATGTTGCAGTTCATTTACTGGACGGAAATCTGCGTACCTTATCCATGCTGCGGGACGGGTATTTTGGTACTTCTGGGCCTGAAATCAATTCTTATCGGGAATTGGTCGAGTACCTTAATAAATTGAATGCAGAATGGGTTCTGGCTATGAAGCGACTCAGTCCGAGGATTGTAATTGAATTACTAGAACAAACTGGAAAGCAATACAGCGCATACTTAAAAACGCTGAATCCCATGAGTAAAGCTGCTTTTTCAGTAGCTTGGGCGGGAGAGAATGAATCTCTAAACTGGTTTCATATTGCCAGAGAATATACTGAGAAATGGCACCATCAACAGCAAATCCGGGCGACTTTGGGTAAAGAAAATGAGTTGTATAATGGAAAACTATTTCAACCCTACTTAGAAACCTCCATGCGCGCACTTCCTTTCCACTACCGGAATGCTAAGGAACCAGCCGGAACAGTCATTAAATTCATAGTTAAGGGCGAAACAGACTACGAATGGTTTTTACACTCGGATGGTGATACCTGGAAATTACGACAAGCAACTGACCTTAATCCGACCAGTGAAATCACAATGAGCAAAGAAGTAAGCTGGCGAATTTTTACGAAAGCGATAACACCCGAAGAGGCAAGAAAGGAGATTATGAGTAAAGGAAATAAGCAATTGGCCGAAAAAGTAGTTGATATGGTAGCTGTCATGGCCTGATCAAAAATATTCCCGAATTGAAAGAAAAAATGAACCACGCCGAATTAGCCGAAAACTTTATAAAAGACGGAGAACGCACGACCTGGCACGACGAAACGCTGTGGTTTGTGCGGAAAAAACGTGACTTGGCAGCCTTCCAGATCCCGGAGTGGGAGGCTTTGCGCGAAGCGGCTTCACAAATCAAGCATAACGGCCTGTCGCACATGCACGACTACCTGATCGCTTTTGAAGAAAAGGCGACGGCCAATGGCATCAAGGTACATTGGGCAATGGACGCGCTGGAACACAACCAAATCGTGCACAGCATTCTGCAAGAAAACGGCATCTCCGAGATCATCAAAAGCAAATCAATGCTCACCGAAGAGTGCCATCTCAATGAGTACTTGATGAAGCATGGCGTAGATGTAGTAGATACCGATCTCGGCGAGCGCATTGTGCAGTTGCGGGAAGAGAAGCCCAGCCACATTGTGCTGCCCGCTATTCACCTAAAAAAAGAAGACGTCGGCGAAACCTTCCATCAACACCTCGGCACCGAAAAAGGCAACAAAGATCCGCAATACCTCACGGAAGCGGCACGGCAGCACCTGCGCGAGAAATTTGTATCGCGCAAAGCCGCGCTGACGGGCGTCAACTTCGCCGTGGCCGAAACCGGCGAGTTCGTGGTATGCACCAATGAAGGCAACGCCGACATGGGCGCTCACCTGGCCGACGTCCATATTGCCTGCATGGGTTTCGAGAAGATCATCCCCAAGCGCAAGCACTTAGGTGTCTTTCTCCGCCTTTTGGCGCGTTCCGCGACCGGACAACCGATCACGACTTATTCCAGCCACTTCAAAAAGCCGCGTCCAGGTCAGCAGATGCATATCGTGATTGTGGACAACGGGCGTTCGCAGCAATTGGGACGCGAGGATTTTCGAAATTCTTTGAAATGCATCCGCTGCGGTGCATGCATGAATACCTGCCCGGTCTATCGGCGCAGCGGCGGACATAGCTACCATTCTGCCGTAGCCGGCCCGATCGGCTCCATACTGGCGCCCAATCTGGATATGCGCAAAAACGCCGACCTGCCCTTTGCCTCCACGCTTTGCGGCTCGTGCAGCAACGTTTGTCCGGTCAAAATTGACATTCACGATCAGCTTTACAAATGGCGGCAGGTACTTGTGAAAGAGGGCCACGTGCCGTTTGGCAAAAAAGTCGGGATGCGGGCCATGACCTTTACGCTGTCGCATCCGGGGGTGTTCAAGACCGCCGGAAAAGTAGGTCGGAAATTAATGGGCCTTGCGCCTTTCACGGTGAGTAATGGCCTGAATCCCTGGTACAAACAGCGCGAAATGCCCGCGCCCCCCAAAGAAAGTTTCCGGGAATGGTACTCAAAAAACAGAAATGGACAGTAGAAAATATATTCTTGAGGCAATTGCCAAAAATCAGCCCTCCCCCACCCCTTTGCCCGATATTTCGGACATTGCAGTAGTGAATTATAACGTGGTGGAAAAATTCAAGACTATCCTTGAAGGTATTGGCGGGCAAGTCATTGAAATACAAGATTTCGATGACGCCATTTCCTACATAAAAGCTAATTTCAACGAAGGTCAGCGCGTCATTTCCACGGTCCCGGAACTTGCTTCTATCGCCGAAACTGACTGGCAAACCCTAGACCCGCACACGCTGGAAAACGTCGAGCTCAATATTCTGGAAGCTCAGATGGGCGTAGCCGAGAACGCCGCCCTCTGGCTTACTGAAACCCAGCTTGGCCAGCGCGTCGCGCCTTTCATCACCCAAAACCTAGCCGTCATTCTTGACAAGAATAATCTGGTCGCGACCATGCACCACGCCTACGAACGCATCGCCGACGCCGATTATGGTTTTGGCTTGTTCCTGGCCGGCCCCTCCAAAACCGCCGACATCGAACAATCGCTGGTGCTTGGCGCACACGGGTCGCGGAGTATGACGGTGTTTTTAAGGAGTACCTGAGTACCTGAGTGAAAGTAGTCATTGGACTTCAATCACTTACCGATTTTTTAAAAAACTTAGCCACTTTGGTACTTAGGAACTTTGCCACTAAAAATGACTCAACCCAACAAGCCCCTGCATGGCGTAAAGCTGGAAGATATTCTGAACCATCTGGTCGCTACCTATGGCTGGGAGGAAATGGGCGAGGTGGTGCCGATTCGTTGCTTTACGCATGACCCCAGCATCAAGTCCAGTCTCACATTTCTGCGCCGAGCACCATGGGCGCGGAAGCGGGTGGAAGAGCTTTACTTGCAGAGTCTTAGTGACTAAAAATCTTTGGCATTTTTCAAAACTATTCCTGCTACTTCACCTCCTGAAATTCCAGCTTGGGTAGTTTCATCGCGTTCTCAATCAGGTCAATTTCTACTTTAAGAATCGCTGCCTCGGCCGCCGCATCTACTTTGTCGGCATCGTCGGTGGGTTTGTGATAGTCGTCATGGCCACCCGTGTGGAAAAATAGCACGGGAATCTCTTTGGCATAAAATGAACCGTGGTCCGAGCCACCGCTCCCGGCACGATCAGTGAAGAACTTCACTTTATCATTTTTAACATTTTCGAAGATATTTGGCCAGGCTGCGCTGGTGCCGTAGCCGCCGATGCCCACGCCCCGGTCGGGGTTGTAGCGGCCAATCATATCCATATTGGTCATGAAATTTATGTCATCGAGCGGCAGGGTAGGATTATTGACAAAGTACCTCGATCCCTGCAAGCCTAATTCTTCGGCCCCGAAGGCAATGAATAGAAAATTATAAGGCTCTTTCGTGTCATTTTCCGAGAAATAGCGGGCCAATTCCAGCAGTCCGGCCACGCCCGAGGCGTTGTCATCGGCCCCGTTGTGGATTTGTCCTTCGGGATTTTCTGCTTTCGAACTACCCTGACGTCCCGTACCCAAGTGGTCGAAATGCGCCCCGATGACGATGGTGTAGTCCGCGCCATTGTCCAGAAAACCCAGCACATTACGGGTTTCGCGCAGGCTATCCTTCACAACTACCCGACGCACGCGAGACGTAAAAGCTTGAAAGTACCCCTTGGTCCCTTTGGGTTCGAGCTGGTAGTTTTTGAATTGGCGGGCCACGTACTTCGCCGCCTTCAGATTCTGGCGACTGCCCGTGCCGCGCCCTTTCATTTTATCGGCCGCCAGGTAGTTGATGTGCCGCATCAGGTTTTCGGGAGCGGGGTAGTTGGTTTGAGAAAAAGCGTTGAATGTCAGGAAGGAAAGCAAAAGCGGTAATAAAAGCTTCATGGCAAAAGGTACTTAGAGGTAATTAAGAGGGATAAAATCAGGGGCAAACTAAGGAGATTCTACCTATATTGGGCTAAAAGTCCTCCATTCTCTATGCGAATTATTCTCCTCCTTCTTGGCCTCGTGTGCCTGAACACGGGTAGTTTCAGCCAATCATATTCAGCCAAACTGAAAACCCTCCCCGAAAATAAACCTGCTCCCACTACGCAAGATTGGCTCCTGGATAATACGGGACTGAAAGCCGGAATCTACCAGGCCACGGGTGGTAAGGATATTTTGCTATCCAACGGCCTCATTCAGCGCCGGATTCGCCTGACACCCAATGCCGCCACGGTAGATTTTCAGAACCTCAGCACGGGTCAACAATTCATCCGCTCGGTCAGGCCCGAAGCACGGCTGGTCCTGGATGGGCAGACCTACCAGGTCGGCGGACTCTACGGCCAAACCGAACACGCTTACCTGCGGGAAGAGTGGATCGACGGCTTTAAGAAAAACGAAGCCGACTTTCAATTGGTCGATTTTTCGGTAGCCCCGCTGACCAATCGCCTCGCCTGGCAGCCCACAACCTGGACCACGAACCGCCAACTACCAAGCGGGCAGGAACTGACGTTACACTTCGCCTCCACCCTGCCCAGTTTGCGGGGAATCATGGTTGATGTCCATTACGCGATTTACGACGGTCTGCCCGCATTGCGCAAATGGGTAACGGTACTCAACACACGTTCGGGGGAAGTGCGGGTCGATCAGGTCGTGAACGAGATTCTGGCGATGCCCGAGGAAGAGTCGGCGGTGGTAGGTTCGCCGGAAGAAATGAAGAAACCGCAGAAGATTTATATCGAAAATGACTACGCCTACAACAACGCCATGCGCTACGAGTTGTCGGATCAGGCCACGCACTGGAAGGTGGATTCGAGCTACACCTCGCAGGTCAACTACAACTACCAGACGCCCTGCCTGATGGAAATATATCCCAATGGCGGCATTGGCGTTACGCTCGCGCCCGGCGATTCGCTGGAATCGGTACGCAGCTACGAATTGCTGCTCGACAGCTACGACCGCGAACGTAACGGTCTGGCCCGTCGACAGATGTACCGGACCATCGCACCCTGGACCACGCAGAATCCGGTGTTCATGCATCTGGTAAGCACCGATCCGGCGCAGGTTCGGCATGTCGTAGACCAATGCGCCGAAACGGGCTACGAGATGGTGATCCTGAGCTTTGGCAGCGGGCTGAATATGGAGGACACATCGGCCACAAACATTCGTAAATTCAAAGAACTGGCCGACTACGCTCACGGAAAAGGCATTATGCTGGGCGGCTATTCGCTGTTCAGCAGCCGTCGCATCGATGACGAGAACGATGTCATCGATCCAGTGACGGGTTTACCCGACAAAGGTGCGCAGTTTGGTCACGCGCCCTGCCTGGCCAGCCGCTGGGGATTGGATTATTTACAAAAAATCAGAGCGTTTATCAGCAAAACCGGCTTCGATCTGCTCGAACACGACGGTCCCTACCCCGGCGACCTCTGCGCCTCCACTACCCATCCCGGACACAAGGGATTGGCAGACTCACGCTGGGTACAGATGGAATTGCAGAAAGGATTGTATCGTGATCTCAACGCCCAGGGCGTGTACATTAACGCTCCCGACTGGTACTTTCTGGATGGCAGCCACAAAATCGCACTCGGCTACCGCGAAGTTAATTTTTCGCTTTCACGCGAGCAACAGAAAATTCTGAACCGGCAAAATATCTTCGACGGAACCTGGGAGAAAACGCCTTCGATGGGCTGGGGGTTTGTGCCACTCACAAAGTATCAGGGTGGCGGACCCGAAGCAGTACTCGAACCCCTGAGCGAACACCTCGGCGACTACCGCCAGCTCATGATGCAGTACTACGGTGCGGGAGTGCAGGCCTGCTACCGTGGCCCGCGGCTCTACGATACTGAAAATACCAAGGAAACCGTGCAGGAGGTAGTCTCGTGGTACAAAAAGTACCGTGATATCCTCAATTCCGACATCATTCACCTCCGCCGCCCCGATGGTCGCGACTGGGACGGCATTTTGCACGTTAATCCTGCTTTGCCAAAGAAAGGCCTGGTGATGCTTTACAACCCACTGAAAGAGGCCATTACCCGCACGATCCGCCTACCGCTCTACTACACTGGTTTAACTACCAAGGCAACCATCAGCGAACAGGGAGGTTCGCCCGAAAGCTATCCACTCAATCGTGAATATGAGGCGGAAATAAAGTTAAAAATCCCCGCCGAAGGGTATACCTGGCTAGTCGTGGAATAATCCCGCACTATAAAAAAGGATAGCCCAAGTTCTAAGTACATCAATGCGCGTGATGGTACTGGTACTCCTTAGTACAGTCGAAAGATAGAGTTACTCAGAATAACAGATTTCATTTGATTTCTGCTTCAAAAAACTATATTATCAATCAGCCGTACTTCACCTAACTTCACCGCCACGCATAGCGCTGTCTGTCCTTCGGGCTGACGCCTGTCCACGAGCTGCAAACTACTGGCATCAGCGATCTCGAAATATTCCAGCCCGAATTCGGGATGCCGGGCAAATTGCTCACGCGCAAACTGCTTTACAGCTGCCTTTGATTGATTGGCCAGAAGCCGATCCTTGGCACCGTTCAGAGTGTGGGAAATGAGCGGGGCCAGTGCACGCTCCTCAGGGCCCAGGCGGCGGTTACGTGACGACATAGCCAGGCCATCGGCTTCACGTACGGTGGCGCAGGCCACGAGTTCTACCGGAAATGCAAAATCTTCGATGAGCCGACGTACCACGGCGATTTGCTGCAAGTCTTTTTGTCCGAAATAGGCGCGATCGGGTTGCACCATATTGAATAGCCGCGCCACAACAATGCCCACCCCACTAAAATGCCCGGGACGGAAGGCACCTTCCATGACGCGTTCCAGCTCTCCGAAGTCGAGTTTCAGCCGGGGTGGTTGGGCGTACATTTCCTCCGCCGAAGGAGCAAATACCAGATCGCAGCCGGCATTTTCCAGCATTGCGCGGTCGGCATCGAGGGTGCGGGGGTACTTGATCAAATCATCGGGATTGTTGAATTGCAGTGGATTGACGAAAATGCTGACAACAGTCAGGGCATTTTCGGAAACCGAGCGCTTGACCAATTCGAGGTGGCCGTCGTGCAGCGCTCCCATTGTGGGTACCAAACCAAGCGTGACTCCGGGGGTGTGAATTTTCTTGAGGTGAAAGTTGAGCGTGGCGGGAGCGGTAAAGAGAAGCATGAAGGAGGGTTAGCGAACAACATTAAAAGGGTTAGGAGCCGAGGAATATTACTTAGAACTGCGAGTCTCATTTTCTACCCGGTCGCCCTCTTTTACCCTGCCACCACGCGCAAGCCCGGTCGCAAGGTAGTCGAAAGGCAAAATGGCGCAATATTACAATTACTTCGAAATAAACATTGAAATTCGGGATTTTTTTGTATAATTTTGCAAATCTTTTTTTCACCAACGCCTGACAATTGTATGGACAAACTACGGATTTTGTATGTATCGAGTGAAATTAACCCCTTTCTAGAAACCTCCGATGTCGCCGCTTACGTGCGGCAATTACCCGCCGATATGCAGGACCGCGGTGCCGAAATCCGAATTCTCGTTCCCCGCTTCGGTCTCATCAATGAGCGCAAAAACCGTCTCCATGAAGTGGTTCGTCTTTCCGGCATCAACATTACGGTTGGTGACGAGGAAAAAGCGCTGGTGATCAAGGTTGCTTCCATCCCCAATGCCAAGCTGCAGGTATATTTCATCGACAATGAAGACTATTTTCACCGCAAATCCGTTTTCTTCGACAAGAAAAATAAGTTTTACGACGACAACGACGAGCGGGCGATCTTCTTCTGCAAGGGCGTGCTGGAAACTGTCAAGAAGCTGGGCTGGGCGCCTGATATCGTGCATTGCAACGACTGGATGACAGCCCTGATTCCCATGTACTTGAAGACGACCTACCGCAATGATCCGATGTTCAAAGACACAAAAAGCGTTTTTACCGTGTATAACAATGCTTTTAGTGATAAATTTGACGCCGATTTGCTGGAAAAAGCCAAGGCGATGGATGTGAGCGACGAGGCGCTGGCCCACCTGCGTTCCGCCGATTTCGAAGGTTTTATCAAGCTCGGTTGCGCGTATGCCGATGCCATCGTCAAGGTAGACGAAGAGTTCGGCGAAGGACTAAATAAACTATTGAATGAATCACCCAAGCGTGTCGATATCGTCGAAGAGGACGACAATCTCTCCGAACAGTACTACAACCTCTACAACGACCTCGTGGGTCAGGAATAGCTTAGCCGGGGTGGCCATCGTGGTCACCCTGCTGCTTAGTGGCTGCGACCCCATCGGCAATATCGGCGTGACGCCGCTTACCCCCGTCGAAACTCTTTTTACCGATACGCTGACCGTTCGTACCTCTACAGTTCTGGCAGATTCGGTGCGTACGGGGAATCCCGACTACTACCTGGCGGGCCGCTATGTGGACCCGCTCTTTGGCACTATCACCGCATCCAGTTTTATCAGGATGTCGCTCTTCGCCCAGCTCGACCTCGGTACCGCCCCGGTATATGACTCGCTGGTACTGGTCACCAATTACAGTTATAGCTACGGTGACACTATCCCGCCACAAACTCTGGCCGTGCATCGTATCCGGGAAGTAATCGACCCTACCCGGCCTTATTACAATAACAGCACTGTCGCTTACGACCCGACGCCTCTGGCTAAGCGTACTTTTAACGCCACTCCCCGCAGCAATGGTACTTTACGATTTCGTCTGCCCGATGATCTTGGCAGAGAATTGTTTGCTCTTTCGGGCCAAACCGGCGGCCAAACTAATGCTGAATTTGCCAAAACTCTTGGCGGCTTTGCCTTAATTCCCGACGAAAAAAATACGGCAGTGCTGGGCTTTCAGGCGATTAGCAATGCCCTAGCCATGCGGCTTTATTACCATACTACCACCGACACCACAGCTACCTCTTTTGTAGCTCTGGCCGTCGCCGTCAACCAAAATAATGGTCAACCTATTTTCCGCGCTGGCTTCAACCGTGTCACCGCTGACCGCAGCGGCACGCCGCTGGCTGGATTGCAGCCTTTGGTTCCCCGCCCTTCCGGTGACGGTCCTACTTATGTTCAGGATGCCTTAGGTATCCGCACGAAAATTGAGATTCCTTATTTGAAATCGCTGGGTGGTGGAAGACCGATCGCGATTAACCGTGCCGAACTCAGTATCAAACCTGATCTATCGGCCATCCAGCAGGGTCTGGGCATTCCCAATTATTTGGTTCTGCTGGAAACTGATGCGACCAACCGCACATACTACGATGAGTTGAATAATATCCGGGTAGTCTTTAACGACGTCAAATTGAGTGGTACCGAGCCGCCTGCGGTACTGTATGACAGCCGTTTTAATAAATACACCTGGCATATCACCACGCAGTTGAACAATATTATTTCGGGCGTTAAGAAGTACGCCAGCTTCCTGGTTACTCCGGCCTATACCGATGCTCTGGGTCAAGGTGGTACCCGCTACCAGTCGCAACTCAACAACCGTGTGACACGTCTGGTCATCGGCAGTAAGCCGGAAGATGTAAAGCTGCTAGTTTTTTATACAGAAGCGAAGGAGTAATCAATGCGGAATTGTGAATTAGTGAATGTCGGAATATTTTTGATGATCTGGCGAAAGCAATATTCACAATTCCCGCATTCACTAATTCACAATTAACCCTATGTGTGGAATCGTAGCTTACGTAGGTCAGCGAGAAGCCTACCCGTTGATTATTAAAGGCTTGAAACGCCTGGAATACCGAGGTTATGATAGCTCAGGTGTGGCTTTGCTGAATGGAAGCGGGTTAAAGGTTTTCAAGAAAAAAGGCAAGGTCGCGGATCTGGAAGCGGAGCTTTTGGAAAAAGATACCCACGCTACGCTCGGCATGGGCCACACGCGCTGGGCTACGCACGGTGAACCCAACGACGTCAACGCTCACCCGCACTACTCCAACGACCGCAAGCTGGCGATAATCCACAATGGCATTATCGAAAACTACGCTACGCTCAAGCAAAAACTTCAACAAAAAGGCCACGAGTTCACGAGCGATACCGATTCGGAAGTTCTGATCCATTTCATTGAGGATGTACGACAGGAAACCGGAAAATCGCTGGAAGAAGCCGTGCGACTGGCTTTGCAGGAAGTCGTGGGCGCTTACGCCATCGTTATTATGTCCGATGAGCACCCCGGCCAACTTATCGCTGCCCGCAAAGGTAGTCCGTTGGTAATCGGCATCGGGCAGGATGAGTACTTTTTTGCCTCCGACGCTACGCCAATCGTGGAGTACACCAAAGATGTGGTGTACCTCGATGATTACGCCATTGCCGTGGTGAAAGACGGTGAATTGAATATCCTCAATCTCGATAACGTTCAGCAGACGCCCTACATCCAGAAGCTGGAAATGGAGCTGGACGCCATTGAGAAAGGGGGCTACGAGCATTTCATGCTTAAAGAAATCTTCGAACAGCCCCGCTCCATCGCCGACAGTATGCGGGGTCGGGTTCGGGCCGACGATGGACACCTCCAACTTGGTGGCCTGCGCAGCTACCTCGACCGCCTCGCCGCTTCCAAACGCATCGTGATCGTAGGCTGTGGTACTTCCTGGCACGCGGGACTGGTGGCCGAATATCTGTTTGAAGAACTTGCCCGTATCAACGTAGAAGTTGAATACGCCTCCGAATTCCGCTACCGCAACCCGATCATCAAAGAAAAGGACATCGTGATCGCGATTTCGCAATCGGGCGAAACGGCCGACACGCTGGCGGCTATTGAGCTGGCCAAATCCAAAGGTGCCCTCATTTTCGGTGTGTGCAACGTGGTGGGTTCTTCCATCGCCCGTGCGACCGACGCGGGTGCTTACACGCACGCCGGACCGGAGATCGGTGTGGCGAGTACCAAGGCATTCACCGCTCAGGTGACGGTACTTACGCTCATGGCCGTTGCCGCTGCCAAGAAAAAAGGGACTATTTCGGAAGAAGACTACCGCCAATTGCTCATCGAGCTGGAGAATATTCCCGTCAAAGTCGAGCAGGTGTTGCAAAATGCGGAAAAGATCAGGGAGATCGCCTATATCTTCACCTACGCCCGTAACTTCATTTATCTGGGTCGGGGTCTTAACTTTCCCGTGGCGCTGGAAGGGGCTTTGAAACTCAAAGAAATCTCCTACATCCACGCCGAGGGCTACCCAGCCGCCGAAATGAAGCACGGTCCCATTGCCCTCATCGACGAGGATATGCCGGTGGTGTTCCTGGCAACGAAGGATAGTTCTTATGACAAAATCGTTTCTAACATTCAGGAAGTAAAAGCTCGCAAAGGCCGGGTTATCGCCATCATCACCGAGGGCGACACGCTTATTCCCACGATGGTGGATTTCGTGATCGAAGTACCGAAGACCCACGAAATGCTGGTACCGCTGGTGTCAGTGATTCCGCTACAGCTCCTCTCCTACTACGTAGCCGTGATGCGGGGCCGAAATGTGGATCAGCCGAGGAACCTGGCCAAATCGGTTACCGTAGAATAGTTTTTTGGGTCAATGGAAAAGGATTAACGGTCAAAGGCCACGATGAGAGAGATTGCGTTATTAGTACTTCTTGGGATGACTCTTACGTCCTGCGGTTCGGGAGAGAAGAGCGATAGCTACGCTCCCAAACCGAAGGGATATAACCGGATTGCGTTGCCTCCGCATAGTTACCAGGCTTTACCTGATAAATACCCCTATCAATTCGAATATTCGCAGGCGGCGGTGATTCTGCCGGACACTTCGTTACTAGCCGAGAAGGACTGGATCTATATCTACTACCCCAAACTCGACGCCAATATCCAGCTTACTTACAAACCCGTACGCCGCGATCCCGCCCGTCTGACAGACTTTATCGACGACGCCTATAAACTGGCCGGCAAGCACCAAATACGCGCTACCGCCGTGCAACAGCAGACTATCCTGACCCAAACCGGAAAAACGGCGACCCTCATCCGCCTGGAAGGCGACGTCCCTACGCCTTTCCAGTTTTACACCACCGATAGCACCACCCACTACCTGCGCGGGGCGATTTACTTCCCCACTGCTACCAAGAACGACTCCCTGGCCCCGGTCATCAAGTACCTTGAACAGGATGCGATGCGGTTGCTGAATACGTTGAAGTGGAAGTAAAATACTACGCTACGTCGATTGCTGCTTTCAATCTTCAATTCTCAACTGGAATTGCGATAGTTAAGAAATAAAGAAACTCATAATTTAAGTTTTTGAAAATTGGGTTATTAAAGGTTATATTAGCACAGCCATTTAATCTTTTCGCTTATGACCTTATTTAAATACTGGATGCTGGTTATCGCCGGGGGCATAGTAGTTGGACTTCTGCCCATGGCCTTTCCCAACGCTAATGCCGAAGAAGTGCGTTTCTTGGGCTTCTCAATCTGTATAATGCTTTACATTCCATCCATCGCATTGTTCAGGATGCGCTACTTGAAAATGTCCTGGAAGGAAATCTTGATCAGTTTCATTCCTTTTTACGGAACACAGTATCGTTTTAGAAGACTTTTGGAGAAATAAACAACAAGCAGTAACTTCTTTTGGAGAAGAGGCCGGATCGTATCGATCCGGCTTTTTTTTATTGCAGGCAGGCCTATGCATTTACAATTTCTCAATCAGGGAAATTGTCATTCACGCTTCTAATAGCCAAGAATGTGCTTCGTACCCTCGCCCATTCGCAACAAAAATTGGCATTAAAATCCTAAGCACGTATCTTTGAGGTTCAGAGTATTACAAAATACTGACGCTATGGCTAAGAGAATCCCAAAAAACCAACTCCCGCTCGACTACTCGGCGCATTGCGACCGCATCGTGTTGACTCTGGGGCAAGTCGAGAGTCAGGAAGCTGCCGAAGCCTTGTTTAATGACCTGGTGGCGGGAAACTGGCTCATCGAACCCGCCGGCGAGGTAGCGGATGTGTCGTCGGCGCAGGATATTATCCATGCGATCGGCCTGAAACTACCCTACCCCGAAACGGTGAAAGTAGCGCAGCTTCACGGTCTGGGCGATGTTTTTACGGGTTTCTCCGCCGTGTTCCGCCAAAAGGGATGGGTGTTTGTCAACGCCGGGGCCGACGCCAACGAGCGCTGCTACCATACTTACCTGCTTACCCTTTCGCTGGGACTAAGCCGTACCTATCCCAATCAAATTTCCTTGGCGCAGCGAGCCGAGCAACTGGTGTTCGAGACGCTGCTGTCGCCAAAGGAGGTCGGTAGTTTTTTCCATGACGGCGTTAGCCGCATTCCGCCTTATCTGGCCGCTGACATCGCCGATTTCTTTAAAGTACCGTTTCCCATGGTACTTAAGCGCGCCCTGCAACTCGATATCATTACTGATGAGCAGTACCGCAACTTCATGACCGTCCAACCCGCTCATTCCGGCAAACCGCGCGAACTCTTTGTCGCCCCTGAGGGTAGCATGGAGGATTTCGAGGCGCAGTTGTTTGGGGAAGAGTGATATTTCTCGCAGGTAGTAACATTTGTTCCTTGGGTTAACGATTAAAAGGGTAAGAGGGCCGCTCGGTGGTTCAAAGTAAAGCCTAGAACCGCCGTTTGACGACCGTCAATCTTTTAAATTTTGACCCAAGAAGACAATGTTGCCTCTTACTCTTCCTTATAATGGATCGTTAACACCGTGATGTCGTCGAACTGGTCTTCTTTACCGATAAAGTCTTTCAGCTTGGCTAACAGGCTGTCGTTGATTTGCTTGGGAGTTTCTTCGCCCGATAAGGCTTGCAAATGCTCTTCCAGTTTTTTAATGCCGTAGCGTTCATTTTCGTGGTTGTTGGCATCGGTAGCCCCGTCGGTATAAAGAAAAAAAGTATCGCCGTGGCTCAACTGCAAAGTCTGCGGGGCGTAGGCAAAATCCTTGTCGATAGCCAGCGCCAGGCCACCGTGCTTTTTAACGGTCTCAACCGTACCGTCTTTCCGGCGAATCAGCGGCGGCTCGTGTCCGGCGTCGATGTATTCTACTAAGCCGGTTTTCAAATTGATAATGCCCATGAAGGCAGTCACGAACATGAACGAGTTATTGTTCGTACTCAAAAAATGATTCACCTGCCGTACTTCATCGGTGAGGTTCTCAAAGGTTGGGCTCAAAAAATGGCTTTTGAAGATAGCCTTCGTAATGGCCATGAACAGCGCCGCCGGAACCCCCTTGTCCGACACGTCGCCAATGATGAAAAACAGGTGGTCCTCATCCAGCAGGAAGTAGTCGAAGAGGTCACCGCCCACGACCTTGGCGGGTTCCAGGAAAGCATGCAGGTCAATATCGAGCCGGTCAGGGAAAGGCGGCGACTCTTTTGGCAGCATGGATTGCTGTATTTCCTTGGCAATGTCAAGGTCGTTTTTGATGGCTACGAGCTGGTCACGCTCACGCTGGAAAAGTTTGACCATATTGATATGCTCAATGGTCTTGTTGATCGTAATTTCCAGGTCCTCGAAGTTAATAGGCTTGGTAATGAAGTCGTAAGCGCCCCGATTCATGGCCACACGAATGTTGTCCATGTCGCCATAAGCTGATACCATCACAGCCTTTAGAGCCGGATTATTCCGCTCATTGACCATTGAAAGGAAGGTCAGTCCGTCCATTTCGGGCATATTTATGTCCGACAGAATAAGAGCAATATCCTCGTGTTCGTCCAGTTTCTCGAGGGCTTCAATCCCATTGTGCGCAAAGACAAATTCAAACTGCTTGTCACGGATCTGCTTTCTGAATCGCTGAGAGATAAGCATTTCCATATCCAGTTCGTCGTCTACATTTAGTATTTTCATTGTTGTTGATTTTTTAAATTAATTAGTACCAATGTTCCTAAATACCTGAGTTAGCCTGAAAGCTTCTAAATTCCACCTGCTTTCATTTTGCAGCTTAGGAACTTTGACACTCAGGTACTTCTTGCAAAACGTCACTTATCAACGGGTAACAGTATTACAAATTCTGTAAATTCTCCCGGCTCTGAGGTGACGCTGAGCTGACCTCCATGTGTTTCGTTGATCGTTTTCAGGCTTAACGACAGCCCCAGACCCGTCCCCTCTCCGGGTGGTTTGGTAGTGAAGAAAGGATTGAAAACTTTCTGTACCAACTCCTCAGGAATTCCGATGCCATTATCCCGGATTTTGATTTCGATGTACTCTTCCTTACGAACCGAGCTTACCGTAATTTTCGGAATGTAATCCTGATTGGGCGGGGCTTTACGCTTTTCGTTAACGGCGTAGCAGGCATTATTGACCAGATTGATTATGACGCGCACGAATTCATTGGGCATCAGATTCACCTGGCCCACGTTGGGGTCGAGATCGAAAGTAAACGACACGTTGAATTCCCGGTCGTGAGCACGAACGCCCTGGTAGGACAGCTTGGTGAATTCTTCCAGCATCTGGTTCAGGTCGGTAGACGCAAATTGCCGGTTGTCGTCGCGGGTTTGATCGAGCATACTCTGGGCAATGCGTTCTGCCCGGCGGCCATTTTCAAAAATGCGCGTCAGATTGGTTTCCACCATCCCCAAAAGTTCTTCCAGCTCATCAAGATTTTCCGAAGCTCCCTCCGTTCGCTGTTTTTCCAGCAATTCCTTCATCTCTTCCACCAAATCAAGAGCCAGACGCGAAAAATTGTTGACGAAATTGACCGGATTCCTGATTTCGTGCAGAATGCCCGCCGTAATCTGCCCAATCCCCGCCAGCCTATTCTGTTGCGCAAACTGCTCCCGTGCCAACTCGATTTCCTGCTCCAGCCGCTGTACCTCTTCGGTCAGCTGGACATTAGTCTGTTTTAGGTCTTCCTGGTGATTGATAGTTTCCATAGTTTTCAGCATTATAATCAAGTTCGGTGGATTTGATCTTACAGGTTTAGGTTAACCGGGACATCCTGTGGTACTTGTAGTTACTCAGTCATCATATCGGCCAGTGAATCCTTTTTAAAGCTCTGTTTCTTTGATAATTCCAATAAACCAGAAGTCACTTCCGGCCCATTCCATTACCTTGGTCATTAATAAATGGGCAACATAATAATCACTTCCGCGTACTCGCCTTCCTTCGATTCGATTTCGATCAGGCCCCGGTGTAGTTCCACAATGTCCTTGCTCATGTAAAGGCCCAGCCCCGTCCCTTTTGAGGTCGGCTTGGTAGTAAAAAAGGGACTGAACATCTGTTCCATTTCCTTTTTAGGAATCCCTTTCCCGTTGTCTCTGAAGCGAATGACCACCTTATTTTTTATCGTTTCAGTCGAAATGAGTAACTGGGGACGATGCTTTTTATCTACTTTCTGCTTTTCGATTGTCGAGTAATAGGCATTGTTGATCACATTACCGATCACACTACCCATTTCGGTGGGCAGTACTCGTACCTTAGGCGAGGGCGTTTGCAATTGGTAAATGATTTCCAGTTCGGTGTCCTGATCGCGGGTTTCGTTGCGAAGTTCCTGATAAGCCGTTTTTGCCTTGCCTTCCAGAAACGTGTTCAGGTCTGTCTCCAGGAAGTCGGTTGACTTTTCTTTCAGCAGCCGCTGCATGTCCTTCACAATACGGGTGGTACTATTGCCGTGTTCCTGAATTTTCACCAGATTCATTTTCAGCATTTGCATATCACCAAAGTAATCGCTGGCGATAGTTTCGGGCAGGAGCGGGCTGTCTTCAGGCACCAATTCCACAAGTTCCTCGATCAACTCATTCGACGACTCCGAAAAATTATTGATGTAGTTGAGGGGGTTTAGGATACGATCGACAATACCGCGCGTCAACTGCCCCACCGACGCCAGCCGCTCCTGACGGATGAGTTCGTCCTGCGCCACTTTCAGGTTATTGAGCGTTTTTTCAAGATTTTCCAGAATCCGGGTCTTAATAAATGCCGCAATGAGGTGTTCTTTCAGATTGCGGATCATGTCGAAATCCTTCTGATCGAAGGCATTGGCGCGTGTAGTATTCTCTAGTGTGATAAAGCCCTCGACGTGCCCTTCGACATTGATAACGATCGTAATCAGCGACTTGGGTTCGGGTAAGGTATCCAGCGCATTGCCCAGCGGCACAAAGGGAGCGTCGTTGCGGGCGTACACATCTTCGGCCCGTTCTACGGCGTTGTTGAGGTAGCGTTCTTCAGCCTGCTGTAGCGTAAGCTGAAGCGACTCAAGCTGGGCAAGCGAGAGCTTACCGTAGGCCGCCTTGAAGCGAAAACTGTTGGATTCTTTATCATAGATCAGGGCCGTAGCGCTTTCCATGCTACGGATAATATCGAGCCTGGCCAGCACGGTTTCGAACAGGCTGGTAAATTCGATTTCAGAATTGATCGACTGTACGATCTGGTCGATTTTTTCCAGTTGGTCGTTCTTGGACGCCAGTTCCTGCGACTGTTCTTCCAACTCCTCTTTTTGGCTGGAAATTTCTTCCGTGCGTTCCTGAATCATGCTTTCGAGCAGGTCTTTTTCTTTTACCAAAGCCCGCAGCCGCCAGCGAATGAGAAAATAAAGCAGAGTAGTCAGCACGACAAAGTACAGTACGTAGGCCCACCACATCAGGTACCAGGGCTTGGCCACCACAAATTCAAAGACCGACTCTTCGCTTTCCAGCTCGTAGATATTCTTCGCTTTCACCCGGAATCGGTAGCGCCCCGGTGCGAGATTGGTGTATTCCTTTCGATTCTGCGGCGTCCAGTCTGACCACAGGTCGTCGTAGTTTTCCAGAATATATTTGAAAACCAGTTCTTCCCCCGCATTGAAACTAGTGGCCGAAAACACGAAGCTGATATCGTTGAGATCATAGTCGATACGCATACGCTCAGGATTCAACACCGCATTTTTTAAAGTAACATCGCCATTCCGGAAACCATTGAAGGCCAATGTGTCGGCTTTCAGGTTGATTTTCCGAATCAGGGCCGGGTACGATTTAAGGTAGTCATCCGGCTGGCCCAGGTCGAAACGAATGGCGCCCTCCGGCCCGCCGAACCAGACCAGGCTATCGGTGTCGGGATAAATGATGTCGAACGTACGGTCGGAGAATGCGCGAAACGGTTGCGTAATGGGCTGGTAACCGTCCTGCATTTTTTTGTAAAAAGTGACAAATTTTTCGTCACCACGTGTCGTCCAGAAATTTCCGCTTTGATCAGGAACAATGCTGCCTTTCCAGTAGTTGGCCGCCGTGCTGTCAGTCTGGAAGAGATTGTAAGGAATGAAAGTATCCTTTTGAGCGTCGAAGCGAAAAGTACCGTTTTTATTCCAGGCAATGAGCCCCTCCGGGCTGTTGACGATTTTATTGTATAGCAGCGTCGTCAGGCCCTTTTCTTTGTTATACAGCTTCCATTCTGTCGCCTGAGCGTTGGTACGGTACAGGCCTTTGGATAACGTTTCCAGCCATATATGCCCATCCTTATCTTCGCTGATACCCACGATTTGGTCATCGATTCCCTCCACTTGCCGGTAGCTGTTTCCTGCCAGGTCCAAAATTCCCAAACCATTTTCCAACCCAACGAAAACCGTTCGGGGGGCGTCGTGCAATGGATGCAGACAAAGGGCAAAATCACTGGAGAGCAACCGCGCCGAGGCCCCTTCGATACGATATACGCCCTTACTGGTAGCAGCCAGCAGTGTGCCATTTGCTTCGGCAAGATAAAAGCAACCGGCGTTCATTCCGCCAACCTGAGTAGCGCGCAGTCCGTCAAGAAAGTACAAGCCGTTGAGCGTGCCGACGTACATCCGGCCCCGGTAACGGAGCAGGTAGTTTACCGCACCCTTTATACCAACTGCCTCGTCGAAAACCGACATGGGCGATGGGATGTCCACCTGCGCGATGCCGTCGTTCAGGGCCAGCCACAGAATCCCGCCGCGGCCTTGGTACAGACTATTGGCCTGGGTATCATCGAAGACACTGCCCCGGATAATCTGCGAAATCCGTCCTTCGTGGTTAATAAGGGCTATACCTCCTTGTAAAGTAGCAAACGCGAAGGTATTGTTATCGAGCCGCAATCCGGTACTTACCTGGTTGTTGCCAAGGTAGGCGTTGGCCGGAGCCTCGAAGCGGGTCAGAAGATTGTTGGAAATCTTGAAAAGTCCCTGATTGCTGGTAGCGACCAGAATATTCTGTGCATCAAACGATAACATGGCACTAATGTCGAGCAGCGCGGGCAAGCGTGGCGAAAGTGCTACCGGTACAATTTTATTCCCATCGAACATTCCCAGACCACGTTTCCTCTGGTAGAAGTACATATGCCCCTGTACGAAATAGGATGACAAAATCAGATCGTCGGTATGCCATTCCTTCACAATCCGCTTGTTCCAGAGGTAGATGTCCTTTTTACCAATGAAATAAATTCCCGCTGGCGTGCCGACTATATTTATAATTTCTCCAAAGGGCGTCGTCAGGCGTTCGCTCAGGCTGGCAAAGTGCAGAGTCCCTTTGGCGTCGGGTTTCAGGTACCCAAATTCGCCGTTGGCGCCAACGAAAACACGCCCTGCGTCGTCGAGGTATAATGATGATACCTTTGCATAATTTGTCGTTGTGATCGTCCGCCAGGACGTGCCATCGTATTCCAGGACGCCCGCAAAGTTGCCGAAGTACATTACCCCTCGCTTATCCTGCACAATGGCGAAATTCTGCCCGTGGGCATTGTACTCCTTCGCCGTGTGCACTTCCGCCAGGGGGTTACCGATTTCGCGACTGGCCAGGTCATCCTGTGAAAACGCCGGACGCCATAGCGCAAGGGCGCTCAGGAGTAGTACCCAGCGGAGTGAAAAAACGGTATAGAAGGATGCAAGAGGCATTTTATGGTGAATTGTGGAGCTTTATGAGGGTTTGGTCGGTCGGTACAGGGTGTCTTTATTCGCTACATTTTTTAGAAAATTAATTATGAAGTAGTTAAGTGAGTTTCCCGCTCAATTCTTTGACAGATTTTCAAATGCACTGTATCGTTTTGAGCTTCCATGACCTGACGCAAATCCTGGTATCGCCCGGGGTTCTTTTCATACAGGGCGCGAAGAGCAGTTTCAGCAATAATCTCTTCCGGTGAAACTGCGTGCGCAGCAAACGTCAGCGTGTGGTCTGCTCGGCTTCGGGCCAGGGTTTCGAGAGCTGTAGCGCGGAGATCGGCCGAGATTCGGGCAAAATGATTGTTAGCAATGTCTTTCAAACGCTCATCCGCAGAAAACTGATTTTGGGGGAACGACTCAGCACTACGTTTCAGCTTTTCGGCCAGGGGCTGGTCTTCAAACAGCGGAATAAGTTTATCTTTCCAGGACTCGGGTAAGGTCATGTTCATCACTTCCAGCAAGTAACCAAAAGTCTCCCGATCGTTATTCAGTAGCAGACTACATAAGTCGTCAAAACGTTGTCCGCCCGGCAGCAGCGATAGGAGGGTAAAGATTTTGGGTAAAATCCGTCGTTTTTCCTTTTCCAGGGCAATCTGGATCAGCGAATCTTCACCGTATTTTTCTAAATCCTGTTGCGCAGCCAGTACCCACACCAGCAGACCAATGCGGGCGTCGATTTCGGCCGCTACCCCACTGCGTTCTGTGAGCGTGACCCGATAGTCAAGGTAGGCCAGGGCTTCATAAACTTCATCCCGAATATCCGCTTCGGGATGCTGCATGGCCGGGCGCAGGACTTTTACGGCTTTTGGCCCGCCGATCTGCCGAATAATACGAATCAGGCGCATTTGCAGGCGGGGATTTCCCGCGGCCCGGTCGAAACTTCGGGCCAATTCCCGTACCATGGCATCGCGCCCACTTCCTTCACCTGATCCCAGCAAGCCGTATACTGCCGCTTCGTGCGAGCTTTCCGAGTCAATGTTTGCAATCAGCAGTGGCCATAATTCAGCGCTGCGCACCGATCCGGCGGCAATCAGCGCCGCATTTTTCACCTCTGTTGATTCGTCGTTGATGAGTTGCATCAGGTACCGAAAGGCGTAGTAACGTCCTGATTCGCCCAGCATCTGTGCGGCCAGGATACGATCATGTTCGCGCGTCGAATTTGTCAGTTTCAAAATAAAATCGAAGCTGCTACGCTCGTAATTCAGGGTCGATTTCTTCCGGGCAGCTACCTTTTTCGCCAGCTCCTGATAAGCATCACCACTATTTGGAAGCACTGAAGAAGCAGAATTAGCCGGCTCAGCCATCAAATCCAGCCTAGTAGCAGGCTTTTCCAGGGTGGCACGCAGTACGGCTCGGTATTGGTTTTGAACTTTCATAGACAAATACACCCAGCCAGCCAGAATCAACAGAAAAAAAGCGGCGATCTGGACGGTACCAATGAAAGGCATACTGGTAAGGATCAGCAGAATAACACCAGGCACTATATTGCCCAAAGCTTTCGGGCCGCCCTCGATGCGACTTTGCACGTTAGCTCGTTCCGGGCCGGGAATCGGTTGCATCAAAACCTGAAAAGAGGGTTCGTTTACTGATTTGCGCACCGAACTCATGAAAAAACGACTGAGTACGATGAAGGCAAAGAACAAAGCCGTAGTACCATAGATCGTCCCGTATACTACAGCCAGCCCCAAACTGAATAATAGCGTAATCGGCAAGAGCGCAATTCCCAGCGTCAGCCCGAACTTACTGATGACTTTATTATATAGTACGGTTTTGATCAAAATCTCCAATAGGGCACAAAAACCAAAAAATGTCCCCAGAAAGCCCGCCAGTAACTCTTTATCTGGAAACACATTTTTGGATTCTACCGCGAACATGAAATCCACGAAAAACAGCCCCACCACGGGCATCATTGCCAGCAAAAACACCAGCAGATAATAGGGGTTGGAGAGGAAATGCCGCCAGCTACTCGTATCGTCGCCACTGGCGGTAGTTTTGTTCTGTTCTTCCGGCGTTTCTTTTATTACGGATAGTTTCCTGGAAAACCGCCGGATAATCAGCCGCATGAGCACCATGCAGCCAACTACCGCCACCGCCACGATGTACAACAGCTGATCGGTAGTAATAAACTGGAGCAGCAATGGAACAGAGAAATAACTCAGGATGGATGATACGACTTCGCCCGTGCTGATGAGCCCATACAAACGCTTGGCCTGCTGAATATCGAATATCTTTGAAGCGGTAGACCAAAAGGTAATTCCATTGACAAACACAAAAACGCGGTTCCAAACAAAGAGAAAGAAAATCAACCACTTGATGTCGCTTAACTGGAAAGTTACCAGCAAGGCTGCTACGGACAGCATCAGAAAATAAATGAGCCCATTTGCCAGCCTGGAAAACTGGATTTTCCGCTGTACGTAGTTTGTCACGACCCCCAGTCCATACACGACCACACCGCCCACGATATAGGCTTTGGGCAGCATTGTCCGTTCGAAAGAAATCAGAAAAAGCGAGGTAGTAGCTGTATAAAAAATGGCAACAGCCACCCCCATACAGAACGAGTAACCGATAAACAAACCGACGGTCTTCTCTTCTCCCGCTTTGAGATCTAAAAGGCGATATAGTTTCTGGGTTTGCAGATTTTTTTCGTTTAGTTGTTGGATTCTGGCCGATTATGATTTGAAGCGTTCATTCAATTGCCAAATCATTATCAATAACCCTGAAAGCGCGTAATATTTAAACCAAATTCAACTTCATTAGAAAAAAAGGACGGTCGGGCATTTCGGGAATGCTGGGTAGTTCAGCCAGCAGCTCGAAACCCAGTTTACGAAGCGGCTCGATGCGGACAAGCTGAGGGAAAGCAATGATGACTTCCGCCCCCTGATCTCTGGCTGTTTCTATTCTTATCTGGTCGAGCTGCCCCGCCAGGCGACGACCCCGGTATTGGGGCGAAACTACCAGCCGGTTGAGGGAGGCAAGTTTCTTATTTTCAAAATGCTCGCAAAGGGCGGGCGTCAGCGTATCTGCATAAGGAACGTCAGCCAGTGACCCATGAAAACTAATTCGGGCGGCTGCCACAATATCCGACTCGTCCATCACGACCCAGTGCCGGGCGGTTTGGTCCAGATCATCTAACCAGGCTTTTTGAGCAAAAAAGTCGGGATCAACTCCTTTCTCGTTTCGCCAGCCTCGTATCCTGAATTTCCCGATGTCGATAATGCGCTCCGGATAATCTACTTCCTTTAGAATTAGTTGAGGCGGGTTCCGCGGTATCGGCGTTGCCTGTCGATGGTTTACAGATCCCGGCGTTTCGAGTAAAAATGGTGAATGAGGGCGATTCATAGTAAAGTTTTTAAACGTTGGGATAGCGTGCTGAGCTGGATAAATCATGAGGGCTGAAATTTTTGGAATGGAGGCATTCACTTATTTTTGATTGGCAAACAAAGCAGAAGAATATCTCTACTTCCGCGCGCTTTCACTATCAGACTTATTCAAGATTAAATAAAACACCCACCGACACATACCGCCTTTCCTGCGGGAAGCGGGAAGCGAAGGTAGTTCCGTCGGCAGCGCGGATTCCCGGGAAGAAATATTCGGTATCTGCGATGTTATTAACCGTCAGTTGCAGAGACATTCCCCGCACAATATTTTGATAAGTAATGGTCGAGTTCAGAATCAAATACGGATCAAAGCGGGTAATGGGGTTATTGCTGCCAAAAGTACCCCTGCCCGTTTTTCGGGGACCTACGTAGTTGGCAGTCAGGTTAGCCCCCAGCTTTTCGTTAATTTGATAATTGCCGCCAAGGTTAAACTGAAAGTCAGCAATATCGCTGATGCGTTGGTTGGTTTCTAAGTCCGTAGGGTTTGTAAAAGTAAAATTACCCCATAAACTTAGGTTATTGCTTTTGTAGGAGCCCTCTCCCTGCACACCATAGATCAACTGCCGGCCCAGGGGCTGAAACTGGGAGGTAGTACTGCCATCGGGTAGTTGTACCCGCGCCGTACCGATCACATTACTGTAGGCAGCCCGATACGCAACCACGCTAAACATCAAATCCTTGTTCACTTTGACGTTGGCGCTCACTTCGGCATTCTGCACCCGCTCGGGCTGCAGGCGTGGGTTGTTCAGTTGGCGGTCAGGGGCAGTGCCATACTTCTGCAAATTGGAAGCATCTTTGAAAGCCGTAGCATAAATAGCTTTGAAAATGTACTTCCCCTTGATATAAATGGCCGCCAGCCGTGGATTCAGGACCGTACCGTAGCCCCCCAGGTTGCGGATGCGGTTGTTATCAAGCCGCAGACCGCCCACTAATTTCAGATAACTTACGGGACGATACGTAGCCTGCGAGTAGAGGCCCAGATCATAACTGCGATAATTGTTGCCGCCCAAGATGGAATCGCCCAGATAACCTGTTTCGTCCGGGTACGCCATAGATGAGCGAATGTAGTCGCCCTGAATATAGCTGGCCCGGACTTCGAGACCGCCGCTAAGTTCGAATTGGGGAGAGGGAGTCAGAAAATAGCGTAGTTCGTTCCGCAGCTGATTGGAGTAACGATACAAATACTGGGTAGATGTAACAGGCATCCGGCTATTGGCCAGATCCAGAATGGAGTAACTTTTGTTGTAGTACCCTGAATACGAAGCCAGGTTGGTGCCGCCTTCAATCTCATGAATTTTGAAAGAAGTAATGTTCAGGATCTGGAATTTCTCGCTGAACGATTTATTATAAATACTGGAAAAGGCATTGTTGGCGGTAATCCAGCGGGATTGACCGGGAGCCGACAGTCGCGACTTGTTGGTGTACCAGGGCGTGGCGCCTTCGTTGGTTTTCCAACTGTATCCCGATAAAGTAAATTCTTTGAACTCCACCTTTACCCGTACAAAAAAATTCATAGATTTATTGTCAAACTGGACGGGTTCACCCGCCACTGTGCTGGCAAACACGCCCTGATTATCCAACTGGGCGGCCTTCTGGCGGCCTTCGGGAGTTAGCTGGATGGCCGTGGCTTCACCGTTCGCAGCACGATCGACAGTGAAGAGATTACTGTTGGGAAATTTGGTAACCAGCCCGCTACTGTTGAGGTAGTTGTTGGCGGCTTGTCCCTGAATATCCAAAAGGCCATTGTACTGGTCGGGTGTTCTTGGGTCGTAATTCCAGGTATCATAACCGCGCGAAATATCCATCTCGTCAGAACGAAAATATCGCCCGATGACAGATACGGCCACATCCTTGGTTTTGCCCGTCAGGATACCGTCAAAGTACCCTGTATTCCAGGTACCGCCACGCGCCTGCCCGTTGAAAGATAGTTTTTCATTGGTACCTGTGTTTTTAAGGTAGTTCTTCGTGATCACATTGATCACGCCCGAAAAAGCATTGGCACCGTATAAAGTGGAAGCCGGCCCGTAAATCACCTCCACCCGCGCCACATCGGCGATGGGGTACTGGCGCGAGATGGGAATATTGTTGGAAACCAGGTCATTCTCCTCCACACCGTCGATCAGAAGTAGAATACGGTCGTTGGAAACGGCCCGGTAGCCCCGCTGGTAGAAGTAGGAATAGCCCGGACCGTTACCTTTGGCGATATCGAAGCCCGGCAAGTCGTGCAGCATTTGTTCCAGACTCTGGTAACCGCGTTGTACAATGTCCTTTTCCGTAAGTACCATCACGGTGGCAGGTACTTGTAGCAGATTCTCCGCTTTTTTAGATACCGAGGTAATTTCCAGGATCTTTTCCTGCAAATCTTTTATATCCTGCACCAATGTTTTGAACTGATCCGAGGCTGAAAAATCGGGTTCAAACTGCGGATTAATTACTAGTATCTTGTTAATTATCTCCGTTGCTCTATTCACCGAATCAAGCGCCAAATACGTCTTAACCAGTATCTTGTAGGCTTGTACCTTCCCGTTTTCGTTGAATCCATTGTCGATACACGGGATCAAAGCTGCCAGAAGCTCATCGAAATTTCCGGTTGCATAACGCTTCTCCGCTTCGGGTAACATAATGGACTGGTCACAGGTATTCTGCGCCCGAGTTTCGGTCCCTATCGCCAAGAACGTTAGCAACAGGACTCCCCAAACAAAAAGTGATTTGTTTGTATTAGGATAAAAAAACCGCTGTCGTGTATAAGATAAAGTATTACTCATAAAATCATAAAGTAGGGCCGCTTCACTCCGACAGTTTCATTACTGCACTGCTTCACTTTTTACCGTCTTCTCGTAGGGAATATCTTTCCCTATAAACCGATTCCATTCATCGATGGTCATGTCGCGGTTGGCCTTTTCCAACACTTTTTGATATAATTCGTCAGGATCTATCTGCCAGGAGCGAATAGTGCGATCGGCTCCTCCGGCTACCAGTCTTTTACCATCGGCCGAGAAGGTCAGCCCAAAAACCCAGGTATCGAAATCATCCAACACAATTGGCTGCACCTGCCGATTCAGAATACTGCCGTAGTTCCAGAGGCGCACCGTCCAATCGTAGCTACAGGAAGCCAGCATTTTGCCATCGGGCGAGAAAGTAATGTCGTTCACCGGCGAAGTGTGTCTGCCTGACAACGGCAGCCCGATGCGCCCAATCGCGTTTTTCTCGAAATCCCAGCGGTACAACGAGCCGGAAGAATTGCCGGTAATCAGGTGTGTACCCTCGGGATCAAAGGCCAGCGCCGTGACCCGATTGCCAAAGCCGTAGTAGTTAAAGGAAACGGGTTCCTTTGCCAGATTTTTTAAATCAAAAATCACTACCCGGCCATTATCCGCTCCGCAGGCAATATGCTGCCCATCAGGCGTAATTCTGGCGCAAAAGACCGGAATATTTGTGCGGACATTTTGCAGCGAGTCCCAGCCATTGGGCATGATTTTCCAGGTACGAAGATTTCCATCACCACTGATACTTATAAGCTGAGAAGATGCCTTATGTACCAAAAGGGTATTGACGACACCCCGGTGCGCCTGAATTGAGCTAGGTACACTGAGTAGTTCGTTAGTTGGCCAAGCATAAATCTTACCAGTTGAACTCCCGGCAAATACTTTATCTCCGTTCCCTGAAAAGGCCAATGAACGTAGCGAAACCGGGCCTTTTTCGTTGGTAGCATAGGATTTTACCCCCGGCTGCCCCGTCAGGTCCGCACTCCATACTCGCACAGTCCCGTCGTCGCCCGTAGAGGCGTAGGCGTCTCCGCCCGGCTTCGAAATTACGCTGCGTACTATGCCGCTATGCCAGCGCAACACCGTTTTGGCATCAGCAGCTCTGGATAGCGCCTTAAAAATCTCCGGGTTGTCTTTTTGCCCACCCGTGCGAAGATTGAAACGAAAAGCCTGAGCGGCAAGGAGGGCGGGCAACGCATCCTGGCTGTTGTCATTCATCTGGTAGGATTGGATCGCAACTGAGCGGGCAATGGCCCGTGCACGTTGTTGCTCAGCATCTTGCTGCGAGAGTTGTGCCTCGCGCCTCGATGAATCAGCCTGTATACGCAGGAGATCGGCCAGAGCCTTGGATTTTATGGCCAGATCTTTTTGCAGCTCGGCCCGCTGCTGCGCAGAGTCGGCCTTTACTTTTTCAATTTCGGCAATCTGCTTGGCGATTTCTGCCTCGATCCGCTTTACTTCGGCCAGACGCTGCTCACGCACAGCGATGGAGCGCTGTTCCTCGGTGAGGCGGCGTTGCTGCTCGGCAATTATTTCCTGCTGTTCGGCAATCTTTTTCTGGGAAATTGATTCCTTCGTCTGTTCTTCAGCCCGAATCCGCTCAAGCATAGCCTGTTTTTCTTTTTCCAGCGACTGCTTTCGGCTCTGCTCGGCGTCGTAGCGAAGTACCAGCGAAATCACCAGAAAAAGCAGCGAAAGCAACGAGGCCACGCCCATGACAATGGCAAAATAGCGCGCTCTTTTCAGTTCCCGCCTTTGTCGGTCTTCGTTATTCTTTATCGTATTTTCATGCTGAATTCTACTGTGATCCAGGTAGTTGATAACCCGCTCAAAATAGGGATCGTACTTTTCAGCCCATTCCAGCGTAGGCTGTTCGTCGCGCAGCCACTGAATCCCCAATTGAAGCTCGGGATTGACGAGCAATCCCGTTTTTCCGGCTTGATTCAACTCTGCCGCGGACCCGATTTTCCGGTATAATTTGGCCGATTCGGTTTCTTCGGTAATCCAACCACGCAGGCGCTCCCACAGCGTCATGATTTTTTCCAGAGAAATATCAATGAAAGAATCCAGGCCGATCCGCTGCGTGTAGGAAGGGGTCAGGAATGAAGCTCCCTGCTGCCGAAAACGATTAATTACCTCCGTGAGCAACTCTTGCTCCATGCCCGACACCCGTACGATTTTCCGCAACCGGGTGGGACGCATGACACCTATGTCGCCTGGGGCAAGCACAACGAGAGATTTAAAGACTTTTTCCGTCGCCAGACGATACTTGTCGTCCGATAAGCCGTGGTAAATCTCCTCGGCATGGCGCGAAATGGCTTCCTGCATCGTGCCGATGGCTTCGTAGTGGGTTTCGTCGATCGGCTTTTCCGTTTCCTGACTTTCCCAGTAATTCCAGGTGCGCATCAGGGCATGTTGCATAATAGGCAAATGGTCGAAACTACTGCCGATTTCTGCTACCAACCGATCGGTCAGGACCGGAGCGATCATAGCCCCCCGCAATTCGATAGGCTTTACGATCGCCTGCCGGATTTCTGCCGGATTCATTTTGGGCAGAAGGTAGTATCCCCGGTTGATAACTTCGGTGAAGCCCGAATAATTGGTGCACTCGTCGAGGTAGTCGGAGCGCATGGTCAATACGACATAGATCGGGCTGTCAGGCTGCCGGATCATGTCCATGATCAACGTGATAAGTTGTGCTGTGGCTCCTGAATAGTGGATTTCGTCGTCGGGCTGCGCGTAGCGAAACACCTCCTCGAACTGGTCGATTACCAGCAGAATGTTATTCCCCGCCAATTGATCGAAAAGCCCATACACCACATGGGGATTTTCCTTGATCCTTTCGGCCAGGTCCTGACAGCCATCTTCTGAACCGTACAGGTGCTTTTGCAGTGCTTGGGCCAGCGAGCGAATCGGTGTCGCGCCGGGTTTAAAAAGGATAACACTCCAACTATCGTGCGCAGTACCACTAAGCTTATCGTTATGGAGCGAGGGAATTAGACCTGCCTTAATTAATGATGATTTGCCACTGCCCGAAGAGGCCACGATCGCCAGAAACCGATTCATCGACAGCTTGATGCGTAGTTCCCTGATGTGACTTTCCCGGCCAAAAAACAATTCTGAATCCTGCGACTCGAAACTCCTTAAACCGGGAAAGGGGTTGGCGTAGCGGGGCATTTCTAATTCTGGATTTGTGGATTTGTATAGTTTTAAAGATCGGTAGAGTATATAGTTTAATTTATTTGAAAAATACTCACTGTAAATGATTTAAAAATTTCAACAACCAAATAACTCAACCTTTCAACATCTTAAAAATATTCCTGTTCTTCTCGCCCACCCTCTCGTAGCTAAAATCGTCAACACCCTTAACCGTCAGGAAGATACCTAAGCCACCGATCTGCCTTTCTTCCAGTGGTTTGGACAGGTCTTCCTCGTCGGGAAGTTCGCGGGCGAGAGGGTCAAAAGGAGCAGAAGTGTCCTCAAAGATTACCGTGAGCGCTTCTTCGGTTTGCTCATCCAGTACTTCGATATTCCCTTCCAGGCCCGGTTCCTCGTAGCCGTACAATACAATATTAGTCGCAATTTCGTCGGCAGCCAGCTTCAGGTTATAGCTGGACTTTTTGTTGAGGCCCGCGCTTTGGGCGATTTCCGAGATGTAGTGCCGGATGAGGTCGATGGATTCCACCGTGCCGGGAAAGGTTTTTGAATTCATTGTTTTTGTCGAAAGTACCTTTTTACAGTTGCCGTAGCGACGGCCCGGCATGAATTTTAGCCTTGGAGAAGAATAAAGAGAAGTACTTTCACCGCCACCCCAGAGTTCAGCCAGCGGCAATCGGACTTCTCTATCCCTGATCGCCTGGCTCAGCCCGGATACTTTTCAACTACCGTGACGCTATGCAGCAGGCCGGTATGTTCAAGCGTATCCACGATGGGCTGTTGTGGCTTAACGAGGAAAATATTGAGCGAGGGACCGATTTTTTGCTTAGAGAAAATTAAAACCCGTAGTCCGGCAGAAGCCATGAAGCTCAGTTTTTCCATATCTAGCACAAGATCCTTGGGCGACTCTATGGCCACTTTTTCGATTTCCTTTTGGAATAAGCGGGCCGAAAGAGAGTCCAGTTCGCCTTCTAAATAAATGGTCGCTACTTTGCCGGATTCGGGCGCATCTTTTACGTCTGATTTTATTGAAAAGCTCATGGTTATTTAATAGATAGTTGATAATGGATAATTAAAAATGTCAGGTACAATTTATCGGTTTAAAGTTTGTGGCAGGGTACTTTTCGTTACGAAGAATAGAGAGTTATTGAGGAAGTACTTTTATATTTTCATTATCAATTTCCCTCTATCCATCGAAAAAACTATTTACCCACCAAAATCATCACCGATCGTGGCCCGACCAGCACATGGCTCTGGCTGTCGGTACGAGGCTCCTTGCCGAGGGTATTGACGGCTTCTTTTTCGGGCATGTCGGTGTTCACGAATACGTGCCACTGGCGACCGTTGCTAAGCTGCGGCAGGGCGAAAGACAGGGCTTCCCAATACATATTCATGGCTACATAAATTGTATCGTCCTTGATCGCGCCCTGCTTGGCGTGGTCGCCATCGAGCATGAAGGCAAATGAGCGACTACCGGGGGAGCCATCCAGCGCCCAGGCATTGGTACCGTGGAAGCTAATATCCTGGTAGCCACTACCTACGTAGTCGGTATGCGTAAAATGTGTGGAACTGCGCAGCACCGGATGCGCCTTGCGGAAGCGAATCAGACTCTGGGTGAATTCAAATAGGTGCTGGTTTTTTTTCAACAGCGACCAGTCGAGCCAGTTGAGTTCGTTGTCGTGGCAGTAGGTATTGTTGTTGCCGTGCTTGGTGCGGCCCATTTCGTCGCCCATCAGGATCATCGGCACGCCCTGGCTCACCAGCAGAATAGCCAACGCATTTTTGATCTGCTTGCGGCGGAGGAAGTTGATTTCGATGTCGTCGGTTTCACCCTCTGCGCCACAGTTCCAGGAGTTATTGTCGTTGGCCCCATCGCGGTTATCCTCGCCGTTGGCCTCATTGTGCTTTTCGTTGTAGGCAAAGGTGTCGTAAAGCGTGAAACCATCATGGCAGGTAATGAAGTTGATGCTGGCGGTAGGTCCCCGGTAGTAGTAAAGATCGGGCGAGCCCTGAATACGTTGCACCATCTCGCCGATTTGTCCTTCGTCACCTTTCAGAAATTTACGGAGCGTGTCGCGGTACTTGCCGTTCCACTCGGCCCATCGCCCGTAGGCCGGAAAAGTACCCACCTGATACAGTCCGCCCGCATCCCAGGCTTCGGCGATGAGCTTGCATTTGGCCAGAATCGGATCGTAGGCCAGCGATTCCAGCAGCGGCGGATTGCTCAGCGGACTACCGTCCTGCGCCCGGCCTAGGATGGCCGCCAGGTCGAAGCGGAAGCCGTCGATGTGGTAGTCGGCCGCCCAGTAGCGCAGGCAATCAAGTACCATATCCCGCACTACGGGATTATTACAGTTCAGCGTATTGCCCGTTCCCGAAAAGTTGAAGTAGTAACCTTCCGGCGTGAGCATGTAGTAGGTTTTGTTATCGATGCCCCGGAACGAAATCGTGTGGCCCCGGTGGTCGCCCTCGGCGGTGTGGTTGAACACCACGTCCAGAATTACCTCGATGCCATTTTTATGCAGCTCTTTGATGACTGTTTTCAGTTCGTCCACCTGCATGCCGAACTTCCCGGTGGCGGCGTAGCCCGCCTTGGGCGAGAAGAAATTGACCGTACTATATCCCCAGAAATTGACGAGCATTTCTCCCGTCACGGGGTTGGGCTTACTGTTTTCCCATTCGTCGTACTCGTAGATGGGCATCAGCTCAATGCAGTTGACACCCAGCTCTTTGAGGTACTTAATCTTCTGCTTGATGGCACTGAAAGTACCCCCATTTTTCACCTTGGCATTTTCGTGCTTGGTGAAAGCCCGCACGTGCATTTCGTATATCACCAGATCTTCGATCGGGTATTCCAGCGGGTGATCGTTCTCCCAGTCGAAGTCTTCGAACGCCAGCCGCGAACGGTAGGGATAAATATCGTCCCAGTTGGGTTCGGCCAGCCAGGTATCGCGGCCTCCAAGGGAGCGGGCGTAGGGGTCACTCAGAATAACGTTTTTATCAAACCGATGCCCCAATTCTGGTGCAAAAGGTCCATCCATGCGGTACCCGTATTCCAGGCGTTCGACATCGAGGTCGAAGACGATCATGCAATACACATTTCCTACCCGAAATTCATCAGGAAAGGGAATCTCCACAAAAGGCTGGTCGGCACCCCGGTCGAACAATACGAGCGTGCAGGCCGTCGCCGCGCTGGAACTGATACTGAAATTGACGCCGTTCGGCACGGTGGTAGCTCCGAAGGGCATGGCATGCCCCCGCCGGAACTTCACCCCCTGATGCTCGTGAGTCGGGTAGTAGTCGATCCGTATATCGTTGATACTCTTGTCGAGTACGGCGGTTTCTACTGGGGCTGACTTGGCCTTTGCCTTGGTACTTTTTGGTTTTGCAGTTGCCATTAGCTTAATTCTTTTACACCGTCTTCGAGAAGCTCGGTTAGGGTGAAGAAATTGATGAAACCCGTGTTTTCCATCACGTCCTGGATTTCCTCCGAAACCCCAACGAGGACGATCTTGCCGTTGCGGGCTTTCACTTGTCGGTAGAGCATGAGCAGCGAACGTAGTCCCGCACTCGACAGGAATTCTACCTGAGAAAGATCGATGATGATCTTGTCTTCGCCCTGGGTGGCGGCGACAGTCTCCTTCTCGAAATCTCCGGCGGTGCGGCTGTCGATGTTACCCTCAGCCTCGATGACAGTGATGTCTTGTATTGTTTTGATGTTAACTTTCATGATAAATCGTTCTTGGTTCGTGGTTCTGCGTTCTTAGTTCTAGCGGTTTGGTACCGTTCTCTGTTCATCTGTTCTCTATTTTCGAACTAAGAACCAAGAACTTTGAATTGGACTTACTTTTTCGGCGTTAACAGTACTTTCACCCGCACCTGCTCTTCACCTTTCGGTAACGTAACGGTCAGTTTTTCGGCGTCGTAGTTGTCGTAAGGCTCGTCGTTGATGTAGCATTCGGTGATGCTGATGCTGCCTTCGGGCAGGATGTCTGGTGATACACGCAGAATGCCGTTCTCGAAAGCATTCGGGTAGGGCTTAAAGTAGAAGTAGGTGGGCGTCTTGGTGATGAGCAGGTTGACATATACCGTAGATAGGAAGCAAAGCTCCATGCTGTGGTAAGCACTCATCGAGTGGCTTCCCTTGAAGCGCTCGGTACCAAGCAGATAGGGCATACCGTTGGCGAAGACATTAAAATAAACGCCACCATCATCCGTATCCAGGAAGAAGGCATTGTAGAAGGCCGCCGCCTCTCGGGCATGCTTCAGGTACTCCTCCTTGCCATCAATTCCGTGCAGAATCATATAGGCCAGAATGGCCTGCTCCTGCTGCCACCACGCTTTGCGGTCATGCCACACGAAAGCATTGTGACCATTGATTATGGTTTCGCGCTCTACTACGTCGTACCAGCCGCCCCGCTGCCGGTCAGACCCTGCATCGGGCATAAGTTCGGCGATTTTCTCGGCAAATTCCTGGTACGAGTCCTTATATTTCAGCGACTGCATCCGCATAAGGTTCCAGGCAATTTTGAGGTTGTGACCGGCCACGGCGCGGTTCTGCTGCCAGCCCCAGCTCTGGTCTTTGCTCCAGTCATCGAAGAACTTCTCCTGCACGAAGGGACTGTTTTCGTAATCAGGAAAGTACTTGGTGATGGTGTCGAAGGTATATTCCAGAAAATCAGCGTGGGCCTGTTCGCCCGTCGCCAGGTACAGGTTGATGAGGTAAGCCGGAGCGTGGTCACCGACAGAGTTCCAGTTTTTGCGGGCCATGTTGTGGGCCAGCGACTCTTCCTTAGCACTCAGCGAAATCGGGTGGATGTGCGAATAGTAGCCTTCGCCGTCGTGGTCTTTATAGTATTTTTCAAAGAGATCGAGCGTCTTATCAATGTCATAGCGGATGCGGGCGTCACCCGTCAGGCGATAGGTTTGGGTAGGTCCGGCCAGGGCGTAAATCTGCTCATACATGGGGATGGAATCCAGGTCATCGCCAAATTCTGATGTCAACAGCTTGGTTTCTTTTTGCCCTTCCACTTTCAGGCCGTGGTACCAGTATATCAGGTCGTCGTCCTGGTCGAAGAAGCGCATGTGTTCCCGTAAGTACTCGGTGCCCAGCTCAGCGCCTTCCAGAAACTCATCCTGGCCCGTCAGCATATAGGCCGACGCCAGTCCGTACACCATGCGGGAAATCGTGTCGGTTTCCTGTAAGTAATCACCGTGCTTGGTACCCGCCAGATTCAGCATGGTGCGGTAGTTGTTGTAGTTGATCCGCTCCTTGGGGTAGTCAAATTGCCATTTCAGGTAGCTTGTGCCCAAAGATCTGATTTGCTCGATCCACCAGTTGGGTTCTTCGTGGCGGTACTCGCCCGGCTTGTGACCGGGGAAGATGATCCATTGGCCTTCAAAAACGTTCTCAGACGTTTCCTGACCGGGATAGAAAGTACCGTATACAAATATGTGTTGTCCTTTGGTGGATAAGAGTTCATTCATCTGCCCAGATGCATCCTGATACCCCTCGGTCAGGTTTCGCGTGGTGCGGGCATAAAGCGAGGGCGTCATGTTGACCTTGAAAGGTCGGCCGTCGGAAGTTTCGAGCGAAAACCAACGTTCGTCCGGTTTGTATTCGGTCACATAGCCCGCGATGGTATCTGAAAAGGTGAAGTCAATTTTCATAACGTTTTTTGAGTTTTTAAATTAGATACTGGATTTTAGATACTAGATTCTGGACATTGCAGTAGGACGGATCAATCCGTGTTTTGAAGGTGGATACTGGATTTGGCGACTGTGCTTGCTAGTCCAGTATCCCAAATCCAGTATCCAGCATCAGGGCCTATTCATCCGCATACCCTTGTGTGATCTCTACGATATTCCCTTCCGGGTCTTTGAGCCAGGCGGTTTTCCAGCCGGGGATGAAGTCGTCGAAACGGAGTGGGCCTAAGCTGAGGACAGCATCCTCCCCCATTTCTTCCAGTTTGGCATCCACGTCCTCCACCTGAAAGGCGATGTGGCGCAGGCCGGGATAGTGCGGGCCGTCGGCGCCGGCCATTTCGCAGGGTCTTTCTTCTTCAGGAGGAAATACTTCCAGGTAAAAGCCCTCGTCATTTTTAAGAAAAACCAGTTCGGCATCGTCACCCAGGTCGATGACCCGTGCCCGTGCGAAGCCGAAATGTTTGGCATAAAAGGCCTCAAATTTTTTCAAATCTTTAACCGTGACGGCTATATGAAAAAATGACGTTTTCATGGTGGAGGATTTTTGTATAAGACTTGATTTACAGAGACATTACTTCGAGAGCATTTCGATAATCTTACTGGCAAACAGATGAGCGTGACCACCCGATCGGCCCGTGACCAGATCACCATCCACGACGACATCCTCGTTGGTATAGATCGCGCCATAAGCCTTGGCATCACCAATGAGATTATTATGGCATACCAGCGGGCGTCCTTTGACAAGTTCAGTCGCCGGGGCGGTTAGCCACAAGCCGTGACAAATGATGCCTTTCAGGATGCCGGGCTCGGCGAAGGCGCGTTTCAGAAACTCCGTCGCGGGCGGAATTTTCTCGACATCTTCGGTGTAGCGCAGCCGGTCCGATACCATCCCCGACGGCACAATGATGGCGTCGTAGCTGCGTAGTTCTTCATCGCTCATATTCTCGAAACTCTCATGACACTCCATCGGGGCCCGGTACTCGTGGCCGTGAAAAGTGAGGCTCGGATTTCCCCAAAGCCGGGTTAGAAAGTGTAATTCGGCACCTTCTTCGGGAAAGCGGAATTTGTAATAAAATATCTCGTTTTCGAAGTAGTCGGCCTCGAAGAGTATGCCGATTTTTTTGCCTTTTAGTTTCATAAACGTTGAGGGTAGTTGGGGAAGTAGTTTTTGGGAGTTAGTTGAGTGGGACACCCTAACGCTGGCGACAGCATCCCGGATCTTCAAAAATCGTAGCGGGTGTAGTGTTCGCAATAGTGCGCCGACTGAGAACAAACTACCACTGCTCAAATCATAATTACTGCTCTTTTGATCAAAGTTTTGGCCAGATTGAAAAGATGACTACCCAGGGTAAGTTCGGGATTATAGAGCGTCAGGCGCTCTTCACCCAATTTCCGGATAGCCGCTTCGATATGGCTGGGGGTGCATTCTTTCCCCCGCAGAGCGGCACTGACCCGCTTCAAGGGGACAGGAACCTGTGTGCAACCCGCCAACACAATCCGCACTTCTTCCAGCGTTTCACCCGACTTGCGGGCCCAGGCTGCTACGCCACACAGTGCCTGTCCTGAGCGCAGATAGTCGACCGATTGGTAACTACTGCTTTCCTTAGTACCTGAATTCGCTTTTGGTGTTGAAGATTTCGGCAGGAAAAAGTCCGTAATTATCTCATCATCATTCAGCTTTACTCCATCCAGGGACAAGTACTTCTTTAGGCTGATCGCTCGTTCCCGGACAGGACCTGTCACGAATAACTCGGCATCGAGGGCGATGAGCGCAGCTGCCAGGCCCTGTACTTCGCCTTCCCGGGTCAGCACTTTTCGCAGCTTTGCGTCCCGGTGGGCATTGGACACTATCAAACTACGCAACGCCATTTGCAACGCCGGAAACATCTGCGCGGCCGGGAACCGAGCCAGGGTTTCCAGAGTCATAGAGGCACCAATTTGCAGGCCACCGTTCACTTCAACGGCTGTTTCAGCGGGCGAAAGCGGACGTAGTGACATAGTATTGGGTTGGGTAGGCCTGGCGTACATAATCTGAGAGAATATTATTTAAGAACTTCCACTAGTTTGTCACCGAAGGCAATGGATGATTCAACGGACAGGGCCGTGACGAAGGGATGGTCGTAATGTACCTGCGGCTTTTCACGATTAGCGGTCGGGTCGGAAAATACCTTTCCATTCGGCCCAACGGCATCTTCAACGATTACCTGTAATGGGAAGGCAAAACCCTGCGTAACGATATCGGTACCTTTGTTTTCGTCCGTGGCCCGTACCAGCGGGTAGTTCATATTACCCGTAAAATCCCATTCACGGGGGTGCGCGACCAGCTTGTGGCCATAGGCGATGCTGCGGTGCAGCGTGTCCTCGTCCCGCGCCCAGACGAACGCCCCGACGGCGTAGCATAGGGCCCCCAGTATTTTGCCTTGTTTGTAGGCAGTTTCACACAGGCGATGAACGAAGGGATTACCGACGATGTCGAGCGCTGAACCGGGACCACCCACCAGCACCAGCGTGTCGTAATCGTCCATGTTGGCGTCTTCGATTTTGATGGGATTATCCCACTCACCGTTATCGAGGATTTCATTGCAACGGTCCACCACTTCGGGCGGATTCACGTTATAGTTTTGCATGGGATCGACAAAGTCTTTGTTCATGCTTAATTCCATGGGCAGCGGAGTAAGGCCTTTTGGCGTAGCCAGAGTCAGTTCGTGTCCGGCTTTTTTCAGGGCGTCCCAGGGAGCCTGCAATTCTTCGGCCCAAAGGCCCACATTAGAAGCTAGGACTAAAATTTTCTTGCTCATTATTTTAATGTATTAAATGTTAGGTTATTAGAATTTAGGGAAGGATTGTCAGCTATTTTAGCCCCGAATAGTGGCGGAAGATTTTGCCGTCTTTCATGTAGAGGGCGTCGTATACTTTGGAATGACCGTTAGCGGTGTCGATGGTGGCTTCCAGGAAGATGCTGTCATCGGTGATGACCAGTCTTTCGGAAGACACAAACCCTTTGTAAATGTATTTTACATAATCTCCCAGCTGCTTTTTCAGCGCTTCTTTGCCGGTCAGTATAATGGGTTCATCGGCCACAAACAGAATCATCTGGGCATCGTCGTGGTAGTCGTGCTCCACCAACTCGTCGGCATCCCCTTTTGACAGTAGATCAAGGTGGTTTTCGTAGAATTCCTGATTGGTCATAACGTTAAATAGTTTATAGTTTCAAGATTACTTTATTGGTGATTTGGCACGGTACAAGTGTAGGGCACGATGGTCATCACGATTGGATTGGATGCAGGGCTTGCTTAATCTTCTCCGGGGTCACGGGCATATCTATATGCTTTACTCCGAAGTCCGAAAGCGCATCGCAGATGGCATTCACCACGGCGGGTGCCACGGGCGGGTTACTCACATCCCCGGCTCCCTTGGCTCCCAACGGGTTGGAAGGCGAGGGGGTTTCGGTGCGGAACAATTCCAGGAAAGGTATCGAGTCGGCGCGGGCAATGGAATAGGTGTCGAAGTCGTCCGTCAGCACCTGACCGTTTTCGGACGAGTACTTTGCCTCTTCCGAAAGAGCCTGACTGACGCCCAGCACGATGTTACCGTGGGTTTGCCCACGTACTACCTCGGGGTTGACAACGGTGCCGAAGTCGTCCACGGCCACATACTTCACCAGATCCACGGCGCAGGTGTCGCGGTCGATTTCCACCACCGCCACGTGAGTACCAAAGGGAAAGTTGAAATTCTCAGGATCAAAGTAGGCTGAGGCTTCCAGCCCAGGTTCAATTCCTTCGGGCAAATCCCAGCCCAACCACAGCATCAAAGCGATCTGTTGCAGGGTCATCACGGCTTGTTCGGGAGCTGGGGTACCGATTACCTTTCCTTCTTTGTATTCAATCAGGTCGATAGGCATTTTGAATAAATGCGCGGCCATTTTACGGGCTTTTTCGATCACCATGCGACAGGCCTTCTGCACCGCCGCGCCTTCTACACTCAGCGAACGGCTGCCGTAGCTGGCCTGTCCGTAGTAGAGCGGCAAGTCGGTGTCAGAATGCTGTATGGTAATGTAATCCATTGGAATTTGCAGTTCCTGCGCGGCGATTTGCGCAAAAGTAGTATCCTGCGACTGTCCGTGTGGCTGCGCTCCCGTCGTGATGGCTACTTCGCCGGAGGGAGCCACGTGTATGTACGAACTGCCCCAGGTGCCGCTCATCAGGCCTTCGCCGCCCATCTTAGCGGAGTTACCTACCCCCGCCACGGCCACGTAGGAGCCAATGCCCAGGCCGAGCAGTTTGTTGCGCTCTTTGGCTTCCGCTTTTTTGGCGTCCAGATCTGCGTAGCCCGCTTTTTCCAGGGCCATATCGAGCGCAGTTTGGTAATCGCCCGAGTCGTAGGTCCAACCCAGGCCGTTCTCGTAGGGAAACTGATCTTTCTGCACCATGTTCATCCGCCGCACTTCGGCAGAATCCTTGCCAATCTCCCGGGCGAAAAGCTCAATGGCCCGTTCTATGAGGAAAATAGCCTCTGCCCGCCCAGAGCCGCGCATGGGGGCAGTCGGCACCTTGTTGGTATAGACCACCTTGATATCGTAGCAAGCCTGCGGAACGATGTAAGCCCCCGTAATGCTCCGGCCAATGAGGGCCAGTGGTTGACCAGGAGCATTGATAACCGGGTAGGCACCGACATTGCTCAACGCCCGGCAGCTCAGAGCCGAAATCTTACCTTCTTTCGTTCCGGCAATTTTCACATATTGTACCTGATCGCGCGACTGCGCCGTGTTGCGCGCAAAACCTGCCCGCGTATCCACCCACTTGACGGGACGACCCAATTCACGGGCCATCCAGAGTACCAGCGGGGTGTCAGGATAAAGGTTGCCCTTGCAGCCGTTGCTCTCGCCTATTGCGGGCACGATTACCCGCATTTTGTTGTAGGGGATTCCCAGTACATAAAGTGAAATCAGCAGACGATGTGGATAGGGGATTTGAGTATTGGTCCAGAGCGTATGCTGGTTGGTGTCCGGATCGTGCTTCGCCAGTACGCCGCGCACTTCTAGCGTATTGTGCATGAGCCGCTGGTTATAAATCCGCTGCTCCACCACCACCTCGGCTTCGTCGATGGCTTTTTCGGTGGCTTCTTTGTCTCCGAATACGGTCTCGATCAAAATGTTACCGGGGGCCGTTTCGTGAAGTTGGGGAGCACCGTCCTTGACAGCTTCCTCCACATCCAGTACCAGAGGCAGGGCTTCATACTCCACTTTTATTTTGTCCAAAGCTGCATAAGCCTGTGCGCGAGTCTCGGCCACGACGGCGGCGAGCTGGTCGCCCACGAAACGGACGCGGTCTTTGGCAAAGACAGTATGCGACCCAGGCACGATGCCCGACGGATGCGGTAAAAAATGACTCTCGGCAAAAGGCGGAACCCATATGACCGGCATAGGCATGATGCCCTGGGTGTCCTTGGCTGTGAAAACCCGCACCACACCGGGCATGGCTTCGGCGACGGAAGTGTCGACGCTCAGGATGTTGGCGTGGCCGTGCGGACTTTGCAGAATGGCCGCGTGGAGCATTCCGGGAAGCTTCATATCGGCAATGAATTTCGCCTCACCCGTCACGAGTTCTTTGGTTTTGCGCGTTCGGGGCGACTGGCCAATGGCGGTATTTTCCTGGCCGTTATCGCTACCATTGCCCTCGCCCCGCATATCGGCAGCGGCAGTCTTGATCGCTTCCACTATCTGCTGATAACCCGTTTCGCGCGAGAGGTTGCCGTTCAGCCAGCGTTTGATTTCAATGTCAGTCGGATCGGGATTTTGGGAGAGCAGTTCAGCGGCGGCCATGATCATGCCGGGCGTCGAGAAGCCATTTTGCACCGCGTTGTTTTCCCAGAATGCCTTTTGCAAAGGGTGCAGGTCACCGCCGTTGGCCAGCCCCTCGATGGTCGTGACCTCGGTTCCTTCGGCCTCTGTGGCCATCATTCGGCAGCTTTTGGTGGCTTTGCCGTATACGAGTACCGTGCAGGCTCCGCACACGCCCGAGCCGCAGCCGACCTTGGTCCCGGTCAGGTCCAGTTGATCGCGCAGGAAGTCTACCAGCGTGAGGTTCGGGTCAATATCGGCAGTTTGCTTCTGGCCGTTTATGTGTAGGTTTAGGTTCATAGGGTAGTTTGAAGTATTCGGTATTTCAGGTCATAAAGTTTTACAAAGCAAGCACTATCAACTTTCCACCGCCGGGTGGTCCTGTCTGAGCGTAGCCCAAGATCAACTGTCAACTTAAAGACCCGTCCGGGTGCTGGACCATGCCCGCGAAGTGGATGGCAATTTTGCCATCGCGCAGCACCCAACTGTCGGCGAAGCGCATTTCGCTGGTACCTTCTTCGGTGGTCATCGTGATTTGTTCGGTGATCATCAGCGTTTCGGGGTCCTGAGTTTCGGCCCAAAAACCAATTTCCGTTTCCAGCCCGTCAATACCGAGTATGCCCTGCATATGTTCTTTGACCTGCTCGCGCCCCTTGTAAATTTGTGGCGTTTTCATAAAGCTGCTGATGAGTATTGCATCATCGGTATACTGGTCGAGAAGCGCATCGATGTTTTTGTCCAGTATATGTTGGATGTGTTCACGGTACATCCGGCCCAGTTTGCTATCGGGTACGTTCTTCATGGGATTCGTAAAATAGATTTAGGGTTCATTACTGCCAATTACCTTCCTGAGGCCGATAATTGAACAGGGAGTAAATGGACATATAGATAGTCAGTTCCAGGTTATAGTCAGGGTACTGGTTCTTTACGCTGTACACCAGGTCGTCCCCCTGTTGTCCTTCGGCCACTTTACCCTTTACAAAATCCAGGTAGTCAATCATTTCCTGAAAGATAGAGGCGTCCGTAGGGTCGCCGTGGCCCGGAAAGACGTGCTGGTAGCCTTTCTCCTCGAACGATTTGAGAACCTCGATCCAATTATCGAAGCCGAAGTCGCCGGATTGGGTTTTCTCACCGAAATACGGGAACACCTTGTTGTAGACTAAGTCCTGGGCCAGCAGCGCCTTGTGATCAGGCAGTTCGACAGCCATATTGACGGGACATTCCGTTTCGACCACCTTTATCAAGTTGATTTTAACCCCATCGAAATCGAGTATTCCTTCTTCGATGGTTTCGGTCGGAAGTACCTTTTCGGCGGGTACGAGTGCCGGGTTGTCGGGGTGCATTTGCCGGTGAAAATCAAGCAGAAAATCTGCCTGATAGCCGATCATACCGATCACTTCGGAAAAGGCATACACAGGCACCCCCTTGAATGAGGCCGCTCCCATCCAGTGGTCGGGATGCTGGTGGGTGATGAGGATCCGGTCCAGAGGCTTTCCCAGGCTATCCACGTACTGCTTCAGCTCCTCGGCGTGTGGTACCAGCTGCAGGGTGTCGACCAGCAACAACTGGTTGGGCGTCTCGATGAGTTGCGCATTCACCATTTCTCCGGTTTCAGGGGACTGCACACAGTGGACAGTCGCCCCTCCCAGGTCAACTTTTTTTACTTTTATAAACTCAAAATTCATGATAGAGGTAGGTTTAGGGTCAGATACGGAAAAACTACAGGGTGGCCGAGCCTTCGTAGTACTTGAGGTCGTCCACGGTATACTTGGTAATCAGTACCGTATCGCCAGGCCCCGCCTTCACTTCCCAGGTCTGGAAAGCATCGAGGGTGATGCGCTTGCTCTCGGCATCGGGAGCGTTCCAGACACTGGCCTCCCACTTCACGACTACTTTCACAGTGGCGGTGTCGCCGTCGATATCTGGTTCCACAGTTTTCACAGTGTGGACTTCGTCAAAGAAAATACGGATGACGCGTTGGAACCAGCCCTCGAACCCGGCGTAGCCGTACACGGTGGCTTCCGGAAATACCATTTCCAGACCGTCGTCGATGAGCATAGGCAATACTTCCACCATAGGGGCGTGGACGTCGAGTTTGCGGTACCAGTCTTTGGCAAGTTTTTCGATTGCTTCTTTTTTTAACATGATTTCTTTTACGTTGAGAGTTACTCCTCGGCTACGCTCCGACGGGGCCGCCCGAACGGTGACGAATAAGCAAAGTGATTATTGGTTTACTGTGAGCAATTCACCTGTACCCAGTCGGATTTGTGATCTCCTTCCAGTACCAGGTCGATCAGGAAAGGCTCGTCATCGGCCAGCATTTGCTCGATAGCAGGGACGATTTCTTCTTCCTTTTCTACACGGACGGCCTTAACGCCCATGGCCTGCGCCAGCAGATCGAAGCGAGTGGCCGGGTACGAAAGATCGAAGGGCAGCGGATAGTCGTGCTTCTTTAGGTCGCGCTCCTTCCAGTACACGTCGATATTCATTTGCAGGAGTTTGTAGGAGCCATTGTTGCAGACCACAAATTTGGCTCCCGCTTTGTGTCGGGTGGCCGACCAGAGCGCTTGTATGGTGTACATGCTGCCTCCGTCGCCCGAAAAACCGATGACGGTTTTGTCCATATTGGCTAGTTTCAGACCGATTGCCCCGGGGAACCCCACGCCCAGCGAACCGCCCCGGGTGAAGAAGTACTGGCCGGCCTCACGCGGCGGTATGTAGCGGGTAATGGCGGGCGAACTCGTCAGGGCCTCGTCAAAGATGATGGCATCCGAGGGCAGTTTCTGGGCGAGCACTTCGGCAAATTGCGACATCTGCAAAGGTGATTTTCCTTTCTGCTGCTGATCCTTCTCAAAATCGGCCGCGAGCTTCTGCTTCTTAGCCTCGCCAAGTTGCTGTACCCGTTCGGCAGCGGCCTGGCGGTAGCCGTCGGACATGGTAGCTTCGAGTTCGTCAGCTAGGGCTTGCAGCGACAGTTTGGGATCGGCCACCACACCCAGGTCGACGCGGTGGTTTTTAGCAATTTCGTAGGCGTTCAGGTCGATGTGGATCACCTTGGCTCCTTCGGCATAAATCTCACCTTCGTCTGGAAAGACTTCGGGCATCATATAGGTACCGATCACCAGGTTGGCGTCGCCCTTACTGGTGATGGGTTTACTGAATGAGCCGAACATATGGCCTGTCGTTCCCTGGTAAAGCGGATGGGTGTTATCCATAATCACATCCCCAAACTCTACCCCATAGACCTCAGCTCCCAGCAGTTCGGCCACGCGGGTCATTTCAGGGATGGCATCAGAGTAAGCCACGCCGTCACCGATGAACATCATGGGTTTTTCAGCAGCAAGAAGAGCCTGAGCAGCTTCTTTAATTACAGACTCATCGGGACGAACTCGGGTGGAGGGAATGCAGGTTGGAAAGACGGGTTCATCGTTGGGTTCATCCAGAATGTTCATCGGCACGCAGACGTACACGGGCCCCATCGGCGGTGTTCCGGCGATTTTGATCGCCTGCCGCAGTGTCCGCAGCAGCGATTTGGACGAAAGCGCCATCGTCGAGAACTTCGTTACCGGCCGCATCATACCCACCAGGTCGTTAGCCATCTGAGCGTCCATGTTCATGTATTGCGTCCCGGCGTCGGATCCTATAATGACCAGCGGAGCATGGCCGCGCTTGGCCTGGTAGGCGGCTCCCACCGCATTGCCGATGCCGGGCGCGCTATGTAGCTGCACCAGCGTGGGCCGTTGCGTATAGCGGGCGTGGCCATCGGCCATCATCAGGGCGACGCTTTCCTGCAATGTCAGGATGTACTTCATGTCGGGGTACTCCGCCACAGCATCCAGGAAGCCCTGTTCCACCGTGCCGGGGTTTCCGTACATGTGATCCATGCCGTCGGCGAGGAATTGCTCGATGATTTTCTGATTTCCGGTTTTACCAGCCATAACGTGTGAGTCCATTATCCAAAACATTGACAAACTGCTCCCCGAATTCGAACGAGCACTGAAGCGAACGGGCCGTGATGAAGGGGTAGTCTACGATTACGGAAGTCTCCTTCCCGAAGTTTCCGTGGTATTGCCCGTCGGGCCCCACGGCATCCCTGAGCAGGTATTCCAGCACGTAGGGCGGCGGTCCCATATTGAGGTCGGTATGCAGGAAGCCCGTACCGTCGTGGTAGTCGTACTCGATGCAGTGGCCGGTGACGTGCTTGCCTTTAAGGATGGACTTCCGCTCGTTGAAGTCGCGGGCAAACACCAGAGGGGCCACACCGTAGCAAATGCCGGCGACGGGCATCTGTTTGTTGTAAAAGGCTAGGATAATGTCGTGAACACGCTGGTTGTTAACCATGTCGATAATCGGACCGCTACCACCCACGAGCAGCACTGAGGCGTACTCTTCGGTGAGTTTCTGCTGGGCAACTTTCAGATCGGCAAAATATTTCTCGAACTTTCGCAGGAAATCGGGCTCAGAGAAATAGGGACGCTCGGGAATCATTTCTGACATATTCAGGCTGTTTTCCAAGCGATTGGTAGCTTCGAATGCCTTTACTTTTTCGGCAGCTTCCTCGGTGGTGACACACATTCCAAGCGGCGGATCCACGTAGGTAGTGTCGTAACTTGGCGGCAGCGCTTCGGCTTTCTTGCCGTGCATAGTCATGAAATCGACGGCATAGCCCGCCTCTTCCAGTTTTTCGAGCGGTCCAACGAGTTCAACGCCCCAGTACCCGTATTCAGAAAGGATAGCCAGTACTTTTTTTGACATGAAAAATGAAGTTTTTATAACGTTGAGTAAATGATTTCAAAAGAAAATAATGGTGTGGATAAAGAAGTCTGTCATAACGTTGAGTAAATGACTTTGTAAAATTCAGAGAGGGGGCGGATGAGATGTGTATAGTATGAACTACCTTTTGCAGCCCCCGGTGTGGTTTGATGCTATAAATTTGGCAAATAAGAAATCGTGATCAGAGTGATTTGTGAGTGAAGCTGACAAATTCGAACCTGAACCGTCCCTAGCTGGCCCCAACTTTTTGCGGTACTCGTGCTTCGCTACGTGCCCTTCACCGCTTCGAGCATATTTTTGGCTCCAGATGCCAGAAGAATCACATCGGCACCTAATGTCAGCAGACGAAACCCCTGTTCGATTCGGGCTTTTGCCTGGGCGGGGTCGCCCACGAAGGCACCACAGGGAATACCAGCCTGCTGACAGGCTTTCAGTACCTTTTGAACCTCCTCCTCAATCAGTGGATTCGACAGGTCATTGTGAAGATTCATGCTGCCAGCCAGGTCCAGCGAGCCAACCATGACGGCGTCCAGCCCTTCTACTTTCAGGATGTTGTCGATGTCCCGGACAGCCGCGATATGCTCGATCATAAAGATGACCGCCACTTCGTCATTGGCCACCTTGACGTACCCGCCCAGATTGAGTCCATACTGCTGAGCCCGGGCCAAACCGATCCCTCTTTCCCCCAGAGGCGGGTACTTACTATATTTTATGGCTTTTTCGGCTTCTTCGCGACTGTTGACCGAAGGGATAAGTATGCCGTCAGGCCCTGTATCAAGAATGCGCTTGATGGTAGTCTGATCGTTACAGTCTACTCTCACAACAGCCTTGGTTCCGCTGCCCGAGATAGCCTGCAACTGAGCCTGCACCATATCAAGGCTCATGGTTGTGTGCTCGGTTTCGATCCAAATCCAGTCGAAACCGAGCTGGGCTACCAGTTCTGCAATCTGGGGTGTCCCCAGAGTTAGAGTCAGTCCATACGCGATTTCACCCGCCTGAAGCTTCTGTTTGAAATTCATGGTTTCGCGCTATTTGATCATGCCAAGATCCAGCATGAGCTGATGGGCGTCGTAGCCATACCACCAAAGTTCAGCTAGTTTTTCGTCCTCGAAGCGGCAGAGTATGTTGTAGCGGAACTCAATCTGCTTGCCATTAGGCTGGGTTCCGTCCGGCAAGGGGCCAGTGAACGTACCATTCAACGACAGATTAAGCGTAACGAAATCTCCCTCACCGAATAAGTTATGGATCGTATGGTAACCATCAGGAAAAGCGATAGCTTCCGTTGCGTAAAAGAATCCGCTCAACGATTGATTCCCCTGAAGATCACCAGGAACCAGATGGTGGTGGCCCACAAAATTTTCTGCCACCAGGTCAACATAGGCAAAGAAATCACGGGCATCGTTGTACTCCACGATGCTGCGCATCACGTTTTTGTTACGCTCGACAGAGCTTATTTCTGCTGTTGTTGTTTCCATTGTCATTTTTTAATTAAAAAGTTGGGAATTAGGAGCTATTGCAGAGGATTGACGGCTCTAATTTGCCAACCTTCAAGTAACCGGAAGCGCAAATTCATAGTGAAGCTGACAAATTTGGGGGTGAACCGTTTCAAACACAACCCCAAATTTTTATGGCCATTTTCCAGTCACGCTCAAAAGGCTTAACTTTATGCTCGACCCGAGAAAGAAACTCACCCCAGAGCCGACCATTATGCCAAGCACAAACGAACATTGAGAAACTGTACCGACTGCTCAAGCGAAACCTGGATAATCCGTCGCTTACCCTGGCTCGGACCCAGCAGCACTCGAGCAGCAGCCGCACCCAGCTTCATTACATAGTCAAATAGGGAGGCGAATTACAAAATACAGACCGACGTCATTCGAGAGGCTTTAATTCCAACAAGCAAACCACCTAAAAGCAGGATGGGTATTTTGTAAGCCGACGAAGCCGAAGTCGTAAATGTTGCGCTTTTCGGAAAGAATTAAAGTGTCAAAAACATATACGACAACACTACTGCAACGCTACTTTAACCCTACTTTAGGCAGCGCTTTTAAATATGTTTTTAGCTATACAGCCAAAGATACCCAGCAATACCTGTATATACAGATCATCAAATCAAACATTGATTTAGTGTAAGCAGGTAAATCATTACCTAAATTATATTGAAATGCCTTTCAAAGAGCTCCATGATCGCCGGTAGTTTTTACAACTATTGGTTGTATTCACGGTATTTGCCCTTATTACATGATGCACTTAGTCATACTATGACTATTATCTACATAAACTGAAACTTTCAACCAATACCGATTTTTTTGGGTAAAATCCGGTTAGTTCGGTATTTTGTTACAAATAGGTACCTGTTTATCAGAAAGATCAAGATCAGCAGCTAATGTATCTTTTAATAAAACTTCGGTGATATACTACTACTTTGGACTCGTAAAATAAGGAAAGAACAATAGGGTCATGATTTTGAACTGTGTACTATAAGGCAAATAGTCTCATTAGTACATTTGCAGTATTTAGTTCGGGTTTCTTCAACTAGAAAACAGATGGTTTCGGCTGCCAATGCGGCGGCTTGACAAAATATTTGGAAATACCTGCTTAATTTTAAACAATCTTTGAAGAGAGATTATCACGGAGACAGTCAGCTACAAATGAATTTCCCCTTCTAAACCCTCAAAAACTACTCAAATAGCGCAGCATTATGAAAACTTTACATCTATTGCTGGTGGCCATTCCCGGCCCAGTACACGCTTCCCTTATTCAATCCCTAACCCAATCCAATTATCAGATAAAGGCCACCGAAGTACCTGACAAGCGACAGGCTCTGGTAGCTTGTTCTCAGTTCAGGTTCGAAATTCTTATCGCCAGCCACAAACTACCGGATGGCCATGCGGGAGACCTGATCAATGTGCTCAATGGTTCTATGGCTTGTCTGATCCTGGAAAGCGGGAATATTCCGGCAGATTGGGTCAAAACGCTTTCCCTTACCCTGGACGACTGGAAGAGTAAGGTGGAAGGGAGAACCAGACAACATTTACAGTTCCAGCAACTACGTCATGAATCTGCTCTGGAACGTTGTGTGCAGGAATTGAAGGCGGGGGCGACGTTTGACAACGCGCTGAAAGTAGTTCTGGATGTGATGGAGATAAGCCGCGTTTACATACGGGAAACTCCCGCAGACCAAGTAGGCCCGCCTGTTATTACTCACGAAATCGCCGCCCCTGGCCACCTTCCCCTCCTGGGTTCACGGCGTTCGGCTTATGAGGTCTCTGTGCAGCGGGCCGGCGGCCGCATGTTTCATTTGGGCATCGAAGACGTTACCCACCAAAGGCAATGGAGCAAGTCGGAAACCGATTTTGTCCAGGCCATAGCCTATTTACTCAAAGATAAGTCGGGTGGTGCCTACGGTACCCCCAACCCTGTTCTGGGAATTCGCCTTTCTGCCTGATCTATGGTCAGAATGCGTTCCTACGGGCTAAAGTACGTTTGGGTATATGGTCTGGTTCTGAGCATAATGGTCAATCTGGCACCGATAGTACGGTGCCTGTCGGATCCGGCATCTTTCGAATCCGTAGCGGGTTATAGTCCGACAGCTCTTGCGCTGAAAGTCATCAACTGCTTTCTGTTTGGCCGGCTTTTTTCGCTCATTACCGCGGGGAGCCTGGGGCCTTTTTCAGCTTTGTTTCTCCGCCAGAGTGTTGCCGTGCGCCGGGCCATTGAGTTTGCGCTATTTTTGGTACTGACCGAACTTTTCTTTCAATTTCACGTATTGATTTTTGGGCCAACTCCCCGCGAAGGAGTACTTCATTTTTGGTACTTTGCCCAAAACCTCGCTCAACTCGTAGGCGTGTATGGCTTCTGGTACTACGTCAAAACCCTGCGCGAGTCGAATGAAGCGCTGATCGAGAATGAGCAACTCAAAAGATTGGAAGTGAAAAATCAGCTCGACGCGCTCAACAGTCAACTCAATCCACACTTTCTTTTCAATGCCCTGAATATCCTCAACATTTCGATCACGACTGACCCCGACAAGGCGCAGAATATTGTTCATAACCTGTCCGACATTCTGCGCTATAACCTGAAAATTCAGAAACAGAACCTGGTTCGACTGTCGGAGGAACTAGCGGTAGCCCGGGCTTTCCTGGAACTTTACAAGGCGCGTTTTGGGGACAAACTGGTATTTAACTTCGAAAAAGCAACTATTCACAAAGAGTGGTATGTCGTGCCGCTCTCGCTTCAGCTTTTGATTGAAAATGCCATCAAGCATAACATTATCACCTCCAACCACATCCTGCACCTCAAAGTTGAAGTAGACGAAGTGGCAGGACAGCTGGTCATCTCCAATTCTATCAATCGAAAAGCCCATACGGATGGTCTCGGCATTGGTTTGAGTAATCTTAACAAGCGCTACGAACTGATCTCGGGCCGCATTACTTCTCTGTCCGACGACTCGGAGCATTTTTCCGTCACTATTCCCCTGATCGAATCCCCATGACCCATATCCTGATTATTGAAGATGAACAGCCCGCCGGAGAGTACCTGCAAAGTTTGATTCAGAAGATTATGCCCGAGGCGCATATCCTGGCTATTCTCGAAAGCGTTGAGCAGTCTGTTGCCTGGCTGACAAGCCACCCCACGCCGGATCTGATTTTCTCCGATGTGCAGCTGGGTGACGGTACTTGCTTCGATATTTTTGAGCAGACAACTGTCCGCTGTCCGATCATCTTTACCACGGCCCACGACGAGTACGCCATCAATGCCTTCAAGCTCAATAGTATTGATTATTTATTGAAGCCTATTAAATCATCGGCCCTGCACCAAAGCCTCGATAAATACCAGCAGTCGGGCGGTGAGAGCTTAAAAAAGAAAATACAGTCGCTGGAAGAAGCCATTCGCAACCAGATGCTCTCAGGCAAGACTACCCGACGTAATTTTCTGGTTCCGTACCGCGACAAGTTGATCCCGATCAAAGATGAAGAATTCGCCTGGTTCAAGATTGAGAATGGCATCGTGGATGGTACTTTGGCCGATGGCCGCAACTACGCCATCGACAAGACGCTGGAAGAATTGGAAAAGCTACTGAATCCCGATGATTTTTTTCGGGCCAATCGCCAGTTCATCGTCGCGCGCCAGTGTATCCGTGAAATCGAATTTTATTTCAATGGTCGTCTGCTCATTCGTGTCGAGCCCATATCAAAAAAACCAATTCTTATCAGTAAAGAGCGGGTACCCGTGTTTAAGAAGTGGTTTGAAGAATGCTGAATACTCAGCTAATTGCCTCACAGCCAGACGGAATTAATTTTTGAATAAAATTTTTTCAGGCTCCCCTTATTATATAACATAATTCATAGACGCCGGTACTTCCATCTACCTCAATAGCCTGATACTTTCTGCCATCCGCAGGCCCGCTGCCCGAAGATTTTTGTACTTTTACGAATAAGCCTTTTGCAAATCGGCTTTTTCGAAAACTACAAATCAAGTCAACTACGCTCCTCAGGGGCCAAAAACTAAACCTTTAAAAACAAAATGTCACAAAATCTGCCCGGAATAAAACTCTTCGATCTTACCGGTAAATGCGCCATCATCACGGGGGGCTCCAAGGGACTCGGCCTGGCCATGGCCGCTGGCCTGGCCTCCGCCGGAGCCAGCGTTATGCTGGTCAATCGTAATGCCGAAGAAGGGCAACTAGCTGCTCAGCAACTCGCCAACGAATACGGTACCCGAGCTACTTCTTTTGCCACCGACGTGACCGACGCCGCTCAAACCGAAGCTATGGCTAAGGCTGCCTTCGAAACCTTTGGCCGCATCGACATCCTCATCAACAGCGCGGGTATCAACATCCGTGGTGCCATCGACGAAGTATCGCCCGAAGATTTTCAGAAAGTGATGGCCGTGAACGTAACGGGTACCTGGCTCTGTTGCCGAGCCGTGACCCCCTATATGAAGAAGGCTAAAAGCGGCAAAATCATCAACCTTGCCAGTACTTTGGGCATTGTGGGTCTTTCCAACCGTACGCCCTACACGGCCAGCAAGGGCGCAGTCGTGAACATGACCCGCGCTCTGGCGCTCGAACTCGCCCCCTTCGCCGTCAATGTCAACGCCGTTTGCCCGGGTCCTTTCCTTACCGAAATGAATATTCCCATCGCCGACAGCGCCGAAGCCAAAAACTTCATCGTCGGGGCCACTGCTCTCGAACGCTGGGGTGAACTGGCCGAAATCCAGGGCGTGGGGCTATTCCTGGCCAGCGACGCGGCAAATTATATGGTAGGATCGATTATTACGGTAGATGGGGGCTGGACGGCACGATAATTTAGGCTTGGTCATTTTCCACTTCTATACTTGAAAAATAAATGGCAAATTACCTGAGAATCGACGGCGAAGCCGAAATCTATAATCTGGCCTACATCCGCAGGATGTGGAAAGCCGACGAACCTACCGAAGACACCGAGGACGGTCTGCCCGTGATTTATATGGAGCTTGACACGGACAGAAAACTCCATATTAAATTTGAGACCAATAGCCAGCGCGACGAAACTTTCTTCGATCTGCTCAACAAAATGGAGATTTTTGATATTGTGACGAAGTCGATAGCAGATCCGGATACCGCTACGCTATAATTGAAAGCTCTCTGAGCCGCACAAAAAATCCCCTGATAAGTACATCAGGGGATTTTTTGTGATCTATCGAATCATTTTCCCGAACTGCCGCAATTATTCCAAAATACCTATCTCAGATCATCACAAATGAAATAAGGCCGTTTATTACGGATTAGAATCCGAGTTACCAGAAAAATAACAACAAGAAAAGTTCTTATATGATTTTTTTACTAGAACGATATACGAAGACACATAAACCTTAAGCATCTCTTAGCAAATTTAGGTACTTAACAAGTGAATCTACCGATTACTGAATTGTACTATATTGCTATTTTTAACTTGCTATATCAAGAACTTTGGCCAAAAACCATAAATTTAATATAGTTTTCTAATCATTTGATAAATAGTATCGTTCCTTTGTGATGAATTCAGGAAAATACCTAAAAACAAGGCCGAACAGTATTTTGTATTCATATAACTAAAATAAGAATACTACTTTGGCCCCAGGTACAAGGAAAGGCGATGGCGAGAATTTCTTTTATCAGCCAGTGTAAAAACCATTTTGTACTTTCCCAATAAATCAGCTTCTCCTTTCCTGCCGCTCGCGTGGCTTCTGTTCTCCTGAATTTTTCCCAGTTTATTTTTTAGACTCAAATTCAAGGAAATTATGACACTTACTCAAATATATAGAAAGAAAGAATCGCTATCGGAAATTCGGTCATCTATCCGAACTTCACTGATCGCCAAAATCAATGCCAATCAGGAGATTTTTGCCTCGCTGACCCGGATGGGCAATCAGTACGGCGGGAATGTATTCCCCAACCGCAACTACCAGGATGGGAGTCAGTTTCTGACGCACGAACCTTCGCCCCTTACTCCCTTCCGGGGAGAAATAGAGAATCCGGACAAGCTGTATTACAAGAATCGTTATTCGGTACTTTACCTTCTCAAAGACCAGTACCAGCACATAGGTTGCTCTACTTATGAAGAGGCTCAGGCCGCGATCAAAGCCCTGCTCGACGACCAGGATCGCTTCGTGGTAGGCGTCTACGACGACCGAACGGAGCTTTTTGAATGGGATGCCGCCCTGCGGGACGAGTACGAGAAGGCCAGCATGAGGGATCAGGGACGTAGTGCCGAGCAGATCACCAGAATCGCCCAAGCGCTGCGTCGCCGGGATTCGTCCTGGGACTCTGCCGATTTTAACCGCCCAAGTTTTTTTGCTTAGATGGCGGGTCAACCAACTGGCTGGTAAACTTAAAACTCCCTCCCACTCGCTTTGTAGTGGGGGGGAGTTTTAAGTTTAACAATCGTCTGGCAGTGTTTTTGTCTCATTTTCTTTTAAAAGCGAAAACATGAGCAGAGGATTTGTCAAGGAAGGTGATCAGGAAGAGATTCCCGTTATTCCGCCACGTTCGGCTTTGCCACCGGGAGTCACCAACTACGTGACCCATCACGGTATGGAAGAGCTGCTGGCCGAACAGCAAGCGCTACAGGCAGAGAAAGATAATCTTGCACTCGAAAACGAAACCGAACAGCGAATCGCAACCACCGTCCTCAACGGAAAGATGGTACTCTTGCAGGAGCGCATTAATTCGGCCGTTCTACTCACCCCGGACGATACTCAGCGCAATACCGTCCGTTTCGGGGCTACCGTGACGCTAAAAGTCGTGGAAAAAAACCAAATTCAGAAATTCCAGATCGTGGGCGTAGACGAAGCCGACATTCAAAAGCAGAAAATTGCCTTTGTAGCACCCATCGCCGTAGCCGTTACGGGTAAGAAAGTAGGTGAAGTGGCGGAGCTGCGGCTGGGAAGGGAAGTACGGAGGCTGGAAGTAGTAAAGATTGAATGGTAAAGCGCATAAATTATTCTATCCTTTCAAGTCGTTTTACCCGTGAACATCACTTATCCACCACCTCCACCTTTCTCGGCGGAGCCGGAGAAAGTCCAATCACCGCCGGAAAATCACCCAACAAATCCAAAAGAACCTTGCAATCTGCTACGGGCAGTTTGGTAAAAACTCGGGAAACCGGCGACTTCGCTTTATCGGAAATCACCCGGCTCTTGACACTTTTACAATTAGAATATTTGTAATGAACAAGAACAAGATGGGGGCTTCGGAAAATCCGAAGCCCCCATCTTGTTTCTTATTCAGGCTTTCCCTGATTACTTGTTTGATGAGCCCCCCATCCGCGCGGGTGCATTGGATGCTTTAGGCATGTTGGCATCGGCATTCTTCACATATTTATCCAGCCAGCCATTCATCTCGTACAGCATGTGCAGGATAGATTCCTGTGCAGAATAGCCATGGCTCTCGTAGGGTAGAAACACCAGCTTGGCGGTAGCCCCCATACCTTTCAGGGCATTAAAGTACCGCTCCGACTGAATGGGGTAAGTACCCGTGTTATTGTCGGCCTCACCATGAACCAGCAGCAGCGGCGTTTTCATTTTGTTGGCGTTCATAAAAGGCGACATGGTATTGTATACCTCAGGCGACTGCCAGTACGTACGCTGCTCGTTCTGAAAGCCGAAGGGCGTCAGGGTGCGGTTGTAAGCACCGGAGCGGGCAATTCCGGCTTTGAACAGATTGCTGTGCGAGAGTAGGTTGGCTGTCATGAACGCGCCATAGGAGTGCCCCCCTACCCCTACCCGGCTGGAATCTACCACACCCATTCGGACGCCTTCATCGATAGCCGCCTTGGCACTGGCCACGAGCTGCTCTACGTAGGTATCGTTCGGTTCTTCCTTACCTTCCCCAATGATGGGGATGGAGGCATTTTCCAGCACGGCGTAGCCCATCACGGCAAAGGCGGCACCAGTCCAGTAACTAATGCGATTGAACGTATAAGGAGAGCCACTTACTTGGCCAGCCAAATCAGCACTTTTGAACTCGGCGGGATAGGCCCAAAGGAAAGTGGGCAGCGGGCCATCGGACTTTTTGTAGCCGGGCGGCAGCAGCAACGTAGCTGTCAGATCCACACCATCGGGTCGCTTGTAGCGGAGTTGTTCTTTCTGTATGTCCTTGAACTGCGGGTAAGGATGCGGGAAAAACGTGATCTGCGTCAAGGCATCGGCAGCCGGTTTTTTACCTTTTTTGGGGGCAGGGTTCAGGTCACGAATGAAGTAGTTTGGTGGCTCCTCCTGCGACTCGCGGCTAGTCAGCCATATCCCTTTGTTTGCATCAATGATACTTATGGGACGCTCGAAGAAAGGCGCTTCTGACCGCCACAAACGCTTGGTTTGCTTAGTCGTCAGACTCAAAAGATCCACGAACGGGCGGTCGCCCTCGGGTGAAGCGCCCTGGCCCGTCAGGTATATCTCTTTGGCGGGGGTCATAAGCATGACGTACTGGCCGTAGGCATTCTTGGTCATTTCGGGCGATCCGGGATTGCCGTAGCGGTCTTCCGAGGAACGGTCGAACAGCACCGTTGGGTTGGCGGGGTTCGATGGGTCAACTACTTTGGTGATCGTTTTGCGGGTTTCGTTCCAGCGCTCCGAGAAAAGGGCAGTTTGGGCATCGCCCCAGGTAATGCCGCCGAAGCGATAAGCCGCCTTGTAAAGTTCCTTGGGAGTACCGGAAAAAGGCGCTTCCAGGCTATATACGATATCGCGGATGTCCGCTTTTTTCTTGGGATCGCCGCCATCCTGAGCCTCTACCCAGTAGATCGTGGCAGGGGCATCGTCGCGCCAGTCGTGGTTGCGCTGGCCACTGGCCACGGCATCACGCCCCCACGGCATATTTTCCAACAAGGGACTGTCGTTGAGGCTTTTTATCAATTTCCCATCCATTGAATACACTGCAGTCTGCTGCGGAAAGCGATACACAGGTACCAGATAAGAGAATGGGCGGTGAATGGTTTCGAGCAAAACGTATTTGCCGTCGGGGGAAGGAGTCGCCGTGGACACCATGCCCACCGGACCGATAGGCGTGGCGGTACCGTCGAGCCCGAGCTTCATGGCTTGCGAAGTCGTGTAGTACTCGAAGCGCTTTTCGTCGTTAGGGTTTTTGAGCAAATCCTGATAGGTGGCGGCCATCGCCTTCGTACCTAGGTTTTCCTGTACCGTTGGACCGTCCGGAACGCGGCTGATGGCAGGAGCTTCGCCGCGTGCGGCAGGAATAGCGCGGACGATGAACGACTGGTTGTCGCTCACCCAGCGGAACGGAGTCCCCAGCACGGCGCTCAGGGCAAGGTCGCTCACTTTACGGGCGGTTGCCGAGGCTACGTCCAGCACATAAAGTTCCAGTTTGGTGTCGGTGGTATTGGTAAAAGCGATTTTGCTGTCATCGGGCGACCACTGGATGTATGACAGTTTTGCCTCGTTTGGAAGTCCTTTGATGGCTACGTCGTCGGCTCCACCTTTTACCCGACGCAACGTGAGACCGTTGATGTAGGTGGCGCGACTTGGTCCGTTGGTAGCGGGATTAAGGCGCAGGCCGGCCAGCCGGAACTCAGGCTCGGAGAGTTCGGCGATGGTCGTGGTTGCCGTATTGCGCTGCATGAGCAGCATCCATTCGCCCTTGCCATCTACACTGACAGTGGGCGTGGGTTTGGCGGTAACCAATTCGGCAAGAGATTGGGGTGGAGTCTGGTAGCCATTGTCCTGGGCAAAGGCGGTGAGATTGACCAGAAAGAGCAGTAAAAAAAGCTTTTTCATGAAAGATTATTTTGGAGAATCAGTTATTAATATGGTGAACTTCGGTTGCGCGGCGAAAGTACGGAATTTGGTGTTACAAAAAACCATTTATCATACAACTAATTGCTCAAACAACTTTACCAAGGTTTCTCCGGCATTCTGGCAGAGGCCGGGATGTACTTCGGAGGCTTGAATAATGGTACTTCGCCGGGCGGTGAGCCATCGAAAGCGTGAGGCAATGTCGAGTGCAGCGATGGGGCTTTTTGAAGCTCCTCCCACACAGATATTCACGAAAGATTGCAGGTGTTCGTTGACCTCCGAATTGTTTATGCCAGGAAATAAGGCATTCAGCCGCGACTCATCCACCGCTACTTTGGCACCCAGGAATTTTTGGCTTTTACAATATAAAACTACCCCTACGTTGATAAATTCGCCCCGCTCTACGCGCGGCACGACCCGGATAGTAGCGTACTCAAATAAGTCCATGACGGGCGGGTTGGGCTTCGTTGACAAAGATTCCGGAGTTTTCAATTCGCCGGATCAAAAATTGAGCATAAACTTCCCGCATCGCTTCGACATCGGCTTCCTCATGTTCCCGGTTGAGCCAGTCGTCGGGGATAACGCCGACAATCGACCGAATGAGCTCGTCGTTCAGCATTGTGCGCATTTCGGCGTCTACCTCAGCTAGGTGTGCGGCCTGGGAAAGGAGCACGTGATCTTTAATTTGGACAAAGGGTTTGGTGACATATTCTTCCCAATTCTGCCAGGAATGGTGAAAGTAGAGCGCGGCTCCGTGATCAATGAGCCACAACTCTTTATGCCAGATTAGCATATTGGTATTCCGGGCGGTGCGATCTACATTGAGCAGTAGGGCATCGAGCCACACGATGCGTGAGGCCAGCCACGCATCGACCGTAGTTACGGCCGGATCGTAGGTGATTGCTCCTGACAGGTAGTGCAGCCCCAGATTCAGGCCGACGCTGGCTTTGAGCAAATCCTGGATTTCTTCGTCGGGTTCGCTACGGCCAAAAGCGGCGTCAAGTTCCGCAAAAACCAGTTCGGGTATTCTTAGACCGACAGCCCGCGCCAGTTCGCCGCCAATGAGTTCGGCGATGAGGGCTTTGCGCCCCTGTCCCGCGCCCCGGAATTTGAGGACGTACAGAAAGCCGTCGTCGGCCTCGGCGATGGCGGGCAGTGAGCCACCCTCGCGCAGCGGCGTTACGTAGCGCGTCACGTGGACGGTGCGGAGGTCGAGGGAAGGCTTAGGCATATCGTATTCGTTTAATTTCGGGTCCGGCAAGGTTCCTTCGACCAGGTCACAAAGTATAAAAAATCTTCAAAAGTCTTTTCACAATAGAGATTATCAACTCCGAAATTACAAACAATGAGAATTGCTCTGCATTATAGCTTACTTTTTCTATTTGGATTCCTCGCGTCTCCACTCGAAGCTCAGACTTTCCGAAATCCTCTCCTACCCGCCGGAGCCGACCCGTGGTCGGTTTACCATGATGGCTACTACTATTATATGCATACCACAGGCAAAGACCTCAATATCTGGAAAACAAAGGATCTCGCACAACTTCCCGACGCCCAAAAAGTGACGGTCTGGACGCCGCCTGCTATCGGTCCCTATTCCAAACAAATCTGGGCCCCCGAGTTGCACTTTTTGAGTGGCAAGTGGTACATCTACTTCGCCGCCGACGACGGACAAAACCGCAATCACCGAATGTACGTGTTGGAAAATAATGCCGCTGACCCTACGACGGGTACTTGGACCTTCAAAGGCAAACTCGAAACGCCGCAGGACAAATGGGCAATCGACGGCTCGGTGTTCGAGTATAAAGGGCAGATGTACTTTACCTGGTCGGGTTGGGAAGGCGATGAAAACGGACGGCAGGATATTTATTTATGCAAGATGAGTAATCCCTGGACCTGCGTCGGTAACCGTATCCGCATTTCCGATCCGCGCTACGCCTGGGAGCAGCACGGTTTATTGACCAAGCCCGGTCCCGACGATAAGCCGATTGTGTTGGTCAACGAAGGACCACAGTACCTCGCCAGTCCCAACGGTCGGGTCAATATTATCTTTTCGGCGAGTGGATGCTGGACTGACTTCTACTCTCTGGGCATGGTTTGGGCCGAACCCGGTGCCGATTTGATGAATCCAAAATCATGGAAGAAGCACCCGACGCCCGTTTTCTGGGCGCACGATGTAAAAGGTACTTACGCAGCGGGTCATAATAGCTTTTTCAAATCGCCTGATGGTAATCAAAACTGGATTCTTTACCATGCCAACGCCGAACCGGGCCAGGGCTGCGGCGGCAAGCGCGCCCCGCGGATGCAGCCCTTTACCTTCGACGCCGAGGGCGAACCCGTATTTGGCGACCCGCTTCCATTGGGCGTGGAAATGAGTGTGCCACGTTGAGAAACGTGGTACGATCGGGCAGACGCATCTGCAAATTTATACTAAATGATACCCAACTTTTCAGACTTCAATCATGCAAACTACCCGCCGCAATTTCGTCAAGATCGCCAGCCTCAGTTCGGTAGGCTTAGCCACACTTTCCTCCTTCGAATTTACCCGGCCTTTGGCGTCAGGACTACCGCGCGCAACGCCCGAATCGCAGGGTGTGGACACCGAAGGAATTCTGAGTTTTCTGCAAGCCATTCAGGTTTCGGATTTACAATGGCATAGCTTTATGCTGCTGCGGCACGGCAAAGTAGTTGCCGAAGCCTGGTGGGATCCCTTCGCGCCCGAGTATAAGCACACGCTATATTCTCTTTCCAAAAGTTTCACCAGCACGGCCATCGGCTTTCTGGTGAGCGAAGGAAAAATTTCGGTGGACGATCCGGTTCTGAAATTTTTTCCCAAAGAAGCCCCGGCCAATCCGGATGAAAATCTGCGGGCCATGAAAATCAAGAATTTGCTCACGATGAATACCGGGCAGGACGCCGACACGCTGCCTGCTATGCGAAATAGCGGGGAGCAATCTTGGGTAAAGACCTTTTTGGCACAACCCGTACCGCACCAGCCCGGTAGTCACTTTTTGTACAATACCGGGGCGACTTATATGTTGGGCGCGATTTTGCATAGCGTGACCGGAAAGACGCTGGAAGAGTACCTGGCACCACGACTCTTCGAGCCACTCGGCATCACGGGCTACGACTGGGAAAAATCGCCGCAGGGCCTCAACACGGCAGGCTACGGCTTGCGCGTCAAGACGGAGGACATTGCCAAGTTTGGCCAATTTTATTTGCAAATAGGAAAGTGGGACGGCAAGCAACTACTACCCGCCAGTTGGATTGAGGAAGCTACCAGCAAGCAGACCGAGTCCCAGAAAGGCGATGGTGACTGGTCACAGGGCTATGGATACCAGTTCTGGCGCTGCAAGCCGGGCTTTTACCGGGGTGATGGCGCCTACGGGCAGTTCTGCTTCGTGATGCCCGAGCAGGACGCCGTGCTGGTCATGACCAGCGAAAGCTGGGATCTGCAAAAATCAATGAATATTGCCTACGAAACCCTTCTGCCCGCTTTTTCCGAGGGACAACTACCGGAAGATTCGGTAAGACAGGCTTTCCTAAAAAAAGAAATCAGTCAACTATCGATCCCGGTAGTCAGAGGTTCTGTCGATTCAAAGTTAGCCACCAGGTATAGCGACAAGCCGTTTATTGTTGACCAAAATCCGTACGGAATCAGTCAGTTGGCCGTAGGTTTTTATCCCAAAAACTGTGTCCTGCAATTGACGGCACCCAAAGGGGTAGAGAAAGTGACGTTTGGTTGGGAGAAGTGGGTACTTAATCCCGGTGAAAACAAGATACCCTTTCCGGTACCGACCCGCTTGGAAATTCCGTCCAAAATTGCCGGAACGGCCACCTGGACGGACGAAAATACGTTGCAGCTGAATATGAAATTCGTGACCGCCATTCACGGCGACCAGCTGACGCTGACATTTGACGGCGATAAAGTAAAGGTAGATTTCATGAACAGCGTTTCGGCGCACTCCAAGAACTTTCCTGACCCGCGCCAGCCGTTGACAGGTACTTTGAAGTCATAAAATGTTATATGACGTAGTTTGATTCGATGCCTATGAAACGTTCCAACTACCTCCTCACAATTGACAAGCCCTGCTCCGAAAGCTGGGATGAGATGTCTCCCACCGACTCGGGCCGTTTTTGCGCCAATTGCGCCAAGAATGTCATTGACTTCACTAGCCTTTCGGACGATCAGGTACTGACCATTATCAAGAAATCAAGTGGAAACCTGTGCGGTCGCCTGGAAGAAAGCCAAATGAATCGTTTCCTGGTAAGTAAAGCTGAGCCGTCAAACAAAGCTCGTTTTTTTCAGCTGCTGACCGGCCTGTTTCTGCTTTCTGCCGCTGAGAGTAAGGCGCAGGAACTAATCGTGCGGGAGCCGATGGCAGTGGTCAAGCCACCAACGCAACGGGAAAAATTTTTAAAAGAAGCAAAAGACAGCCCCGACTACGCGCAAAAAATATGGATTAGCGGTCGTGTCGTTTCTGCCGAAACTAAAGCTCCCGTCGTCAATGCGCTTTTGCACCCTAGGAGTGTTAACTCTCACTCTTCTGCCCTTACCGACGAAGACGGGTATTTCAGGCTTCTCTTACCTGATAGTTTGGCCACTCGAGAATTGGAGTACATGGTCGTACACCCACAAAATGGATACACCGTTTTCAGAGCGACGGCCGATGTATTTCCACAAATCATTGAATTTACCCCAATGCAAAGCCAAAAAACTATCTCAACTGGCGGGCTGACCATCGTCGAAAGAAAATGGTGGCAATTCTGGAAAAAGAAGTATTGCAAATAGTTCTCAAAACTCCACCACCAGCCCCAAGGCCGGCGTCACCGTCGCGTCCTCATTTCTTAAAATCAAAGGAATGGCATTACTACCATCGGGCAAAAGAGCCGCTCCGTCGGTAGTTTTGAAGCCGGAATTGTCCTCTGTCCGTTCAAAGGTATACTGCGGGAAGGCCGGGTTCTTGGTCAGAAACAGGTTCTGAATGTCGATAAAGGCATCCACCGAGAATCGCTTGGCGTTCCACTTCTTATCAATGCGGAAATCGAACCGATTGAAGGCCCGCAGCCGCTGACTGTTAAGGCGATCATTATCGAGTACGCCCGTGCCAATAAGAGCGTAGTTGCGTTGCGAAGCGAGCAGGTCAAAAGGTGTGTAGGGCGCGCCGCCCTGGAACAGGAATTTGCCACCCAATTCCCAGCCGCGTTTGAATTTGTAGCCCAGTTGCGTCGAAACCAAATGCCGCGTGTCCCAAGCCGAAGGTTTGTACACGCCATTGGCTCCCGTAAATTCGGAATTGAAAAAGGTATAGCTCAACACGCCAAAGAAATTCCCGCTCAGTTTTTGCTGAATAAAAAACTCGATACCCCGGCTCCGACCAGTTCCGGTACTTGTGACGTTTTCGTTTCCAATAGCTCCGAATTCACCGCCCTGGTTGGCCAACGAAATGCCGTCACGCACCGAAACGGGGTAGTTGGCGTACTGTTTGTTGAAGACTTCCACCGTAACACGCGTCGTAGCGCGCGGCACAAACTCGACGCCCAGCACCGCGTGGTCGGAGCGAATGTATTCATTATCGCGGTTGACGTATTGATAATCGGCCTCGAAAACAGGTGGACGTTCCCGGTAACCCAGCACCGTGTAAATCGGAATTTTGAAGTAGCGCCCCAACGAGCCGTTCACGCGCCATTTCTCGTTCAGCTGGTAACTTACAGAAGCCCGGGGGCTCAACGTTTTTAGCGGATTGTTTCCGGTGTCGGTAAATGAATTCATGTCCGTGCGGATGCCCGCCGAAAGCGTAAGGCGATCATCTATCAGCTTGCGGGTACTTTGAAAGAAAGCCCCATATTTAAAAAAATCGATAGCGGTATTGAATACGATCAGGTTGCCGGGTACTACCACATTTCCGTTATCGTCGAAAATCGTGCGCCGCTGGCGGTTAAAGAAATCATTGTTGTACTTCACGTATTGCAACACCGCACCGTAACTATATTCCCATTTTCCCAAAAACTTGTTAACATCGAGTCGAAATTTATTTTCAATCTCCTGAGACTGACTCCTGAGTACGCGGGCACTCTCGTCGCCCGTGCGGTTGTCCTCGAAGCGGTCGAGGCGATTGTCGAACATATTCCGGCTGGCCGAAATATTCATAAAACCGTTTTCCAGCAACCGTTGCAGCGAGAATCCTACGGTGTAGTTCCATTGGTTGATGCTCGGATTGGAACGTAAGATGTACTCCTTCTCGGGTGAGGATTCCTGCGGCACCGCAAACGTAAATTCGTCGATTGCCCCTACCCCAATGGCGGTTAGGGTAGTTTCCTTGTTGAGTTTGGACGTGACTTTATACTGAAAATCCCAGTAGTTGGGCCGGATAGGCAGGTCGATGGCTTTAAACAGCAACTGCAAATATGACCGCCGGACCGAAGCCAGGTAGGTAGTTTTGGGAGAAATCGGCCCCTCCACCGTTCCGGCTACTTCGGTGGAACTTACGCGGACATTCCCCTGAAACTGATCGGGATTCCCCGAGCGTTGCTTGAATTGCAACACTGACGACAGCGCGTTATCGTACCGGGCATTGAAGCTACTGGAACTCAATGTGGCATCTTCGATGAACGACACGTTCAGGATACCCGTCGGCCCGCCCGAACTACCCTGCGTGGCAAAGTGATTGATAACGGGAATCTCAATCCCGTCCAGATAATACACATTTTCGTTCGGGCCACCGCCCCGAATGATGAGATCGTTGCGAAAGCCACCCACTGATCCCGCCGTGCCGCCCACGCCGGGCAATACTTGAATAACGCGCGAAATATCAAAATTGCCGCCCGGATTGTTCTTGATTTCTTCGGTAGTGAGTTTCTGAACCGAGTTTGGTGTTTCGGCAGTAGCTACCGACACCGAACGGTTAAGTACCACGGTGGCGGCTTCCAGTTGGACGGCTTCTTCCAGCAAATCAAAATTAATTTGCTGGGCATTACCGGAAGTAAGTACCACATTGAACTTGGTCAGGGGAGCATATCCCACGAAGGTGGCTTTGAGGTTATAGCTGCCCACGGGTAGTCCCAGGCTGTACTTTCCTTCGGCATCGGTAGTAGTACCAGTAGTACTTCCTTCGGCCTGTATCGTAACACCAACCAGCGCTTCGCGTGTTTTACTGTCTTTCACTGTACCGATAATGGTACCGGAATTCTGCGCCATGAGCTGGCCGTAAGCTGTAAACAGGTAGAAAAGCACTACGCTTTTTAAATGCTTTGAAGTAATGTGCATGAGAGGAAGGCAGAATGATTTAAACAACAGAGGTCAATTTGCTCTTTATGTATCAACAACCGAATCCGCATTCTAAGGTTTATCTTTGAATCAATAAATGATTCCTTTCCGTATCTCATCCATTATTTAGTAGGTTTTAGTCCTAGCGATCCATGAATTACTCCATTATCAGACAACTTCTCGAACATTTGGAAGATTTTGAGAAGTTACCGCAGGGTGAGAGCGGTACCACGATGGAAAATTTTGTGGACTATCTTAGTTACTCGATAAACAAACAGGATACGGCGGTTAAAGTTACCGATGAGGAGTTGTTGAATGTTTCGCTTGCGCAACACATCGCTCATTTGTACCGATTTGCCAAAGGATATACGAAAATTGCCCTTGAGGATAGTCCCCTTACTACGGTAGACGATTTTTTGTATTTGGGCAAGATCATGGAACTCGGCCATTGTACCAAGACTGAGTTAATTGAGCATAACGTTCATGAGAAGACATCCGGCATGGAAATTATCAAGCGGCTGCAAAAAAATAGTTTTGTTTCGCAGGGAGACGATCCAAACGACGGACGCAGTAAGCTGCTTTCCATCACTCCCAAAGGAAAACAGGAATTTTTTGCCGCCCTGGAAGCCATGAAAAAATCGGCCAATCTGGTCGGAGGGCCGCTTTCCACGGTTGAAAAACTGCACCTGATGCACTTGCTGCAAAAGTTGCACGTATTTCATAAATCCCTTTTTGCTGAGAAAAACGCCTCACTTGACGAAATGCTGGGGCAACTCGAATCGGAGGAAAATCAGTAAAGCTTATCCGTCATCTGCTGCGCCAGTTTTTCAAGGTCGATTCCCAACTGATTTTTAGCTACTTCCTTCACCAACTTCGATGATCGGGCAGGTAGTTTATCTGCTCCCCAATAAGCGCCCAGAATCGCCCCCGCTCCCACGGTGTCGTTGTCACGACCGTAATTAATGATAAATGCCATGCTTTTTTCAAAATTAAAATCATAACAAAGCAGCGCGGTTTCCGTAATCAGCATAATTTCGGCCGCGTGAAAAGGCAAATCTTCGTTTAGTTTATCAAGTTGCGCGAAGGCCTGAGTAATGCGGTAATGTTCCAGCGGCGTCAGGCTCTTCCAAGCTTGCGGAACGATATAGTTATCCGGCAAATCGGTCAGTTGGGTCCGGTGAAAATCATAGGCGATGTTACGGGCGGTTTGGTAAAAAGCGTAAGCCCGTCGGCCTACCAGGCGGCTTTTGAAATAGCCCTTCGGATCTACCGTCCGGTTGACGTTCATAATACTTTCCGGCGTGGCCTTGGGATCGAAAGCGGCAGATGTCATCCCCGCCGCTAGGGCAGTGATATCGCGGGCATAACCGATGTCGAAAAACGACAAATCATACCCCTGATCGTAAGCTTTCGCCGGATTATGGGGAATCGCCGCTCCCACTACAGGCGCGTAGAGTAATCCGGCACAGACCATTTCACCACCGTAGAATTTGCTCAAAGCGTCGGCGTATTCCTTTAAATTATTCTCGCGAAAGGGTTTGGCCACTTTGGCCCATTCCTGCAGCCAGGCCATGCGCATAATCGCATCCTCATAAGGTTCAGGATCAAATCCCTCAGTATTTTTGAGGTTTTTGATGTCGCTCTGGTACTGCCGGATGATGTGGTCAGCGAAAGCGCGGGGATCGAGTTGAGGTACTTTCTGAGTAAGCACATACTCGAAGACAAGTTTTTTCCAACGCGTGTCGTCGGTGGTTCCTCCGGCAGGCAGGTTGTACTTCCAGGTACCTTCGGGTGAGGGTTCCCTCACCATCGAGTCGAGTTTATAAACCCGGCCGTACTCGACTTCGATGTCACGCCGCGGCCACATTTCGGTCGGTGCGCCCATCGCATCGCCAATGGCCGAACCGACCAGCAGACCCAGTACTTTATTGTAATATTCCTGCTTAGAAAGGCCGTCGGAAGTTTGCGCCTGCGCTTTCGGTGCGCAAACCGGCGGCAGGCAAGAAACAAAAATTATAATACGCCAATATTTGGTCGCGGAGGCTCTCATAGGTTTTTAAAAGTCGTACTCCGGGAAACATCGCTTGTGTCGGCTTTCATGAAAGGATTAATGTGGGGATTCAATACCGATTCAGCGGCCCAAGTCAATAAATCTCCCTTTTCTTCGAGCGACAAATCCAGCGGAAGCTGTGCCAGTCCGATAATCCGTCGAAGAATCTCGGCCCCGCAAAATCCGGCGAAAAGCTCATGGTCGAAACTTTGTCCTATCCTTTTGTAATAACTCAAACCTGCTTCGATAACGGCCTCATCCGTCTGCGCCATCTTCAGGTGCGCCACCAGCACCCCCAAATCGAATTCTGCCCGGCCCAGGTAGGCAAATTCCGGATCGATAATCTTGGTTCCATTTGCGGTTCGGAGCCAGCTGCCGGGGTAGTAGTCTCCCTGTAGCAAGGTGTTTCCTTTTCCTAAATAGATTTCGCCCAGTCTTTCAATTTTCTTCTTCAAAGCTTCGTCCTGCTTGTAGGTCATAGCCAAAGCCTGCAAGCCCGCCTGAACGATATCAAGATCGAAGCCATTATCTTCCAGATAAGGGTAGTTGAAGATATGCTCTGCGTTAAGTTCTTTCAGTTCCTGATTACCGGGAAAAGGCTCCCGCATTTCAGCCGTAGAAACCTGGTGCAATCCCGAAATGAAACCCACCAAATCCATCAGCTCCGTTGGAGAGATTTGACCCGATTTTCTGTAAATATTGGTAAAGTCAGAGGCTTCCCCCAGGTCTTCCACCGCCATGATAAAATGTTCGGCCCTGAATCCTTTCAACGCCGGAATGAAATCCTGCAATTCCCCGACCTCAGAGAGAGCGTCGTAAAACTGTGCTTCCACGACGATTCGCTCGATTGGAGCGTCGAGTTGCGGATATTTCTCGACCCAGGGACGCGATTGCTTGACGATGAACGACTGGCGGTCGGTGCGGACACGCAGCACGTAATTCATGTTTCCTTCGCCGGGCTTTTCGATAAGCACGATGGTTTCATCCGGTGATATCCAGCCGGTACTTTTCAAAAATTCCCCCAACTGCTCAGGTTCTTCGGAGGTTAGAAAAAAGGCGCTGGGATATGCGGCGTGAAAACGCTGTTGTTTTTCAGTCATATTTATTTTTGACAAATAGCAAGACAATGTCCGAATTATGATTCAAAAGCAATCTACGGTCTTTTTACAAAAAAAGCCGACTCTTTCGAGTCGGCTCTCCTATTTGCATTATCGCAAGTATCAGTGAAAGTACTACCTGATGACGAAGTTACCGCCGCCAATCCGGTAGCCTTCGGCGTACAGTTCGATACTGTATTTACCGGGCCGGAACTGCGAAGAATTGTCGTACAACATCTCCACTTTCTGGTTATTGTTCTGATACGCAACCGTTTCGCGAGCAGTGTACTTGGTCTCCTGACCATTCACCTCAAACTCTCCTGAGCCCATAGCGTCGTCGGACAGCACGGCTCCTTCGGGATCGAGTACCCGCACATAAATGTCTTTCCGCTCTTCACGCGTCAACGGATTTTCCGGTAGGTCAAATACCATCTTGATCTTGTCTACACGCTTAGCTTTGTAGGCATCATCATCGCGGGTCTTGCCCTTGGAAGTCACGGCCAGAACCTTGAAATTCTGTGCTTTCAAGGCAGCAGCACGGTTCACTTTCTCCGAAAGCTCTTTGTTCTGAGCGGTGTAGGTCATCACCGAATCCGACAGTTCGGTTTGGCGCTGCACCAGCGTTTCACGCTCGGAACGCAAGCTACCTACCGTCGTGTTAAGCGAGTCGTTGGTAGAAGCGAGCATCTGGTTTTGCTCCTGCAACTGGGCAATTTCCACATCCTTCTCGGCCAGGAATTTTTCGTATTCCTTAATTTTAGCCAGGTACTTGCCCGTCTCGACCTTTTTGGTGCGTGAAAGTGCCAATTTATCAGCTTCCAGTTGCTCCTTTACTTTATTCAATTCGGCTACGTCGCCACCTAGTTTCTCAACTTCTGCAATTTTCATATTCAATACCGTCGAAATAGAGTCCAACGTAGTACGCGTTGCCGCGACCTCCCGTACTTTCTCCATCACGGTTGCTTCCTGGTCAGTCAATTCAGCGCGTTGCTGAAAAAATAGGAAACCTAACATCGCTACGGCAACTGCCAGCACTGCTACAATCGCCCATGCGGTACTTTGCTTTTTCTGCGCTTCGTTTTGCATTTTGATTTACATTTGGTTAAACATTAAAATAAACAAGTACACATTTCCATCATTCTCTTTCCCTTGGTTTATTATCTCAATGATACAGTAAAATCGAAATCTGCTGAAAACTGCATCCAAACAAAAAGAACTATGCCAGACAGTTTTGCTATAAAAGCTGTTTTCAGATTTCAGACGAATGGGAACGAGCTTGCCGGGTACTTTCTTGTATTTATTGTGTGAGTTAACTAGGTGGCCTTAAAAATAGAGCTTATTTTTTCTCAGCACTAACCTACTGAAATTCTGTAAATTAAATTAACTTAAATCTCCGATAAACAGAATTCGGTTGCATCTTTGACTTATTAAACGGTAAATTTTCAGCCTATCAATGACCATTTCCACCCAGTCCATAAACATCACCCGATTCACCGCCAGCCATAGTCAGCGGCAGGAAGACCTACTTTCGGTGGAAGAGCCGCTGGAGATCAGTATTCGTTACGGGCTGAACCTGGAAATCAAAAATTTATCCGTAACCATGCGGACACCCGGCCACGATGAAGAGCTGGCGCTTGGGTTTCTGCTGAGCGAAGGAATTATCACGAATTATGAACAGGTAGTTGGCGCGGTGCAGGAGGACGATAACCGCATTTCGGTAATCCTGCATGAGTACACACCTTTCGATCCTGCCAAATTCGAACGCCATATTTATACGACCTCCAGCTGCGGAATTTGCGCCAAGTCGTCCATCGAAGCAGTGCGGGTAGAAAGTACCTTACCGGAAATCAAGCAGCATTGGACAGTTATGGCCCCAACACTTTACCGTCTGCCGGAGTTATTGAGAAAGCAGCAGGCTGACTTTGCAAGCACGGGCGGTCTCCACGCGGCGGCGCTGTTCAGTCAAAAAGGCGAACTGCTGTCTGTGCGCGAAGATGTAGGACGGCACAACGCTTTGGACAAGCTCATCGGTCACGCCCTGCGAACGGGTACTCACCCACTTCGCACGCAAGTACTGCTGCTAAGTGGTCGGGCGAGTTTTGAGTTGATCCAAAAAGCTGCCCTTGCCGGTATTTCTTTCGTAGCCGCCGTTGGGGCCCCTTCTACGCTGGCCGTGCAGCTGGCTAAGGAAATGAATCTGGTTTTGATCGGTTTTCTTCGGAATTCCCGATTTAATGTTTACTCAGGTGCAGACCGGATCAAGAGTTAGTCTCAAAACGACATTTTATTTTATCATTCTCATTGAAATATTCAAAATTGAAAACTCCCGCCGCCGAAAATCCCGCCCGCCTTACCGGCCTAAAAGTTACCGATTCCTGGACCGTTGCGGCGGGAATGCCTGCCGTGGTCATTAGTCTCAAGATGGTCGTGGAAGAAGCCGGACTGGTCCGGGGAAACAAGGCCTTGCTAAAAATGAATCAGAAGGACGGCTTCGACTGTTCGAGTTGCGCCTGGCCTGACCCCGATTTTCACCGCTCACCTGTGGCTGAGTACTGCGAGAATGGCGCGAAAGCACTGGCCGAAGAAGCTACTACCAAATCTCTGTGGGGCGATTTCTTTGCCAAAAACTCCGTCTATGACCTGTCACAGCTGACCGATCTTGAAATTGGTAAGAAAGGGCGACTGGCCGAGCCGATGTACCTGCCCAAAGGCGCGACGCACTACCAGCCGATCAGTTGGGAAGGAGCTTTTCAAAAAATCGCTGAACACCTAAACGCGCTGGATTCGCCGGACGAGGCTGTTTTTTATACCTCGGGCCGGGCCAGCAACGAAGCGGCATTCGTGTATCAATTATTTGTGCGGGAATACGGCACCAACAATCTGCCCGACTGCTCAAATATGTGCCATGAGTCGAGCGGTACGGCCCTGAGCGAGTCTATTGGTATTGGCAAAGGTACCGTGATGCTGGAAGATTTTTATGATACGGACATTATCATGATTATGGGCCAGAACCCTGGTACCAACCACCCCCGTATGATGACGGCCCTGCAAAAGGGCAAGCGCAATGGGGCGATGATTATCGGGGTCAATCCGTTACACGAAACCGGATTGATCGGCTTTAATGACCCACAGACGGTCAAGGGCGTACTAAGCATGGATAACAAACTCGCCGAACTCTTTGTGCAAATCCGCATGAATGGCGATATGGCCTTTCTGCAGGCGGTGGCCCGGCTGCTGCTGGAAGAGGAAGACAAAGCCCCCGGTACGGTACTTGATCAGGAATTTATCCAAAATAAAACCCACGGCTTCGCCGACTACGAGGCGCACCTCCGGCGGCAGGATGTAGACGCGCTGGCCGAACTCAGTGGTGTACCACTTTCTAAAATAAAGGAAGTAGTCGAGGCAATCAAAAATAAGAAACGCATTATCATCTGCTGGGCGATGGGTCTGACCCAACACGCCAATTCCGTGGATACGATTAAAGAAATAGCCAATTTGCTGCTGCTCAAAGGCGCTATCGGTCGGCCCGGCGCGGGTGTTTGTCCCGTGCGCGGCCACAGCAACGTGCAGGGGGACCGCACGATGGGCGTGTGGGAAAAGGTGAAACCCGAATGGCGCGAGAATATTCGCGAAGTATTTGGCTTTGAAGTACCCGAAAAGGAAGGTTTCGATACCGTGAAGGCCATCCACGCCATGCACGACGGTCGGGCGAAGGTCTTTTTTTCGCTGGGCGGAAATTTCCTCTCGGCCACGCCCGACACCAACTACACCGCGCAAGGTCTACGGCAGTGCAAATTGACCGTCCAGATTTCCACCAAACTCAACCGCAGCCATCTGGTACACGGCGAGGAAGCAATCATCCTCCCTACGCTGGCCCGTAGCGATGAGGATATTCACGATGGGGCGGAACAATTCGTAACCTGCGAAAACTCGATGGGCGTAATCCAGGCATCGCGTGGGGTACTTGATCCCATTTCGGACCAGCTTCGTAGCGAACCGCGCATTATTTGCGGTGTGGCCAAAGCGACGCTGGGCGAGAAATCAAAAATTGACTGGGATAGCTACCAGAAACACTACGACAACATCCGCAACGACATCGCCCGCGTCATCGATGGTTGTGAGGACTATAACCGCAAAGTACGTCAGCCCGCGGGCTACTACCTGCCCAACGCCGCCCGCCACGGCGTATTTGAAACCGAAACAGGAAAAGCCAACTTCAATGTGGCCGAAGCGACCGCCCCGCAGCCCGGCCCCGGCGAGTACCTGATGATGACCATTCGCAGCCACGACCAGTTCAACACGACCATTTATGGCCTGGAAGACCGCTACCGGGGCATCCACAACGAGCGCCGGGTAGTTTTCATGAACATTCATGATATTATTGAAGCCGGCTTTTCATCGGGCGATGTAGTGGATATCTACAACGACCACGGAAGACGTGAGCGCGTCGCAAGTACTTTCGTGCTGGTGGCTTACGACATCCCCCGGCGCTGCATCGCCACTTATTTCCCCGAAGCCAACGTGCTGGTCCCCATCGACACCGTTGCACAACACAGTAATACGCCGATCTATAAGTCGGTATTGGTGAAGTTACGGAAGAGTGAATCTTGAATTATGCGTAAGTTTGGGGACGAACTAACTACTTGAATATTGCGATTGAAGGGGTATAGTTCATTGGGAAAAATATTAATTTCCAGATACGGTAGAAATTCCATGAGAAGTTTTATCAATCGCTGGATGACAGTAGGAATATTGCTGCTGGGACTCACCGGTTGCGAGAAAAGCATTGATAGGACAATACGCTTTCAGATACGTAACGAGACAACTTCAGAAATAACAAAAGCAGAGATTTTTGCATATAATAGCTTGGGGAGGTCTCGATCTGTAGCAGTAACCAAAAATCTTGCAAAAGACTCCACATACACACAAATCCTTAGCTCTGGCTCTCTTCCTGATGGAGATTACGAAATCCACATAAAACAGACCATCGGATCAAGGTCTTACCGATTTGGATATTTTACAGATGGCAATGATTTTCGTAGTGGATATGCAATTGCAATTAAGCCGGACACGATAAAGGTAGATTACGTTAATAGAGATTTCTAGCCTTAGGGTAAGTGTTGGCATCCTCTCGGCAACCGCTATTACTGCCAACCCTGATTTATGGTTAGGGCAATCCGCATGAATGGGTATCCTTGGCTACGCGCCCCATTTCAGAAGTAAGGGGATAGCGTCCTGATTGCAAATTGTAACAAGCGCAATGACGAGTTTAAATCAATAGTCGTAATGTCCCTTTGCCGAGATGACTGTAACGGTGATTGTTTTTTCGTCTACTACATAAACAAGCCTGTGTTCCTGATTGATTCTGCGCGACCAGAACCCTGCCAATTCATGTTTCAATTGTTCAGGTTGGCCTGTGCCTGTATAGGGGTGTTCGGTTAATTCATCGAGGAGCTTGCGGATTTTTCTCAAGACAGGTTTGTTTCCTGACTTTTTGAGCTTCTCAATTCCGTTAAGTGCTTTGCTCGTAAATTCTATGGCATAAATCACAAGCCGAGCAACTTATCAAAATCCTCTTTATCTATTTTTGTCGTCTGCCCGGCGCGGTACTGCGCTATTCCCTCCTCAATATCGGCCATCACTTGGGGGTTCATAAAGTACCTGTCCTTCTCACTCACGGGTGTGAGTATATAGGCTTTTCCTTTTCCTCTCTGAATAATCACCTGTTGGTTATCATCGGCCAAATCCAGGTACTTTTTTTGATTTTCTCTAAATTCTCGCGAACTGATTACTAACATACTATTATAATTAGTGTACCATGTTGGTACACAATATTACGATAAAAAGTTTAGTATGCTTTCAGAAAGTTTATCCTCTAATCTTTCGATTATAAGATGTGGGATTGAAAAACTGCTTTTGGTAAAAAAAAGAAGTGAATCTTGAATTATGCGTAAGTTTGGGACAATCATCAAATGTCATTCCATGAAATCTATCGTCGTCTACTGCGGATCTAATCCCGGCAATAATCCACTTTACGCCCAAACTGCCTACGCGCTCGGCCAGCATTTGGCCCTCAGTAATATCAACGTCGTGTACGGCGGCGGGAACCTCGGCCTGATGGGCAGCGTGGCCGACGGTGCCTTGGAAGAAGGTGGCACGGTCACGGGTATCATCCCTAACTTCCTGGCCAAGCTGGAAGTGTCGCACAAAACCCTGACCGAACTGGAATTCGTGGATACCATGCACGAGCGCAAAGCCAGGATGGTATCCCTTTCCGATGGCGTGATTGTGCTGCCTGGTGGCTATGGTACGATGGATGAGTTGTTTGAAATTCTGGCCTGGTCACAACTAAGGCTTTTCCACGGTCCTGTCGGTGTGCTAAATACGGCGGGCTTTTACGACCACCTTATCGCCCATATCGAAAAAATGGTTGAAGAAGGTTTCCTCCGCCCCGAAAACCGCGACTTGATGCTGGTCGCCGAAACCGTTGAAGAGTTATTGGAGAAAATGACGGAGTTCTATCAAAACAAAGCAGGAAATAAGGAGCTTGACCAAACGTTGTATGTGTCGAAATGATGTTCTTCGACTACGCTCAGAATAATGATAAATTATGAACGATGAATTTCCGGCAGGTCGCTTTCTTTCTTTCGCCTTCTTTTTGGTCTGCCTAAGTGCCCCCTTTTCCTACGCTCAAACTGCCAAGCCCGAAAACTTAGGTAAGGCGATTAACTCGGAATACAACGAAATCGCCCCGGTTATCTCTCCCGACGGCCAAACGCTGTACTTTTCCCGCATCAGTCATCCGCAGAACTCATTCGGCGATAAGGGAAGCCAGGATATCTGGTTTGCCGAGGCTATCAACAACGGTGCGCAGTGGGGAATGGCAAGGCGGTTGCCCGCTCCATTGAACAAAGAGGAATACAACAGTCTGTACAGCATAACTCCTGACGGAAACACGATCCTTATCAAGGGGGCCTACAAAAATGGCCGCTACGAAACGCGCGGTTTTTCCACCAGCCAGCGACTGGCGCGCGGCTGGTCCGCGCCCGAAAAGCTGGACATTCCCGGCTATGAGAAAATGAGTAAGGGGCAGTTCGACTGCGGCGTATTGTCGAATGATGGTAAAGTACTGGTACTTTCTTTTAGTGAGAAAAAGAACAGCAAACTGGACGATATATACGTCAGTTTCAAGCAAAAAAACGGCTCCTGGACCAAACCGCAGAACCTCGGCCCGGAAATCAATACCGAAGATTACACGGAAACTACCCCCTTTCTGGCTGCCGACGGCTACACAATTTATTTTTCCAGCGACCGTCCCGGCGGACAGGGCAGCAACGACATTTATTACAGCAAGCGCATCGACAAATCGTGGAAACGCTGGTCGAAGCCCGTCAATCTGGGCCCGGCAGTGAATACCGACGGTTATGATGCTTATTATACCGTTTCGGCGCTGGGTGATTTTGCCTACATGACTTCCTTCAAAGAAACCATTGGCAAAGGCGACGTGGTACGCATTCCGTTGGGCGGCAGTGGAGACAGTGAGGGCGATGGTAAAGACACGACCAACGTCATGCAACCTGTGGCTCCCGCCCCCGATCCGGTAGTCATGATTAGCGGTAAAGTGATTGACTCCAAAACCGGAAAGCCTGTGGTAGCTCAGATTATCTACGAAGACATGGCCAACGGCGAGGAAGCAGGTACTGCCACGACCAATCCGATTACGGGCGAGTACAAAATCGTGCTGCCCTATGGTAAAAAGTACAGCATGCGGGCCGTGGCTCCCAATTTCATCGCCGAAGGCGAAAACGTAGATTTGACTGACTCGGTAGCCGCTATTCAGGGAAAGGGTTTTCGTGAAATTGCCAATAAATCTCTCAAATTGATTCCTATCGAAGCGGGGCAGGTTGTGCGGCTGAACAATATTTCTTTCCAATTTGCGAAGGCTACGCTCACGCCGGAATCTTTCCCTGAACTCGACCGCATAGCCCTCACGATGACCGAAAATACTAAGCTGACCATCGAACTTGGCGGCCATACTGACAATATTGGTGGCGACGCGGCCAACCTCAAACTCTCCCAAGATCGGGCCGATACCGTGCGTGAGTACCTGATCGGCAAAGGCATCGAACCCGACCGCATTGCCAGTAAGGGCTACGGTGAAGCGCGCCCCGTCGCTACCAACGATACCCCCGAAGGCCAGGCGGCTAACCGACGCGTGGAATTTACAATTCTTACGAAATAACGAAGCTTCCCGAAAGACTAGCCGTCTGGCGCTAAGCTTTCGGGAAGTTGATCAATACCCCACGCTCACATCGTCGCCGCGGGGGTCGGAGGCCCCTTCCAGCTTCCCGTCGGGAAGGACAAGGATGCAATCCATGCGGCCGATGGTGTTTCGCTGCTGTTCCAGGATATAGCCGCGGTTTTGTAGTTTGTCGATGGTATTGTCAGTAAATGCTCCCGCTTCAAAAACCGTTTTATCGGGCAGCCACTGGTGGTGAAATTTCAGGGCATTGACTGATTGTTGCATGGTCATACCATGTTCAAGTACGTTCAGGATAGTTTGATAAACTGCTGTAATAATCGTAGATCCACCGGGCGTACCTACCACCATGTACAGATTACCGTCTTTTTCTACAATAGTCGGCGTCATCGACGACAGCATGCGCTTGGAAGGAGCTATTTCATTGGCCTTGTTACCGATCAGCCCGAACATATTCGGTACGCCCGCTTTCACACTGAAATCGTCCATTTCATTATTCATGAAAAACCCGCCACCTTTTATGATGACTTTGCTGCCATAACCACCATTGAGGGTGGTAGTTATGGAAACGGCGTTCCGATCTTTATCCACAACGGAAAAATGGGTAGTTTCCAGGCTCTCGTAGCCCGGCAAATCTCCGCCACTGACGGCCTTGCTATCGGTAGCTTTCCCAAAGCTGAAATCCTGCCAACGTTTTTTCAGATAGTCATAGCTGATGAGTTTGTCCACCGGAACGTCCACGAAATCCGGGTCACCCAGAAACTTGGCCCGGTCGGCATAGACCCGGCGCTCAGCCTCGATCATAACCTGCGCCGTAGAATCCGTGTTCCAGCCCCAGCGGGTGAGCGGATAGGGTTCCACCAGTCGCAACAACTGCATCAATGCCACGCCACCGCTCGAAGTAGGTGGCATCGTGATGATTTTGTAGTTTTTATAGTCCCCAATGATCGGCTCCCGCCATTTGGCGTGGTACTCTTTCAGATCTTTTTTAGAAATAATTCCCTTGTTTTTTTTCATTTCCCGCGCAATCTGCCGCGCGACTTTTCCTTTATAAAACCCTTTGCTGCCTTTTTTCTGGATGGCGCGCAGTACTTTTGCCAGATCAGGCTGCATCAGCGTGTCGCCGGCCTGCCAGTCGCGGCCATCGGTCCGTAGAAAGTACCCGGTACCGGGGTTTACCTTTTGTACATTTGCCTTAATTGCATTCAGTCCCCGCGCCTCGCGGTCGGTTTGAACTACCCCCTTTTCAGCCAGGTCAATGGCGGGCTGTAGTAGTTCTGACCAGAGTAGTTTGCCAAATCGGGCGTGCGCCACCGCCATACCTTCTACCGAACCCGGTACTCCGCTGGCCAAGTGGCCCAGCGTGCTTAGACCGGGAACTACATTGCCGTCAGCGTCGAGGTACATATCTTTTCCCCCTTTTAACGGCGCCTTTTCTCGAAAGTCCAGTGTGTAGCTCTTTCCATCAGCCGCCCGAAACACCATGAACCCGCCGCCACCGATGTTGCCCGCCGAAGGGTGAACTACCGCCAGCGCAAACTGCACGGCCACCGCTGCATCAACGGCATTACCGCCTTTTTTAAGAATGTCGGCCCCGACTCGTGAGGATTCGGGATGCGCCGAAGCGACCATGCCATTTTGGGCCATTACGCCTTGGCGATCACTGTAAAAAGTTTTTTGGTTAGGGTCGTCGGTCAGGAACTGGTAGAATCCTTTGGATTCCTTAACCGGCTGCTGGGCTTGACAAAGGCCACCTAGATTAAGTAGGGCAAAAAGGAAAGAATAGATTTTTTTCATTTTTATATAATAAATATTGGGGATCTGAGCCAAATCAGAGAATATTTTTCGGCAAAATACTCATGGAATAGCATCATCTCAAAATTGGCCGAGACTTATTAACAGAGAAAGGCTCTCGATATCAAGTACCAAGAGCCTTTCTCTGTATTTTCTTCCTAAGAAATCGGTCTAACCAATTCTTACCCAATATCATTCTCCACACCCGTATCTTTCCAGCTCCGGGAAGCAGCCGAATCCAGTACGGCCTGGCAGACTTTCTGCGTTTCCATCGCGTCCTGGAAGGTTGGATGACATTCTTCGCCCGTTTCCAGACTCTTGAAAAAGTCGGCCACCTGATGGACGAAAGAATGCTCATAGCCGATACTCGTGCCGGGAATCCACCAGCGGTCCATGTAAGGTTGGTCGCCATCGGTAATCAGGATCGAGCGCCAGCCGCGCACGATGCCCTCATCGTTATGGTCGAAGTACTCAAGGCGGTTCATGTCGTGCAGGTCCCAGCGAATAGAAGCATGTTCGCCGTTGATTTCGAAGGTAAACAAGGCCTTGTGTCCCCGCGCGTAACGCGTGGACTCAAACTGGCCGAGCGAACCGTTTTTGAAATGGCAATGGAAAATACAGGCGTCGTCGATGCCGACTTTCTGTACTTTGCCGCTATCCTGGTGTACCCTTTCCTTAATAAATGTCTCGGTCATAGCCGACACATCGGTGATAGCACCATTGATCCACATGGCGGCGTCGATGCAGTGAGCCAGCAAATCGCCCGTCACACCCGAACCGGCAGCATCGGAATCGAGACGCCAGAGGGCGGTGCCGCCCTGCGGCAGATCGGGACTGATGGTCCAGTCTTGTAGAAAGTTGGAGCGGTAATGAAAAATTTTACCCAGCTTGCCCGAATCCACGATTTGCTTCGCCAAAGACACGGCAGGAATGCGGCGGTAGTTATACCAAACCGTATTCTTGACACCCGCTTTCTCAACGGCATCCACCATCGTCTGCGCTTCTTCCTGGGTGCGGGCCAACGGCTTTTCGCATAAGATCATCTTGCCCGCCTCGGCGGCAGCAATGGCGATATCGGCGTGCAGGTCGTTAGGGGTGCAAATGTCCACGGCATCGATGTCGTCACGGGCGATCAGGGCTTTCCAGTCCGTTTCGTAGGATTCGTACCCCCACTGCTCGGCGAAGGCCTTCACTTTATCCTCTCTCCGCGAGCAAGCTGCTTTTAATACGGGACGGTATTCGTACTCAGGAAAAAAATCGCCGAGGCGCTTGTAGCCATTGGTGTGGGTACGGCCCATCAAGCCGCAGCCGATCAATCCGATTCTTATTTCTTTTTTGTCAGCCATAGGGTTAAAATAAAAGGTCAAAAGGTTAAGGGTTAACGGTCAAAGGTTTTATTTCCTATAACCGTATCTTGCAATCATCATTATTCACTCCATCCGTGCTTTTCCCGCACTTGAATCAGCGTGGCCAGGATGTCATTCCAGGTTTGCTGGTTCTCCATGACATCGTTATCGAACATGCAACCATCCCAGCAGATGTGCTTGAATTTCTTGGTAAGATTGCCATTTTCGTCGCGCAGCCAGAAGCCCGCATCCTCAGCGACGTTCAGCTTGCCATTAGGATCGGTAGCCAGGCAGTGGCGGCCTGTTTTATCGTGCGAACCCGTACCGTGAACGGTACCATCGTTTTGGGCAACGTGGAAGTCGATTGTCCAGGGACGTAGCGCGTCCGACATCTTTTTGAGGGCGGCGGTAAGTACGTCGCGATCCTGCCAATCGTAGTCTTTGGGCAGAATTCGTTCCTCGGGGCTGTTATAGCCCATCGTATATAGCAGTGTGTGCGACATATCGGCCTGGAAACCCATATTGGGCCGATCTACCATTTCCAGTGTCTCGACCATGGTCTTCCAGCCGTGCATTCCACCCCAGCAGATTTCGCCTTCAGCGGCTAATTTTTCGTCGAATTCCGCCGCTACATCGCAGGCCTGGCGGAAGGTTTCGGCGATAATTCTGGTGTTTTTAGCAGGATCTTTCGCCCAGGTTTCAGGACTACTCGCCGAGTCGATGCGGATCACGCCATACGGACGAATGCCCGCCTCACGAAGTACTTTACCGAAATTGCAGGCCTTGCGCACCATATCGATAAATACCTTACGGTCGTCGTCGCTACCCAGCACCGGACCGCCCCATATGGGCGCGACCAGGCTGCCGACTTTGAGGCCGTGGCCGGCGATCTTGTCCGCCAACCGCTTGATATCATCATCGGAACTTTCAATATCTACGTGCGGGTCGAGTAGGCCCAAGTCAACGCCGTCAAATTTTACGCCGTCCACCTCGGCGGCGGCGGTCATTTCGAGCATTTTATCGAATGGGATTACGGGTTGCGAATCGTCGCCCTTGCCCACAATTCCGGGCCAGGTAGCGTTGTGTAGTTTGGGGAAATTGTTCATTATTTAGGTTATTAGGTTTTGGGTTATTAGGTTTTGGGTTCCGTTGAAAAATCAATAACTTTCAACTATCCACTTTCAACTTTTAATTAAATCTGGGTTGCCCGGTCCAAAGTGCTTCAGCATTACCAGCGGATCGACGGAAGAATGATTGGTGATTTCTACGCCTTCTTTTGCTGCTTTCTCTGTTACAAAGAACTCGTCAAAAGTCAGCTGGCCATAGCGAATCAGGGCGGGAGTTTCTACGTTCCATACGCCCATCTTGCCGTGGCCCTGCATGATGATAAGTCCGTAGGCAGCGGCATCTTTGATCGTAACCGTTGCGCCGGGAGCTACGGTCAATTCCTTCGCACTAAACGCATCATTCAGATAGCAGACCCAGTTTTCCACGTAGCCGGCGGCTTTCATCTCGGCTTGATCCCGAACAGGTTTGGGTTTCATGAAACGCGTTTCCAGAATATTGGGATTGGTATTCAACTCCCAATCGATTACTTCCATCAACTGGTCGTAGTCGCCCATGCGGTCTTCAGGGGTACCGTTCCACAGGAGTTCTTCGGGAATAATGGCCTCATTAACCAATGACTGGTACATGGCGAATACGTCAGAGGCTTTCTGTGGCTCATACGTACACAAACTACCCGGCGCGTGCAGCATGCCCGGCGGCACGTCCCATCCCGTACCGGGTTCCAGCTTGAAGGCCTGCGAGTAGTTGGTGATTTTGTTGTCGCCTTTGGTAAAATTCATCAGGCATTCCTTGATCTGCTCCTTCGTGGTGCCGGGCGCGATGCCGAAGAAGGTATAGGGAAAGTCACCGCCGTGGTTGTTCAGTTGCGGCGGAAAATAGTAAGCCTCCGGTTTGCCGAGTTGACCGATTTTGGCGGCGTGTTCGTCGTTGTGGTGAATGTGGTGCGGCAGCGGCCCCATGTTGTCGAAAAACTTGGAATACATGGGCCAGCTTTGGTATTCATCCCACAGGCGATCACCGATGATTTCACCCTTCAATTCGTCGATGACATCTTTCAGCAAAATCTGTTCGTCTCCTACTACTACGGCACTTAATCCTTCGTTCTCACCCGTGAGGGGACCATTTTTGGCGGGTGTGGTACTTGATAGCCAGCGCTCGTCGATGCCGCCGCGCTCGCCACCGAGCACATAATAATCGTCAGGGTGTAGCTTGATACGCCGACCCGGCACGCAGAACGAACGTGGTACCCAAGTGGGGGCCAGGCGTAAAATTCCTTTTCCTTCTTCTAATGCTTTACTCGCAAGACTCATGTTAGGTAGTTAAATTGTTAGGTAAATAGGATTTTGGACTTTGGATGCTAGATTTTGGACTAGTATGTCTGTGTAGTTAAATCTCTAATCCAGAATCCAACGTCTAACGTCAATTTTCACTTACTTCCATTCTCAAATCATACTTCCGGCTTTCGCCTGGTGTCAGCATAATCAATTGTTTTTGTTCACGGGCATTTTTTTGGCCGATGGGCGGGTTGGTGCCAGGTTCCAGACCTGTAACGTACTCTCCCTTGCCCCAATGTTGCCAGTTCGTCAGCCAGGGTAATTGGTTTTTGTTAAAAGACACTTCCAAGGCGATTCCTAACCTTGAATTCTCGATTCCGCAGCGGGCTATGCCCTGCTCATCAGCCTCGGGTTGGATAAAAGCGGCTTCTTCGCCCGTTCCGGCGTGGTCATCAAGCGGCGCCGGACAAGTACGGTAGTCGTTGCCTTCCAGGAAAATCTTCGTGTTATCGCCTTCGCGGGCTTTCCATTCACCTTGCCAGGTAATTTTGGCGCCTTCATCCACCAGAGGATAACCAAAATTGAGGTGATACAGCAGCATGTGTGGGACGGTAGTGTTTCCCAGATTTATTACTTCATCTTTTATTTGAATAAACGGTTCGCCCAACTTTCCCGAAATGGTACGGCGCAGTTCCAGCGTCGGTCCGAAAACGGTCGTTTCCAGTATGCGGCCCGTGATACTCATTCCCATTTGCCCGCGTTGCGGGTCAGGCTGAATGATGCTGATGATTTCAGCGGGGATGTTGCTGATTTTTCCGTGCAGTCCGCGTTCCCCGTATTCGTCCTGATTGGGACCGCCCACATTCGATAGGCCACAGGTAGTTAACAGCCCACCGCCGAAGGTACGCAGCCAGTCGATGCCCTTGTCGGAGAAAGGCTGCGACGGTGTGATACCGCTGTGGCTCAACCATGCCAGACTGTGTTGATTATAAAAGGCATCAACGATGTCCATCGCCCGATCCAGTACTACTTTATACCGCAGCCCCGTCCCGGTATTGATCCAGGCGATGCGGGTACCGCGCCCCAAACCGTTGTCGAGGACGGAGGTTTCGATGCCACCCAGTTGAGCGGGGTTACCAATTTTGTTATGCCAGTTTTCTTTCATTTCGATTGGACGTCGCATTCGGACGGACACATAGGTCCGCCCCTACGGGTGGGCTTTCAACCATTCCTCTACCCTGTGATTAAAATCATCCGGGTTTTCGAAATGAAAAGCGTGGCCCAGATTTTCGTATAAATAAATTTCGGCGTTGGGGATCGCCTCGGCAATTTCCTTTCCCATCCACGGGGGCGTGAAAATATCCGCATCACCACCGATGATCAGCGTAGGTACTTTTATTTTTCCTAAATCATCGTACACATTCTGGTTGATGCAGGCTGCCGCCTGGCCGGCCAGGCCGTGCAGTGGTTGCGGGAATGAAGGGTCTTGCTTGCGATCTTCTTGCAATCCCGCACGTTTTTCGTCATCGTCCCAGGTAGATTTTGAGAAAATCAGCAACTGAATATATAAGCTGAATTCTTCGGGTGTGAACCGTGCTTTACAATCCACCATGTGTTCAAAGATCCCCTTAGCCATTGCGTCGCAGCGGGCCCAGGGACACATAAGTACCATGGAACTTACTTTATCAGGATGCCGCAAGGCCAGTTGCAACGCAATGGCTCCGCCCATCGACACACCCACAACGCGGACCTTTTCTAAACCCAAATGATCCAAAAGACCCGCGTGGTCATCGGCCATTTCGGCGGTGGTGTAGTCACCCGAAGGCTTGTCGGTCTGACCCACTCCCCGGTTATCGGGCAGGATACAGCGAAAGCTTTTCTCCCAGACCGATACATGCGGTTCCCAGACCGAGCCATCGGCGGTGATGCCCATGATGAGCAGCAATGGCTCGCCGGTGCCACGTTCCTGGTAGTGGAGGTTTATTCCGTTGGACTCTATAATTGGCATTTTTACTAGTTTGTGGTGGCTCGCAATGACGGGCGAGCCGCCCGTACCACATTACTTTAACGCTGGTATCAACTCGTGCGTAATCCAGCGGCCATCATGAAGAGTCACTTTGTCGGGCTCTTCTATGGCCATTTCGGCTTCATCTTCGCAGACGATCCAGCCTGAGTAGTTCTGGTCTTTGAGCCATTGGGTGATGGCCAGCAAATTCACTTTTCCCTGTCCCATGAGGGCGAATTCCGGTTCGCCGTCCCAGTCCTTATAGTGTACATGATTAATGAGCGAGGCATATTTCTGCATCACTTCCAGTGGGTCCATATCCCCGTTGATGATGTGCCCCACGTCCGGCGTCCATCCCGTCACGGAAGTGTCCAGCCCTTCCAGAACTACCCGGTAGTCTTCGGCGGTGCGGATGATGGAGCTTTTGGGAGAATTAGGGTGAAAACTGCACGGAATACCCTTGTACGAGGCCCGTGCCGAAATGCCGTTGACGATTTTTACCAGGCTTTTACGGCGCTCTTCCAGATCGTGTCGGCCCGTGGGGATTTGTACGGTACAAAGGATAGCGCCGGGAAAGTACTGCAAAAGCTCAATCGCCTGATCGGCCTCGGCCCGTTCGGCGGCAGATTCCTCCGTACCATTCCACTCAAAAGGCAGCGAGAGCGCGGCCAGTTCGATCCCCTGCTCTTTCAGTTTATCGGCCAGTTTATGAGGATCTTGTAGGGGGCCCATCCAGGGATAAATGGGTTGAATTCCGGTGAACCCAGCTTTGGCGATCACCTCGATCATGTGATCGAGGCGATTGGCGTGAACGGTACCGTTGCCCGCCATGAACCAGGTGTAAACTTCAGAGCCGAAACGGAAAGGAAGCGTGTTTGCGTCAGTCATCTTATTAAGAATGGGTGAATATTATTTACTTTTCTCTACTACCTTACCCGGCATAATCAGTGATTCGTAGCCTGCCAGCATACTTGGTTTCACATTGGCCTTAAAGCCACTGAAATTAAAGGTAGTTGGGTGATAAGGGCCAACGAGAGCGACATCATTGTTGGCTTTGATTTTGTTTTCCATGCCCATCGCCCAGAAAGCTGCGTTGATTAGCATTCGGCGAAAGCCCTCGTTCAAAATGTCTTCGGAGGCACCGTGCGTAGTGGTGAAGGCACGACCTGGCTTACCATCTTCAAGTTGGTAGGTGCGCGTCCAAGCCACCGGGACGGGCGGTTTGGTGGCATCAATTGGCGAATCAGGTGTCATGCCGTTCAGAGGCTGGTCTTTTACCAATACCACGCTGCCCGCTGTTGGATCGGCGGTGTAAGCGCCCGACTGTACCCACATATCCTTCACCCCCCTCAGAACGGGGTTATTTTTTTGACTTTCTTCAATAATCAAGCGTGACGATTGCTTGTGATTGGTACCGTAATGACTCACCCAGGTTTCGCCCAGGACGTATTCGCCGAAACCATTTTTCCACGCTTTTTTCGGTCCGTCATAGCGGTAGTCGTAATGCTGCCAATTCGGGTGGTTTTTTATATTGAAAGCGTGGGTCGAGGTGCGCAAGGCCACGATGGGACCACCGCGCATCAGGTAATTATCAAAATGCTGCATCTCCTCCTCAGGAAAATCTGAGAAGCGGGTGAAAAGTACCATTAGATCGGCCTCGTCCAGAATTTCCAATCCACGCAGATTTGAGCCACCCGGCAAAATATTGTCTTCTTCATCAAGGGCAAAAATCACCGTGCAATTGAATCCGTAACGCTTGGCCAGAATCTTAGCCAATTCCGGCAGACTCTCCTCGCTACGGTACTCGTGATCAGTGGTGATCAAAACGATGTTTTTTCCCACTCCCTGCCCTTTATCTCCTTTGTAAACTACCCGATATTTTTCCAAGTCGCTACCCGACTGCGCGAACACGCTGGACACAAAGGTTAGCAATAGAAAACAAGAGGAGAGAATCAATCTTACAGCATTATTCATTATCAATTGTCCACTACGAGAAAGTGTTTCGCAACCATCTTTTCAATAAACTTAAACCCATCTTCCGCAATGTCCCAGGGATCATTATACTCTCGCCACACCCCGATGGAATTAGCAAAGTCGGGATCGTTGCGGGAAAATGCCTCGATGGTCAGCCAACCATCGTATCCAATATCAGCCAATTTGGCAAAAATCTCATCCCAGGGCAGGTGGCTGCCGCCGGGTGTACCCCGATCATTTTCGCTGATGTGAACGTGCGCCAGAACAGATTTAAGGGTATCCAAGGCATTTGAATAGCTTTTCTCTTCCACATTGGCATGGTGCGTGTCGAACATCGCCCGCACATTGGGATGCCCTGCCATATTCACCAGGCGGTATAGCTGTGATGCGGTGTTGCAGAGATAGCATTCAAAGCGATTGAGTGCTTCCGGGGCCAATATGATGTTGGCCTGCGCTGCGTAGATGCCCGCATTGTGCAGTAGTTCGGCAGCCCGGCTGTATTCGTCGTCCTGAGCGGGTTGCCGGGAAAAGTGCGCATGGGCAGAGTGAAATGGTCCGCACAGGATCGTCGCCCCGAGGTCGTGTGACCGGTCGATACACCATTTGATACGCTCCAGCGCTTTGGCCCGCACTGCTGCCGACTCGCTGACCGGATTGGTCTCGGGGCTGACGACGGTCACGGCGGTCATCCCTAAACCCAGATCGCCAGCATGCTTGCCAAAACTACGGTAAGCCGCCGGATCTTCGGCTGCCCCTACGAAGCATTCTACGCCGTCGTAGCCAATTTTTTTCAGCCGGTCAGCAATCGGATTCAAATCCTCCGAAACTACCGCCGACCAGGCAAGTACGTTGAAACCTATCTTTGTCATTTGGGCTTTTGGCAGTCGGCTCTCGGCGTCCGGCCTTATTATCTTTTTAATACTTAATGAGTCGTAGAAAGGGGCGTTTGAAAATTCACCATCGCCGTTGCCCGAAGGCATAAGTAATCCGACTACCGATAGCTGACAGCCAATAACCAGGCTTACATTTCCTTAATTCTCAAATCCCGGTACTGTACTTTCATGGGCGGACCTACGTGGACCTGTACGCCCAGTAAGCCTTTCCGCATGCCGCTGGTGGCGTCGTTGTCGGTCACGTCACTCATCAGGACGCCGTTGATGTAATGCTGCAGGTGATTTCCTTTGGCGATGATGTGAAAGGTGTTCCAGTCCTCAGGTTTGATCAGAGTTTTTAAAGAATCGGACGAGCCGAGCGAGCCGGTTACGGTGCGGTTCGTCCAGTTATTCCTGGCAACCTTGCTGCGCACCGCTTCCGGGGAAGCGTCGCCATCATAGGCATTGATGACCGACTTTTCGCCGCGATAGGCAAGTGTCGTGCGTTTGCGTTCTTCGTAGTTTTGGCCGGTATAGGTTCTCTTGCCGTCGATATCGGCCTGGTAACCGCGTAAGGCGTAAGGAACGTCAGTAAGTTGGTCGCTGCGGTAGTTGATGCCGGAGTTGCCCGCTTCGGTAATCTTGAATTCACCTTTCAACTCGAAGTCGCCTGGTTCGCCGCCCTGCCAAATGATAAACGAATTGGTTTTCAGCAGCGTTTCAGGCGTGATTTCGCCCGTCAGGGCGCCATCTTCTACACGCCAGTATTTCGGGTCGCCCTTCCAACCGTTCAGGGTTTTGCCGTCAAAGATTTTTACAAAACCCTTCTCACTTTTATCACCCTTTTTCTGGCCAACGCAGGATGTGAAGCCTACGCCCGTGACCAGCAGGGCCAGTACGATTGCCGGCAGGTTTACCTTTTTATGTTTTTCCAAAATCAGATCTTAAATTAAATTTTACCTGAATCATTTTTTCGGAAACAAGGCAGAACGCCCCTATGGTCATCCTGCCTTATTTACCCTGATTATTTTCCGCTCTTCGTCCCCGAGGCCGAAGAGGAGAACATCTTATCCTTCTCGTTGCCTCCCGATTTCAGGTAGGCGATCAAGTCCCGGAGTTCATCCTCATTTAAGCTGTTGATGAGCCCTGGCAGCATGATGGAAGACGGCGAGTACTGGCTGGAAGCTACGTCCTTTTTGGCAACCTTCACGACCATGTCAGGAGCGAATGGATTTTGCGATACGGTGTAGCTCGTTTTATCTTCGTTGGTGATGCGTCCCACGATCGACTCGCCGTTTTTAAGCTCGAAACGGGTGGCAGCGTACTGGTCGGAGATTACCTTATTGGGTTCAATGATCGATTCCAGAATGTCCTTATTCGAGAAACGTGTACCAAGCTGGGTTAAATCGGGCCCGATATTGCCGCCTTGTCCGGCCACGGCGTGGCAGCGGCCGCAGGTAATGGCGTTGTACATATCTTTACCTTGCTGGAAGTTCCGGCCCGTAAGATGGGCATCGTCCACGACGGCCAGGGCAGTTTCCACGTCCCACCGCTTACCCGGACCTTTGGGGTAGACACTCTGAGCCAGATCGTTGCCGTTCTTGGTCAGTAGTTCGCCCCCGGACATTTTATCGTAGGCCGCTTTTTTGTCGGCTGGGACGTGGGTCAGGGCCAGATTCCGAGCTTTGTCCATGAAGCCGATGTAGCTGCGTCCTGCCTGGTACTCGAACGCCTTGCGGAACCACTTCATGTACCGCTCTTGCAGGGCGGGTGTCCAATTATCTTTGGCCGATGAGAGCATCACCGCCAGGTACGTTTGCTGGGGCGGCGGCATTTTCTCCAAAGTTTTGGCGATGTCCAGTCCGTACTGTGGATTCCGCATGATGAGGTCGGCCGAGGACGTAGCGGTCATGCCACCGGGCATAATGCTTGTATCCTCTTTTTTATCCATCAAAGCCAGCGTTTTTTCGATCACGCCGGGAGCCTCGAGCGTCACCAGCATCCGGGCGAGCGAACGGTTCAGTTCACCAGAGTTAGATGGGTAGCTGGGGTTTAGGGCCGCAATGATTTGCTTTTTCTGGGCAGCATCGGGTTCGCCTAGGCGCAGCGTAACCAGCTCGTAGGCCCTGATCAAATCGATCTGCTGGGGTTCGGTCAGACTTTTGAGATTGATCTTCAAAAGGTTGGCATTCAGCTTGGCCTTGATGTCGCTATCGACACTATCGGTTCGCGCCAGCGCGATTGCGGCCTGAATCGCCGTAATGGGATCTTTTTCGCTCGTGGCCTTGTCCTTCCACTGGTTCAGCGGCTGGTGCTCTACGGCGATGCGGGCCGCGTAGCGGATGAAACGGTCGGGATTGTTAAGTTCCGGCCAGGCAGCGGCGATGGCAGCGCTGTTTGGGCCCGTATGGTACTTTTCCAGACTCCGTCTCAATTCGTTTTCTTTGTTGATGGGGGGTACTGTTACAGAGGAAACCAGTGCATCATTTCCCTTATAATGTACCCGGTACAAGTCCGATTCTAAGCGGCGTCCGCCCGTCATAAAGTACAAAGCTCCATCGGGGCCGATGACACCGTCAGTCAGCGGCAATGGTACGCCCGAGAGAAATTCCTCATGGTCGGCGGTAAAGGTAGAGCCGCTGGGTTTCAGGTGAATCGAATGAACGATACCGAAGCTCCAGTCGAAGGCCAGCAGCGTGTTTTTGTACTTGGCCGGGAATTTGGCATTACTGGCAAACAACATGCTCGTGGGTGAGCCTTGCCCGATATTAATGACGGGAGGCAGATTGTCAGGCAGGGCGGGCGACCACTTGCTGTTGCCCGTGCGCCAGCCGAATTCACTACCACTGGTAGCATGGCAGATGCGCGTAGGACGATACCAGGGCGTACCGATGTCCCATTCCATGTCGGCGTCATAGACGAACAAATCGCCGGTATCGTTGAATGCCATGTCGAAAGCATTTCGATAACCCGCGCTGTACATTACCCAGTCGCTGCCGTCAGGTTGTACGTTAGCTACCCAGCCACCGGGAGCCATGCGGTCGTTGGCGTGGCCACGCGGATCCTTGATCAGCGGGAAAAGATTGTCCTGCTTCCAGGTTTTGGGCAACAGGTAATCGTCCATCTGGGGCGCATCGGTGTGATTGCCGGAGATCACGAAGAGCGATTTGCCATCGGGCGAGAGTTTGATGCTGTGCGGACCGTGCTCCCCGTTGCCTTCCAGCTCTTTCAACAGAGTTACCTTATCATACTGGTCGTCGCCGTTGGTATCCTGCAAGCGGTAGAAACCACTGTGCACGGGCAAATCCTTCGTCACGCGGTTGTTCACCATTACATACAGACTATTGAAAGCATAGAGCAGTCCGTGCGCCGTGCCCATGCCGAGTGTATCGCCGGGAGTACCGACTTTCAGGTGCTCGATCTTGGTAGGTTTAGTAGAACCCGAACCGAGGGCAGGAATCGTCAGGCGGTACAAGCCACCATACTGGTCGGAGGTGATCAGGCGGCCCTTGTCGTCGAAGCACATCGACACCCACGAGCCCTGCCCATTTTCTGAAGGGCTGTACAAATGTTCAGCCGCAAAGCCGGGCTGCAGTTTCAGCTTGCTGGCTTTGTCGTCATCCGGACGGACGTGCGTGGGAGCAAAAGGAGCGACTTTAACATAAAAAGCGCCTAACCCTAAAATCACCCCCAAGCCTAAGAGGAGTTTGGGAACAAGAAATGAGAAGCGTTTGCTGGACATGGTTTTGATTTTTATAAAGAATTCCTGGGATAGCTACCTAACGGAGACGTATTGACCGATGTTTTAACCCTATATCGGCTTTACTTTTTGTTCTGGATAGAAAAAAGCGGGTCAATCGTAAAAATTACTTGCGTTTTGTTGATCAATAAGCAAAAACAAAATAAAAAGAGCGGACTTCCTGAACAGGAAAGTCCACTCTTTTTGCGTAAAAATCAAAAATAAGGGGTCAATGACGATTCGTCGGCGGGCAGTGGGTACAGCAAGTCGATTTGTGTGAAAGCATTCCCGCGTGGCAGCGAGCCTTCCGATACCGGATAGTAGTAGGCGGCGGGATTGGTTTTGATACGGTTGCCATAAGCCGTAATTGTTTCTACCGCCTTGCCCGAGCGCAGCAAGTCGAACCAGCGCTTGTTCTCGAAGGCCAGTTCTACCCTCCTTTCCTGAAAAATGGCATCGCGCATCGCGGTTTGCGAGGCTGCTTTAGTGTCGGCCAGGCCCGCCCGCTTACGCACCTGATTGAGGTAGGTGGCGGCTTCGCTAGTCTTGCCTTGTTCATTGAGCGCCTCGGCCATGAACAGCAACACTTCCGAGTAGCGATAAATGGGCCAGTTGATGCCGTGGTTTCCATGCAGCGCGTGGGCCTTGGCGTATTTCTGGATGTAAGGGTACACTTTGTCCTTGCGCAAGCTTCCGCTCAACGTCACGTAACCGATTGACGCGTCTTTGCGCGTGTCGCCCGGCTCGTAAGCGGCAATTATGTCGGGCGTGGGTATATTGTTTCCCTCGCCCGTGAGTGGTTGCGGATTAGAGGTTCCAGTGATAGGTTTCAGTTCCTCTGGCGACATAGGCCGGGGCATGAAATTGTAAAGGAAACCACCATTCAAGCCGGCTGATCCTTCAAGGAATTGCACCTCGAAAACCGATTCCTTATTGTTCTTATTTCCCGTGGAAGTAGAGAAAGCATCAGCGTAGTTCGGAATCAGCGAGTACTCTCCGCTTGTAATCACATCACGTAGCAAAGGTTCGGCCTGGGCCCATTTCTTCTGCTGGATATACACATTGGCCAGCAGCGTCTTGGCTGCCCCTGAGGTGGCGCGTCCTGCTTCCTGCGTCGATTTGGGTAGCAACGCGGTCGTGGCCGCCAGGGCGTCCTTTTCGATTTGTGCGTAAAGCTGCTCGGCGGTGGCCAGCTCGGCGGCGGCTTCAGCCCGGTTGGCCACTGGCGTCAGGTGTAGGGGAGCTTTACCAAAATAGCGCACCAACTCGAAGTAGGCATAAGCCCGCAGAAATTGGGCCTGACCTTTCAGGTTAGCTTTAGAAGCTGGATCGAAGTTGACGTCGTCGATCAGCACCAGTATCTGATTGGTACGGGCGATAATCTGGTAATCGAGGCGATACTGATTCAGTACATGCGTATTGGTGGTCAAGCCGTCCGCCGTCGGAATGGCGAAGTCGGCGATATCCTCCTGCTGCTCAGTAGCTCCAAACAGGGGATTTCGAGCGTAGTAGGTGTTATCGGAGTGCATCTCGCCCAGCAGCCAGGCACGATCGTTGACGATGCTGCGCAACGGCACGTAAGCGGCATTGACGGCCTGCTGAAAGTCGGCTTCCGTTTTGAAAAAAACGGGCGAGCTTAGTTCGGTTTCTGGAAATATCTCCAGGAACTCACTGTCGCAGGCTGAAAAAAGAAACGCCACAGTGCAGAGTAATATGAGTGATTTTTTCATGAGTTTAGAGTTTGAGAGTTAAAAGTTTAGGATTTAAAATAATGGACAAGAGAATTTTACACCTCTACCATTAACTCTATCAAAAATTCAAATTGACGCCCACCGTGAATGTGCGGGGGACGGGGTAGTTCGAGAGATCCACACCGGGACTGAGGTTGCCACCGTCTCCCTGGCCGTTAGCCTGGGCGCTGGTCTCAGGATTAGGGCCACCCCAGTACTTGGTAAAGATGTACAGTTGCTGGCCGGAAACGTAGAGACGAGCCGACTTGAAGTACTTATTCTGTACGCCGAAAGTATAACCCAGTGTCACATTCTTGATGGTGAAGAACGAGGCGTCAGCGATGAAGCGGCTGTTTAGCCAGTCGCGCTCGATACCCGTCACGTTGCCGCCACCCACGGTGGTGCCGTAAAAGCCTTTCCCAGGGTTGGCCTCAGAACGGAAACGGTACTTGACCTCTTCTACCAGGTTAAACACGCCATCCAGGTTGGCCGTGCTGTACAGATGCCGCACCAGCAACTGGTTACCGTAGGAACCCGACCCGACGATGCTCAGATCGAAATTTCCGTAGCGTAGGTTGTTAGTGATGCCGTAGATAAAGTCCGGGAAGGGGTTGCCGATAATAGTGCGGTCGTCGAAATCGCCGCCGCGCGTAATGACGCCATCCCCGTTAATATCAACTAGTTTGATACTTCCTACTGTGGAGCGGCCCGGTACTTGCGGTGAGGCGTCGAGATCGGCTTTATTGAGATACACTCCATCGGCCAGGTGACCGTAGAATTGCCCGAAGGGCTTGCCCACCTGCGTGATGTGGAAAGTACCGTAAACCCTGTCGATACCGTCTGCCAGAGCAAGCACTTTATTGCGATTGAAGGAAATATTGGCATTGGTCGTCCATTGCAGCTTGCCAGTGGTATTACGGCTGGTCACCGCAAATTCGTGGCCCCAAAACTTGATCTCGCCGATATTATCGGCAAAATTCCCAAAGCCGGATTCCTGCGGCACCTGCACGTTGTAGAGCAGGTTGGTGGTCCGCTTGGTGTAGTAGTCGTAAGTGAGCTGTATGCGATCGTTGAAAAAGCCAAAATCGAAGCCAAAGTCAAACTGCTTTGTAGTTTCCCAGCCCAGGTTGGTGTTGGACAGCGAGGCGACGATGGCCCCCGGCGCGATGTTATTGCCAAAGACAGCATTGACCGTGTTGTTGATCCGGGCGTACTGGGTATAGTTACCGATGTTATTGTTTCCCGTGATCCCGTAGCTTGCACGAAGTTTCAGGAAAGAAACTTTATTAAGGTTCTGCATAAATCCCTCGTCAGAAATCACCCAGCCCGCTGAAACGGAGGGAAAAGTACCCCAACGGTTATCAGCTCCGAATCGGGACGAACCGTCGGTGCGAAGGGAAGCGGTGAGCAGGTATTTCCCCTTGAAATTATAGGTCAGCCGCGAGAGAAATGAGGTCAACGCCCATTCGTTCACGCCGCTATTCGTGCCGCCCCGATTAATGTTAATACCTCCCTGAACAGTCGGCAGGCGGTCGTCGGCGTAGGTGTCGGACTGAATGCGGGAACGGTCCTGGCGGAAGCGCTGGTTAGTGAATCCGCCCAGAATCTCGAAGTTATGTTCGCCGAAGTTTCTGCCGTAGGCGATCAGGTTTTCGTTCAGCCAGGAAAACTCATCGATGTTTTCCCGAATGGACACCGCCGTGGTAGGAACGGGTACATTGATGGCACTCGTGGCGGTGGAGGGGTTGAAGAAAAAGAACTTGGAGTTCAGCAGTTCGGCGTTGATGGTCGATTTAATCATCAGCCCCTTGATGGGACGATACTCGACGTAACCATTCGTAAGGATGGTGACGTCTTTTGTCTCGTTGACCAGTTCCTGCGCGGCTCGCACCCAGTTGGGATAGGAGAAAATGTTGCCCGTGCTGCCCGGGAATTTATTGAAGAGCGTCAGTTCACCGTTGTCGTCGTAGATCGGCATAATCGGCCAGGTATGCAGAGCATTAAACAAGATGCCCGTCCCCCGGTCGCCATCGGTGCGGGGAGTATTATCGAATATATAACTGGGGGCCACGTTGAAGCCGATCTTTACTTTGTCTGAAAGCTGATAATCGAGGTTCATTCGCAGCGAGTAGCGCTTATAAGCATTGTTAAGCACCACACCCTGCTGGTTGAAGACGCCCGCCACGATGGCCGTATTGACCTTTTCCTTATTGGAGGTGATCGTCAGGTTATAGCTCTGGATGGGTGCTCGCCGCAGCAGAGCATCATACCAGTCATTATTTTTGCCCTCGTACTGCGAGGGATTCTGAAACTCCACGGGTACGGCCTGACCGGCATCTTCGTAGTATTCTTTCTTGAATTGCGCAAAACCCACGGCATCGAGCATTTTAATCCGGCCCCGCATCGGTACGTCCTGGGTGCCCACAAAAGCATTAAGGCTCACGTTGGTCTGGCCCGTCTTTCCCCTTTTAGTCGTGATGAGTACTACGCCGTTAGCGGCCCGGGAACCGTAAAGTGAGGTAGAAGCCGCATCTTTCAGGATAGTGATGTCTTCTACTTCATCGGGATTGATGTTGCTGATATCGCCCGAAATCGGGAAGCCGTCAATGACGTATAGTGGGTCGCTACCACCGGAGACCGATAACTGGCCCCGGATGCGGATATTCATCCCCTGACCGGGCTTGCCGGTAGTTTGGTTGATTTGTACGCCCGCAAGGCGACCCTGCAGTTTTTGGGAAATCTGGGATACCGGAACGTCTTTTATTTCTGCCGCGCTGACGGTCTGGACGGCTCCGGTAATTTCTTTTTTCACCTGACTGCCATACCCTACTACCACCACTTCGGAAAGCGACTTGGTATCGGTGGACATGGAAACGTTGATTGTGGTGCGACCATTGATCGCTTCCTCGATACTCAAGAATCCAACGTAGGAAAAGACTAAAGTACCATTTTCGCCGGGAGTGTTGAGCGAGTAAGTTCCGGCTGCATCGGTGGTAGTTCCGGTGTTGGTACCTTTCAGGACTACGCTCACGCCCGGTAGCGGTAGTCCGCCTTCGTCGGTGACTTTGCCCGTAATCGCAACTACCGAAGCAGGAGATTTGGCTGTAATTTGTGAAGAAGAGAGGGTTATCAGCAAAAAAGAGAGTAATAGGGATGGCAGCAAACCCCGCCTTGACAACGGGCGCTCCGATCCGCGCAATTGTAATTGTCGCGATTCGTTCATAGTTTTAAGAGTTTTGTTTTGCGAAAAATGAAACGCTGCACCTTGCATGCTTCTCCCCAGAATAATGCAAAATGAAGGTGTTGATTAGGCCGATCGTGGTGACACACGATCGGCTTTTTTATGAATCAGAGTTTTGTCATAGGCTACGGTTTCGGGTAGTTATTGGTTTAGGAATAGTTGGTTAGGTTTTCACAAAAAGTAACATAGTCTGCTTCTCTACTAGGGTATTTGGTAGTTTATCTCAACAGGTCTTCCTTAGAGGCTGAATTTGATTCATTTAATAAATAATTTGTTAAGTGCAAATTTATAATTGCTATCTTTCCAACCGTCCTACACTGTCTACCTTATACGAAATTTATTTGTGCTCTGCGTTCAGAGCTTAAGTAAAGTGGGGTGTTATCGAGCGTACATCAACCGAAAGTATCCTTTCAGAAAGAAATGAAAAACTACGATTTCGAGTACACCAAATTGGTTATGAAGAAAAAAGGCACAGCTCAACTTTCCGAAAATCACATTTTTCTAGAACTCGATGGAATGCCGAAAGTAGTGCAGTTCGCCGACCTTATGTCTTACAAGGTTGAGTATTACAATGGCGTGACTCTGGTTTTGAGATTCTCTGATAGAAGTAAGCTCAAAATAGTGGCAAACAGCAACTTCTGCAATGAAGTACCGTTCGAAAATTTATGTAAAGATTTGGAAGACAGCCTATCACGCTACATAGCTGAAAACAATTCAGCTTTGATTCGTAAACCGGGTATTTTTGAGCAACGATGGATGATCTTGTTTCCCATCCTATTTACATTGGCAACTTTGTATCTGCTAATACGCAGCCTCTCGGTTGGGAAAGCTTTCACCGCCTCAATTTATATCAATATTGCTTTGACTATTTCGTTTTGGATCGCCTATCTGAATGCTCAGAAGCACAAAAAAGAAAGAGAGATGCTATGAAAAATGGCGATAGGATCAAAATAATAGCCGCCAAAAATTTACTCCCAGCCGCCACCCAGCGAGCGATACAAACTTACCAACGCCTGAAACCTGCGCTGCTGAATCGTAGTTCTTTCGAGTTCAGCTTCAAGTACCGACTTTTGGGCTGTAATGACTTCCAGATAGGTTGCGTAGCCTGCCAGAAACAGATCGTTTGAGATAGATACCCCTTGCTGCAATGCGGTCGTTTCAATTTCCTTGAGCAGTGCCATTTTCTGCATATTATCCAGCGTTCGCAGGTTCAGTGCCGTTTCCTGATAGGCGGTCAACACAATTTTATTGTAGTTATACAACGCTTCGGTGGCTTGGGCCTGCGCTCTCCTTTGGCCAGCTTTGAGGGGCTTGCGATTAATGATGGGCGCCGTAAGGCCCCCAACCAGCCCGAAAGCCAGGGAAGCGGGATTGAATAAAACCGAGCTCCGAAATGCGTTGAAGCCCAAATAAGGGGTAATGGTAAGGGAGGGCAAAAACGCCAGCCTGGCAGATTGCAGATCGGCTTCGTAGGCGCGGAGTTCCAGTTCGGCCTGTTGCACATCGGGGCGGCGGCGCAACATTTGGGCGGGTACTCCTACGCCAATTTTTTCGGGCCACTGCTGCTCCAGAATGGGTGCGCCGCGTGAGATTGGCTGCGTAAAGCGCCCAAGCAGCAGATTGATTCGGTTTTCGGCTTCCATGATCTGCTGCTCGATCCGGATGGCGCGCGTCTGGGTATTGAAAAGTTGGGCCGTAAACTGCCGCACCGCTAGTTCATTGGCCCGTCCCGCTTCTTTTTGTATGACAATGGTCTCAACTGCTTCTTTTTGTAACAGTCGGTTGCGTTCGATAATTTCCAACTCATTATCCAATGTCAAAAGCTCATAGTACAACCGGGCTATCTCAGCTACGATATTGGTTACCACAAATTGACGCGCTTTTTCCGACGCCATAAAGCGCAGCAGCGCAGCCTTACGGCGGGTACGTAGTTTCCCCCAGATATCGACTTCCCAACTACTTCTTGCCCCCAGAAAATACTCCGGCAACGGGTTGGTCATGCGCTGATCGGGGTTGATATTATCGGAGAAATTGGTATCGTAGTTACCCACACCTTCCTGAGTGTATTCACCGTAGCGCCGTATGCCACCCGATGCCTCGGCACTGACGCTCGGCAACAGGGCGGCCTCGCGATCCCACAGGTCGGCCCGTGCCAGTTCGATGCGTTGGAAAGCCATGGCAATGTCCTGGTTGCGCTGTAGGGCGGTGTCGATCAAAGCCACCAGATTGGTATCGGTGAAGAAAGTACTGATTTGCATGTTGCCTATGCTGGCGCTATCCATTCTTTCGAGGAAAGTTCGGGGCGTTTGCAAGGGCGTTTTCTCCGGGAGCGGCGTCATGAGTTTGCAGCCGTAGAGGGTCAGGAGCGCAATAAAGAAAAGTACCTTTTTGTATAAAAACTTGAATAGGGAGCGCATTATTTACTTTCAATTTTTCACTAACTAAAACTTTCCTCCACGGCCGGTTCGGCCTTTTCAGCAACGGGATTATCCTTTTTCTTTTCACCCATACTGGCAAACAGGAAGTACAACCCCGGAATAAGAATCACCCCGAAAAGGGTCCCGATGAACATGCCGCCCGCTGCTGCGGTACCGATGGAGCGGTTGCCCAGAGCTCCGGCTCCGGTAGCGATCGTGAGCGGGATCAGACCCGCGATGAAAGCGAAGGAGGTCATCAAAATAGGACGCAACCGTTCGGTAGCCCCTTCCTGCACCGCTGCCAGCACCGAAAGGCCTTCTTTCTGACGCAGGATGGCGTACTCGACGATCAGAATGGCATTTTTTCCTAAAAGACCAATGAGCATCACCAGTGAAACCTGAGCGTAGATGTTATTCTCCAATCCCAGCAACTTCAGAGACAGGAATGCGCCAAAAATGCCCGTAGGCAGCGAAAGAAGTACCGGTAATGGTAACAGGAAGCTCTCGTACTGCGCTGCCAGCAACAAATACACAAATACCAGACACACGATAAAAATGTAAATGGCCTGGTCGCCCGAAGCAATCTCCTCGCGCGTCATACCCGACCATTCGTAGGAAAAACCCTTGGGTAGTGTTTTGGCGGCGATTTCCTCCACTGCCCGGATAGCGTCGCCACTACTGAAACCGGGCGAGGGTTCGCCGCTGATCATGGCGGATGTGAACATGTTATAGCGGGTCAACTGCTCGGGGCCATACACGCGCTCAAGACGGATGAATGTAGAGTAAGATACCATTTCGCCCTGATCGTTCTTGACGAACATGTTCAGAATATCCTCGGGATCGGTGCGGTAGCGTGGGTGGGCCTGCACCATGACCTTGTACATCTGCCCAAAACGAATAAAATTAGAGGTGTAGTAACTACCAATAAGCGTTTGCAGCGTACTCATGGCATCCTCGACGGTCACGCCTTTCTTAGCGGCTACGTCCTGATCCACATGGATGAGGTACTGTGGGAAGTTGGCGTCAAAGTTGGTAAAAGCACCGTTGATCGCCGGAGCCTCGCGCAGGTTAGCGATAAACTCATTGGCTACCTCAGCGGTTTGCTGGAAGTTACCACTCCCCGTTTTGTCAAGCAGCCGCAGTTCAAAACCGCTGGAATTACCAAATCCAGGCACAGCGGGCGGCGGAAAAAACTCGATGTTGGCGTCGTAAATGCTCTTTGTTTCTTCCTGCATACGTTCAATGAGGCCATCTACCGACAGGTTGCGGTCGTCCCAGGGTTTGAGGTTGATCATCCCCATGCCGTACGATGCCCCGTCGGACTCCGTCAGCAGGCTGTAACCCGATAGCGTCGAAACTGACTCGACCTCTTCGATATTGGCGGCGGCTTCCTGTACAGCGTCCAGCACCGCCTCGGTCCGCTCGATGGTGGCCCCGGCGGGCGTGGTCACGTTGACATAAAGTACCCCCTGATCCTCGGTAGGTATGAAACCGGAGGGCAGAATGGTACTGATCCCTACGGTACCCGCGATGAAAGCCAGCAGAAGCACAATGGTGACTACCCGGCGGCCGGCAATGGCCCCGATTAAGCCCTTATAACGATTGGAGACGGCATCGTAGCCGCGGTTGAAACCCGCGAAAAACTTGTCCAGCGCATTTTTCTTCTTTTTCTCGCCGTGGGTGTCTTTCAGCAAAATGGCGCAAAGGGCAGGCGTCAGCGTGAGCGCGTTGATACCCGAAATAACGATGGAGATGGCCAACGTCAGCGAGAACTGACGGTAGAACACACCCACAGGACCCGACATGAAAGCTACCGGAACGAACACCGCCGACATCACCAGCGTGATAGCTACGATAGCCCCGCTGATTTCTTTCATGGCCGCAAAAGTCGCTTCGCGCGGACCCATATGCTTTTCGGCCATCTTGGCGTGAACAGCTTCCACTACTACAATGGCGTTATCTACCACGATACCGATAGCCAGTACCAAGGCGAAAAGCGTCAGCAAGTTGATAGAAAAGCCCAACAACTGCATGAACGCAAACGTCCCGATCAGCGCCACCGGAACGGCCAGCGCCGGAATGAGCGTAGAGCGAAAATCCTGCAAAAACAGATAAACGATGAGGAAAACCAGAATAAATGCCTCAAACAGTGTTCTCACTACCTCGTGAATGGACGCGTCCAGAAAGCGGGATACATCGTAAGATACGGTATAGGTCATGCCCGGCGGGAAGGTTTCTTCCTGTAACTCGGCCACGCGCTTTTTCACATTGGCGATTACCTCACGGGCATTGGAACCGGGCCGCTGCTTGAGCATGATGGAAGCCGAGGGACGACCATCGGACTTGGAGGCCATATCGTAGTCGAGCGAACCGAACTCAATGTCGGCTACGTCGCGTAGTTTCAGCATCGAGCCATCGCTTTCGGCCCTGATCACGATATTTTCGTATTGCTCCGGCTCGAACATCTTACCCGTATAGCGCAGCACGTACTGCAAAGGAGGAGCAATCTTACCCGAACCCACACCCGATTTTCCCGGCGCGGCTTCCACGTTCTGGGCGCGGATGGCTTCAATTACTTCATCGGTGGAAACTTTGTAGCTGACCATCCGCTCGGGCTTGAGCCACACCCGCATGGAGTAGTCGCGGTGACCCATAATTTCAGCGAAACCTACCCCATCGATACGCTTAAGCTCGGCCAGCACATTGATGTCAGCGAAGTTATAAACAAACTTTTCACCCACCGTAGAGTCGGTGCTGTACACATCGAGATAAAGCAGCATTGAGTTCACCTCCTTTTCCGTGATAACCCCTGCCTTAATTACCTCTTCGGGTAGTTCGTCGATGACCGCCTGTACGCGGTTCTGGACGTTCACTGCCGCCAGGTCGGGATCGGTACCGACCTGAAAAAATACCGTAATGAGCGTCATGCCGCTGTTGGTAGACACAGAAGTCATGTAGGTCATGCCCGGCACGCCATTGATAGCCCGCTCGAGCGGCGTGGCTACAGCTTTGGTACACACCTCGGCGTTGGCTCCTACGTAGTTTGTCGTGACCGTTACGGAAGGGGGGACAATTTCGGGAAATTGAGTGATGGGAAGACCAATAAGAGCCAGTCCGCCCAGGAGAGTAATGACCAGTGAAATAACCAGCGACAATACCGGCCGCTTGATGAAGATGTCGAACATAAAAATAATTTAGACTGTGGATTCCGGATGTTAAACTTTGGAAGTCGGATTGCTTCGTGGAAGTACTTATCCAATAGTCCTAATCCGGCGCTCAAAAGTTACTTCTCCAGTGTAGCAGGTTTGGGCTTGATCTTGACGCCGTCTTTCAAAGATTGTATTCCTTCATACACGATGCGATCACCCTCTTTCAGACCCGAGCGCACAACATAATAATCATCAAAGCGCGACTTTGGGACAAAGCTTTTCATATTCACCTGATTGGTACTGTCCACGACATAAACATAGCTTTTGTCCTGAATCTCGAACACCGCTTTCTGGGGTACCAGAATCGCGTCGCTTACGGTATTTGTAAGTAGGATGTTGCCCGAAGATCCATGCTTCAGCAGACCGTCGGGATTAGGAAACTGCGCCCGGAAGGCAATGGAACCGGTACTTTCGTCAAACTCGCCCTCCATCGTCTGAATTTGTCCTTTCTCGGGAAAAAGCGAGCCGTCGGCCAGTTCGAGACGAACTACCCCCCCGTTGCCGCCAATGTTGTCACGCTGGGCTTTGATGAATTCCAGGTACTCGTTTTCGGATACTTTGAAATACACATACACGTTGCGGGTATCCGACAGCGTAGTGAGCTGGGTACCTTCATCGATCAAACTTCCCGCTTTGTAGGGAATTCGGTTGATGGCTCCGCCAAAGGGAGCCCGGATGCGAGTACGGGCCAAATGGATTTCGGCGTTGGTCTGCGCAGCGTTAGCCTGCTCGATTTTGGCACGAGCGGCGAGCAGATTGGCTTCCGCCACCTCCCATTCTATTTTGGAAATAATCTTCTTGTCTACTAACAGTTTCAGGCGACTCACTTCTAGCTCGGCCGCCTTTGCTTCGGCAATGGCACTTTGTAACATTGCCTTTGCTTTGGCACTTTCCACTTTGTATTCCTCGTCATTGATGCGGAACAGCGTCTGTCCTTTTTTCACGCCCTCGCCTTCATCCACATAAATCTGTTCTAAGTAACCTTTGACTCGGGCGTAAATCTCCACATTACGGTTGGCATTGATTTGCCCCACATACTCGCGTTGCAGGTCGGTAGTTTGTTCTTTAAGACGGAGGACGGGTAGCTCCTGCACGGTGCTCCGGACCGACCGCTTGCCGGAGTCTTCCTTGCTTTCAGCGGTACAGCCCGCCAGCAAAACCAAGGCCGTGAAATAGCTAAGTAAAAGTTTCATAAGTGAGGAATTCAGTTTTTCTTAATGGGTTGCCAATAGCCGTTAAGGCCGCGTCCGCATGGGTCGCAGCAAGTCAGGCTAAGATCTATTCTTTTGGAAGTGTTATAGGAAAAGATTAAAAAAATCATTCCGCTGGAAATTTTAGCAGAATGACTAAATTAAAAAAGGTAGCAGTAAATAGGAAATATTTCTAGGAATAAAACAAAATGTTAGTTCTTTATATTAGAAAAATCCAAATTTAGTTTTTTTATGTCAAATGATAATGACATTTCTTATACGGACATGGCTGGATCGGAGATAGCGCCTGATAATCTATCAGCAATATTGTTTTATACTATGGCTAAGCTTTATTATCCAACGACTTCGCACGCGACATAGAAAATCTTAAAGCCTGCAGCTTTTTAATTCACAATACCTCGGTAAGGTACATTGATATCCATTTTGCCCTTCCAGGTCTTCGGTACTGGCTTGCCCAGTTCCCAATGAATAGCGTTGACCACCAGCCGCTGGAAAGACTCAACCTGAAAATCTTCAGGGTGGCCGATGGTAGTGAAGAACACCCGCGCCCCGGCGGGATTAGTCCATGTCCATGCGACAGGCTGGTCAATGGCAGGAGTCTTATTAGGATTAACGGATTTACCCATCAGCAACCATTCGGCACCTTTTTTGGGAAAATCGGGCAGTACTGTATAGAGCCAGGATGACACGTGGAATTCTGGATCGACACCCGTAAGTATCGGGTGCTTGGCTGCTTCCGGCACGATTCTGACGTCGGTGGTACTTTCGTGGCCGTAGTGCGTGTGCTTGGCTGGGCCACCCCAGCCGGGAGGTGTACCGAAAGCGCGCTCGCCAAAGGCATTCCAGGCCTCCAGTTCGTGGCCCTTGGGGTAGTTGAAAGCGTGCGAACTGGTGCGGAAACCCATCACGGGCTTCCCGGATTTGAGGTACTCGTCGATGTAAGAAAGCTGCTCCTTGGGCAACCGACGCCAGCGCAGAAAGAACACTGCCAAATCAGCCTCGCGCAGAGCTTCGAGACCAGGGATGTTCTCCTCACTATTCTGATTGGGGTATGACTTAATGACCTTCGTTCGCATCCCGTAGTTTTTTTCAAGCTCCGCCGCCAGGATGGGAAGCGTGGATTCGCCGCTATACTCGTGGTCGCCGGCCACGAAAACTACCAGCGGCTTCTTGTCCTTGATGGCGGCAGACTTACCGCCGGAGGAGCTACTCGATGAGCAGCCTCCTGCTATCAAAAGAACACAAAAAGCAACTAAAATACTGAATACATGAGTATTATAAATTATGTTTCTGGCAAATCTGATTACATTTTTCATAAAAAATGAGTTGTAGTTACTGTTTAAGAATAGCTGGTCAATAGGTTTGAACGATTATGAAAAAAGGTAGTAAGGGGATAAGCAAAAAAACATGGTCTATTTACTCAAAATCCTTTGCGGCCAAGCCCAAATAAATGAGACCGGATCGCATTCGGGAGAGATAAATCTCAGTTTTTTACATCCTGCCAACTAGTACTTAGGTGTGCTACTTTGCTTTTCGTAACAAAGATGAATCAAGCCATTGGCTCATGGAATATTACGATTTTGTTTTGGTAGTTTGAATCTCTTTTGTCAGCCGACGAAATGAGTAACTACCGAGAGAATTCTGACTTTAAACAGCAAACTTTTTCCTGATTTAACTATGAATATCCGCTTCAGAGCACTTCTCAGCTTTTTGTTTTTTGTCGTTCAGGCTCATTCAGGCTTCGGAAAAATCACATTACCTTCTCTGGTCGGCGATAATATGGTGTTACAACAGAAGGCCGAAGTTTCGATTTGGGGCAAAGCAAAAGCCCAAACTACCGTAGCAGTCACACCTTCGTGGAATAATAAAAAATACACGACCCAGTCTTCTGCCAATGGTTCCTGGCGGCTTAAAGTACCTACCCCGGCTGCCGGTGGACCGTTTACCATAACTCTGAGCGATGGAGAGAGTCTGGTTCTGAAAAATATTCTGGTCGGCGAAGTATGGGTCTGTTCAGGGCAGTCAAACATGAGTATGCCTATGATTGGCTACAAAAATCAACCCATCAAAGATTCCAACGCCGAGTTGCTGCTCGCCAATAATCCCAATCTTCACCTTTTTACGGTAAACAGAACCGCCGTCCGCACGCCGCAGGACGATTGCGTTGGAAAGTGGGAGGTATCTTCTCCGCAAAGCGCCCGGGTTTTCAGCGCCATAGGTTTTGAATTCGGAACCATTCTGGAGCAAAGTCTGCATGTTCCCGTGGGTATTATCCATTCTTCCTGGGGAGGTACGCCCATTGAAGCCTGGATCAGCGAAGAAGGGCTAAAAGAATTTCCCCATGATAAGGTGATACCACCCAGCGATACCACTAAGGTCCTTCCTGGGAACCCGGCCTCGCTTTATAACGGTATGATACACCCATTACTTCCCTACGGCATCCGGGGTTTTCTGTGGTACCAGGGCGAAGCCAATAGGAATTCCTATGCGCGCTACGACAGCTTGATGAATGTGATGATTACTGACTGGCGCGCCCGCTGGGGCCAGGGTAATTCGCCCTTTTATTATGTGCAGTTGGCTCCTTACAAATACCCTGGCAACCAGAATAACTCGGCGTATCTCCGGGAGGCTCAGTTGCGGGTGATGCAGCAAGTCCCTGAGACAGGCATGGCGGTTGCGATGGATGTGGGGGAAGAAAACTACATTCATCCGCCCAATAAATCAGAGATCAGCAAGCGGTTGGCCTACTGGGCGCTGGCGAAAACCTACGGATGGGAAGGCTTGGCTTATTCGGGGCCGGTATACGAAGGTATGCAGGTTGACGGGAGCAAAATCCAACTGACTTTTTCATTTGCATCAAATGGCCTCAGCGCATTTGGCAAAGAGTTGACGGGCTTTGAGATAGCCGGCGATGACCGGGTCTTTTACCCCGCCCAGGCCGAAATCAATGGGAAAGGAGTTGTCGTTTCCAGTCCGCAGGTACAAAAGCCGGTGGCAGCGCGCTACGCGTTCAAAGATTGGGTAGTTGGCTCGCTCTATAACGTAGAAGGACTTCCCGCTTCTTCTTTCCGAACGGATGATTGGAAAAAATAAGAACTGTCAACACTTTTCATTTCAGGATTGGCATAGTATGAGCAAAGCAATCGTAGCCAGATAGTTCAGCTTTTCGCGTAGAACCCGCAGTACTTTGCTGATATGAAATTCAACTGTCTTTTCCGTGACACCCACCAGTTCAGCGGTTTCCCGGTTGGTCAGGCCGCTGCGGCTTAGCTCGAACACGCGACGGCTTTTTTCCGGCATCGAGCTCAGTTCCTTATCCAGGACAGCCCGCAGCTCGTTGACCTGCATCCATTCCTGCACTTCATTGGCCGAAAGCGAAGCCAGGTCCTGGTCGGGCACCTCATCCAGGGGGATTGACTGGCCGTACAACTGTTTCCGCAACTGGGAAATAATCCTGTTCCTGAGAGCCGTAAACAGGTATACATCCATTGTTTTTTCAACCTGGATAGTCTGCCGTTTGAGCCAGAATGAAACAAAAAGATCCTGCACCACATCTTCGGCCGCGGCCCGATCTCCCAACTTTCGATAAGCCAAAGCGTAAAGCTTTGCCGCATAGCGCCGATGCAACTCGCCAAAGGCTAGGGAGTCGTCTTCTGTTTTAACCAGGTACCATATGGCCTTGTCTTCTATATGCTGATAGCTCTCATTCACATTGAATTGGAAAGGAATTCCTATGCCAATATTACTATATTTTCAAAAAAAAGTCAAAGCGCACTAGGGTAAGCCACTTCCGCGGCGTCTTAGTCATGAAGCCATTATTATCAACTAGGTACGATCCTGTGCTATGAGCAAAAAAAACGTCACTCATGAACTGCTGAACAAGTACCTGGCGGGCAATTGTACTCCCGAAGAAGCCAGTCTGGTAGAAAGTTGGTACGCTTCGCTGGAAGCGGAGGGAAGCGATAGGGCCGAAAAAGAATTTGACCAGCCCAGGCAATGGGCACGGCTGCAAGCTATCCTGCGCGATGTTGAGACTGAGCCGACGCCACTGGGTAGTGAGCCATCCCGATCACTGTGGACCTACTTCACGCGCATTGCCGCGGCGATTGTCCTTCTGGCGGGCGTCTGGGGTGGTTACCAGTATTGGCAACAAGGCCATGATAGTGAATCTGTTTCCGCCCTGGACGGCACGAACTCCGATGCTATTTATTTTGAAAATACTTCCAGAAAGATAATGGTACACACCTTGCCCGATGGCAGCGAGGTATGGCTCAGTCCGCAGGCCAGGCTTCAATACCCGAAACAATTTCAGGCAGATTTCCGCGATGTAGCACTGGAAGGAGAAGCATTTTTCGAGGTAACGCGCGACACATTGCACCCGTTCCGGGTAAGCAGCGGCGAGGTACTGACAACGGTATTGGGTACTAGTTTTAATATTAAAGCCAATGCCCAAAGCCAACAATACGAAGTGTCGGTAGTAACCGGGAAGGTATCGGTGTCCGCGCCCGACCCAACCGGACGCAGACAATCGGTTCAGCTACTGCCTCGACAGCAAGCTATCATAAACGCAACCAATGGGCAGCTTGCCCAAAAGGAGTTGCCCGCCGGTTCCGGGAAGGCAACTGCCTGGCAACCCGTGTCGCTCACCTTTCAGGATGCTACGCTGGGAAACGTGGCTGGCCAGCTCGAAAAAGAGTTTGACCTGAAAATTAGGCTGGTCAACCCCAAACTGGCCAATTGCCGGGTCAAGGCCATTTTCGATCAGCAACGCCTACCCGAAATTTTGAACATGCTTACTCTGATGGTAGAAGCTTCCTACGAAATGAAAGGAGATACTATTCTGCTGGATGGGGTAGGCTGCGAGAAATAATTGTAATTGAAAAATTAGAAACTTTTAAACAAAAGCCTATGAATAAACCAAACAAGTTGATTCGGAAAGCATCATAAAAAATCAGGAGTGATTGCGCCACTCCTGATTGGATCGAAGCCTGCCTGAATAACGTCACCAAAAGGTGATGGGAGACTCCTTTTATCAAAATTTACTAAACCCAAAGCTATGCAATTCTTTTTAAAGAACAAGCAATCGTATTGGCCTGTACTTATGCGGTTATCATTCCAACAAATCCTGCTGATTGGTTTCATTACAGCCGCTGCCTACGCCCGGGAAAGCGAGGGGCAGGGTATTCTACAGCAGCAAATCAGTATTCGCGCCGATAACGTCCCATTACAACAGGTACTGACCGAAATTGAAAGCAAGGCAAAGGTCAGGTTTGCCTATAGCCGGAGTTTGATACCGGTGGCAGAATCCGTGCAGATCGTGGCCGAGAAGGAAGCCCTAGCTTCTGTACTGAACCGGATTCTAAGTCCATTACATATCGAGTACTTGCTCACCAATCGGCAGATTCTACTGAAGCGCAGCAAAACAGCCTCCCTGAGCGCCCCGGCACCAGAACCCAGCACTCCGTTCAGTGTAATTTCAGCACCGGAGGATATTACGGTAACAGGTACGGTCATCGACGAGAAATCCGGCGAAGGGTTGCCCGGAGTAAGTATTCTGCTCAAAAACACCAGTCGGGGTACTACCACGGACCAAAATGGCAGCTTCCGGCTGGACGTTCCAACGGGCGATGCCACGCTCGTGTTCAGCTATGTAGGTTATTTAGCCAAAGAGATAGCGGTAGGCAATCAAACAACGCTGCGGGTCAGCCTGTCGCCCGATACCAAAGCTCTGGAAGAAGTCGTAGTGGTGGGCTATGGTACCCAATCCAAGCGGAATGTGACGGGCTCAGTGGCCAAAGTGGATCTGAAACGTACCGAAACATTACCCAACACCAACGTCACCCAGGCCCTGCGGGGTACCGTAGCGGGTGTTCAGTTTACCGATAATGGCCGGCCCGGCCAGGGCGGAAGCATCTATATTCGCGGACTTCGCTCCATCACGGCCAGCAACAATCCGCTGATTGTGGTCGACGGCGTTTTTTTCAACGGAAGTCTGGCGGATATCAGCCCCAACGACATCGAGTCGGTGGAGGTACTTAAAGACGCCAGCGCCTCGGCCATCTACGGGTCGCGGGCGGCCAATGGCGTGATTCTGGTCACGACCAAGCAGGGCAAAACCGAAAAGCCGACGATCCGTTTCAACACCTACTATGGCGTGCAGTCGTACTCGCACAAGATTCAATTGCTGACGCCGGAGCGCTACATCCAGAAATTTCTCGATTACCGTACCCAGAACGGTCAGGTGTCCAATCCGGCGGATATCGAAAACTACCTGCAGCCGCTGGAAATTGAGAACTACCGCAACGGCACGACCATTGACCCCTGGGATGAGATTACCCAGAAAGCCACCATTCAGTCGTATGAGCTGAGTATCGGCGCCAGAAGCGAGCGGACGTCCTACTACCTTTCGGCGGGATACACTGATGAAAAAGGCCTCATATATGGCGATCAGGCCAAGCGGATTACGCTTCGCTCCAATGTCGACACCAAGATCACCCCCTGGCTGAATATAGGCATCACGTCGCAGTTCAGCCAGCGCGACCTGAGCGGAATCGAGGCCAGTACTTCCTCGGCTGCGCAATTGAGCCCCTACGCCACACTGTACTTTGACGAGGCCAAAACCGACCCCGTCCCCTACCCCCAGACCGACAACCTGATTCTGCACCCTAAATTCAATGCGCTTACCAATCAGAATGAATCGATTTACAACAACCTTTTTGCGAATATTTATGCCATCGTCAATCTACCCATCGAAGGCCTGAAGTACCGGCTCAACTACTCTCCCAATTTCCGCTGGGCGCATAGCTACAATTTCTCGCCGGTGTATGTAAAGAATAGCATCAACCGACTGGGCAGCGGCAGCAAATACAACGAAGAGAATTTCGACTGGGTGGTGGAGAACATCTTGACGTACAATACCTACTTCGGCGACAATCACAATCTGGATGTCACGCTGCTGTACGGAGCCAATGAATTCAATTTCAACTCCACCCAGGCAAACGGCAGCAATTTCTTCAACGACGCACTGGGTTGGAACAATTTGAGCCTGGCCGAGGTACAGACTTCCAATACGGATGCCTACAAGCAGGCCGGAATTTCGTCGATGGCCCGCATCAACTACCGGTTCATGGAGCGCTACCTGCTGACAGTTACCGCCCGCCGGGATGGTACCTCCGTGTTTGGCAAGAACAATAAGTACGGCGTTTTTCCTTCCGCAGCCCTGGCCTGGATCGCTTCCGATGAACCCTTTTTCCAGAATGTCTCCTGGATGGATATGCTCAAATTCAGGCTCTCCTACGGCCTGGTGGGAAATCAGGCGGTATCGCCCTATTCTTCATTGAGCCAAATGGAAAGTACCCGCTACGTATATGGTGACGGCGGGCCCACGACCACGGGCATCTACCTTTCCACCATTCCCAACTCAAACCTGAAATGGGAAAAAACCACGGCGGCCAACCTGGCGGTGGATTTCAGCGTGTTCAAAGGCCGGGTCGGCGGTACGGTCGAGGTGTACAATCTCGACACGCGTGATCTGTTGCTCGACCGCTCCATCCCGGTCATGACCGGATTCGCCAGAATCAGGACGAATGTGGGAGCTACCAACAACAAGGGCCTGGAACTCACGCTAAACACGGTCAATGTCAAGCAGTCCCGATTCACCTGGAGCAGCGATATCGTTTTCTCGACCAACCGAAACCGGATCGTCAAATTGTACGGGAATGACGCTGATGGTGATGGCATAGAAGATGACGACATCAGCAACCGCTGGTTCATTGGCGAGCCGTTGGGTGCGCTTTACGACTACGTGCGCGATGGTATTTATCAGGAGGGAGACGAACTACCCAAAGGGTACCAGCCTGGTTTCGTGCGGGTAAAAGACCTGAACGGGGATGGCGTCTACAATGCCAGCGACCGGATGGTAGTGGGTCAAAGCCAACCCAAGTACCGCTGGGGCGTTACAAATACGTTCAACTACAATGGATTTTCCCTCTCGGTTTTTGTGAATTCCCTGCTGGGCTGGCAAAAGAACAATAGCTTTTTCCTCGACCCGTCCAAAATCTTCACCGGTCGCTCGCTGAATTTTGCCGATGTGGGCTGGTGGACCGCCGAGAACAAATCCAACACGCGGCCCTCACTGGTATTTACCAATCCGCTGGGGCTGGGTTTTTACGAAAGTCGTGATTTTGTCCGTATCCAGGACGTAGCACTATCCTATACTTTCAAGAATGACCTTCTGAGCCGCTATAAAATGGCATCGGCGCGGGTGTACCTGAGCAGCAAGAACCTGGCCACCTTCACCAACTGGACCGGCTGGGACCCCGAAAGCGGCTACGCTTCCGACGTGAGCGGTTCAGCGGACCGGGTGGGGTTTCCTACGCCCCGCTCCATCGTACTTGGTGTAAATCTCAGTTTTTAGTCAAAAAATCATTGAAAATGAAAGCGATACTATATAAAGTAATTATCTGTACCACGCTGGTCTTGCTAGGTACCTCCTGCAAGGAAACTTTTCTGGAAGAGAAGCCCCTGGCTTTTCTGAATCCCGAAGTCGCGCTGGTCAATAAGGCGGGATTTGAAAGCGCCATTGCGGCCATCCACCAGGCCGTACGTGACGAATTCAACCGCGCCAACGCTACGGGTATCTATATGTTGCAGATGGGTACTGACGTATGTACCACGGGTGATGAAACCCTTCAGACCTTCAAAAACTATGAAACCACGCTGACTCCGGGATCAAGTACGGCCGCCTATTTTTGGAACTTTGAGTACACGACCATGATTCCCCGGGTCAATACGGTGATTGATTATGCCGATCGTCCGGCCGCGAAATGGGCCAATGAGGCGGAGAAGAATGCCATCGTGGCCGAAGCGCGTTTTTTAAGGGCCTATACCTATAATGGCCTGGCCAACACCTACGGCGGGGTACCGATTGTGGACCGGATATATGACGAGCCCAAATTCGATTTTGTGCGGGCCAGCCGTCAAGAAGTGTACGAGTTCGTGCGTCAGGACCTGGAATTTGCTTCGCAATGGCTGCCCGAAACTACCGCCCAACCGGGTCGGATTGTCAAAGCCGCCGCTGACCATTTATTGTCCGAAGTATACATAAGCCTGGGTCAGTACGATAAAGCCATCGCCAGTGCGTCGGCCGTGATCAATTCCGGCAAATACAAGTTGATGACCGCCCGTTTTGGTGCCAAAGCCAGCGAACCCGGTGATGTGTATTCTGACTTATTCCGGGATGGCAATCAGAATCCCAGCAGCGGGAACATGGAAACCATCTGGGCATTACAGTATGAGTTCCAAACTCCGGGTGGACTGGCTAGTTCGTCGGGCAATCTGGGGAATATGGACCTGCGCGGGTGGGGCTCTTTTTATAGTGCGGCCAAAGCGCCCAATGGTACCACGGCGATGGTTGTGGCCGATAGCCTTGGCCGCGGGGTAGGCTGGCTGCGGGGTACCGACTACCTTTTCTATGATATCTGGAAACAGGATTCCAATGACATGCGGAATTCGACCTATAACATCCGGCGCGACTGGTACTACAACCTGCCCACTTCGCCTTATTTTGGCAAGAAAGTGACCTACTTTCCCGGCCTCGATACCATGCAGCATGTGGGACCGATGCTGAGAAAAGTAGAGGGAGAACCCGTGTTGGGACGTAATACCGGGCAAACGGTAAAAGATAAGTACGTCTACCGATTGGCTGAGACCTATTTGCTGCGAGCCGAAGCCTATATTCGCAAAGGCGATATGACCAGCGCGGCGGCCGATGTGAATGTCGTCCGGGCGCGCGCCAAGGCCAAACCCGCCACGCCCGCCCAGATGTCGATCGATTATATTCTGGACGAACGAGCAAGAGAATTGACGACCGAAGAGGTACGGCGCCGCACCCTAACGCGCGTGGGCAAACTCGTGGAGCGCGTGCGTAAGTACAATCCCCGGAGTAGTTCCAGTATTGAGGAAAAGCATGAACTTTTCCCGATTCCCCAAACGGCCATCGATGCTAACATTGAGGGTACCCTGGAGCAGAATCCGGGTTACTAAGGGATACGTAGACAGGCGGTCGTCTTTTGGTACGACCGCCCTTTTATTTAATCTATTCCCTATGTCTATTTTTTTCGGAAATGAAAATAATAACATCCCTACTATGCTTCCTGACCGGAAGCCTGATCTATTGGCAGGTACTTCAGCACAATCATACAGAGCCTGCCGCTTTTCAGGTAGCCAGTCATTTTTCCTACACGACGGCTCTGGATTCTGAGGATGGGGTGACGCGCCGCGATCCGAGCGATGTCATCAAGGTAGGTAGTCTGTACTACCTTTGGTACACTAAAGTACTGGAAAGTCAGGAAGGGTACCCTTCCGGCTATCCGGGTGTAATCGCCTATGCTACTTCTACGGATGGTGAAAACTGGCAGGAACAGGGGGTATGCCTGGAAACTGGCAAAGGTGAAACCTGGGATAGCCACGGGGTTTTTACGCCCAATATCCTGATTGCCGATGGAAAGTACTATCTATTCTATACGGCGGTGCCGGAGCCTTTTGATGTTCCCTATACGAAGGGCGTCACGCCCACGGCCATCGGGTTGGCGGTGGCCGATAGTCCGGATGGCCCCTGGAAGAAATTCAAAAAGAACCCGATTCTGAAACCCGAGGCTAGTGAACCGGATTATTTTGACAGTTTTCGAGTGGATGATGCCAGCTTGATCGTCCGGGATGGGAAGTATTGGCTATACTATAAAGGTAGGTCGCAGAACAAATCAACGGGTGATACCAAGATGGGTTTGGCAATTGCCGACAAACCCACCGGCCCCTACAAAAAGCAGAAACAGTACGGGCCCCTGCACGCTGGACACGAGGTACTGGTGTGGCCGTTGAACGGAGGCGTCGCATCCATGGCGACGGCCTCGGGGCCTAAGGCTATCTATTTTGCCGCCGATGGCGTTCATTTTGAAATGCAGGATAAAGCCCAGAACTGCCCCTCGGCACCCGGAATCTACCGCAGCGACAATTTCCAAAACAATACCTCGATGCAGCCACCCTACTGGGGCATCAGCCATCGGCTCAAGAAGAAAAAAGATGACGAGCCATTTGCCGCCCTTTTTCTTCAAAAATTCCGGTATCAGCCGGAATAGACTCTTTCAACTATGCCAACCTATCCTCTATTAGCCGTGCTGAAAGCCGGGTGCCTGATCATGGGTTTCTGGCTCATTTCGTGCCAGAAACCCACGTCTCCCCGCTTGGGTACCTTACCGGCCGACGCGCCAAAACTGTGGGACTCCGAGGTACCTTTAGCTACGGTGGCGCGGGAGTGTTCGCTTCAGTATGCCGTTAGCAGGACGAACCCCCAACCTATGGGCATGACCGAATCGGATGGCACGCCCAACCTCAGCAATCCCAAAATGACCATCGCCCTCTGGGGCCCACCCGATCAGCTTACGCTTAGTATCAACAAGAATGATGTTTGGGATCGACGGATGGGCCGGGATACGACGGTAACGCTAGCCGAAATGAAGGCCGGGTACTTTTCGCCGGTCAATGCCGACAACTCCGACCCACTGGGATTTACCACCTCGTTTTATCCAACGCCCGAAGGAAAGTGGGTCGACCCCTACGCCTCCTGGCGGGTATACCCATTTCCGTGTATTAAGCCAGTCGGACAGGTAGCGGTACTGGCCGATGATTTCAAAGCAAGCGACCAACCCACTGCCACCATCCGAATGCACAACGGACTAACCGAGGTAAATTTAACACAAGGTACTGCGCAGGGAAAGCTGGACTACCTGGTTATGATGGAGCAGAACGTCATCGCCATCCGGGGTGATTTCAAAAATCTTGACCAGGAATTGAAACTGCGCTTTTCCCGGCACCGGGATACCTACGATCCCAAGGATCTGCCGATGTTGAAAAACAAACACTACCGTGACTACAACGTAGCGGCGGATTCGGCCTGGAACCAACGCCTCGACCCTCCCGAAAGCGGACGGGAAGGGAAATTCTTTTGGATCAAGCAGAAAATGCCCGCCGAAAAAACCTTTCCTAAGGGTTTTGAATACGTCTTGGTAGGGTTGATTGACGGCGAAGAATACAGCATAGAAACTTTGGAAGGTGCCAAAGGCGTAAGTACCCTACCCCAATCCAGCGGCTCGCTTTCCAAATATATCCGAGATTCCACAGGTGCCGCCGCCATAGCCACTTTCCCAAAACAGCGAGACCATCAGTTTACGGCTTATACGACGGTCGTTACCACCAACGATGCAAACGACCTGCTGGCCGAAGCAAAAAAACGATTATTGACAGCTCAAAAAGCTGGCTTCAAAGGGCTCACCGCCAAAAACGAAGCCTGGTACACGGCCTTGTATACTAAACGGGAAAAGGGCCGAATCTTTACCGGCAACAGCGAGGATGTCAAGGCGGTCATGCCGGGTCATTTTTTTAGCTGGATGTACGATCATTCCCTCACCAGCCCCGATCCCACCCAATACGAAGCGCAGGCGAAAGGGTACTCTTTACTAGAGCTTGACGCTGCCCCCTGGCACTCCCTACCCTGTTACAACGAGCTCTTCATGTCGACTCCGCTGGCGGTGGCCAATCGAACCGATTTGTTGAATTACTACGTCAAACTCATTGGCATGTGGCATGAAACAGCCCGGAAAAACGCCCAGGAGGTATTCGACTTGCCCGGACTTTATGTGGGGCATGGGTACCTGCCGCCCATCAAAACCGATACCTACCCCCACTCCCATTTGATCTACGAACTTTCGATGGACATGCCCGCCCAGCTGCTCAAGTACATCTGGGACGTGTGGGATTATGAAGGCGATACGGTTTTTTTGCAGGAAAAAGTATATCCGGTCATGAAAGATCTTGCCACGCTCTATGCGGCTTTTCTTACCAAAGAACAAGACGGGAGATATCATATAGTACCTACCATCCCGCAGGAGCGATGGGTGTTCAACTACCGATTCAAGTACAACCGCGATGCCACTACCTCCATCGCCATGTTCCGCTGGACTTTCCTGAAAGCCGCGGAAGCCGCAGCTGTACTGGGTGTGGATGAAGACTTGCAGGCCCAGTGGATTGCATTAAGCAAAGAATTACCGCCTTATCCCAAAAAAATGACCGCTACTGGCCCGGTATGGATGCCCGTGGCGGGTGATCCGCTGGAACAGGATTACTCGATCGGTTGTCTGGCTAAAATCAGCGGCATGATGGCACCCGTCACGCTGACCAACGAAGTGAATTTGGATTCAAGCCCGTCCGATACGGCCATCGCGCTGCGGTCGGCTCGCTTTCATGATCCTGTCGTGTGGGACAAGAACTTTACCTACCACCTGTTGGGGCAGGCCAAAGACCAACTTTATAGGTATGTGGGAACTACTGCTCGCTGGCAACACGAGAAAATGCTGCGGCAAATGAAACCCAGCCCCGACGGCTACCGCATCCTGGCTACCTACCAGGACCACGTGAATGCCTGCTGGCTGGAACCCGAGCGCCTGCTGAACTCCCGCAGCGGACGGATTCATCTGTACCCGTGTGTACCGGATGATTTCACCGTTGGGTTCAGAAAGTTGCTGGCCAGCGGGGGATTTAAGGTATCGTCCGAGCTCCGCGATGGTAAGGTCACTTTTCTGGAAATCTCCGCCCGACGGAGCATTCCCTGCCGTATCGTAAATCCCTGGCCTACAAAAAACATTACTATTATCGACACCCGTACCAATCGAAGGGTACCTGTTGTTTTCGATAGTGCAACCCAACAGGGCTTCTCTTTTACCGCCGAAGCTGGAGGTACCTATTCTATTTCCCTTGCTGCTAAATAGATTTGGTGTAGGGACTTAAAACCAGGTGACGGTTCTTTCTGGTTCTTAGGTGAAAAGTAAAAGCGTGATTCAAGAAGCCCACGGTAATTTATCAACCTCAGACCATGTCGCAATACTTATTTAGCGCTGTCCTTTTTTCAGTACTGCTATGCGCCGGAGTTCGCACTCTACACTTTATACCCCAAACCGAACCAACGGCAAAAGCCACTGGCGTTCCCCATTCCTTAACGGAAGCCAGGAAAGGTACCCCCATCCTGTACCGAAAAATTGCCGTTCCCGAATCTTTCCTGACTACCCAGGACAGTCTGACTTTCGGAGGAGATATCCGGATGGGCGACCTGACGGGCAACGGGCAGGCCGATTTTCTGGTGTATCGCGCCCAAAACTCAATAGATGGTGGAGCCGTCCAGCCCTGTTTCCTGGGAGCTTTCGATCAGGAGGGTCGGGCTTTATGGCATAAAGGCAAAGGCGGCCTGCAGCCCAATCGTCCCGGCCCGGTAGCCATTTTTGACCTGGATGGGGATGGAAAGAACGAGGTCATTACCTTCTTCGTGCAAGCGGCCAAATCTGTGGATTCCCATAGTATGGAAAACATGACCGTGCAGATTCTCGACGGGGCAACAGGTACGGTCAAAAGACAAGCGAGTCCGCCGGAACTGACTTCCAGCCGGGGCGAAGGGCCCAATTGGGTGCACCAGCGCATCCTGATCGCCAACCTGCGCGGACAGAAAACTCCGCAGGAGTTTATCATCAAACTGGGGAAGAAAATCATGGCATTCGACAACCAGCTGAAGGTACTTTGGACCTACCAAAACGAGTGGGACACCTACGCCAATTGCCCGGCTTATGTACCTACCGTGGGAGATATGGATGGCGACGGCCGCGATGAAATCAACGGAGGCTACTATGTTTTGGGCCCTGACGGCCAGCCGTTGTGGGAAAAAAAGTTGGGCAAAAACATGGATGCGGTGGTCATCGACTACTGGGACGATCCTAAGAAAAAAAGGGCATTCTGCTCCGGTTTCGGCCATGTGATGGACGAAAAAGGAAATACGATTCTAGCGCTGGGAGAAGCCGTGGTACCCCACGGCCAGGAGCTACGCGTGGCCCACTTCGACGACGCCACGCCCGGCCCGCAGATGATGATCCGATACAATGGCCATCAGCCTGATATTATGCTGGTAGGCCGGGAAGGCAAAGTCATCCGAAAGTTCAGGATCAACGAATCGCCCAATAACACGGGCATGGACGCGGTTTTCTGGGACGGCAGCGGTCAGCCAGCCTACCTCTACAACGGGGGTATGTTGTGGAACGGCCAGGGGCAGGCTCACGGCGTCATGCCCGATCTGCCCGCTCCCGTTGGAAATTTCCGGCAGGGATGGTACCACTGCGTGCCCGCCAATGTGTGTGGCGATGCGCGCGAAGAGGTGGTGTTATACAATCCCTGGGATAGACAAGTGTACATCTACACGCCTGCGCCCTTTAAGTCAAAAGCTTTCAAAGGGTACTTTCCAGGTCCACGACAGTACAATGTCCGGCTGCTGGATTGATCTGCGTCCCGGTTTATCATTTCACCCCCATCGCTTTCAAAGTACTTTGCTGTAAAAAAGACTAGTCATTCAAGCGCTAAGTACCTGTTTCTAAACACCCTGAAAACTCGCTCTCGAATTTTCTCAACCATCGAAAAGTCGATAGTACTTCCATAAATCTCCATCGATATTCTCAAAATTCACCAATGCTCCCGACACCATCGGGGCTCTTATGCCCTTGCTATGTTCCAATTTGTGCGAAGACCGTCCTTCGCCAATCTGTTCCAGATGCAATGGACTCTGGCACTGCCGGATTTCGTCCCACAGTCCCAACTCGATAAAAGCGGAGACAATCTGCGCCCCGCCTTCTACAAGTACCGATTGGACTTTGCGCTGGTGAAGATCGGCCAGGACTTGGCTCAGTTCATCTTTGCCCTTTTTTATTTGGGAAAATGCCTGAACTGGCGCGGCAGCATAGCGCTCGGGTGAGTCAGGCGCTTCTGTTTTTTTTTGATAATTATATACAATCGTTGGTTGCGATTGGTCGAAAACGTGCAAAGATTCCGGTAGCCTAAGGTTACGATCCAAAACTACCCGCAAAGGGTTGATACCCGGCCAGTGGCGTACATTCAAGCGCGGATTATCGTTTTGGGCAGTATTTCGCCCCACCAAAATGGCGTCCTCTTCGCTTCGCCAACGGTGGACGAGTTGCGAAGAATAACCGTTGCTTATCGGGACGGGTACACCGCCCGCTCCGGCGATGAAGCCATCGGCGGTTTCGGCCCATTTTAATATTATATATGGTCTTTTTTGCTCGAAAAAAGTAAAAAAGCGGCGGTTCAATTCCTGGCCTAAATCTGCGAGAATTCCGCTTTCCACTTCTATTCCGGCATTTTTCAGCATTGTCAGTCCGCGCCCGGCCACCAGAGGATTAGGGTCATGATTGGCAACTACCACTCTTCTTATCTTTTTATTGATCAACAGATCGGCGCAGGGCGGCGTTTTGCCATAATGCGAACAAGGTTCCAGAGTGACGTAGGCAGTGGCAGCGCTCAACAGGGCTCCATTTCCTCTTTTTTCAGCATCAAGTACAGCCTGTACTTCGGCGTGCGGGCCACCGTAGTTTCGGTGCCAGCCTTCGCCGATAATGCGCCCGTCGGCGACCAACACACAACCCACCATCGGGTTGGGACTAACGTAGCCGCGCCCGTATTCGGCAAGCTGGAGAGCGCGGTGCATGAAGTGTTCGTCGGGAGGTATTTCAGTCGTCTGGGGCATTTTTCAAACACTTTTGTCAAATCTCTTTTAGAGTATTTTGCTGGTACGGGATAGGCATTCGTATCACATCCCGGCTAAAATTACTAACTTTCCCGCTTCTGAATTGAAATCAGCCCAATCCATGACCTCGGCCCGTCAACTTTATAAGCAGCTTACTCAGCGGATCGATGCCTATCCGCCCAAGGAAACCCAGGCAATTACTTTCATGCTTTTAGAGCACTACCTCCGCCTCCGCAATGTGGACGTACTGGTGGATCGCCCCATTCCTGATTCGCAGGTGCAGCCCGATTGGGACAATATTGTGGCGCGGCTCAACCGGAATGAGCCTATCCAGCATATCATCGGCTCCACCGAGTTTTGCGGACTGACGTTCCAGGTGTCGGCATCGGTACTGATTCCGCGTCCCGAAACCGAGGAACTCGTGCGGCTGGTCACGCGCGACTACGCCGAGCCGGAAGATAAGCCTTCGATTCTCGACATCGGGACGGGTAGTGGCTGCATTGCCATCGTACTGGCTCGGTTTCTGCCCCACGCCACCGTACATGCCTGGGATGTGAGTGACGAAGCCCTATCGGTAGCACGAGAGAACGCCCGCCAGCTCATGGCCGACGTGCATTTCGACAAGCAGGATATGCTCAACGTAAGCTTTCCGCTACCCGACGCGCCCCAAAAGTTCGATTGCATCGTGAGCAATCCACCCTATGTTACTTACTCGGAAGCGGACCACATGCGGCCGAATGTACTGCGCTTCGAACCGCACGAAGCACTTTTCGTAGAAGATAGTGATCCATTACTTTTTTATAAAGCCATTGCCGACTTCGGACAGCATCATTTAAGAGAAGGCGGACGGTGTTATGTGGAAATCAACGAGCACTTTGGCCCTGAAACCAGCAAAGTTTTTGAAGAAAGGAATTACCAAAAAGTAGAAATTCTAAAAGATATTCACGGCAAGAATCGGTTTGTGCGGGCAGTGTGGAAATAGTGGATTTGTCCGGTCATTGAGATGTTTAGGTCTTTATATCTGACCTTCTCAATGCCTAAAATGAATAAACGCCTAAACAAAAAAAACTTTGCCACTTTGGAACTCTGCCACTCTTAACTAATAAATGTACCTTCCTAAAATAAAAGAACTACTCGACGAAATGAGCAAGGTGGTAGTAGGTCAGGAAAAACTCCTGAACCGACTGCTCATCAGCCTGTTTACGGGCGGGCACATTTTGCTTGAAGGCGTTCCCGGCCTAGCTAAGACCCTTACCATCAATACACTGTCGAAGGTACTGCAGCTCAATTTCCACCGTATCCAGTTTACACCTGACCTGCTTCCCGCCGACCTGATCGGGACAATGATTTATAAGCCCAAAATCGGAGACTATGAAGTCAAGAAGGGGCCTATTTTCGCTAATATCATCTTGGCCGACGAGGTAAACCGCTCTCCCGCCAAAGTACAGTCGGCGCTGCTGGAAGCGATGCAGGAAAAGCAGGTAACGATTGGCAATGATACGTATCTGCTGGATCGTCCGTTTCTGGTACTGGCCACCCAAAACCCGGTAGAACAGGAAGGTACTTATCCACTTCCCGAAGCACAGCTCGACCGATTCATGATGAAAGTCTTTGTGGATTATCTAGGCAAAGCGGAAGAGCTGGAAGTAATGCGCCGGATGGCTGACCTTAACTTTGACGACCGGGTAGATGCGGTAATGAACAAGGAGGAAATTTTCGCCATTCGTGATGAAGTAAATAAGGTCAATATTTCCGACACGCTGGAACGGTACATCATCGAGTTGGTTTTCGCTACCCGCCGACCCATGGATTATGGCCTGCGCGACGAAGCCCGGTATATACAGTTTGGCGTATCGCCCCGTGCGACAATCTACCTCAATCTAGCGGCCAAGGCAATGGCTTATCTTGAAGGTCGCGATTATGTGTTGCCAGAAGATATTAAGGAGCTTGCCCCCGACATCATGAACCACCGCATCCTGCTCAACTACGAAGCCGAAGCCGACGGCGTTCGCACCAGTACCATTATTGATTCTATACTGAGGAAAGTGGCGATAGGAGGATAATTGTGAATGAAAGTATGAGTGCTGGAGGAACTTAAAGAATGAACTTTGGATCAAGTACTCACTAATTCTCACAATCTCACATTCAAAATTAAATCATGGTACCGGATCCGGCCCGCTTCCGCCCCAAGGATGGCAACGGCCAAAGCGTTTCAGGCCCAGCCAGCCGCCTTTCAGCGCTCCGTGCTTCGTAACCGCCTCGATCATGTACTGCGAGCAAGTGGGCGTATAGCGGCAGGAATTAGGCAAGTAAGGCGACAGAACACCCTGATACACTTTGACAAGAGAAATGAGTAGTATTTTCATAATATTTCGACATTTTCTAGTGCGCCAGCCCATTCACAACTCATCATTCATCATTTGAAACCCTTACCTTTGGCAAAAATTAACACCTGACTTTTACAATGCTCACTTACATTACCTGGAATGTCAGTCCCGACATTTTTACCATTCCTGAATTCCTGGGCTTCGGCCCCTTCACTATCCGTTGGTACGGTCTGCTATTCGCGGCGGGCTTCCTGATCGGCCAGCAGATCATGACGCATATCTTCAAAAAAGAGGGCAAGCCACTCGAAGACATTGACACACTCACCCTGGTAATGGTGGCCGCTACAGTATTGGGCGCACGGCTGGGCCACTTTCTTTTCTACGAACCGCAGGTTTTTATCGAAAATCCCCTGGAAATCATTCTGCCGCCCTTCGCAGGCCTGGCAAGTCACGGCGCGCTGATAGGCATTCTGCTGGGACTGTGGCTATATACCCGTAAACGCCAGTCTACCGGCCAAACGTTCCTGTGGCTGACCGACCGGATGATCATTGTTGTGGCGTTGGGGGGAGCGTTCATCCGCTTTGGCAACCTGATGAACTCCGAAATCGTCGGCAAAGTAACGGATGTACCCTGGGGCTTTATTTTCATGCAAAATATGGAATACAGCCAGTATCCGCGTCACCCTGCGCAGCTGTATGAGTCCATTTCTTGCTTAATTCTTTTCTTCGTGCTGTTTGCGCTCTGGAACAAATACAAAACCGCCACACCGCGCGGCCTGTTGCTGGGCGTTGGGTTGGTCTGGATTTTTGTTTTTCGGTTCTTCGATGAATTCATGAAAGAAAATCAGGTCAACTTTGAGGACTCTTTGCCATTGAATATGGGACAATTCCTGAGCATTCCGGCGGTAATACTGGGAATTTATCTGGTCGTTCAGGCACGGCGAAATGATCATCATCCTACCACTGCGTAGTTTACTAGCTCGAAGCGACAACTGAGAGAACCCGGCCTACCGTTCGCTAGAATAGGAAAGGGGCGGGTTCTTTTTTGGAAAATAAAGCCCTAAATTGCTTTCTGAACCTAAAACCTATCCCTCCCATGAGAAAGACAATTTTACTTGTAAGTGTGCTCGCCGTTTCTATATGGAGTTGCGGCGGAAGTGAAGAGAAACAGGAAGAAAAGGAGCCAGAAAACGCCATGGAAGCCATCCAGCAAATGGCAGACAAGGCCAAAGAAATGCAGGAAAACGGCCCTGTCGATCCGGTAGACTTCCGGGAGCTAAAAGAAATGCTGCCATCCAGCGCCGGAGGCCTGAATCGTACTGAAGCCACGGGTGAAAAGAACGGAGCAATGGGCTTCAGTCTCTCACAGGCCGAAGCTAAATATGAGGAAGGCGACTCAAGGATGGAAGTCAATATTGTGGACACGGGCGGTGTCGGCGGTATGGCTATGATGGGTATGGCAGCCTGGGCTATGGCCGAGGTGGATAAGGAAACGGCTACGGGTTACGAAAAGACCACGACCATCGACGGGAATAAAGCCTACGAAAAGTATGACAATGAACGGCAAGACGGAGAGCTGAACGTAATCGTTGGTGATCGCTTCATCGTATCTGTCAAAGGCCGTAAAGTATCGATGGATCAGATGAAAGATACACTCGATGATATTGATATTGATAAGTTAGCAGATATGAAATAACTCCTATGACCGCTGGTACTTACGAGATTACATTACCTCACAACCAATGGGTGAGTCTTCCCCATAAACACTTTCGTGAAGCTACCGATGGTACTGAAGCCCAGCAGGAAACGCTGGTGCGTCTTCGCCACAACGGAGCGGTGCTCAGTGTGGAATTTGAGTGCTACGGCGACCGATACTGGCGGCAGAATACCTATAAGGAAAACAATGCCCCTCTTTGGAAGCAGGAAGTTTTCGAGATTTTTATCGCTAGCGGCGAAGCAACCCCGACGCGTTACCTGGAATTGGAAATAAATCCCAACGATGCCCTGTTCATCGGACATGTTCACAATCCCGGACAGTCGAATAAGGGCATCGACCTTGCAATGGTGCCGCCCGAAGAATCGGGTATTGCCTATGGCATTACCCGTACCACTTCCAGTGCCTGGTGGGGCGAACTTCATATTCCGTTCGCATTGATCGATAGTGCAGGCGGACAGCCCAACGATAAAATCTACCGCATCAATTTTTACCGCATTCTTCTGCTGGAATCTCAGACCGATCCTGATTGGGAGTGCTCCCCGGAAAACTGCTCTTTTCAATGCTGGAGTCCGACCTTAAGCGGAACTACACCCAATTTTCACCGGCCCGAGTACTTTGGAGTGCTGCGCCTGCTGTGAAGTAGTAGTGGCGGGCCAAAAGGCAACATTCGCGGGCTTCTTTACGTAAGTACTTTATCCGATGTTTTTGGTAAAACTCTTTTTTACCAACATCTTTGGTACGGTTTTACGTTGTAGGATGGAATTTCAGGTTCTCGTCCGTTGAATGTTGCAGCTAATCAGACTTCTCTTACTTATACTTATTGGAATAACGGGTCTATCAAGCCGAACGCTTGCCCGAACCATCGGGCCGGACATTCCGGATAGCCTGCGCACGATTATTATTGGCAGCGTGAGCGTAGAGGGGAACTACCGTACCCGAACTCCGATCATTATGCGCGAAATGGCGGTAAAGCCCGGCGATACTATGGCGCGTGATATACTGGAAGGTAGTCTGGAAATCGATCGCCGCAAGATCGTCAATACCAACCTGTTCATTACCGTTGAAATGCTTCACTTCCCCGACTCCGAGGATAGTACCTTTGTGAACATCCAGGTAGTGGTAAAGGAAAGGCTGTACATGGTTGTACTACCCGTCTTCTCGCTGGCCGACCGTAACTTCAACGAATGGTGGTACGAAAGGAAACGGGACCTGAAGCGCACCACCTATGGTCTGTTCATGAACTATAATAATATCACCGGCCGGGCCGACCAGTTGAGGTTATCAGCGGAGTTTGGCTTCGTGCCGAGTTACGGGATATCGTATTCCAATCCTTACATCGACAAGGCCAAAAAGACAGGAATTGCCATTGGAATGTCCTACGCCACCAATAAATCTTTGCCCTTCCGCACCTGGAATGATAAGTTGGACTATTTTAACAGCGAGCAATTAAACCGGGAGCGTTTTCTCACTTTTTTAAAGCTGTCGCGCCGTAATAAGTTCTACGGATTTCATATGCTCGATGCCCGTTGGGTCAGTACGCACCTTTCCGATGCATTTGCCTCACTCAACCCCAACTACCTTCTGGAAAGCCGCACAAGTCAGCGGTACTTTCAGCTTTCTTATAGTTACAGCTACGATCGTCGTGATAATGTACAGTATCCACTCCGCGGCTTCCGGTACGGCATTTCGGCTACTAAGCTGGGCCTGTTGCCCGGCGACGACGTTAACCAGGCTTCGCTGTTCGGTTGGTATAACCGCTATTATGCCCTGGGCAAACGCTGGTTTTTCAATAGTGGGCTTTCTGCCCGCACTTCCGTGCCAATTCGGCAGCCCTACGCCCAGACGATCGGGTTAGGGTACAAGTCCAACCTGGTGAGGGGTTATGAATTGTACGTTATCGACGGCCAGCATTTTGTTCTATGGGACAATGAATTGAAGTACAGACTATTTAATTTTGAAAAAACGCTTTCCTGGATACCCATCCGGCAATTTAACACGATTCCGGTTACTGCCTACGTCAAAACCTTTGCCGATTTGGGGTACGTCCGTAACTACTACCCCGAATTGAGCAATACAAAGTTGGGCAATCGCCTGCTGCCCGGTGCTGGCCTGGGACTTGATGTGGTAACGTTTTATAATATGGTTATCCGCGCCAACTATACTGTGAATGGCGAGGGGGAAGGACGCTTCTTTTTTCAGATTGGTCGCTCTTTGTAGACCTAACTTGCGGATTTACACAGGCAAAATGGCTACTTTTGCGAAAAATTCTCAGTCATCCCTAATTTATTATGAAGTACCCAACGGCTCTGCGCTGTTTTTTACTCAGTATGCTGCTAGGCATATTCCTGGTTGGTTGCCAGACTAAAACCAGCACGAACGACGATCCTACGCTACCTACTGACTCACCAACCACAGGCGAATCAGCTGCCAATAGCATAAACAGCGCCGCTTCCGCTTTGCTCAAAACCATTGTAGGTACTTCCGATGAAGGGGTCATCCGGGGCATTGCCTTCGGCGATCCGGTCGGTAAGGTACGAGCCACTGAAAGCTTTGAAATGTTCGAGGATTCGCTGCGTCATGTAGGCTATACCTTCGAAACCGACCAGCTGGAAACCATAGACGTACTTTATTACTTTACACCAACCGGCCGGATGGTCAATAAAATCACCGTCGATGTGTACCTCAACAGCGAGGAAGCTACCCAACAACTATGGAAGGCCGCCAGGAAACGATTCACGGAAAAATACGGCGAACCGCAGGAAGAAAAATCCCGCCATATCAGTTGGGAAAAAGCACCCGCTCAAATCACAATGGATGAAGTTTCCGAAGGCAAGGACTACGGCCTGAAACTGGTGTTCTCGCCTACCGACAAAACCATGCTGGCCATCAATTAATTGGTAGTTTAAAATGGATAGTGGACAGTTAAAATGGCGCGGGACGCAGACAGTTTTCCTTTCGCTTGTGCTGCTTGCAGCCTCCCCCGCTTTTGCCCAAAAGAAGAGTAAAAAAGATGACTTGATCACCCTCTCGACCAAAGCGGGGACAATGCAGATCATCCTTTTTGACAAAACACCGCTGCACAAGGCCAATTTTCTTAAGCTGGCCAAAGATAATTTTTACGACGGACTGCTGTTTCACCGCGTCATCGAAAATTTCATGATTCAGGGAGGTGACCCAAATTCCAGAAATGCCGAATCAGGCGTCGCGCTAGGAAATGGTAGTGTAGGGTACAGAATCCCCGCCGAATTCCATCCCGAACTATTTCACCAAAAAGGTGCAGTCGCGGCGGCCCGCGATAATAACCCCCAGAAGGAATCGAGTGGCTGCCAGTTTTACATCGTGCAGGGACGCCCCTTGTCGGGTGCTGACCTTGAGAAGCAGTTGGCCCGCGCCCCGCGTGATCCAATCACTCCGCGTGAAGCCACTGAAGCCCAGAAAGAAGTGTACAGAAAAATAGGCGGCAGTCCGCACCTGGACGGAAACTACACCGTTTTCGGGCAAGTGATCGACGGACTCGCGGTCATCGATTCCATCGCTACCCGTCCCACCGATGCGAGGGATCGGCCTTTGAAAGACGTTACGATGCAGGTATCGGTCAAAAAGATGCGGAAAAAGAAGATTACTAAAAAATACGGATACCGATTTGATGAATAACAATTTATGAGCAGTAAACGGATTCTCATTACAGGTTCCAACGGACTCTTGGGGCAAAAATTAGTAGAGTTACTAATCAAAAAGTCTGATATTGAAATTATCGCCACCGCCCGGGGCGATAATCGTCTGCCATTTGTGAATGGCTATGCTTACCACGCACTGGACATCACACAGCCCGAGGAAGTGCGCGAGGTATTCGCGCTTACGAAGCCCGACGTGCTGATTCATACTGCCGCGATGACCAACGTCGATCAGTGTGAGTCAGAAAAAGAGGCTTGCTGGGAATTGAACGTGAAAGCGGTCGAGTATCTGGTGGATGCCTGTCGCGAACATAATACTTTTTTGGTACACCTTTCTACTGACTTCATCTTCGACGGTGCCGACGGTCCCTACGACGAAACCGCCGAAGCCAATCCGCTGAGTTTTTACGGTTGGAGCAAGTACGCCGCCGAGAAGGTAGTTATCAATTCAGGCCGATTTGCTGCACCAATCCGCTGGGCCATTGCCCGCACCGTATTGGTGTACGGTATTGCCCATGACATGAGTCGCAGTAATATTATTTTATGGGTCAAGAAATCGCTGGAAGAAGGCAAAAATATTAAGGTAGTTACCGACCAGTGGCGCTCCCCCACCCTAGCCGAAGATCTCGCCGAAGGCTGTTTCCTTATCGCCGACCAGCAAGCCGAAGGCATTTTCAATATTTCGGGAAAAGACCTGCTTACTCCCCACGAAATGGCGGTGATGACGGCGGATTACTTCAATCTCGATAACTCTCTGATCACCAAGGCCGACTCCACCACCTTTACGCAACCCGCCAGGCGCCCGGCCCGTACGGGATTTGTTCTGGACAAATCACGGGAAGTACTTGGCTACGCACCGCGTAGTTTTCGGGAGGGAATTGAGCTTTTGGCTGGGCAGATTCAGCTGAGTTAACTTTCTTCTTTTCTCCTACCCCTACTGAGTGTCAGGGCGATTTGCCCGGCATGGTGCGCGTTATGAAAAAGGACGTGACCAAAGAGCCGGGATTGCGAAACATTACCGAAGAAGGGTGTTTCAACGATCTCGAGCCAAACTGAATCAGGCGTGTTCTCCACGTAGTTTTGGAAAACTTTGTACCCTTTTTCGATTAAAATACGGCTTGCTTCGACGTCTTTGCCTTGTCCAGTGTCCGATTGGCCCATTGTCGTATTCTGTACTTCGGTAGGCAACCCGAAAAATAATCCGAACATATTCATCGTCTCCCCAATGTGACGATAAATAAAGCCCACCGAAGCGGTATCTTCATTCAATCGAAGACCAGCATTCTCTTCTGTGATCTGACTGAAAGCGAATGAACAGGTAGCTTGGTTCTGGAACAACATATCCAAGAGTACTTGTTTCTGCATGCTCTTTTAGTTCTTGGTAGATTCTATTCCACAAAAATACCGGATAATAATTAGCTTTTAAGAGGCCAGATACGACATTTTGAGGGGGTATTTTCACCGCGTGCCCCCATACCATTCCCGATTAAAGATCAAGAAGGTTAGTCGCAGTCACTGCGTCACTGCGCGTTTAAAACGTAAGTTATCGACAAAAATCTGATGTTGATACCGCAACAAACGGTATATCATAAGACCGGAGCTAGCCGCTTCCTACCGCGCCGAATAATTCGGTGCTTCCTTCTGAATCATAATATCGTGAGGGTGGCTTTCGCGGACGCCAGCGCTGGTAATTTTCACAAATTTGGCTCCCTGCAAGGCCGGGATGTCGCCCGCGCCGCAGTACCCCATGCCCGCCTTCACGCCGCCTACAATCTGGTACAGAATTTCAGAGACTTTTCCTTTAAAGGGTACGCGACCCACAATACCTTCGGGAACTAGTTTCTTCACATCGTCCTCGGCATCCTGGAAATAGCGGTCTTTGGAGCCGTCCTCCATCGCCTCCACCGATCCCATACCGCGGTAGGCTTTGAATTTCCGGCCTTCGTAGATTACGATTTCACCCGGTGCCTCATCGGTACCAGCCAGCATGGAGCCGATCATCACCGTGCTGGCTCCGGCAGCCAGAGCTTTGGCTACATCGCCAGAGTAACGAATCCCGCCATCGGCGATAACCGGAATACCGGTACCTTGCAGGGCTTCGGCGGCAGAAAGTACGGCAGATAGCTGTGGTACGCCGATGCCCGCAATTATACGGGTGGTGCAGATACTACCCGGCCCCACACCGACTTTCACCGCATCCACGCCCGCCTCGGCAAGAGCGGTGGCCGCTTCGCCCGTGGCGATGTTTCCGGCGATCAGGTCGAGTTTCGGGAATTTTTCTTTAACGGCTTTGGCGGCCTCAATCACGCCGCGTGAATGACCGTGGGCAGTATCGAGGCTCACTACGTCTACACCCGCTTTGAGCAGTGCTTCCACGCGTTGAATGAGGTCGGGCGTTACGCCCACGGCTGCGCCCACGCGAAGCCGACCGTACTCATCTTTGCAGGCAAGTGGGTGTGACTTGCGTTTCAGGATATCTTTATAAGTAATCAGGCCCGTGAGACGGTAGTTTTCATCTACGATAGGTAGTTTTTCAATCTTATACTCCTGCAAAATAGACTCCGCATCGTCCAGCGAAAGCCCCTCGGAAGCGGTGATGAGGTTTTCGGTGGTCATAATTTCCGTGACCGGACGACCCAAGTCGCGCTGGAATCGGAGATCGCGATTGGTCAGGATTCCCACCAGTTTACGGTTTTTGTCCACGACCGGAATACCGCCGATCTTGAATTCACGCATGATTTGCTGGGCATCGCCAAGATTGGCTTCTTCACGGAGGGTAATCGGGTCGAGGATCATACCACTCTCGGAACGCTTCACTTTACGAACCTGCTCGGCCTGAGCTTCCAGACTCATGTTCTTATGGATGATGCCGATGCCTCCTTCCTGCGCCATCGCGATGGCCAGTTCAAACTCGGTCACGGTGTCCATCGCCGCCGAAATAAGCGGAATGTTGAGCCGGATGTTGCGGGTAAGTTGGGTGACGGTGCTCGTGTCGCGCGGAAGTACCTCAGAGTAGGCAGGTAGCAGCAGGACGTCGTCGTAGGTGAGTGCCTCGTAGAGGACTTTGGCGGGGAAGTGGGTCATCGCAAATAAGTAGTAGTTATTTGCAGGGCAAAATTAGATAGAAAAAACTACGCCACCAACACCCGAACTTTCTTTATCCGCTTTTTATCCGCCGACTGTATTTTGAACGTCAGATTTTCGTAGCTCACTTCCTCTCCCGTGCGGGGTAGTTGCGAAAAAAGTTCGAGCAGCAAACCGCCCAACGATTCACTGGCGCGACGCACGTCCTCGAAGTAGTCGGGTTCCAAGCCCAGGATTTTACAAAAGTCATTGAGAAGTACCCTCCCTTCAAAAATGTAGGTTCGCTCATCTACCTGGGTGTACTTTATTTCTTCGGCTTCGTCGTACTCATCATTGATGTCGCCGAATATTTCTTCTATGATATCTTCCAGCGTGATGAGCCCGTTGGTGCCGCCGTATTCGTCCACGACAATCGCCATATGCACGCGGCGGTTCTGAAATTCCTGCATCAGGTCGTCGAGCCGCTTGCTTTCGGGAATAAAGTAGGCCTTACGCAGTAGTTTCTGCCAGGCAAAATGTTCGTCGCGATGCAGGTGTGGTAGCAGATCTTTTACGTAAAGAATCCCCTCGACTGAGTCGAGCGTATCGTCGTAAGCCGGAATTCTAGAATAACCCGACTTGTTGATTTTGTTCATCAGCTCATGGAAATCAAGCTCCACGTCCACGGCGGTAATGTTCAGCCGGGGCTGGCTAGCCTGGCGAGCGGTAGTTTGTCCAAAGGTGGCGAGGCCGCGCAGCAGGTCGCGCTCCTCCTCGGTTTCTGCTTCCGAATCAGGGTTTTCGGTGTTCCCCTGCCCTTCGTCGGGAAGAAGAATTCCCCAAGCCGCCCCCATTCGAGTGAGCGTGTTGTTTATTGGCGCCAGAAATTTCATCGCAGGCCGCACCACCCCGTGAAACTTTTGGGTGAAGCCTATGGCATGGTGTCCGGCGTAAAAACGTGCCAGAGCGTCGAGCCACAGCCATAGTACCAGTACCACAAGGGCCAGCCAAACGTAAGGAGCAAACTCAGGAATCTGGGTAGCGCCCCACGTAATACGCGCAGCTACTAACAAAGCGGCAAGCGTGGCAATCCGCTGTAGGAGGGATAACGTAAGCTTTTGGGATAAATCCAGAGAAAGGGCTTCAGTGGTACTTTTCCGCTCCCAAAAAACATCCGGCGTGGAAGTGACGCCATAGGCTGCCCGCAAAGCCGAAAGAAAGAGTGCCGCTGCCAACAGCAGGGCGAAAGTCAATACCTCGGGCCAGGCTTCCAGAATCAAGGTACTTGAAGGGGACAGGGCCATGAAAATGAAATTCCGGCTACTCAACAGCCGCTCATTTTCGGCCCTCGGTCGGGACGGGTCGTCGCTATCAGTTTCTTCTTTCAAGATTTGTGATGTCAAAATGGGAGGTCGTCATCATCGCCGTCCGAAGCCAGAGCCGGAGGAATAGGATCGGCAGTTCTGGTAGTACCAGTCGACGCAGGAGCATTGGAACCAGTCATGCTGGCGGGCTGACTTGTGGTTGTTGCGTTGGGAGCAGAGTCGCCTGGTCCATCGTAGCCGCCTCCCGACCCGCTACTACCCAGCATGGTCATAGTATTGGCCAATATCGAAATGCTCGTGCGGGCCTGCCCTTCTTTATCGGTCCAGTTTTCGGTACGGATTTTACCTTCTACATATACCTGATTGCCCTTGCGCAGGTACTTTTCAGCTACTTTGGCCAGCGCATTCCAAAGCTCGATACGATGCCACTCGGTTTGCTCTATTTTCTCTCCACTCTTGTTGGTGTAGGTTTCCGATGTGGCAATGTTGAATCGCGCGACCACCGAGCCGCCATCCAGGTAACGCACTTCGGGGTCACTGCCCAGGTTTCCGATCAGGATTACTTTGTTTACGCCGCCAGCCATAGTTATTTCAGATTTGTAGGGTTTAGGTACTTAAGGTAAAACTGTAAATTTTTCAGAATCTGTGCGATCAGGGACATCTGTTGAGATGAACATTATCAGTCCTAAATTTAGGAAAAAAATTGTTCCTTGATAAAGGTGTCGATCAGGATTGGTTTGGGAAGAGCTTCAATTTGGGCTTCATCATAGAAAGAGACACCTTCTGGCAGCCGGTTAGTTCCCATGTCTTCAATCTTGATTTGCCAGAACTTTACGTGGAGTTTCTGATGGGTGAGCAAATGTACGTAGGTTTTTTCGGGAACAATCAGTCGCCCGGCTGTTGTCCATTGATTCAATATACCCTCAGCGGCCAAGTCATCCGGTACTTTGGCTTCCTGTAAAGTTTCAATAATGGGAAAATCGTATAATCCTTTCCAGACATCTTTACTGATGCGCTCCCTCATAGCTATCTGCCCCCCCTTTTCAAGTACTAAATAATTAAGGTACCGATCCTTCACCTTGGCTTTCTTGGATTTCACGGGTAGTACATTCTGCATCCCGTTCTCGAAGGCATAGCACGACTCATTAAAAGGGCAAAGCAAACAATCGGGCGCAACGGGCTGGCATTGAATGGCCCCAAACTCGATCATGGCCTGGTTGAAAGTGGCCGGGTCGTCGGCAGATATCAGTCTTCGGGCCGCCGCTGTGAACTCGCGCTTGGCAGAGCTGTGCATGATGTCGGTTTTTATGCCAAATATTCTGGACAATACCCGGTACACGTTTCCATCCACGGCAGGAACGGCCTCATTGAAGGCAAAGGAAGCGATCGCGGCGGCAGTGTACTCCCCTACTCCTTTTAGTTTCAATAGCTCGGAGTAACTACCGGGGAAATTTCCCCCAAACTCCGTCACTACCTGCCGGGCGGTGTAATGCATGTTACGGGCGCGGGAATAGTAACCCAGCCCCTGCCATAGCCGTAGTACATCCTGCTCGTCGGCGCGGGCCATGTCCTGCACCGTAGGGTACTTTTCCACAAACCGCAGGTAGTAAGGCATTCCCTGAACGACCCGGGTTTGCTGCAGGATTATTTCCGATAGCCAAATTTTGTATGGGTCTGTTGTCCGTCGCCAGGGCAAGTCGCGGTGATGACGGTGGTACCATTGGATGAGTTTCTGACTGAAAGTAGCGTCTTCGGGAACAGTGCTGGTACGCATGGAGTAGCTTTATCGGCTGTTTTTTAGTGGATTATAGAAAAAATGAGTAAAGATGTCTTTTATGTTTTGGCAAAATTAACCTACCTTTGTACTCCCAAAATTCAAAGTGGGGAAAAGAATTAACAAACCATATACACTTTAAAGTACCTAATACTGTGACTAAAGCAGACGTAATCGCGCAGATTTCTGACAAGACAGGAGTGGAAAAAGCTGACGTTCAGCAGACCCTCGAGACTTTCTTTACCGTAGTGAAAGATTCCCTGGCCGATGGCGAGAATCTTTACGTAAGAGGATTTGGCAGCTTCATTAACAAGAAGCGGGCCCGCAAAGTTGCCCGGAATATTTCTAAGGGTGAATCCATGATCATCGACGAGCATTACGTGCCGAGCTTCAAGCCCGCCAAAGTTTTCGTTGAGCAAGTTAAAAGCAGCGATAGCGTTAAGGACGCTGTTGAAAAATAATTTTAAGCTAAGTTTTCTTTCCTACCCACTATGAAAAGGACGATAATACTGGTCTCCATCTTGGCTATTGCGCTGGTAGGAACCCTGTATAGTCTACCCCGAGTAGTAGTCAATACTAAAGACCAAGGTACAGTTAGCGGACAAGCGGCGGAGCAACCCGCCGATGGCGGAGGGGAAGTGGAAGTACCGGGCGATACCCACACCAATGCAGCCCTCACACCTGAGCAGCAAGCGGAGATAGCTCCTTTGCGAGAGCAGTATCGACAGGCTACGGCTGATGCAAAGGCCACAGCTGCCGGTCAGCTTTCTGATGCTTTTGGAAAGTACCAAAAGTTCGACAGTGCAGCCTACTACGCCGGGCAAGCCGCCACACTGCAGCCTGATCTGGAGAACTATTTACGGGCAGGAGACCGTTATTACCAAGCCTATGGGTTTGCGGCGGAAGAGAAAAAGGCGAGTGGGTTGGGCGAAAAAACGCGTTCTTTTTACAAGAAAGCATTGGAGCAAAATCCAGGTTTATTGGCGGCAAAAGCCAATATGGCGATGACCTACGTTAACACACCTTCGCCGATGCAGGGCATTATGCTGTTGCGCGAAGTCCTCGACGCTGACCCGACGAACGAATTGGCCTTGTTCAATCTGGGAATTTTGTCGATGCGTTCCAACCAGTATACCAAAGCGGTGGGGCGTTTCGAGCAGATTCTGCAAAGCCATCCCGAAAATACCAAAGCTCAGTTTTATTTGGGCGTATGCCTGGTAGAACTGGGACGCAACGACGAGGCCAAGAAAGTACTCGCCGATGTGAAGAAAAAAGAAAAAGATCCCGTCATCCAGCAAGCCATCGGCGAACTGGAACAGCGGTTAAATTAATTAATAGTGAGTGATGAAGTAGTTATCTCTCATCACTCATCATTCATCACTCTTAATTAAAACATTATGCCTTGCGGAAAGAAAAGAAAACGTCATAAGATTTCGACGCACAAAAGAAAAAAGCGCCTGAGAAAAAATCGGCATAAGAAGAAGTAAATGAGGGGTAGAAGCGCGGGTTTAATACTTCCGCGCTTCTACCTTTTTTGCTTTTAATTCACCTTTCTTTTTTCTCTCGCGTACGCCTGATTCCAGATCGGCCCTCTTTATCAGGTAGGGTTACGATGCTGGTATATAGTCATTTGTTCGCTGAGTGTCCACCTCTAAAAACCATTCATTTTGGTTAGACATTGAGTAACGAATTAGTAATAAATTCTACTCAAAAGGGAGAACGTATAGCCCTTTTGCAGAATAAACGCCTTCTCGAATATCATATAGAAACACCGGACAACAACTTTACCGTTGGGGATATCTACCTCGGCACGGTAAAGAAAATGGTTTCCGGTCTCAACGCCGCTTTTGTGGACGTTGGCTACGAAAAAGATGCCTTTCTCCATTATCTGGATCTGGGCTCTAACATCAACTCGCTCAATAAGTTTGCGAAAGACATTATCGCCAAGCGCACCAATTCCGGCGATATCAGCAAATTCAAGCTGGAACCCGAAATAGAAAAGCAGGGCAAGATCGACAAGGTACTGGAGCGGAATCAGCCGATTCTGGTGCAGATCGTGAAGGAACCGATTTCTACTAAAGGACCACGCTTGTCGTGCGATATTTCTATTGCCGGACGCTATATCGTGCTGGTACCTTTTTCCAACGGTGTCAATCTTTCCAAGAAAATCACCGATCGACGGGAGCGCACCCGTTTGCAGCGACTCATTGCTTCCATCAAGCCCAATAATTTTGGGGTGATCGTACGTACGGTAGCCCAGGGCCACGACGTGGAAGAGCTTGATCACGATCTTCGCACTTGCGTGGAAAAGTGGGAAAATGGTATGAAGCTATTGCGTGACGCTAAGCCTCGTGACCTCATTATTGGTGAGATGAACCGTGCTTCCTCGATCATCCGTGATATGCTCAACGAGTCGTTCGACAGCATTACAGTAGACTCACAGGATGTCTTTGAAGATACAAAAGCGTATTTGCACACGATTGCCCCGGAGAAAGAGAATATCCTCAAACTTCACAATGGCAAAAACAAGATATTTGAGCAGTTTGGCTTAGAAAAACAAATCAAGTCACTGTTCGGGAGGTCGGTTAGTTTACCAGGTGGGGGTTATCTCATCATCGAACATACCGAAGCGCTGCACGTTATCGACGTCAACAGCGGTAATAAATCCAACAGCCAGGAAGACCAGGAAGCGACGGCTCTGAGTGTAAACGCCGAAGCGGCCAAGGAAATAGCCCGGCAGTTGCGGTTGCGCGATATGGGCGGCATTATTGTGGTGGACTTCATCGATATGAAGAAGGCCGACAACAAGAAACGGATATACGAGATCATGCGGGAGGAAATGAAACCTGAACGCTCCAAATATACCGTTCTGCCGCTCTCCAAATTCGGTCTGATGCAAATTACCCGGCAGCGGGTGCGGCCCGAAATGAACATCGTGACCCGCGAAACATGCCCGACCTGTGGGGGCACAGGTACCATTCAGGCCAGTATACTGGTGACGGATATCATCCAAAACAATCTTGACTACATCCTGACCAAGCAGAATGAGAGTGGTATCAGTATTTCTCTGCATCCCTTCCTGCACGCGTACTTTACCAAAGGGCTTATTTCGCCTCAGGTGAAGTGGTTGTTTGAGTACAAAACCTGGGTGAATTTAATTAAAGATAGTTCGCTTGGGATCACCGAATTTTCTTTCCACAACAAGTTCGGGGAAGTGATTGAGATAAATGTAAGTTAGTCAGACCTGATTCAACTGGAGAAAGAGTACCTGCGCTTTCTACCCGATAATTTTTTTGAAATAACTGAGAGCTTCTCCTAAAACCTTATGGTCAATTGGGGGGAGCTCTTTTTTTTCGGCGGCGAATTCGAGTAGTCTTTCTGTGGGCATGTTTCCCACTAAATCGTCCTGGGCCATCGGACAGCCGCCGTAGCCCAGCAATGCGCCGTCGAACCGGCGGCAACCCGACTCGTAGGCAGCTTCCACCTTTTCCCGCCATGCATGAGCCGTCGTATGAAAGTGAGCCCCGAATTCCAGGTCAGAATGTGTAGCAATAAGTTCCTGAAATACTGAGCGTATACCTTCGGTTTTCGCCATGCCTACTGTGTCGGACAGCGAAAAAATCTTTACCCCAAACTGCGCCAATTCTTCCACCCATTGCCCGGCTAATTGAGGACTCCACGGATCGCCGTAAGGATTTCCGAAACCCATGGAAATGTAAACTACCAGTTCTTTACCATACTCTTCGCAGAGCTTCTGCATGGTCTTCACGCGCTCTACCGATTCTTGAAGACTCGCATTTGTATTACGAAGTTGGAAAGTTTCAGAAATTGAAAACGGATAGCCCAAGTACCTGATTTGTTCAAAGTTACAGGCATCTAGCGATCCCCGCTCATTGGCAATGATGGTCAGGAGCTTGGTATCTGTATCTTCGAAATCAAGTCCTTTTATAACATCCGCGGTATCGCTGACCTGCGGCATGGCCTTGGGCGAGACGAAACTACCGAAGTCGAGTGTGTCGAATCCCACTCGCAGTAAGAGATTCAGGTAATGAATTTTTTGTTCCGTCGGAATAAAAGGATGGTGGCCCTGCCAGGCATCCCGGGGGCATTCGATAAGTTTCATATGGTTATCAATCGTGACCTTCGCTTGCAAATTGCTCACATTATAATTCCAGCCCTTGGGTATAAAAAAGTACTCCAGGGCTTCATTCCTTCCAAGCTTTTTGCTTCTCTTTATAACTTGGCAATTCAAAACAATTTACAACAATTACCGATACTGCGGATGCTACAATCGTTTTGTGGCGGAAGGCTTTACTTTACAGGGTAGAAAGGTCTGGGCAACGTCCTTGTTAATTGTGAATAAATGGTGGGACCGCTACGTAATGAGCGAATAATTTGAATTAGTCTTCCTTATGCTTCGTAATTTTCTGTTTTTAATCTTTGTAAGTACTTTTTTACTTTTCCTGATCAATTGTGCTGGCAGGAAAACAAAAACGGTTTCTTCTAGAACCATTGATGTTACAGTCGCAGCCAAACCTGCGGATAGAGAGTTGATCACAGTAGCCAATGGCGAAGAATTATTCGACACCAACTGCAGCTCCTGCCACGCTATTGAGGATGCAGGGATCGGGCCCCGGCTTGGAGGAATTACCCGGGTATGGTCAGAGAAACAAATGCTGGCCTTTATCTCCAATCCTGCCAAAGTAATTGAAGCGGGTGAGCCCAGAGCAGTAGCGCAATTTGACAGATACAAACTGGTGATGCCCGCCTTTGAGTACTTGAAAGAAGCGGAAATCAAATCCATCATTGCCTATATCGATCACGAGACGAAAGCTAAAAACCTGGCTCCTTTGGAAGTGGAAATGGCAACTTCCGAAGTAAAGCGCTTCGCTCCAGCGATTCAGGCCAGCCCGGTGCGGATCGAGTTGGAAGACTACGTAACAATACCCGCTTCCACCAACAAGGATTTGGCCCGAACCCGTATCGCTACCATGCGCGCGCACCCTTCGGGAGACGGGACAAAATTCGTAAGCGACCAAAATGGAATTATTTACCGAATTAAAGGCAAGGAAGTCAGCACCTTCCTGGATATTCGGCCTTTGATCGAAAACTTCACCTCTGAGCCGGGCTTAGGAACGGGTCTGGGTAGTTTCGCCTTTCATCCCGATTTCCTGAACAATGGCCTGATTTACATCACCCATACCGAAAAACCGGCGGGAGCCCGAGCCGATTATTCTTTCCCTGACTCGATAAAAGTCAGGTTACAGTGGGTAGTTTCGGAATGGAAAATGAAGGACGTGAAAGCAGTTGAGTTCTCGGGTGATCGCCGGGAAATGCTGCGCATCGACGTACCGAATGTCGTTCACGGAACGCAGGACATCGGTTTTTCACCAGACCTGAAAAAGGATGATCCCGACTACGGAATGCTGTATATCGGTACGGGGGATGGCGGCTCCACCATCATGAAACATCCTGAACTTCCCCACAATCTTCACTCGCTGCTGGGTACCATCATACGCATCGACCCGCTGGGCCGCAACAGTCCCAATGGAAAGTACGGCATCCCGACCGATAATCCTTTTTTCAACAATCCCGATCCGAAAGTTCGTAAAGAAATCTGGGCTTACGGCTTTCGCAACCCACACCACCTGACGTGGTGGGATGCACCGCAGGGCAGGGTATTGTTTGCCACTGAAGTAGGCGAGGGAAATGTTGAGGAAATCAACCTGATTGAGAAAGGACAGGACTACGGCTGGAACGTTCGGGAAGGTAATTATACAGTGGATTTCAAAAATCTGAACTCACCCAAATCAGTGCCGGACGGCGAAGCCGGCCCCTTCCGTGATCCGTTTGCCCAGTACGATCACACCGACGGCAATGCCATCATCGGTGGTTACGTGTATGAAGGCCCCCTGGAAGCCCTGCGCAAGAAGTTCGTCTTCGGCGACATTATCCGGGGAAGACTAATGTACCTTGATTTTAGCCAGGGCCTGAATGACCATACTATTTATGAGATGTTCGTCGTGCAGAATGGCAAGAATGTAAGCATGAAAGAACTCGTTCCTACGCCACGTCTCGATTTGCGGGTCACCTACGACCCATTTAAAAAGGAAATGTACCTGATGACAAAGGGAGACGGAAAAATCCGAAAGATTGTGAAGGCTTATCTGGAATAAATCAGAGGCCCGCCAGGTACTTTTGTCCTCCCAACGCCCGCATTTGCCGGGAAATCTTGCTCGTCCGTCCCAGTACGTAGGACGAAGGATTTTTGATGGAAAAACGAATGGGATTAGGCAACACCGCTGCAATGCGAGCAGCTTCGGAGCGAGTAAGATTCTTTGCTGATTTTTTGTAAAAACGCTGGGCGGCGGCTTCGACTCCAAAGGTCATCGGTCCCGTTTCGGCGACATTGAGGTACACTTCTAGTATTCTTTCTTTTCCCCAGATCAATTCGATCAATAACGTAAAATACACTTCCAGCGCTTTGCGAATGTAGCTCCTTCCGTGCCAAAGGAAAACGTTCTTGGCCGTTTGCTGCGAAATGGTGCTGGCTCCCCGGGTTCGCTTGCGTTTTTCGGTCATGGCGTCCTGGATTTCATCGAAATCAAAACCCCAGTGGGTGGGAAAAGTCTGGTCCTCGGAGGCGACTACGGCCAGGGCAGCTTCTTTTGAAATGTTGTCGTACGGTTCCCAATCCCTATACAGTTCGGTACTTTTGCCTTCACGGGCGGCTTCGATTTTCTCCCCGATCATATGCGGCGTGATCAGCACGGGGACAAATTTTAGAACAATGACCCATACTACCGAAATCAGAAGAAAGTAGAGAATGGCTTTGAACAAAAAGGCGAAGACAACGCGCAGCATGAGCGGATTTTGGTTTACATTTAGCCAACAAAGTACGTAAAGATTCCCCAAGATGAACGAAGACTTCCTGAGTTTTGTGTGGCGCTACCAGTATTTCGATTCGGCTGATTTGCGCACCGAAACAGGTGAAACCCTGCAAATCCTGCGAATTGGCCAGCTCAATACCGACGCCGGGCCAGACTTTGCCGAGTCTCGTGTGTTGCTCGACGGCATAGAATGGGCCGGAGCGTTGGAACTACACGTAAGATCGTCGGATTGGGAGGCGCACCGTCATCCCGACGACGCGGCCTATGAAAGTGTTGTATTGCATGTAGTATGGGAAGATGACCGGCCCGTACTTAGGCGGGATGGTACTTTGGTGCCAACACTCGTACTGAGTAGCCGTGTAAAACCTGCTGTGCGCGAACGCTACCAACGTTTGATGGAGAGCAAAACCGAGATACCCTGCGCCCCGCAATTTCGCGATGTGCCGCGCCTGCAAAAAATCGCCATGCTGGATCGGGTACTACTGGAACGGCTCGACGGAAAAGCTGCCCGCGTCGCCGAACTCTGGGAAGAAAATAACCGCGACTGGGAAGAAACTGCCTACCAATGGCTGGCGCAGTACTTTGGTTTCCGGCTCAACGCTCCGGCCTTTTTGCGCCTGGCCAGGATTGTGCCGCTGAAAATCTTGCAAAAACATCGCTCGTCAAGCCTCCAGATCGAGGCATTGCTATTTGGTACTTCGAGTTTGCTGCCCGAGAATTCGGAAGAATCTTATGTACAGGATTTACAGAAAGAGTACCAGTTTCTGGCCGCCAAGTATGGCTTGCTTTCCCAGCGAATGGCGCTGACCGAGTGGAAATTCCTGCGGCTGCGTCCGGCTGGATTCCCAACGGTAAGGCTGGCGCAATGGGCCACGCTACTACAACGCGAAGCGGGACTTTTTGCTTCGCTTACTTCCATCGAAGACGCCGAAAACCTGCATAAAATGCTGCGTGTGAGCCAGAGCGAATATTGGAAAAGGCATTATCAATTTGGCAAAAAGTCTACCTCGACGGTTCCTGATTTGGGGAAAGACGCCGCCGACCTGCTCATTATCAATGCTGCCGTACCCTTATTGGTAGCCTACGCCCGGCAGCGCGACCAAACCGCTCTTCTTGACCGCGCGGTGCGGTGGCTCGAGCAAATCTCTGCCGAGAAAAATCACATTACCCGCGCCTGGGCGGAGCTGGGAATGCGGGTAAATACCGCCTTCGACTCACAGGCTCTGATAGAATGGCACAATGCGTATTGCGTCCAAAAGCGGTGTCTGGAATGTATGGTAGGGGCCGCTTTGGTGCGCCCGCCCATTTAGCTCCGATTGATCAAATTCACACCGGAGAGCAGAAAGACGATCCCAACTGCGAATGGTACTATGGATTCCCATTTGGTAATGGAAAATCCCAGCACGGGGCGGTCGGACATGAAAGCGGCGCAGGCAAAAAGCACTACGAAGATGCCAATGATGGTCAATAAAGAAGCAAAAAAGCGTTTGAATTTGACGTCGTCCATCTATCAAAAAGTGAATTGTGAATACAAAATATGCCCGCAGCTAGGTTGACCGAAAACCGCCGACTATCGGACTGACCCGTGTCAAGCCCATTTTTTCGCCCTCTTCCACCATAAATGAAAAAGCAGGTTCATACTCGTTTGGGATGATGCCTTCGAGGATGGCTTCGCGGATGGCTTCTTTAATGACCCCAACCTCTCGGGAAGGTTTCAGGTCAAAAGTCTGCATGATGATTTCTCCGGTAATGACGGGCTGAAACTTCCGCAATTTATCTCTTTCCTCCAATTCTTCCAGCCGCTCTTCTACCAGATCAAAATTAGCAAGGTACTTTTTGACTTTCAGCGGATTCTTGGAGGTAATATCGGCCCGGCATAACTTCATGAGGTCTTCCAGATCATCTCCGGCGTCTACCAACAGACGGCGCAGGGCGGCGTCAGTAATTTCCTCGCGCGAAAGTACGATGGGCCGCAGGTGCAGCCGCACAAGCTTCTGCACAAATTTCATCTTCTCGTTAAGCGGCAGCTTCATGCGGCGGAAAATTTGGGGTACCATCCGGGCCCCGGCCTCCTCGTGGTTATAGAACGTCCAGCCTGCTTTCTTGTCGAAACGCTTGGTGGCGGGTTTGGCGATATCGTGGAGCAACGCCGCCCAGCGTAGCCACAGGTCGTCGGTGAGTTCGCAGATATTGTCAAGTACCTGCAGAGTGTGGTAAAAATTGTCCTTATGACCGCGTCCATCAATGATTTCCACGCCATGCAAGGCGATCATTTCGGGGAATATTTTTTCCAGCAAGCCACTTTGGTACAGCAACTTAAACCCGTAAGAGGGTACTTTGGATAAAATAATTTTATTCAACTCTTCCGTGATGCGCTCCATCGACACGATTTCGATCCGGTCTTTCATTCTGACGATGGCCTCATAGGTATCCGGTTCGATGTCAAAATTGAGCTGAGAGGCAAAACGAATTGCCCGCATCATGCGAAGCGGATCATCGGAGAAAGTAATCGCTGGTTCCAGCGGAGTGCGCAGCATCCGCATCCGAAGGTCACGAACGCCCTCAAAGGGGTCGATCAGTTCGCCGTAGTTTTCTTCATTCAAGCTGATCCCGAGAGCATTGATAGTAAAATCGCGGCGATTCTGGTCATCTTCCAGCGATCCATCTTCCACAATAGGCTTCCGCGACTCGGCGCGGTATGACTCTTTCCTTGCCCCGACAAACTCTATCTCCAGATCGCCGCTTTTGACCTGGGCGGTACCGAAGTTTTTATATACCGCCACGTATGAATCAGGCCCCAGTGATTTGGCCAGTCGCTCAGCCAGGGATATGCCACTTCCTACGCACACGATGTCGATGTCTTTACTCGCTCTTTTTAGTAACAAATCCCGCACAAAACCACCGATAACATAGGCCTGTACGCCTTCGGCGCGGGCCGCCCCGGCGATTTTCTGGAATATAGGGAACGGAGAAATTTTATCCTGCAAATTCATGCCGCAAAGGTAATCAAATTTGGTACTGCAGGTCGGACGAGATACCGATTCATCGTGGGCTACTCAAACCGCAGATGCTTAACCGATTCGCCTGACTCTGCCAGCTCGGTAAGGGCATCGATTCCAATATCGATATGCTTTTGGACATACATCGAGGTTACCTTTTTGTCGCTTTCCTCCGTTTTGACGCCCTCCGGAATCATTGGATTGTCTGACACCAGAAGCAAGGCGCCGTGTGGAATAGAATTGGCAAAACCGACGATAAAAACCGTAGCCGTTTCCATGTCGATGGCCAGAGCCCGAATCTCGCGCAGGTACTCTTTGAAAACTTCATCATGTTCCCAAATCCGCCGATTGGTGGTGTACACGGTTCCCGTCCAGTAGTCCATTTCGTGCTTTGCAATGCTGGACGAAACCGTGCGCTGCAAACGGAAGGATGGCAAGGCGGGTATCTCAGTCGGCATATAGTCGTTGCTGGTACCCTCGCCCCGGATAGCAGCAATGGGCAAGATAAAATCCCCAATTTGAGTTTTCTTGAGGCCGCCGCATTTTCCTAAAAACAGGACGGCCTTGGGATTGATTGCGGATAGTAAATCCATCACCGTGGCTGCCATTGCGCTGCCCATGCCGAAATTGACAATCGTGATATCGTTGGCGGTGGCCGTTTGCATAGCCCGGCCAATGCCTTTCACCTCTACGTCGAATTTTTCGGCAAAAATCGTTACGTAATTGATAAAGTTAGTGAGCAGGATGTACTCGCCAAATTCTTCGGCGGGCGTACCCGTGTAGCGTGGCAGCCAGTTCTGAACAATTTCCTCTTTTGTATTCATTTTTTAGTGACCAATCGATGATTTCGCTGTCTGTTCATTCAAAATGCTGCCAGTAGAATTGGCTGCTCAAAATCACCTGTTTTTTATTCAATTAAAGAAAAATCTGCCGTTGTTCATTGCCAGCTCTGCATTATCCATTAATTTCAAGAATGGATTCGCTGAATTTGCCACCTTTCGCGCACAAAGTTAAGGAGCTGAACGGGAAACCGCACATCTACGACCTGATTCGGCGTAAGTACATCATGCTCACACCCGAAGAATGGGTGCGGCAGCATTTCGTGCATCTGCTTATTGATCACTATCACTATCCCAAGTCGCTATTTGCGATTGAAACCGGGCTTTTTTATAACAAACTGGCCAAGCGCTCCGACATTATGGTGTTAGGTACCAATGGCAGGCCCCATCTACTGGTTGAGTGCAAGTCGCCGGATGTGAAGATTACCCAAGCCACTTTTGCTCAGATTGCCCGCTATAATTATACCCTGCGGCCCTCTTACCTGGCGATTACCAATGGCCTAGCCCACTTTTGTTTTGAAGTACTAAACGGGCAAATCATTTACCTCGATGATTTTCCGGCCTTTGTAAGAAACTAAAAAGCCCGCTCAGGGATTTGAGCGGGCTTTCCAATTTTAAAAAAAAACTACTTCATTCCTACCAAATCTACCTCGATTTCAAAATCGTCATAAACCATCTTGTCGCCCAGGGTAGCAGCGTCGAAGAACGATTTAGAACGAAACTTCATATCGTACTTGGAGCGATCCACAACAATAGTACCTTTTACCATGGCCTGCCCACCAGAGGACGTCACCGTAACGGGGAAAGTCACGGGCTTGGTGATACCTTTGATAGTAAGATCGCCCGTAACGTCTACCATGCCGCCGGATTTGGGCGTGGCCTTGGTAACCACAAATTTAGCCGTTGGGTGCTTCTCGACGCTGAAGAAATCATCCGATTTCAGATGTCCTACCAGCTTGCCATTCATGTCTTTATCGGCTATGTCCAGATCTTTGATACTACTCATATCGGCCACAAACGAACCACCTGTCAGTTTCATGCCATCCAACGTAAACGAACCCGATTGCAGGTCGATGGTACCGTGGTGCTCGCCTGTCACTTTCTTACCCCGCCAAATCAGTTCACTCTTGGAGGTATCTACCTTGTAGGTAGTGGCTTTGTTAATTTTCTCGACCAGCGTGGCGCTCGTCAGCATTAGTACAGCTGCCGCGGTTCCGGCCAATTGCTTGAATAACTTCATAGTTTTTGTTGACGGGAGCCCCCGCCCGGTAGTTGTTTGTTAATTTGTTTACCAATCAATGGAATTGACTGGGGGTTTTGAGAAATGAAAATTTAAAGAAAAGTGTGTGTGTATAGCAGGTATAAGGTTTGGACTTGATGCAGAGTTTTTGGTGTGTATGGTATGGTCCTAAACTGGCAGGCGTAGTTTATCCAGAAGGTCATTTAGTTGTCCTGCTTCTTCGGAATTGATACTGTGCAGGTTTTTCTCCCATTCATCGATAAGCGGATCTATTTTGTTGAGTAAATCCAGGCCCTCTTTGGTTATTTTCACATCGACCGCTCGGCGGTCCGTAACGCAAACTTCACGAATCAACAGTTTCTTGGCCAATAGCTTGTCTACCAGCCGAGACGTGTTCGAGGTTTGGTCCAGCATCCGCTCCGAAATAGCATTTACTTTCATAGGTTTGGGATGGTGACCGCGCAGAATTCGAAGAACATTATACTGCTGCGGCGTCAGATCGTGCTCTCGAAGCATTTCATATTGCTGATGCACAATCCAGTTACCTGAATAGATCAGGTTGATTACCAGTTTGTGGTAAACCGACTTAAACTTAGTTTGCTTTATGGCTTTTTCTATGGACATTTTCTTTTAATAATTGCGCAAAGGTAATGTTTTTACAATTGATGTACAAACATATATTACAAATTCAGGTATTTTATTTTCGTGGTAGTAATACTGTTTTGGCTTTTCCCGTAATTTGCCTGTTTGATTCGGCAAATTCTATTCGATGAACATTCAACTTTCTCGTCCGCTGGTGCTGGCTTCCAACTCGCCACGGCGGCGTCAGCTACTAGCGCAATGCGGTTTTAACTTTTCAACGGAGGTGAGACCCACCGACGAAGTTTTTCCACCAACTATGCCGCCCGATGAAGTTCCTGCCTATCTTGCCCGGAAAAAGGCCGAGGAATTTCGGAGCGACGCCCAGGACAAGCTAATCCTCTGCGCTGATACTATTGTAGTAATAAACGATCTTATCCTGAACAAACCCGCTGACAATAAAGAAGCGCTCGAGATGCTGGAGCTACTTAGCGGTAGTTCGCACCGCGTAATTACCGGAGTTTGTTTGTTGGATGAAAGTAAATTCATCACCCAGACCGATATTGCGACTGTTACTTTCCGAAAATTCACCAGAAGCGAACTGGAAAACTACGTTTCCGCCCAACCGCCTTTCGACAAAGCTGGGGGCTACGGAATCCAGGATTGGATCGGTCTGACAGGCATCGAGCGCATCGAAGGTTCTTATTATACCATTATGGGCTTGCCGACTCATCTGGTTTATGAGATGTTGAAACCCTATTTTTTGAATTAAAATATAAAGCGTCGAAACAATAATCGCTCAAAACTACATACACCATCCACTCAACAAATTAAGCTCATCAAGACACCATCAGTTTGTTACGAAATCTTCGTCCGCTCGTTTTGTGATTCCAACGGCGACGGCATTGGCGACCTGAACGGTATCGCTTCGCGATTGGATTATTTGCAGGATTTAGGGGTAGAGGCAATCTGGCTCACGCCAATTCAGCCTTCCTCCACTTACCACAAATACGATGTCATGGACTACTACGGGATCGATCCCGAGTATGGTACTTTGCCCGACTTCAAACACCTGCTCCATGAAGTCCATCGGCGTGGGATGAAACTCTACATGGATCTAGTCGTAAACCATACCAGTATAAAGCATCCATGGTTCGAGCAAGCAAGGATGGGGGCAAGTAACCCGTATCGTAATTTTTACTGGTGGATGACGCCCGCCATGATCGATGCACTGGGCGTGAACAAGCGTGAGGAAACCGCCGATGCCCACGTGATATTTCCCTGGCATCATAACCCCGGCGATCCCGAAAAGTACTACGCTATGTTCTGGGAGGGGATGCCCGACCTCAACTATGAGAGTGAAATGCTTCGTGAGGAGATTTACAAGATTGTCCGATATTGGCTCACAGAAGTAGGGGTGGATGGCTTTCGGCTCGATGCCGCCCGCCATATTTATCCGCCCTGGTTACGGGAAAAAAATATCGGCTTTTGGGAAGAATTTGGCCAGGTTGTAAAAGCGGCCAATCCCGACGCCTACACAGTAGGTGAAGTCTGGGCCAAAGCCACGGAGGTGGCTCCCTACTTTAAAGGCCTGAAAGCTAACTTTCATTTCGATCTGAGTTTCGCAATTCAAAGAATTATCCAGAGTGGAAAGGACGGAGGTCTGGTAGAAAAAGTACTAACCGACTACCAAGCCTTTGGAGAGTACAATGCGGATTTCATCGACGCCACTATGCTCACCAACCATGATCAGAACAGAATCGGTAGTGTAACGGGTGGAAAAATTGAAAAAATGAAACTGGCAGCAGCTATGCTACTGACCTTACCGGGCCAGCCCTATCTGTATTACGGTGAGGAAATAGGAATGCTGGGCATGAAGCCTGATCATCATATCCGCGAACCTTTCCTCTGGACCGACCAGCCCGATGACCCCGAACGTACCCGCTGGATAGAACCTCTGTACTCTCAACCAAATGCAGTACAGTCAGCTTCGGCGCAGCTAGCCGACGAGAACTCGTTGCTTAATCATTACAAAAAATTGATTGCCTTACGAAAATCGCATCCGGCCATAGGACAGATTCAGCGGCCAAATCTGGCCTCTGCTTTGGGGGGAGTCAACAAAATTGTCGCTTATATTCGAACGCATTCAACGGAACCGGTGCTGGTTATTCACAATATTGGCGGAAGAACCAGGAAAATTATCCTGGGCGAGGCAGAGCAAGTATTTAAAAAAATCCTTTTTCAGACAAATGATTCTACCCGGTTGAAAGGCAACCAGCTCATACTACCTGCCTACGGCAGTATCGTTTTAGGAAAATGAAACAAACACGGAAAAGCACTACCCGATCTCTTCAATCCGCCAGTTTTTACCCTTGAACTGGACCGTATCTCCCACCTGCTTTCCCAGAATTGACTTTCCTACGGGCGATGCCGCAGATACTACCATAATCGTCTGATCATCAATTTTGATTGCCCCGGCACTTACGGCAATAAAAAAGTACCCTGCCGTGGTTTTTACCAATGAACCCATCGCCACGCGCTCGTAGCTGCCGGGTTCGGGCGTGGCTTCCAGGCGTTCAAGAACAGTATTTTCCTGCCGGGCCTGCTCATACTGGCGGGCGTGCATATTCCGGTCGAGCTGGCTCATCGAGCGACTCGTTTCGTATTTATCGCCCGCCGAGCTTTTGCCTTCGGCGTTGGCCGATTCCTGAGCAGACTCCATCGCTTTCATAGAAGCACCCATGCGAGCCCCAATGAGTTCTTTTAGGTGGGTCAGGAGTTGTTGTTTTAGTTCCAAAGTACTGCGGCGTCAAATTTGTTTTCCCAAGATAATAAAAAAAAACTACCTAGCCATAACACAACTTCCCGAAAACTCTAAAACTTTCGGGAAGTTAGCGGTCTCAGTAAGCCAATACCGGCGACAGCCACCGTTCTATATCTTCGACTGACATTCCTTTCCGTCGGGCGTAGTCCTCTACCTGATCTTTCTGGATTTTACCGATGGGAAAGTAGCGGCTGTCGGGGTGGGCAAAGTACCAGCCGCTCACGCTGCTGGCCGGGTACATGGCGTAGCTTTCAGTAAGCGTAATACCCAGGCGCTCGGCATCGAGCAGGTCAAACAGGGCACGTTTTTCAGTATGGTCAGGACAGGCCGGGTAGCCAGGGGCAGGGCGGATGCCCCGGTACTTTTCTTTGATTAACAGCTCGTTGTCAAGTTTTTCGTCGGCGGCGTAGCCCCAGAATTCCTTGCGAACTCGTTCGTGCATCAGCTCGGCGCACGCTTCGGCCAGTCGGTCGGCCAGCGACTTGACCATAATGCTGTTATAGTCATCGTGTTCCCGTTCGTATTTTTCCAGTAATGCCTCAATACCCAGGCCCGCCGTGACGGCAAAGCCGCCGAGGTAGTCGGTGTGGCCACTCTCGAGCGGCGCTACGAAATCTGAAAGGCAGTAGTTAGGCAAATTAGCCGCTTTCTGGCTTTGCTGGCGGAGATGATGCAGTACGGTGAGCGTGTCAGCCACGACCGCTCCTCCGTTAAGAGTACTTGTTGGAGTTAAGGCTTCTGCTGCGTTACGGCGGCTTATTTTGTATTCAACATGCGTATGCGAGCCGTGACGCTCACACGGAATCTCCTGGCTAAGTTCTTCGAAATCGTGCAGTAGAATGTCGTCCTCAATTCGGTTGGCTGGCCAGAAACCAATTACGGCACGAGCTTGCAACGACTTGTCGCGGATGATTTCGCCCAGCAGCACAGCCGCGTCTTCGTAAAGTTTCTGGGCTTCCTGTCCCACCACTTTATCTTCAAAAATGGCCGGGTACTTTCCATGCAGCTGCCAGGTCTGGAAAAAGGGTGTCCAGTCTATGTACTTAGCGATTTCGGCCAGATCGTAATCTTCCATGACCCGAGTACCAAGAAACTGCGGACGGGGAGGGATATATTCGTCCCAGTTGATTTTTACTGCATTCGTGCGGGCTTGTTCAATGGTTAGCTGCTGCTTGTCGGTTTGGCGTTTAGCGTGGTCTATACGGAGCTGAGCGTACTCTGCCTTGATTTCGGTCAGTACTTCAGCCTGGCTCTTATCGCTTTGCGTCAGTTTGCCCGCCACGGGTACTGAGCGTGAGGCATCCAGCACGTGAATAACGGGGCCTGAATAGTGCGGATCGATCTTGACGGCGGTATGGATGCGCGAGGTGGTAGCTCCACCAATGAGGAGCGGCATAGTCATCCCGCGTCGTTCCATTTCTTTGGCTACCCCCACCATTTCGTCCAGCGAAGGGGTAATCAGGCCTGATAAGCCAATGATGTCCACTTTGTGTTCCTGAGCGGCGGCCAGAATTTTGTCAGTAGGTACCATTACGCCCAAATCGATGATTTCGTAGCTATTACAACCCAAAACTACCCCCACGATATTTTTACCAATATCATGAACATCGCCTTTCACGGTAGCCATCAGAATTTTGCCGACTGCTTTGGCATCGGCACTTTTATCGGCTTCGATAAATGGCTGCAGATAGGCAACGGCCTTCTTCATAACCCGCGCCGACTTCACAACCTGCGGCAGGAACATTTTCCCTTCGCCAAAAAGATCGCCCACGATGCTCATGCCATCCATGAGCGGCCCTTCGATTACTTCCAGCGGGCGGTCGTAAAGTTGGCGGCACTCTTCGGTGTCTTCATCAATGTAGTCGGCGATACCCTTAACCAGCGAATGGCTAATGCGTTGTTTGATAGGCAATTCGCGCCAGGTCAGGTCCGGGCCGGTTTGGGTACGGCCCTTTTGGGATACCGTATCGGCGAAAGTTACGAGTCGCTCAGTGGCGTCAGGACGACGATTTAGCAGTACATCTTCCACCAATTCCAGCGTTTCCTTGGGGATTTCGTCGTAGATGCCAATCTGTCCGGCGTTGACGATACCCATGTCCAGTCCGGCTTTAATGGCGTGATACAGAAATGCCGTGTGAATAGCCTCTCGAATTATTTCATTGCCCCGGAAGCTAAATGACACGTTGGAAACACCACCCGAGACCTTGGCATGGGGTAGATTTTCCTTAATCCAGCGCGTGGCGTTAATGAAATCTACCGCGTAGTTATTATGCTCTTCCATTCCCGTTGCGACGGTCAGGATGTTAGGATCGAAGATGATGTCTTCGGCCGGAAAGCCAACTTTATTTACCAGAATATCGTAAGCGCGCTGGCATATCTCGATTCGACGCTCGTAGTTATCAGCCTGTCCGGTTTCGTCAAAAGCCATCACCACCGTGGCCGCGCCATAGCGCAACACCGCTTTGGCGGAGGCGATGAATTTCTCCTCTCCTTCTTTTAAAGAGATAGAATTGACAATCGCTTTACCCTGCACGCACTTCAATCCCGACTCGATGACCTCCCACTTGGAGGAATCGACCATGATGGGTACCCGCGAAATATCCGGCTCGGCGGCGATCAGGTTCAGGAAAGTTTTCATAGCTTCTACACCATCGATCATTCCTTCGTCCAGGTTTACGTCAATGATCTGAGCGCCATTCTCGACCTGCTCACGGGCGACGCTAAGAGCTTCGTCGTAATTCCCTTCCCGAATCAATCGGGCAAATTTCTTGGAGCCTGTCACGTTGCAGCGCTCACCTATATTGACAAAGTTGGCGTCGGGCGTAATCTTCACGGGTTCGAGACCCGACAGCTTCATGTTTTTTTCAAACGTTGGTAGCGGACGTGGGCGGTGTCTGGCAGCCAGGTCGGCAATGACGCGGATGTGGTCAGGTGTAGTACCACAACAGCCTCCAATAATATTGACCAGGTTATCTTTCAGAAATCCTTCGATAACTTCACCCATTTGCTCCGGCGACTCGTCGTACTCGCCCATTTCGTTAGGTAGTCCGGCATTGGGGTGGGCGGAGGTGTTGAACGGCGATTCGTTGGCCAGCATCTGCACGTACGGACGCATCAAATCGGCACCGAGGGCGCAGTTGAGGCCCACTGATAATAGCGGCAGGTGCGATACCGAGGTTAAAAAGGCTTCGGTTGTCTGCCCGGAAAGGGTGCGGCCAGAGGCGTCGGTAATGGTACCTGATACCATGATCGGCAGTGGCTCGTGCTGCGGATTTTCCACAAAAAATTTGTCAATGGCAAAGAGTGCAGCCTTGGCGTTAAGCGTGTCAAATACCGTTTCGACCAGGAGCAAATCTGCGCCGCCATCGGTCAGCCCCCGTACCTGCTCGTAATAAGCCTCTACCAACTGATCAAAAGTAATAGCGCGATAACCAGGGTTGTTGACATCGGGCGAAAGCGAAGCGGTACGGTTGGTTGGCCCCATCGACCCAGCCACAAAACGAGGCTTGTGAGGCTCACGGGTGGTGAACTCATCAGCAACTTCGCGGGCGAGGCGGGCAGATTCGTAGTTGAGCTCGTACACAAGTTCCTCCATCGCGTAGTCGGCCATCGCGATGCTGGTACCTGAGAAGGTGTTTGTCTCAGCAATATCGGCTCCGGCTGCAAAGTAAGCGGCATGAATCTCTTTGATAATATCAGGACGCGTAAGTGAAAGCAGGTCGTTATTGCCTTTTACATCGTGCGGCCAATCTTTAAATCTTTCACCCCGATAGTCTTCATCTTCCAGCTTATAGCGCTGGATCATGGTACCCATTGCTCCGTCGAGGACGAGGATACGGTTTTTAAGGATTTCGCGAATATCGGTTTGGGTGGTAGTCGTCGTCATTATATGTCTCAATTCGGCCCAAAAGAGCGGACAATTTTTTTAAATATGCAGAAATCAGGCTTTATCCTGATAATACAAAATTACGACCATTTAGAGTTTGTTGGAAATATTCGCTATTATTGGTTATTCTGTCTATGGTTAACTGTTGTTATAGATAGAAGAGCTGGCAACCGAATCATAGGCAGATTCTTTGCCAAAATTTATCTATCTGTTTTCAACCAAAGTACACCGTGAAAATGTTAAAGGCAGAGTAATTCTCGATTTTCCATTTTCAACTATCTACTGAATAAATGCATATTCTGGACGATACTGACCGTGCCATACTGCGCTATTTGCAGGAAGACTCTACTCTCAAAACCAGAGAATTGTCCGAACGGCTTCACCTTTCTTACACTCCTGTGTACGAGCGGGTGCGGCGTTTGGAAAGAGAGGGCGTAATCAAGAAATACGTTGCGCTGATCGACCGGGAGAAGGTTGGCAAGAAGCTAATGGTCTTTTGCCAGATTGCGCTGAAAGAGCATTCATTGGCGATGGGCGAGAAGTTTGTAGAAGCCATTATGGCTATTCCCGAAGTTTTGGAATGCCATAATATTTCGGGCGACTATGATTTTCAAATGAAAATTCTGGTCAATGATATGCCGGAGTACCAGCAGTTCCTGATGCAGAAACTGGGTTCGCTGGAAAACATCGGAAGTACCCATAGCTTATTTGTGATGGGAGAGATTAAGAATAATTCGGTGATAGAGGTGTAGTTCTTCAGGGACAAAGTTCCAAAGGCACCAAGTTCTAAAGTGTGCTGACGCCCGATATAACTTGTCGCTTATCGCTTCAATTCCCCACCAAATCCAGCGATCCATTACCGGTAAAATTGATATTACCTGACAAGAAAAGACTCTTGGCGGTTTGAGAAGTACTGATTTCGATGGTGTGGGGTGTTTTGATAAACACCTTTTCAACTGGCTGCGGAGCATTGGCATTGCGCCAGGTGGCGGTAGTTCCCCAAGTACCTGATAAAAGACTAACGGGTGGCAGTCCGGCGGCTTGGGGCTTGGGGGTAATGAAGGTAGTTTGGTTGAGGAACGGGCTACCAACTATGGCATTGGCCCACAGGCGGGCAGCTTCCACCTGGCCTATCTCATTGAAATGGAGATTATCGGTGCGGCCCCAGTTTTCGATCTGGTTGAGGTTGGGGCCTTCATAAGTCTGGGGATCTTGGGCGATGAGTACATTTTGAGCAGCCAGAATGTGGTTGAGAGGGCCGTTATTCCAGGCCGACCTGGCTACCATCCAGGGTAAAGTACTGAGATTTGCCTCCTGTCTGCTTTTCGCCACTACCTGTTCAGAATGAAACTTAAATTCGGCGGTACTGCTTCCCCCATCATTCACTCCATGTCCAGAAAGAATACCGCGTAACCCTGTAACCGGAGCGTAGTGAGTCAAAGTGTTTCGTATGTTCACGTAAGGCATTCGAATAGAATACTTTATGAAACCGTGGGTAAAAGGAATGTCGTATGCTGCGCTATAGGTTTGCAGCATATTGGAGCCACCGAATGCTGCACCATAGAATAAAATCGGCACATTGAGCTGATGAGCGAGCGAATCGCCCAACTGTCCCCAAAACCAGGGAATGTTATGAAAAGGGGCAATGGTGTCGTTAAGGTGGCCGTATTTGAAGGGCAGGTAAGCGACATCTGCCGTCCGGTCATAGTCGTTCCACTGTTGCTTATTAAGAAATTGGGCACTGCTTACACGGTCATCCTGGCTACCTACGGAAGGACTAGCCCCGCCCTGGGCGTTGGAGTGGCCCACGATCAGGAACACTTCCCCAATGCCGATACGGAGCAAGGTAGCTACGGTGGCCGCTGGCTGCCCGTTTAGTACTCCTCTCACTTCCAGATTGTACCACCCACCCTCACCCGTTACCGTACCCGAGTAATAACCCGAAATAGGCGTTTGTTCTACTGTCTGCCAACCCGTAGTAGTTCCTTGCCCGGCCGTTCTGGCAACCAGCCGCGCTTCTACGCGATCCAGGTCGGCGGGACATTGCCCCCGTACAAAAACGTGAGTCTGCCCCGTGTTGTCACGTTGCAAAACCATCCGAGTAGTAGGAAAATCAATGGAGATTTGGGCAAAAGCGCTCTGAAAAAAAAGGACAAACAGGCATAAAAAATTAAATTTCTGCCATCCAGCCCTGGATAGGTCACTCATTACTTTCCGCATCTTACCAACTTCACGTTTCAATTATGTAATCGGAAGACAATAAACGACAAATATTTTGAAACCGAAATATTATTTAATAAAAAAACATGGCGGCCCGAAATCGGGCCGCCATGTTTACTCACTCCGCCTTACAAGGTAATTGATTGTCGTTGATATTATCTATGTCCCTTCGGACCAAATCGCTTTCCGCCGTGATTGGGCTTTTCCAGGGCTTTATTGAAAGTTCCATCTGCATTGAAGAGCAGCACTATGGGTTTGCCGGCTGTCGACAACATCACGAAATATTCCCCCGCTTCATTTGTGCCGGCATGTTTAATTGTAGCTCCTGTATAGTTAGCCGTCACATAGGTACTTACGGCAGCAGGCAGGTCGGCCACGGCAACTTCGGTTAATCTGGCATGCTCCTTATAGCGGGAAAGCTCTTTAACGAAATCTCCGGCACTATCGAAAATCAGTCCCTTGGGGGTGCCATCGGCCAGTGTTAGTCCCACCACAACGTTCCCTTTTTCGTCTGTTCCAGCAAATTTCAGGGTAGCTCCTGCGTAATTGGCCGTAATGTAGTCTGTGATGGCAGCGGGTATATCAGCCTCGGCAAGCTCGGATAATTTGCCTTTACAGTGCATTTTGGTAGCAGAGTCGGCCTCGACCGAGTAGCGAGCCGCCGACAAAGCCATGCTGGTGAAGTCCGTGTCGGCCGAAGGCTCTAAAGTACCTTTCTGGCAGCTTATTGTCAAAGCGCACAGGAAAGCAACAACTAAAAAAACAGTGATTTTCATAAACAAGCTATTTTGTTAAAAATTAAGGTAATTTGTTCTGTCTGCGAATCCGGGTTCAAAATGCAGTACGCATTCGCTTTAGGATTTGTGGCATAGCTGTTTGAAAAAAAGATTGGCAAAAAATTAACTCTGATTTTTGCCACAAATCCACCTTTCATTACGTATTCATTACTATTCGAAAGCGTATTCTCTACTCTGACCGCCTTGCTATTCCGAAGAAATACCCCTTTTATCGAGAGTGACCTCGAAAGTGTGCTGAAGGCGTGCCGGGCGGGAAATGCCCAAGCACAGCGGGTACTGTTCCAGCAGCATTTCAGCTACGTCAAGAGTATCTGTCTGCGGTATGCTTCCTCGTCGGAGGAGGCGGAAGATGTCCTGAATGAGGCCTTTTTGAAGGTATTCCAAAATCTGTCGAAATACGATGAGAAACAGCCCTTTAAGCCCTGGTTGCGTACGGTGGTTGTCAACACGGCTATCAGTCACTACCGCAGGCATAGCAAAAAGCAGCGCGACACAGTCACGCTGGAAGATGCGCCCGTTGCCCGTTTCGATGATAACATTCTGGAAAACATCACAGCAGACGAAATCCTGGAACTTATCCAGCAGTTGAGGCCTGACTACCGGAATGTTTTTTTGATGTTTGCCGTGGATGGCTACGGTCACCGTGAAATTTCGGAGATGCTGGCCATTAATGAGGCCACAGTACGCTCGCACTATGCCCGCGCCCGCGCCCGGTTGCAGCACTTGATTAAGCAGTACTATCCCGACCTCTTCCCAACTGACTGGGAGATGAAGTCATACAAACAAAATGAAAACTAAAAAATTTGAAGAAATTTTACGCCGGAAACTCGAGAGCCTGAAACCCGACTTTCAAGAGCAGGACTGGGACAAATTCCAAGCCTTTCAGCAGCACGCTGCGCCATCATTCTGGCAGACATATGGGCATTGGCTTGGCTATGCAGTAGCGGTACTTACTACCGCCACAGTGGCAGTACTTTACTACAACCAGTCGCGGCAGAACGATGCGTTACTGCGGGAAATGAAAGAATTACGGGAACAGATTGTGACCGGCACTCAGGCTTCTGCTGACAGACTTGGCGCAGGAATTGACTCTGTCGAGGCGGGCTTAATATCGCGCCGCCCTTACACCGGAGCTGAACCTGCCATGGCTCATTCTGATACAATATACATTGTTGAACCGCGAGTAATTTATCGTGATCGTCCCGTATTTGAAAACAGCAATGCGCCGCGCAGTCAGACTGAGTCACCTGGTAGTACTGCTTTGGCGATCAGTGAAAATCAAAGTGAGCAAAAAGTTGGAAAATCGGAGAAGCAGATAACAACTGACGAAACCAATCGTGTCAGGGAAAATGCGACTCAGGATTTATCCCCGGCTCTAAATGAAAGTACCTTCCGATCTGGAAAGGAAAATACTGTAACAAATATAGAAAACAGCACGCCGCAGCCGGAGAGTGCAAAGCTCCAATCTGGCAAAGCCTTGCCCAACGATGTAGCGTCAAACAAGGTACCTGTACCTATTGAAACCCCGCCGCAGGTTCGCCTGCCGCATGATCGCCTGGCGTTTGAAAATATCCAGTCTTTACCAGCGCCGTCGCTACCCGAGCCGGGTAAAACCGAATACCGCCACCTGATGAATCGAATGCCCGGAAGTACCCGGAAACGGGATATCCAGATTGTGGCTAAGTCGGATAAGGTAGTAGAAAGCAAAAACACGCCCGCAAAACCAGCCGCTACGGAAAACACCGAAAAGATTACAAAGGAAGAAAGTTTGCTGCCAAAATTTGGCTTGAATCTGCCTTTCCGCGTCGGCGCCGGGCAACAATGGGAAGGGCACACCCGAGCCTTCTCGCTCTGGAACGAAGTACTGTTTGGCGAGCATTGGTCGGCCCAGACGGGAATAAGCTGGCAGAAACTGGAAGACCAGAAGTTTTTTGACGTAAAAATTTTCGATCAAAAAATGCGCTCGGATTTCCGAAAATATCACGCTGATAAATTACCCCCCAGCTTCGACATTTTCAATATCAGTGCAAGCACAAAAGTGATTGGAATTCCGCTCAACCTGACCTACCGGAATGAAATCGGCAGGAACTTCACCTACTTTGTGGGAGCAGGTACTAATGTGAATCTGATCGCCCGGCAAACGCTCTCTTTCGATTTCAAGCGTCCTTCCAGAGACTACGGCCAGGAAAGTAAGGAGCGAAACATACCGTTTCCGGTATTCAACAATGTGAACGCACTCCTGGGAGTGGAAAAGCGCTGGAGTCCGATCGTATTGCAGTTAAGTACTTTGCTGAACACTCGTTTCAAAACCTTTCCTTTTCTTGATGACCGCGTAGACGTCGGTCTTCAGGTGAAAGTCCTCTACGAATTCAAGGCCGCCAAAAAGAAGTAGTTTGCTTTACCAGACCTGATCCAGGTCTTTGGCGGTATAACGGTGGTTGCGTTCGGAAAAAGCCGAGTCCTTATTCTCACTGCGTAGCGAGAGCGGATTTTTCCGGCCCATCCGCGACAGAACCGCAATTGGGAACAGGATCACAAAAAAGATGATGGAGAGCAAAATCCGCCCGTTGATTGCACCCAGAATTTCAGCAATCTTGAACCATCCCTTCACGATCCAGTCGCCGACAATGGGAATGGCGATGCACAGCACACCAATAACCGCCGCCGCGTAGAGCATCCATGGGTACCGGGATTTGAAAATAAAATAAATCACGACCAACCCGGTCACGATGACGAGCTGCGCTTTGGCCTTGTCGGCTTCAGTTATATTGTTTTCCAATTTTGAAGGAGAGAATGGAGGAATGAGAGAATGAAGAGTTTTTTAATTCTCTCATTCTCTCACTCCCTAAATCACAATTAAAACAAGGTATAAATGAACGGAGCTACGGCCGAGCCACCACCGATGACGATCAGAACGCCGATAAGCAGCAGAACGATGATAACTGGTGCCAGCCACCACTTTTTACGCTCCTTCATGAAGGAGAACAAGTCATTTAAAAAATCCATGTTACTTTATTAGTTGAAATGTTGAAATGGTACGCCATCGCGGCGTTTAACCATATTAATGATTAAGCGGGTCACAAATCTGACCCTCTTTTTCCTCTTTTCTTATCAAAAAGAGGGTACTTTCCGTCTTTTACTTCCCGCTGTGTGTCCCGCCTTAATTACTTCTGCTTCATAACTCCATATACCCGCTCTGCCATCAGAGCATTCACGGCGGCACCAGCGTGTCCATCGTTTTTGCCGACGACGCGGTCTTTACCTTCTATCTTCTTGATGCCATCCGTAAGCGTTACCACCTTAACACCGTGTACTTTCAGGTAATCCTCCACGGGTCGGGTATACTTTGCGCTCTTGTCCAACTGGAATAGAAACGGAACAAAGACGGCATACATTTCGGCATTGGTGCTGTCGCGGTAGGCCAGCATCTGGTTCAAATCCCGGAAATGCGCATTCAGTACCGTCGAGTCCGTATACGACTTTTGGACAAAATCCTCAAAGGTACTGAACGAAGCATGAGGCAGTTGCCAATAAACAAAATTAGGTAGATAAAACCGCTTCACCAGCGTAGCCCACGGGCCGTGCAGGTCGTTGTATGGCTCGGCGCCGGTAAGAGTTTGGCCATTTTCGCGGGCTGCTTTTTCTATATCATTGGGAAAATACTGCAGAACGATCACATCGGGCTTTACGGGAAACTCCATCAAGCGGCGGGCTTCGTCGCGGGTGTCAGAACCCGACACGCCCAAGTTATAAACTACGTACTGATCCTTGCCCAACTTGCTTTCCAATTGATCGGAGAAGCGGTCGTCCAGGTTTTCCAGCCCGTGCCCGGCGGCGAATGAATCACCGATAACCAGTACTTTAGTCTTGCTGGTTCCCGCTTCAATTTCCTTGTCCCGATAGCCCTGCGCGTTAACGGGATTCCAGTACTTTTCCCACCAGATTTGGGAGGCCTTGGAAAGTACCCCCTCGTGGCTCTGGGGGATGTACATAAAGATTATTTCCAGAAATATAAGCACCACTATCAATGGCACAATCAACGTGACGGCATTAGCCACCAGGCCTTTGGCCTTCGTCTTGACGACTCCATAATAAAATATCCGTAAAATCTCGATCACCAACAGCAGCCAAAACATGGTTTTGGTCAGCCGAATGTAAAAGCTGTCGCTCTGGGGAAAGCCCGGATAGTCAAAGGTGATGTGAAACTTATCGGGATAGAAAAGAAACACAAAAAGTACCGCAAGCAGGGCAAGACGTATAAAGCTGGTTATGGCTTTTGACATGGAAATCAATTGGGAATTACTGAATTAGTGAATGTCAGAATAAAAACTACCTCTGATTCCGACATTCACTAATTCCAAATTAATCAAGCACAAACTCTTCCTGCCAGTTATCTTTCTCCTGCCATTCGGGTTGCTGGCGCTTATCAAAGAGGTAGTTACCCACTACGAGGTAGTCCATTTCGGTGCGCATGAAACAGCGGTAGGAATCGTTGGGTGTAGACACGATGGGTTCGCCGCGCACGTTAAAGCTCGTGTTCACGACCACAGCGTAGCCGGTCAGTTCCTTAAAGGCATTTATAAGCTCCCAGTAGCGTGGGTTGGTTTCCTTATGTACCGTCTGAATTCGGGCGGAGTAGTCGATATGCGTAATCGAGGGCAAATCCGACCTCTCAAAGTACAGCTTATTGCGCAGGTCCATAGAGTCGTAACCCGCCGGAAGTGGATTGCGCCGCTCCTCGGCCACGGGATGTACCAGCAGCATATAGGGCGAAATTCCATCGTAGTCGAAATACTCGGCGCAGTTTTCGGCCAATACCGAAGGAGCAAAGGGACGGAACGATTCGCGGTACTTGATTTTCAGATTCAACTTCTTCTGCATATCGGAATTGCGCGGATCGCCCAGAATACTCCGGCCACCTAAAGCGCGGGGACCGAATTCCATGCGGCCCTGCACCCAACCAACCACGTTGCCATCGGCCAGCAGCTTCGCTACTTCCCGGCTCAACTCCTTAAAATCTTCAAAATGCGTGTAGGTGGCGTTGTACTTTTTGGCGGTTAATTCCACGTCCAGATCCGAAAAGGTTGGGCCGAGGTATGAGCCGCGCATATTGTCGTTTTTCCAGGTAATGTTCCGCTCCTGACCGAAGAAAATATGGTAGGCAGCCTGCGCCGCGCCTAATGCGCCACCCGCATCTCCGGCGGCAGGCTGAATGAAAATATCCTTGAAAATTCCCGCCTTCTGGATTTTTCCGTTGGACACGCAGTTGAGGGCCACGCCGCCTGCCATACACAGGTAGTCTGCGCCGGTAAGCCGCTTGGCTTCGCGGCCCATGCGGATGACCGCCTCTTCGGTAACACGCTGGATGGCCAGCCCGAGGTTGCAATGCTCGGCTTCCAGAGAATCCTCGGGATTGCGCTTCTTGAAACCAAAAAGCCGCTCCCAGGCGGGTTCGTCAACCATTTTCAGGCCGGTAGCGTAGTCGAAGTACTTTTGGTTAAGCCAAACGGAACCGTCTTCTTTCAACTCGATGAGTTCCTTGAGAATAATATCTACGTAACGCTCCACGTCCGGGGAGGTGGGATTGCCGTAGGGAGCCAGGCCCATCAATTTGTATTCACCCGAGTTGACCCGAAAGCCGAGAAAATAGGTAAATGCGGAGTACAGGAGCCCCAGCGAATGCGGGAAACGGAGTTCTTTCAGGATCGTAATGTCCTTGCCTTCCCCTAAGCAAATGGAAGCGGTAGCCCACTCTCCCACCCCGTCGATGGTCAGAATCGCGGCTTTTTCGTAGGGTGAAGGATAAAAAGCGGAAGCTGCGTGTGACAGGTGATGTTCAGGAAAAAGCATCTTCACGGGCTTCTTCTTGTCATAACCGAGTTTCACCAACTCTTCTTTTATGAGCCGCTTCAGAAACATTTTTTCCTTGATCCATACCGGCATCGCGGTAATGAAGGAGCGAATGCCCTTTGGAGCAAAGGCATAGTAGGTTTCCAGCAAACGCTCAAATTTCAGCAGTGGTTTATCGTAAAAAACGATGGCATCCAACTGATTAAGAGTCACGCCGCCGTATTCCAGACAAAACTGCACGGCGTTGGCAGGAAAGCCCGGATCGTGCTTTTTGCGAGTAAAGCGCTCTTCCTGCGCTGCCGCCACAATCACTCCATCATCGATCAAAGCCGCCGCCGAATCGTGGTAGAAGGCCGAAATTCCCAGTATTTTCAAGGATAGTAATTTGTTAATCTGTTGGTTTGTTGATTTGAAATTTTAGCAAATCGCGGGCAAAACTAGGCATTACTGGGCTAACATCAAACGGCTAACTAAAACCATAAACTCAAAATAATGCAAAAAGCCGCCTGAATAGCAGGCGGCTTTTGCCAGAAAAATATCGATCCCTACTGTATTTTGATGCGTTTTGCCGTGACGGGAATACACAGCGCCTTGAAATCACCACACTGGCAGTCGCGTTGTAACATCGTTAACTTAATGTCCTGGCTACAGCCGGAATCGTTGTAAACCCGTACCAAATACGCCTGGCTGGCGGCCGTAGGATTACTCAAATCGCTGAGGATTGCGCCGTTGGCTGGAATGAGTTGCGGTGTATCGAACACAAAGTTGGAAGCCGAAGTACCCACGCTAACGTTGAATTTTTCCTGGGCCTCAAATCCGGTCAGTTGAATTTTACCATCGCTGTTGGCCTGCTGGCCGGTGCAGGTTACTGCTTCGATGATCGCCTGCACTTTGGGGGCAGGTTTCACCGTAACCAGCACAGTGTCGCGGCAGGTTTGATTTTGGGACATGATAAATGTATAGATTCCCGCATTAGCCAATCCTTTTACCAGCCCAGACTGATCGATTGTAGCGGGCGAAGGATTACCTGCTGCCGCTGTCCAGGTCTGCCCTAGCGTGGCGACGGCTAATTTCAGAGAGTCGATTCCCGCGCATACTGACGTATCGGGCCCCGCATCTACCCAGCAGTCTTCAAACGCCGCATCGAATTGCATCTGGTTTTGGCCAGGGGCACCAGTCTGCACCAACATATAGGGAAATCCCCGCAAATTGACGGGAACATCGGAAGCAGCGATTTGGGCGCGGTTGACAATCTGGTTTCCGTCATTATCCTGAGTAGCAGGCGGGCTGCTGGCAACCAGCCGGTAGACATTGTTTTTGACTGATAGCACCGCTTGGTTTTTGTCAAACTGTGGCTGATTCCCGCTCACTCCCAGCCCGATGTAGTAAGTGGAATTTGGCTGAACCGAAGTACCCCCGAACAGATAGGTACCATCTTCTTTGCTTGTAGTCAGACTAACCAGCCCGCCATTCTCATCGTACAAGCCAACCGACACGCCCGCCAACGGGGCTTCGCCGGGGTCCTGCAGGCCGTTTTTGTTGGTATCTATCCACAGCCGATTACCGATCAGGATCGGGGCTGCCTCGCATAGGGCGAGAATGCTCCCCAGGCCGTTGGCCTTTCCCAAGTACTGTTGGTTGGCGTCGCCGTTGTAAATCTCGAAAGCCTTCATCCGGTTGCCGCTCAGGTTGCTGAACCATGACACGCCGCCCGTCCAAGACGTGAATGGCTCGATCACGGCCGCTATAATCTCGTCGTTGCCCGGGACTACCAGCATAGATCCCATAAAGGTTTCCTGTTGGATGGTATCGCCCGAGAAAACATCCCGGTACAGATCGTCCCCGTAGAATTCGCCCCCGCCAGGCCCCTCGTTGTTGCCGGCTCCGTTGCCAGTGCGCAGGCCCGATTTGCCGTTTTCCTCCAGCTTATAAGTACCATCAGCATAAGCCTGAGCTCGCAGAATGTCGCCGCCGATATAACCGCTGTATCGGGCGGCACTGGAAGGAATGCTCAGCTGGTTACGGCTAGTCTGATGGCCCGTACGATCCATCAAACCAAGGATGAGCGAGCCATCGGTGTCGAACTCAATGTCGGAAAGAATCGGTTGCGGACGCGAAGCGCGGTAAATGGGCGTAACTCCATCTGTGGTGAGCAGCGAAGTAGTGAGTTCGGTAAATTTATCGGCCCAGGGTTCCCAGTACTCGCTTTGCGGCACGCTCGCATGGACCCAGCCTTTACGGTAATTAAGGGATTCACTGATCACGGGAGTATTGATAAACTGGTTGGTTTTTAAATCATAGCGGTATACATAAGCCCGTAGGTTGTCACGGGTGGCACCTGAAGCGCCCGCGTCGCAGGTCATACCCACGTAAAGCGACCCTTCGTGGTATTCCAGTGCCCAAGGCCGAGCTTCTCCGTCTACGCAACCGGGATTGGGTAGCTCATAAGACTTTATGTCGGAGGCTACCAACTGCGCGGCGGGCTTGGTGAGGGGAACGCGTACTAATGTTTTTTGAAACAGATTGACTACCCACAGAGAATTCTCATCCGGCGTAAGTGCCATACCGCCCAGCCCAATTTTACCGACCATTCTAAAAGCTGCAGAGTCGAGACTGGCTATCTGAAAATCGGCCGGAAGTACACGGCTGGTCAGCAAAATACTATCAGCAGGGCTGCTGAGTCTAACGAATCTGGCGAGATCGAGGTAGGGAGTTGTGGCAGGTGAGACGCCCGAAAGATCGGCGCGGTAGATACCGCCCAGCCCCAGGGGCCCCAAACCGCTATGGCGCTTTAGAAAGGCAGAAAAGAAAAGCGCTTTGTCATGTCGACGATACGCACCGCCCCAAACGGTACCTGTTGTGGCAGTAGAGGAAAGCAAGTTGGGTTCAGTTCCCTGACCCGAGGCGCTATATGGAAAATGAACTATAGACGCCAGGGGCCCCGAATTGCTCCCCGCAGCCAGCGGGTCGCCCACCACGAAGCACGATGCTACCAGATTGGGCATGATATCGCGGCAGTAAGATAATGGGTCTATAAGGCCAAGATTGACCGTTGAAATAGGCGTCGTCACGAATTGTACGGCGGAGCCATTTTCCAGCCCCGGCATACTTTCGTAGGATTCATGAGGAAAATTACTGAACTCCACCCGGACTTTTTGCCCGCTTGCAACCGCAAAGCTGAAATTACCCAGTGAGTCGGTAGTCGTCGTGAGCGGCGTAGTGGCATCGACAAGATAGGCTTTCACCTCAACACCACCGATACCCACCTCGGTTGGAAAGGAAGTTTGTCGGATACCGTCGCCGTTAAAGTCGCGAAAAACATGTCCGCTTAGCTGTGCATGGGCGACCGGAGAAAAGGCAAGCAAAAGCAGCCAGATGAGCGTAGTTTGGGCGTCGAAGCCCCGATAGAGCTTCGACGCTCGTGAGCCTTGGTAAACGATTTTCATGTGTTGCAGTATTTACATTCGATTAGGGTTCCCGCGAAGACCGTGCCATTTTTTGTCTCTGATAAGTTTCTTATAAGAAAAGTTCTGGTTTACAATTAGTAAATCACTGATTGTAAACATTATACGCAAATATTTTCTGTCAGTAACCATTACTGTAGAATTCTGAAAAATTGAATAATCCGATCAAAATCATGTTGAAATCAAACAATATTTGGCTTTCTTTGGGCGATGACCGACAAGCACAAACAGCCGCAGGTGAGCCGGCCATTCGTAATTGCTACATATGAGATCAGGCTGCGGCCAACGAAGACCGAAACGTCTTTGTCGGGCTTCGAATTCTACCTTTACAACACTCCCCGGCATCTTGCTACTCAGCGGACCAACCAACCCTTTTCGATAGAAGTATGGGATAACGAAAGGCAACAGGTAGTCGCCCTTTTCCACGCGGACAGCGACGGCGAAACAGCCATTTCGCTGCCAAATGCTCCTTTCGGTGGTCTGGAATTCGCACCCGGAATTCCGGCTGAAGTACTGACTCAAATGCTTTCCTTCATCGAGGCAACCTGCCGGGAGCAAAACCTTACACGGCTGAATATCAAACTCCCCCCCGTTAGTTACGACGAAAAGAAATCCTTTTTTTTAAAGGAATTGTACGAAAATCAGGGATTTACGGTAGGCAGTTCGTTCATGAATCACCACATTCCGGTGGACGAAACTTTGTTTATAAACAAAATCCATCCTTCAGAGCGGAAACGGTTGCGCAAGTGCCGGCGGGCGGGCTTTGTGGCAGAAGAATGGCATAACCCCAACCCGGAACAGGTCTTTTCTTTTTTGGCCGAGAGCCGCCAGCGGCAAGGCTATTCCCTATCGCTGGATTTCGATCAACTGCAAAAAGTACTCACCAAACTACCCGACGAGGTCAAGGTTTTTGTGGTGAAAGCCGGTACCGAAATCGTCAGCCTCACCGTTGCCATCCGGGTCAATCGGCGCATTCTGTACAACTTTTGTCCAGCCGACAACCTCGACTACCGCGCTTTCAGCCCAACCGTATTGCTGAATTGTGCTTTGTATGACTACGCCCAAAATGATGGCATCGAACTCATCGACCTGGGCGTATCGCTGGACCATTTCGGTAATGAAAAAGCGTCACTAATTCGCTTTAAAGAAAATCTGGGTGGAAAACCGTCGCTCAAATTGACTTACAGCAAGCTATTGGTTTGACAACCTGTGGCCTTACCTTTGCGGCCCGTTCACATTTAGTACCCTCCGTTCCGCTTTTAGCAGCACCACATGAGTGTCATCAAACGACAGACCATTCTCGGCACACTTTATTCCTACATGGGCGTGGGAGTCGGGATGCTCACGCAGGCACTGATTATCCCTAATTTTTTCACTACGCAGCAGAACGGGTTGCTTCAGGTACTGTTTGCCTATGCCCTGATCGTGGCGCAGTTTGCCAGCCTGGGGTTCAATCAGGCCGGGACCCGTTTTTTTGGCGAGTTCCGCGACGCTGGCAGCCGGCACCGGGGCTACCTTTTCACCGGGTTGCTCTTTTCGGCGGTGGGCTATGGCGCGGGTACTTTGGCATTGTATCTTTTTAAAGGGCAAATTATCGGCTCCGCCGAAGCCGACCGCCTGCTATTCAGCCAGTACTTCGACCTGATGGTGCCGTTGTCGCTGGCTACGCTCCTTTTCTATCTTTTTGACAACTACGCCAAGGGCCTGTACGACACCGCGCACGGCAATTTTTATAAAGAGTTCTTACAACGCTTTCTGATCTTTCTGTCGGCTTGCCTGGTAGCTATGGGGCTGATCGATTTTCAAACCTTCATTTTCCTTTGGGCATTCGGTATTTGCCTGCCCACGCTGCTAATGATGCTCCGAGCATACCAACTGGGCAATTTCTCACTGGCTCCTGATCGCTTTTTTTTCAAGTCCGGTTTTCGGCGGCAATTTCTCAGCTTTTCCTTATTTAGTGTGGCTACCGGTTTTTCCTCCATTGTCATCACCCAGCTGGACAAACTCATGGTGAAAGAGTACTTGGGGCTGAGCGAAACCGGGATTTATGCCACCAGCCTGCTATTTGGCAGCGTGATGACTCTTTCCTATAATATCACCGCCAAAGCGTCCACTGCTATCGTCCTTGACGCCATGCACAGTGAAGACTACGGTAAAGTGGCGAGCATTTACAAAAAAAGTGGTGTGACGCAGTTCATTCTGGGCTGCCTGATTTTGCTGGTGACGTGGGTAAATATCGATTTGCTATTCACATTCATCAAGCCCGCTTATGCCGCCGGAAAGTACGCTCTGATTATTATAGGTTTGGGAAAGTTATTCGAATTAGCCAATGGCATCAATACGCTTATTCTGGCTTACTCAAAGTACTACAAGTTGGACTCGGTGCTGATTGCCCTCTTCATTTTGGTGCTTTACCTTCTGAACCGTTTCCTGATCCCCCTGTATGGCCTCGACGGCGCAGCCTTGGCGGCAGTAGCCTCTGTGACGTACTATAATGTCACCCGAACTTTCCTGATCTGGAAATTTTTCCGGATTCAGCCTTTCAGCGGAGCACAGTGGCAGATTCTGGCCCTGGGAGCAGTTTTACTATTTCTGGGTTTTCAACTCCCGTCGCTTGGTGAGAGCCTTTGGGAGCGAATCGCCACGCTCGTTTATCGCACGGCACTGGTAGGTGGTGCCTTCGGCGCCGGGATTCTTTGGATGAATGTATCGGAAGATATCAATTCACTGGTGGGCAGTGGGTTTTCTGTTTTCAAAAAGTACTTCAGAAAATAACGGATCACTTCTTCACCAGCACAAAAATCCCGCAGCCCATTTTGCAGCCTGCGTTGGTCGCGATGAGTTCGGGCGTGAGCACCGCGTCCTCAAAGAAACGATCGGCATCATCAATGTAAGCGAAGCGCTCGATGTCGTATTTCCCGGCAAAATAATCCAGCAGATATTGCAGCGAGAAAATCCGGTGCGAGTTAAAATCGATGCGTTGCGGGCCGATCTGGGTAGAAAAATAAAAGCGCCCACCGGGCTTGAGCAGTTTGTACATGGTATCGAGCCCTTTGAGATGACCATCCACGTCGATGGGATCACCATAGCGACCCAATCCAAAATGCTCGATGGTATGCAGGCACGAAAGTGAATCGGTACATTCGGCCAGCCGCTCGTCGAATTGCATCAGGTCGGCCTGCACAAACTCGATATTATTGATTTTTCCCGGCAAGGGCCTTATGTCAAAGACCTCGATTTTACGAAAAGCCGCCACGTGGGCCACGAAACCATCCACCCGCGAACCAATATCGATATGCCGGACAGGATTGTCGACAAAAATCCGGTGCGCGGCGTATAAATCCTGGTAGAAGTACTGCCCCCTTGCTTTGCCGCTAGAGTCGTACTTATCGGTCAGTACCGGAATGTACCTGACCTTGAAACTTTGGTCGGAAGTGGCGAATTGGTTCCTGAAAACAGAAATATCCCGAATGTACCAGAAAAGCCCCTTAAAATTAGTAAAAGCCTTACGCGGATCGATGCCCAGGTAGTCGAGGGCAAAATAAATTAGTTTCATGGGCGGGCTTCGGCTACGCTCGGCCTGAAAAGGCTATCGGCCGTTTTTATTTTTAAAATAAAGAAGGTTAACAAACTTCGATGATTTCTTTTTCGTCGCCGATCAGGGCGGCCATTTGGGCAAAACTACTCCGGGTGGTGCAGATAATTTTTTTTGTTCTTGACAAAGCGTAAATGTCCACGACAGCTCCCTGCATACCTTCGGCGGTGGCACGGCTGAGCGGGATTTCCTGCGTGATGAGGCGCGAGCCAAACTGAGAACGAAGCGATGCTTTCAGTTCGGCATCGTCCGTCGCCAGAAAAAACTGCGTGGCAGGATTCTCCGCCAGCAGTCGGTTCATTTGATCGATAAACAGCTCAACCGGCGATGCTTCGATCAGAGCAGCATGATCGGTACGGCGGATGTGGACGCCCATGGTGTAGTGGTCGAAGCGAGCGGTCAGGGCGTCGATTCGCTGTTGCAGGTGCGGCTGCACGACGAAATTGTCAAAGTTTTCAAAATCATAAAACTGATAGCAGGTGGCGATCACCACCCGTCGGTACTTGGAAATCTCCGAGCGCAATTGAGCGGGCGAGCGAGCGTTCAGATCGTTATCGAAATAGACTTTATCATAAAAAAGTCGGAGAAATCGGCGGTAAGTACTTTCGTAATTAATTATAAAAATATGTTTCAGGAATGGCCTGAGTACAGCGGTTTTCCAGCGTGGCATCGGACGGTACTCAAAACCCGTAGCAATAAACAGATCACTGAGTTCACTGTTCAGTTCCGGCTTCACGAACCAAACCAATTCCAGGTCAACCCCGAGGTCACGACTCAGACAAAAAGCCGAGTTAAGTACCCGCAGCCGGTTGCCCAGCCCTCCGAATGGAATGACGGTAATGCGCGTTGCGCTGCTCATTTCTCGGTGATTAGTTCGGCGAAGAAGTTGGAATAGGAAAAAATTTCCAGCGTTTCGGTGTAGGTAAGCGGATAAATTCCGTCGGTAACTACCCGATAAATCCGGTAGTTGGGCGACAAAAGATTCAGAAAATCCCGCAGAAAAACCCGGGAATCGATATTGGTCCCGCCAAACTCGAACTGGATAAATCGGATCGCCCGGCGGGCGAGCATTTGGGTGGCTCCTTCGAATACTTTGATTTCGTGCCCCTCTACGTCGACTTTCAGAAAATCAATTTTGTCAATTCCCCGTTCGGCACAAAATTGATCCAGGGTAGTTAGCGATACCATTTCGTACTGGTCTAGTTTTTCGTTCTGAAATTGGCGCGGATATACCGACGCCAGACTCGACAACTCCTGACTGCGGTATAGCTTGACGTGTTCCACAGCGTGGCTGAGTCCCAGGTTGACGGCCTCGATATTGGGGTGGACCAGTTTGGATTTGAGCACTTCCCAGGTAGGCGTGGAAGGCTCGAAGGCGTAAATCCGGGCTTCTTGGCCAAAGACCTCGGCCAGCAGATTGGCGTACTCACCCACGTTGGCCCCTACATCAAACAAAACGGGATTTGGAGAATTTATCCGTCCCCGTAAGTTACGCAGCAGATTCATCTCGCCGTTGCTGTTTATATCACCGCTTACCCCATAGTTCATCCCGTAAAGTCCCAGGTGGTACACCATCGAGTACAATCGCTGAAACCCTTTTTTACGGGCAGTGAGGTCCAGAACGGGTTTGATTATTTTGAAAAACTTGTTCAATTGAATTCAGAGTATTCGGTTAGAATGCTTGGCTAGAAGCAATTTCACAGGATTTAATGATTTTCTTTCGCTTATTTCTTTTGCAAATTCTCAACCAGAATTTCGGCAATGCGCCCGGCGGCTCGCCCGTCCCACAAGGGAGGAATGGTACCTGCTTTCATTTTACCGTCTAATATATCCAAAACATGGCGGTGAACCGTCTGCGGATCGAGGTCCGCGAGCAATAAATTAGTACCCAGTTCCACTGTGACGGGGCGCTCGGTGCTGTCACGAAAGGTCAGGCAGGGTACTTGCAAGTAAGTAGTTTCCTCCTGAATTCCTCCCGAATCGGTTATGATCAGGCTGGCGTTTTCCATCAGATGCAGAAATTCCAAGTACCCCTGCGGTGGCAGTAGTTGCAGATTGGGAATGGCCTCCAGTTCGGCTTGCAGCCCGAACCGTGCCATATTATTCCGGGTGCGGGGATGAATGGGAAACAGTACCTGACGGTGCTGGACGGTGTTTTTGATTATTTCGAGAATGCTCCGCAATCCTTCCTCATGATCGACATTGGCCGGGCGGTGCATTGTCATTAAAACGTACTCCTTTGGTTTCAAATTCAAATCGTCGAGCAGCGAAAGCTGTCGGGCTTTCGGCTGATAATGTACCAGTGAATCGATCATGACATTGCCCACGAAAAATACTTTTTCGTCGGGTACATTTTCCGCTTTCAGATTGTTGAGGCCCGCTTGTTCGGTTACGAAAAGGTAGTCTGAGATGCAGTCGGTCAGGATGCGGTTGATTTCTTCGGGCATTTGGCGATCACTGCTGCGCAACCCCGCTTCCACGTGGACAACGGGAACATGCTCCTTTACGGCAACCAGCGCGCAGGCTAGTGTGGCATTTACATCGCCTACTACCAGCACGGCATTGGGCTTTTCAGCTTGCAGGATCGGCTCGAAGGCCAGCATGGTACGGGCCGTTTGCTGCGTGTGACTCCCGCCTCCCACACCCAGGAAATAATCGGGCTCGGGTAGTTGAAGTTGCTCAAAAAAAACGTTTGACATCCGGGCGTCGTAGTGTTGGCCAGTATGGACAATTTTGGATTCCAATCCCCCATGATTGACGAAAGCCCGATGCAGCGGGGCGACTTTCATGAAGTTGGGCCTGGCCCCGACGATGCTGAGAATTTTCAAAAAGTAGACTCGTTTTTTGCACAAAAGTAAGGAAATTCGATGGAGTATGGTCGGACTGCCGTTGCGGCTTTTGACATGCTGAGGGGCCAGCGGTTTTTTAGAAGGAGAAGTTTCTCTGATGATGGGCGAGCCGGCAACCGTTGCCCCGCCCGTACCGCATGGTTATCTTTGGCCATAAAATTAAAAATCTTGGTATATGCCTCCTGCTGAACTCGCTCCAATTGTCATATTCTGTTATAACCGTCCGCAGCACCTGCAGCAGACGTTAGAGGCTTTGCAACGTAATCCGCTCGCCGCGCAGAGTGATTTGGTAGTATTCTCGGATGGGCCAAAGGAAACTTCGGACGCAGATTTGGTACTGGAAGTCAGGGAGTTATTATCCGAAACAATGGCTTTTCGCTCGGTGGAAATCAACGCCGCTCCGCAAAACAAGGGATTGGCCAATTCCGTGATCGAAGGGGTCAGCCAGGTCCTGGAAACCCACCGGAATGTCATTGTGCTCGAAGATGATATGCTGTGTACACCGGATTTTCTTAACTACATGAATACCGCGCTGGAAGTGTACAAAAATCGGCAGGACATTTTTTCGATCACGGGCTACACTCCTCCCATCGTGCTGCCCGCTGATTACTCAGAAGACGTGTACCTGGCACCGCGCGCCAGTTCATGGGGCTGGGGTACCTGGCGCGACCGCTGGCAAAAAGCCGACTGGCAGGTAGCTGATTTTGGAGAAATCAAAAATGATCCGACCAGGCAGGAAAAGCTAAACGCAGGGGGAAACGACCTGTGGCCCATGCTGGTCAAGCAGCAGCGGGGCGTAATCGGCTCTTGGGCCATTCGCTGGATACTCGCGCAAATGCAGCATTCGGCCTACGGGCTTTATCCCGCAAAATCCAAAATCAGGAACATCGGTACCGACGGCAGCGGCACGAACTTTACTTTTAAGACATTTACTTACGGACAGGAACTTGCTCCCGGAAAAGTCAGCTTCGACCCTGGCTTACAGCCCGATCCGGCAGTGCAGAAAGCTTTTCGAAAGTACTATGATCTTCCCTGGCGCGTGAAAGTGAAGAACCTGATGAAATACGGCTTATAGTTTAACGCTTTTCCGTAGTTACAGCCGGGCATCGACCAAATCTTTTGGTAAAGTCGCCTTCAAATCGAAGATTACCGAATGGCTATGCGTGAATTCGGGAAAATCGAGTGACCCAAATTCGCTGTGCGCCACAGCCAGTACCATAGCCTCGTACTTGCCTGTGATACGCTCGACCAGCTCAATTCCATACTCGCTGGCCACCTCTTCCGGTACGGCCCAGGGGTCGTACACATCTACCTGCATACCAAAATCGACTAGTTCGCGGACAACATCCACCACGCGGGTATTCCTGATGTCGGGACAATTTTCTTTGAAAGTAATACCCAGAATCAAGACGCGACTGCCCTCGATTTTATGGCCTTTCTTTATCAATAATTTTACCAGCTTATTGGCCACAAATACCCCCATCTGGTCGTTTACGCGCCGTCCCGACAAAATCACCTGCGGATAGTAGCCCAACGACTCAGCTTTGTAAACCAGGTAGTAAGGATCTACCCCGATGCAATGTCCGCCTACGAGTCCGGGTTTGTATTTCAGGAAATTCCACTTGGTGGCGGCCGCCGCAAGTACTTCGGTGGTGTCAATATTCATCCGGTCGAAAATCAGAGCCAGCTCGTTCATAAAAGAAATATTCACATCGCGCTGGGCATTCTCGATGGCCTTCGAAGCTTCGGCTACCCGGATACTCGGGGCCAGGTACGTTCCGGCCTCAATGATAGTACCATACAGTTTGTCCACAAACGCGGCTGTTTCCGGTGTACTACCCGAGGTGACTTTCATAATTTTGGTCAGCGTGTTGACTTTATCGCCCGGATTGATACGTTCGGGCGAGTAGCCACAGAAGAAGTCCGCGTTAAATTTCAATCCGCTCGCCTTTTCCAAAACCGGAACGCAGTCATCCTCGGTACAGCCGGGATATACTGTCGATTCATAGATAACGACATCTCCTTTTTTCAGCAATGTACCTACCGTGCTGCTGGCTGTCAGCAGCGGCCGAAGATCCGGTTTTTTATAATCGTCAATGGGCGTTGGCACCGTCACCACAAATACCGTACATTCTTTCAAATCACCCGCATCACCCGTAAATTGCAACGATTCAGCGGCTTGCAATTGCTGGTCAGTCAGCTCCTGCGTCCGGTCGTGATGAGTCAACAACTCCGCGATTCTGGCCTCGTCGGTATCGAGTCCAATGACTGAGTACCGGCTACTAAATGCCAAAGCCAGCGGCAGACCGACATAGCCAAGTCCGATCACAGCAATTTTTAAAGGAGGATTTTGAGGCATGGAAATAGGGATTTGTCGTCCCCAAAGCTATCCATTTTTGAGAAAGTAGCATCGATGATCGGTTACCGGCTACCAACCGTCGGCTTTTTTTTAAATGATAAAAGCGCAAGTTTTGTGTTAAAGCTCACATTTCGGCTTCTTTGCGCCGTTGTCTGTCCATTGTCCACCCGCACCGGCGTACCGGTCAATTGCCCACTCATTTGTTCTGGCTAAAACAATTACTGAAAGAACCCTACAACGCGCTGCGCACGGCCCGCGACCGCGAGTTTATTGGGCTGCTATGGCGTTACGGTGACAAACCTCGGCACCAACTTACCAACGTGCGTTTTGGTAAGTACCACCTCCGGATACCTGACACGATGTCGTTTCTGTTTCAGCACCAGGAAATTTTCGCTGATGAATTTTATAAGTTTGAAACCGACCAGCTCCAACCCGTGATCTTCGACTGCGGCGCTAATATCGGCATGAGCGTTTTGTACTTTAAAGAAAAGTACCCCCAAGCCCGCGTCACGGCTTTTGAAGCGGAGGCCAATATTGCCGAGTTACTACGGGAAAACCTGCGCACCAACGGCATCAAAGACGTTAAGGTAGTTGACAAGGCCGTCTGGATTGATGACCAGGGCGTGCAATTTGGCAGCGAGGCGTCCGACTCCTCTTCCATTTATTCCGAATCGGGTCAGAAAAATCTGGTACCTTCCGTACGTTTGAGGGACTATTTGCTCAAAGAGCCACGCATTGATTTTTTAAAAATAGATATTGAAGGGGCGGAAATAGAAGTACTTGCCGATTGCGCCGATTCGCTGGGACACGTCCAGAATTTGTTTGTAGAGTTTCATTCCTACATTGGTCATTCGCAGTCTCTGGCCAGCGTGGTTAAAGTATTTGAAGAGAACGGCTTCCGCTATTATGTGGACACCAATCAGCATCGCAAGCGGCCTTTCGTCAATCATCGCTATCGGGGTAATAATACGATGGACTTGCAATTAAATATTTTCGGATGGCGCGTTCCCGGATGATCCTTCACCTAAGTACCTACCAATGGGAAGGCGGAGCAGCGGTAGCGGCTTCCCGCCTGAATCAGGCATTGAGGAAACACGGTGTCGATTCGCAGATGCTCGTTTACCGGGCGCAACGCGCGGAAAGCGGCGTCACGGCCTGGGCGGATAGCAGCTGGAAGGAAAAACTTTTCTGGGCGCGGTTTTCGGCGGAGCGACTGCGCTTTTTGCCCCACGAAAAAGACAGGAGCGTCCGATTTGCCTTCTCCCCGGCGGCGGTAGGTGTCCCTATCGAAGAACATCCGCTGATACAGCAGGCGGATATCATCAACCTGCATTGGATCAATTTTGGCTTCGTTTCATTGAAAGGATTGGAGCGACTGCTCAATCTGGGAAAACCCATCGTCTGGACGATCCATGACATGTGGGCCTTCACGGGCGGTTGTCATTACAGCCGGGGCTGCGAGCGATTCCGTTCGCATTGCCAGTTTTGCCCTTATCTCAAAAAACCTGGTGAATACGATTTAGCTTTTGAAATATTCGAGCAGAAAGAGAAACTACTGGCTCAGGCTCCCCTGACCTTCGTTGCGCCCAGCCAGTGGCTACACAATCTGACGCGCCAGGCTGCCTTGATTAAAGATTTTCCCGCTCTTTGTATACCTTACCCCATCGATACCACGGTTTTTCAAAACAAAAACAAAACCGAAATGCGCCAAAAAATGGGTCTGCCTCTGGATAAAAAACTCGTCCTTTTCGCCGGAGCCAATACGCAGGATGTCCGCAAAGGCTTCGTTTATTTTCAGGAAGCGGTCAACAATGTAGGCCAGGAAGCAGACGATGTAGAAGTACTGATTTTTGGAAAATCTCAGCCTGACGCCTATCGCGAATTAACGCGGTCCGTCCATGACCTGGGCAAGCTTTCCGACCTGACCAACATCGCGGATGCCTACGCAGCGGCGGATTTGATGGTAGTTCCGTCGTTAGAAGACAATCTGCCCAACACAGTACTTGAAGCGATGGCCTGCGGCACGCCCGTCGTGGGCTTCGACATCGGCGGAATTCCCGACATGATCGACCATTTGGAAAATGGCTATGTAGCCGACTACCGATCTGCGAAATCACTGGCCTGCGGAATTCGCTGGATTATAGAAAATAACGCTACTGGTAATCTTTCCCAAAACGCCCGGCAAAAAGTATTGGAAACCTACGCCGAAGAAATTATCGCCCGTCAATACGACAATTTGTACCAGTCTCTGACCTAGAAACCAATTTCTTTTTCTAAAAATTTGATCAAAAAAGTGCCACTACTCACCATTATCACGATTACATACAACGCCGAGCAATTCCTGGAACGCACGCTAAGGAGCGTGGCCAAGGCGGCCCGGCTGGTGCCCGGGGTTGTGGATAATGTTGAGTATATCCTGATCGACGGTGCGTCGCAGGATGGTACTTTGCAGATCGCGGAGCGGTACAGCAGCTTATTCACGCGCATCTTGTCAGAGCCTGATGCAGGGCTTTACGATGCTATGAACAAGGGATTGAGCCTGGCCACGGGCGACTACCTGTGGTTTCTGAATGCAGGCGATGAAGTACACGATGGGCAGGTACTTTCCCGGTTGCTCCACGCCTTTCAGGAACCCGCCGATGTATATTACAGCGACGCGCTTTTTGTGGATGAAGGCGGGCAGGAAATTGGCCTGCGCAGCCAGGTGACGCCGCATACTTTGCCCACAGATATTCATTGGCAAGACTTTGCCCTGGGCATGAAAATCAGCCACCAGGCATTTATAGTCCGCCGGGCCATTGCTCCGGCTTACAATACCGCAAACCTCAGCGCGGACATCGATTGGGAAATCAAATGCCTCAAAAAGTCTCAGAAAACCGTTTATCTTCCTTTTGCTCTTTGCCGCTACCTCACGGGTGGCATGTCAGTGCGGCACCGCCGCCGCTCGCTGCTGGATCGCTTCAAAGTACTTAGCGAGCATTTCGGGCTATTTCCTACGGTCATGAATCATTTCAGGATTGCCGCGCGCGGGTTGCGGTTTTACTCTCTCAAAAAATAAGAGCCTGCTGATTCAAGGGCGGCAGTTACTAACATACACGTTCCGAAAGTATCAGGTAGTCGAGCAATTACTTTTTCTGAACCGTAGATTAGTTTTTCCTTTTCGTCGGCTAAAACTTCCTTTTGGTCGAGTAGTAATATCAGGACATTAAACTAATTCTACCTTCATGCTTCTATTTCGGCGGAACCACTTAAACATTTGATTATGAAATCTCTGCCCTCGCTCATTCTCTTGACGCTACTAGCTTCTGCAAGCCTGCAAGCGACCGCCCAAAATCTCAAAATCATCGGCACCGTACTGGATAGCGCAGCCCAAAGCCCGGTAGCCGGAGCTTACGTGAGTGTGACAGGCCCTGGCGATGCCGCCAAACCTGTGTACACCACCACCGGACTGAACGGCACCTTTGAGTTTACAGACCTGAAACCGCAGAAATATCTTCTGAAAGTAAGCTATCTGAGCTTTAAGGATTTGCAACAAACAGTAGAGTTGACAGAAGGTACTTTTAATCTGGGTAATCTTTTTTTGACGGAAGCCGCCCAGGACCTGAAAGAAGTGAAGGTGGTAGGTCAGATCCAGCAGTCACAGATGAAGGGCGACACAACGCAGTTCAACGCAGCGGCTTTTAAGACCAACCCTGACGCCAATGTAGAAGATTTGATCCAAAAAATGCCGGGAATCTCCGTTGTGAATGGCGAGGTACAGGCCCAAGGCGAAAAAGTACAGCGCGTATTGGTGGACGGTAAGCAATTCTTCGGCGATGACGCTACCCTGGCCTTGAAAAATCTGCCTGCCGAAATCGTAGATAAAATCGAGGTATTTGACCGCCAGAGCGACCAGGCGCAATTAACGGGCTTCGACGACGGTAACGCCCAGAAGACCATCAACGTCGTTACCCGCTCCGACCGCAACGCGGGCAAATTCGGGAAAGCTTTTGCAGGCTTTGGCAGCGACGAACGCTACATGGCTGGCGGAAACCTTAACATTTTCGGCAAAGAAAAGCGTATATCAATCATTGGCCTCTCAAATAATATTAACCAGCAGAATTTTGCTTCGCAAGACCTGGCCGGAGCGCTCGGCGGTGCGGGCGGTAGCCGGGGAGGGCGCGGCGGTGGCGGGAGCCGAGGCGGTGGTGGGGGCAGCGCCGGAAATTTTCTGGTAGGTCAGCAAAGCGGTATCACCAGCACAAGTGCCTTCGGTCTGAACTATACTGATAAGTGGGGCGAGAAACTGGAAGTAACAGGTAGTTATTTCTTCAACCGATCGGGCAATTCCAATCTGCAACTTACCAACCGTGAAACATTTTTAAACAATTCGACAGGGAACCAATTTTACAACGAAACCAATAACTACGCCAACACCAATCTAAACCATCGAATCAATTTTCGCTTCGAGTACACGCTCAACAAAAACAACTCTATCATTTTCTCACCCAGCGTCAACTGGCAGGACAACCAGGCTACCACGTTACGCATTGGCGCCACATCGCTGGCAAATGGTACTTTGCTGAACGAAACCAGCAATGATAAGTACACCCATAGCAACGCGCTGAGTTCCAATAGCTCATTACTGTGGCGGCATAAGTTTGGAAAAGCTGGCCGGACGCTTTCTGTCAACCTATCGGGCAATGTCAACAATCGCAGCGGCGACGGGACACTCTATGCCCTCAACCAGTACTATACCAACAGCCGTAATCCCAGCGATACCATCGACCAGCAGTCCTACTCGAATTCCGATAATATCCGGTTTGGCGGTAATATCAACTACACAGAGCCCCTCAGCAAGTTTGTACAGATGCAGCTCGAGTATAATGTTTCATTAAGCAACAGCAATTCCAAGAACGAAACCTATGATTTTGTCAATACTGAGGAGCGCTACGCAAGCCTGGATACTTTGCTGTCCAATACATTCGAGAATCAGTATCTGACTCAGCGGGCCGGGCTATCTTTACGGGCCAATAAGAAGCTGGTTTCCGGAGCAGTCGGCGTTGATTTTCAGAGTGCCGGGCTGTACAGTCAGCAGCTTTTTCCCAGAAAGAATGAAGTCGACCAGACATTCCTGAATCTGCTGCCTAACGCTTACTTCATGTACCGGGCCAGCGCTAGCAAAAACTTGCGGTTGTTTTATCGCTCGTCCACCAATGAACCTTCCATTACACAGTTGCAGAATGTCGTCAACAACAGCAACCCGCTGTTCCTGACGGCGGGCAATCCCAACCTGAAGCAGGAATATGCGCACCGCGTGAGTGCTCGTTATTCTGCTTCTGATTCAAAACTGGGGCGAAATTTCTTTCTTTACTCGTCGCTGAACTATACGCTCAATAGTATTTCTAATTCGACCTTCGTGGCACAACGCCCCACCACCCTGCCCAACGGTGTGGTGCTGCAGCAGGGCGCGCAGCTGACCTCTCCCGTCAACCTTGATGGCAACTGGTCGATACGCACGTTCGCTAACTACGGCTCGCCCATTAAGGCTATCAAAACCAATCTTAACTTAAACACAGGGGTGAATTATAGCCGCTTACCGGGATTGATTAACGAACAAATCAACGTTTCGACTAACTATGCACTTTCGCAGGGAATCGTTTTAAGTAGCAATATCAGTACAAAACTGGATTTCACCCTGGCGTTCAACGGCAATTACAACATCGTTCGTAATAGCCTGCAACCGAATTTGAATAGTAACTATTTCTCCCAGCAGACCTCGGCGCGGCTCAACTGGATTTTCGGCAAAGGATTTGTGCTGCAAACCGACCTGACTAATCAGTCGTATCGCGGCCTCGGGGCAGGCTTTAACCAGAACTTTACGCTCTGGAACGCCAGCTTCGGCAAAAAATTCCTGAAAGACAATAAGGGCGAGCTGAAACTGACGGTTTTTGACATCCTGGCCCAGAACAACAGCATCAACCGGAATGTAACCGAGACCTACCTCGAAGACGTCACAAGCCGCGTACTCACACAATACGCCATGCTGACGTTCACCTATACATTGCGGAACTTTGGAAAAGCACCCGCTCCAACCGAAGAGCGCCGCCGCGAATGGGGAGGTCCCGGCGGCGACCGTGGCCCACGGGGCGAAGGAAGTCCATTTTAATAATAAGTAAAAAAAATCCCCGCTAATTTATTTGGCGGGGATTTTTTTATTGATCGGGGAGCACGAGTTGAAGATTCGATAAAAATATCTGACAAAACACCGTCCCCATCTTTTGAGGAACATACCTACCGCGATAACTGGACCCAGGCGGCCAATTCCATAGCCCAAGCAATGCCCACGTGCACCAGTATACCGCCCCACACAGACCGCGACTGGAGCGCAATTACTCCCAGGATGTACCCTCCGAATACCGAGCCTATGGTTTCGCCAAGCGGCTTGCCAAAGTGCAGGGAAGCGTAGCAAACTACCATAGGAAGCAAGGTACCCCGGCCCAGTAGATGCGCCATACCGATAATCAGGAAACCCCGAAACAGGAGCTCGGTTGAGATAAAATCGAACCCATAAAAAAGTTCATAAGCCAGAGCCGTAATCCAGGGAGCTACGCCGAAAAATTCGTCAACGCCCGAGTCGCGATAAGAAGGGTAGGTCCGCAAAAAATCGGGCTGAAAGGAAGCCCAGACAATCAGCGGCAGCATCGCAGCCAACAGGATCAGGTAAGGGCTAACATTCTGCGCCTTGAAAAGGCCGTAAAAGCGGGTATTTTGGTTATCAACCGCGAAATAAAAGATGGTCAGAGGCATAAATACCGTCAAAAGCGACGACAGATTGGAAAGGCCATAGAACGCAAACCAGTAGATTTGTCCGCCAAAAAGCTGTTTGCTCCACGCCTGGTACCCATAAAATCCGCCATCCCAAGCCAAAACGGCCAGTCCGAATAAGCTATATAGCCATACGCGGCGGTTTCGGAGTACATGCCACTGCCTAGTATGCATGGCCCAGATAAGCAGCGCGCCATAGTAGGCAGTGGCGTAGAGCAGAAAGTACCATACGATCCGGATCGGATTGCCGATCCAAGCGTCGATGATCCGGTTTTCCAAACCAATGGCGTAGTTAATGCCGATCAGGCTAGCCAGGAACACAGCTTCTTTCAGGTAAAGGCCTCGCTCATAGTCTTCGTGTACATGGGTACGCAGATAAGATGCGATTTTTCGCATAACGTGAAGGAGGAGTAGCTTAGAAAATACGGTAAAAATATTGCCGGACAGCCATTCAATTTTTCAGCGAGAGGACAGTTACATTGCAATCACGACATTACCCGTCTTCTGTCCTGTCAGCACGTAGCGATATGCCTCGGCAATATCTTCGAGTGAGTACGTTTTATCGATTACGGCTTTAAAGCTACCCTTTTTAACAAGATCCCGGATATAAGCCATGCTTCCCCTGATGTTGGAGGGTATGGGAAACAGGACCTTTTTCCCTTTGGAAAAGGGAGTGATAAGAGCCAGAAAAATATTCTGACTGCCCGGACCGAGCTCGGAAGAAATATAGATTCCTTTTTCTTTCAGTAAAGGCTTGCAGCGGCCAAAGGTACTTTTACCCACGGCATCAAATACAAAGTCATATTTTCCATCATCCTTGGTGAGGTCTTGCCGGGTATAATCGATGATTTTGTCGGCCCCTAATGATTTGACCAATTCAATATTTTTGGTGTTGCAAACAGCCGTGACGTAAAGCTCGTGGTATTTCAGAAACTGCAGAAGCGCCGAGCCAATAGCACCGGTAGCGCCATTGATAAGTACGCTTTGGCTAGGACTAAGCTTGACTTTATTAATGAAATGATAGGCATAATGTGCTCCCTCAATACTGGCAGCAGCCTGCTCATACGTAAGGTTCTCGGGAAATCGAGCGATTGCTTTTTCCTCTGGGAAACACAGGTACTCTGCCTGTGACTTGATACCGTAATCACCAAAGCCCCATACCCGGTCGCCCACTTTGAATGATTTCACCGCAGTACCAACTGTTTCAATTTCACCAGCGAAGTCAGTACCCGGAATGGGGTACTTGGGCTTTATGAGGCCGTTGATAAAGCGCATGATGAAGGGTTTGGCGGTCAGATTGGCGCAGTCGGTTCTGTTTACCGTAGTTGCATAAACGCGTACCAATACTTCATCCTCTTTGGGCGTTGGTTTCTCTACCTCCTTTACCGAAAGAACTTCGGGGGAGCCATATCGGGTGTAGTAAGCAGCTTTCATCGATCGGTAATTTAGGGTTTAGTCAGGAAGAGTATTTATCTGAATATTTCAAAAATGTACATATCCTCAAAATTATCCTAATCTGGACAATCGACTTTGACAATGGTCAGGTTGGAAATGATGTTTTTTAGGAACTATTATTTGTTGTGATGTACCAAGGAAAACGGGATAGTTTGCCTTGGCAAACTATCCCGTTTTCCTTGGTATTCTCTGATCAAGTTAAGTACAGAAAATACCGATTGCTCTGACGCGAGCAATGACTTAACTGAAAATTACGATTTCTTTGAAATTTTCCTAACTGCAATAACCCAAAAGTTGAAAATAGCGCAAATGGCAATCCATGAAGAAGGGCTTTCTGTTAACTGATCTGACTCAAGAGATGAGGAGTACTTTATGACGGTCTCAACCACGCAACGACGATAGTATTCTCCAAAAAATGCTAGGTAGAATTTACTTCCGCACCCCGAAAGGAATCACCAGCTTCTCACCCCGTTCGGCATAATCACGGCTTTTTCCGTTAGCTTCCATCAATTGCTGCTTGGTAATGTTGTACTTCTTCGCCACCACGCGCAGTACATCTCCCGGCCCCACGGTATGTACTGCCTGGACACGAACATTGAGCTTGGTGACGCCTGCTTTCAGGTCCGTCGAAGTATTGGCTAATTGCGGATTAAGGGCTTTAAGTGTTTCTGTACTAAGATTATACCGGTTAGCGATCCCGAAAAAAGTCTCACCTGAAGCCACAGTATGCGTAATTTCTTTCCCTCCAACGTTGGCAGGTTTCGGAGTAGGTTTGGGTGTTTCAACTACCGCTGCGGGTGGCTCCTGTACAGCGACGGGCGTCCCGACATCTTCGGGAATGCTGGCTTCTATATCATCCGGCTCCGCAAGTTCAGGTTCGTCACGAATATCAGGCGGAATGTACTTACTAGTTGTATCAGGAACAGTGTTAGTTACTTCATCCGAACCTTTTGCATCATCGGAAATGTACTCCCAACCAATCACAAAAAGGGCAACAATAATTGCCAGCAGAGACAGCAACGTAATAAGGGGCAGTTTTGAAGTTTCCTTGGGGCGGACGTTCCTTTTCTTTGGTTCTTCTTCTTCCATGCGTAGCGTGTATTCTTTATGAACGGGGCAATATTATCGCAAAGGTAAGAAATAGAGAGCGGTCAGACTCAGCTATTGGATTTCAATTCGTCGTTCATTACTGATACTTTCTCCTTCAACGATTCCTTATAGGCATCAAGGGTGGCCGCTACATCCTGATCAGCACTCCCGATAATCTGCGCAGCCAGTATTCCTGCATTTTTGGCTCCATTCAGCGCTACGGTCGCAACAGGAACACCACCAGGCATTTGTAAAATGGACAAAACTGAATCCCAGCCATCGATAGAGTTGCTGGACAATATAGGGACACCAATCACCGGCAGTGAAGTCAGCGAAGCCACCATTCCCGGCAAATGGGCAGCACCACCCGCCCCGGCAATGATAACCTTCAGGCCGCGTTGCCGGGCCATTTTAGCGTATTCTACCATCCGTTCGGGCGTTCGGTGAGCCGAAACTACCTCCATTTCAAACGCTACGTTGAGCTCACTTAGTACCCCGGCAGCCTCTTCCATAATCTTTCGATCCGAAAGGCTGCCCATGATAATTCCGATCATTAGTGCTTATTTTTTTGATGGCGTGACCGCGTGCAACGTACTACCGATTAGTTTTTGGACAGGATACTTTTACACATATACGGCGAACGCCGGCTCGCTAATTAACGATTAGTTCGGGCCGCAATGTCCGTTTTTTCTGCTGACAATTCCTGAGGGTTTCATAAATCAAATCCTCAATACCCGAAAAATCACAATTTAGCAGAAAGATCCTGCATTGTGCCAGATCACAGGTAGTTTTTTCCGTGTCGCATTGTCAGAAAGCGATTAATTACCCCACCATTTCGCTTTAAATATTAGGGTATTATCGACGATTTCCATCCCTTTCACAACGTCATTCATCCTCAAGACTTTTCCAGTTTTCGCCCGAACGGATACGATTGAGCTGAGTGTGTGTAATACCGAACTGCTTGGCGATCATTTTTAGCCGATTATTGTCATTTTTAAGCAGTTTCCTAATCATCCTCACCTTACTGTCGGTGAGTTTGTAGTTTTTGGTGTAACGGGGCATCACACGGTTCAGAATTGCCGGGTTCTCCTTATTGTGTGTAGTCAGTTCATCCTTTGTCACCCACTTCAGGTTTAGGTAGTAATTATTACGCTTGTCGTAATCGAGGTGGATCACAAATTCGTGTTCTTCGCTTGGCTTTTTTACAAAATATTCTGCCACCAACTTATGAACATATCGGTTGGCCGACTTCCGACCCGGTATCCTGATATTGAGTGAGGGATAACCCTGAATAGTAGACCCCTTAATAATTACGCCTTCGTCCGGCTTAGTTTGAAAGCTTTTGAGCCTTCCATAATTCGAGACTTCGTAATGTGGATCGTCTTCGAAGCCCCCGAAGTCAATTTTGACCCATCTTTCATTCCAAAAGCTGTGCTTATTCTCATTCATTTTGTATGGCTTTTGTGTGGACTTTGTTTCGTTCAGATTAGGTTTTCCTGAACGGGTTTTGGGTAATGCGATAAGTGAATATTTCCCCTGGTTCGCACGAAGGTGCGACTGTAACAGAAAACAGCCTTGCTAAAAGCTATATTGTGTTCTGATGTTTAACTAAACCTTAACGTTTTGTTAAGCTTCTATTTTAAACTCGGGAATAAGATTTTGCGTTACCAAACCATAAGAAAAATCGGGCCAGTCGATTTTCCCGATCACCAAACCATTCAATTCAATCCATGAAAAAGACATTGATTATAGGAGCTACCTCTAATCCGAGCCGATATGCCTACTCGGCGGCCCATAGCCTCAAACGGCACGGGAATGATATCGTGCAGATTGGCCTACGGCCAGGAGAGGTAGCCGGAGAGCCTATTTACACTCAAAAAGACGCTCATGATGCCATTGATACCGTTACACTTTATGTTGGGCCACGTCACCAACCGGAATACTACGACTACGTCGTAGGCCTGAAACCGAAACGCGTGATCTTCAATCCGGGCACTGAGAATTCAGAGTTCGAGAAGTTGCTGACAGAGAAGGGGATTAAGCCTATAGAGGCCTGCACACTCGTCATGCTATCGACCGGGCAGTACTAGTAATCGTAGTAGAAAAATTCTACGGATATGGGGAATAAATATCCCAGGTAGACTTAGTGGCTACACCTGAGCAGGATGCACCTCGAAGCTAAATTCCTCCATAATGAGGTTGGCCAGGAGTTTTTCGCAGGCGATCTTCACCTTCGCCTCTGCTGCCTCCGCGTCGGTAGCTTCCAGCCGAATCGTGATGTGTTTGCCGATGCGGACATCGTCCACCTGGTCAATGCCGAGGTTATGCAGACCGAGTTTTACGGCCTTGCCCTGCGGGTCAAGGATTTCCTTAATAGGCATGATGTTGATATCGGCGACGAATTGCATGACGGATAGACGAGTTATTTGGTAGTTTTTGGAGAGTGCAAAAATGCAATAAAATGTGGGGCTAACCAATTCAGGCTTTTGTTTTTCTTAACGATAACCCTGCGCTAAACAAAACATAAAGCCCCACCACCAGCGGCACTGCCAAGAATCCCAGCGCAACCAGTAACCCCGCCGAAATCAGCAGAAATGTGTACCTGACTTCGTTTCCTGCCCAGCCGAATGATTTGAATTTCAGGGCGAACAGGGGCAATTCAGCTACCAGCAAATACGACATTACGGCCGTAAATATTAGCAGATTAGTAGTATTCACGATCATTGGTTCCCACTCGGGATAGCTGCGAATTATAAAAGGTAGTGAGGCTATCAGCAGGGCATTGGCAGGTGTAGGTACGCCGATAAAGGAGTCGCTCTGCCGGGGGTCAATATTGAACTTAGCCAATCGCAGGGCCGAACAGACAGCAATAAGGAAAGCCAGGTTGGGAATCCACAAATCCTCGAGTCCCGGTACCGAGCGCAGCAGAAGTTGGTAGACAATCATAGCTGGCAGCACGCCGAAGGTCGTCATATCGGCCAGAGAGTCCAGCTCTTTACCGATAGGCGAACTAACTTTCAATAGCCGCGCCGCGAAGCCGTCAAAAAAATCAAACACGGCTGCCAGTCCAATCAAGACACAGGACAACAGCATGTTGTTATGAAAAACCTCCACGATTCCCACACAGCCGCAGAGCAGGTTGGCACAAGTAAGGGCATTGGGGATATGTCTTTTCATAGGGAATGAGGCAGATTACTTTAAAAAAGGGTTGTGTTTTTTCTCAAAACCAATGGTAGTCGGCTGCATGTGACCAGCGTACACGGTGTAATCATCGGGTAATGTAAGTAGCTCGGTGCGGATGCTGTGCAGCAGCGTATTCATGTCGCCGCCGGGCAGATCGGTACGACCAATACTCTGCCGAAAAAGTACATCGCCACCGATAACAAATTTTTGCGGATCATTCACGAAAGCCACATGACCGGGCGCATGCCCGGGAACAAAAATGATTTTCAGCGCAGAATTACCAAAAGTGATCGTCTCGCCCGCTTCAAGCCAACGTTCTACGGTAGGTTCATCGAATGTGGGAAAGCCATAATTAGGAGCATAGGTTTTGACTGCCTGCAGCAATGGCTCGTCCAGACGGTGCAGCGCGAAAGGTACTTGGTAGGTACTTTTTAGTTTTGCCACCCCCAGGACATGATCTATATGGGCATGAGTGTTAAATATCCCGACGGGTTTAAGATCATTTTCCTTAATAAAATCATTCAAAGTCTGATATTCCTGCGGCTCGTAGCAACCAGGATCGATGAGAATGGCCTCCCTGGTTTCGTCGTACAGCACATAGGTATTTTCGGAAAAAGGGCTGAATACGAACGACTGAATTTGAATCATAAGTCTGGATCGGTTTGAAATGCGAAGTTAGCAAACTCAGACAGAACCTTACTGAGTAAGCTATAAGGAAAGTCGAAACGAAAAAAATCCTCTGCCTTGGTGGCAGAGGATTATCAGAATGTTTATCTACCTAAAAAATTAGATCGACTTTCGATTAATCAATAGGTCTTATTGTAGGTGTCGCTCCATAGGCCAGACTCCCAGCCCGTATGGATATTTCGGCCGCGATAGGATTTCCAGTCGTCGGCGATTGCTACACCTTCCTCGTGGGTACGTGCCTTCACTCCTACTACTATACCGCCATTTTCCAGGCTTTCTTTGTATACAGCTGCGCGTTCTTCGGGTATTCCCGAGCCGACGAGCGCGCCAATAATTCCGCCTGTCAGACCACCTGCCCCGGCACCGGCCAGCCCGGCAGCGATAGGACCCGCGATGACCAGGCCAAGTCCCGGGAGAGCAATGGCAGTTCCGATGGCGGCAATGGCACCTACGATAGCACCAGCCGTGCCCCCAATAGCCGAACCTACTCCGGCACCTTCCATTGCTTTATTGCCCATATCGGAACGATCGTCCTCATCCAGATCTTTATAGTTGGTTTTCCGCGTTTCGTCCGACATCAGTACTGAGATATCGTCGCGGCTATAGCCACGCTCAATGAGCGAATTGTACGCTTTTTCTGCGTCGTCCTTATCGTGAAATACGCCAGTGATGGTACCGGTATTGGCATCAAGTTCGGCATTTGAATCAATTGTTTCTGAATTCCTTAGAGTGTCCATGGTATATGCTTTGTTTTAGTTTTGATGGATAATTACTACTTGTTGCAAAAACAATCATTCCATTTCACTTATACGCGCTGTGGCAGCTTATAGCCAATAAGCACCATTTCCTTTGAGCAATCCCTTACCCAGCGTTGAGGAGAACCTGTCATATTATTCAAAAGAAAAACGACTATAATCCCTCACACTACTTAGGAACCGCTTATTTTTGTAAAATGTACAAACGTCTCCTTCTTCCCTTCCTTTTCTTCTTCGATGCTGAGCGCGTTCACCATTGGGTGTGCAATGTCTTGCGCTTTGCGTATGCACTCCCTTTGGTACCGGGTCTGTTAAAGAAGCTTTACGTATTTGAGCATCCCTCGCTGGTGCGTGAGGTAGCTGGGTTGAGATTCAAAAACCCTGTGGGCCTAGCGGCGGGGTTCGACAAAAACGCCGAGATGGTGGACGAGCTTGCTGCCCTGGGTTTTGGCTATGTAGAGATTGGCACGGTAACGCCTCGTCCGCAACCGGGTAATGAAAAGACTCGGCTTTTTCGGTTGAAAGACGATAAAGCGCTCATCAACCGCATGGGTTTTAACAACAAAGGAGCTGGTGTGGCCGCTGCGAAGCTTCGCTCTCGCCAGTCAGACATTATGGTTGGTGGGAATATTGGTAAAAATAAGGACACGCCCAATGAAAAGGCACTAGACGACTACGTGCGCTGCTTCCAGGATTTGTTCGAGGTGGTGGATTATTTTGTCGTTAATGTAAGCTCTCCCAATACTCCCGGCCTGCGTGATCTTCAGGAAAAGGAACCCCTTACTCAGCTACTACGCGAACTTCAAAAACTAAATAATTACAAACCCAAACCCAAGCCAATTTTTCTAAAAATCGCACCGGATCTCAACCATAGTCAACTGGACGACATCGTGGACATTGTTATGGCGACGCGTATCGCGGGAGTCATTGCTACTAATACGACAATTTCCCGGAAAAGTCTGAATGTTGCCGACGCGGAATTAGAAAAAATAGGCGCCGGAGGGCTGAGCGGACAGCCATTGCGGCACCGCTCGACAGAAGTAATTCGTTATCTTTGCGAAAAGTCAGGTAACGCTTTTCCGGTACTTGGTGTGGGAGGAATTGCCTCACCCGAGGATGCCCGCGAAAAGCTAAATGCCGGAGCTGCCCTGCTACAAATCTACACCGGATTCATCTACGAAGGTCCAGGCCTCGCCCGCCGAATCTGTAAATCCCTCGTCGAATAACGCACTTTGAACACCTAAAACAAGACATCTTGATTGGAGATCGTCCATTATCCACTGTCAACTGTCAATTGAGTAAATGGCTGAAAACACACGCCGATCCAGCACCCGGAACGCCAAAAGTAAAACAAAAGAAAAGTCAGAAAGACAACTTTCGTTCGACTGGACTTCTTTGACTTCCAGCCCCAAGAATACGCTGGTAGCGGGGATGGTGCTACTTGTCCTGAGCGTCCTGCTCGAGGTAGCTTTTTTATCGTACCTCTTCACCGGAGCGGCGGACCAGAGTGAAGTGGGCGCACTGGGAACCGCCCCCCTGCGCGATGTAGGAGCAGCCACCCGCAACGTGCTAGGCGTGTTTGGAGCTTTTGTTTCGCAGGTATTTGTGTATCGCTGGTTCGGTCTGGCGGCTCTGCTCGTCCCCGTTGTTCCCTTTTTGGCGGGCTGGCGAATGGTGTTCGGTACCGATTTGGTCAATTTAAGCCGCACGACCAAAGAGATTATTTTCTTTACACTCTGGACTAGTATATTCCTGGGCTATGTCGTACTCATGAGCGGCGGCAGCACAAGTCTGAGCTACCTGCCTGGGGGTTTTGGGTTTTATGTCAACGAATTGCTGAGCAACCTGATTGGATACGGTAGTATTGTGGTCATACTTGTTTTTCTGTTCTGCTTTGCCGTATACTTTTATAATATGAATCCGGTAGAACGCTGGCAGGAAAGCCGGGAACAGCGATTAGCCCGTCAGCAAGATCAAGATTCCGAGCAAGATGTGGACGTTCTCCCTAAGGAGCCTTCCAACACTAGCCAGGAAACTACCCCCGCAATATCGGTACTGGATCAAACATACGATGATCCCATTGAAATAGAGGAAGAGACCCAACCCGAAGTACCGGAGGCAAATGAAGTACCTACGCCATTACCGGAGGCCAAGTTGGAACTGGAACTGGACGAGGCTCCGCCGCTGGAGATTCCGCAAGAGGAAGAAGCCGACCCTGACGAATTGAGCGAAGAAATTCTCCGTAATTTTGGGCAGTATGATCCTACCCTGGATCTGCCTTCTTTCCAATATCCCACCCTCGACATTCTCACCGAGGTGGACGACAGCGCCCAGCAGAAGGTTTCGCATGATGAACTGGAGAGCAACAAGGAGCGCATTGTGGATACGCTGGCGAGCTACGGGATCAATATTTCCAAAATCAAGGCTACCATCGGACCGACCGTCACACTGTACGAGATCATTCCCGAAGCCGGGGTGCGTATTTCCAAGATTCAAAACCTGGAAAAGGACATTGCCCTCAGCCTGGCGGCATTAGGAATTCGCATCATAGCACCCATGCCCGGACGAGGCACAATCGGTATTGAAGTACCGAACAAGAACCGCGAAACTGTCTTTATCCGCAGCGTTTTGAACAGCGATCGTTTCCAGAAGTCCAACTATGACTTGCCCGTAGTTCTGGGAAAAACGGTTTCCAATGAAATCTACGTGGCCGACCTCGCCCGAATGCCTCACCTGCTCATGGCGGGTGCCACCGGACAGGGTAAATCAGTAGGTTTGAACGTAATCCTGGCTTCATTAATTTACAAAAAACATCCGGCCCAGCTCAAATTCGTATTGGTCGATCCGAAGAAGGTAGAACTGACGCTTTTCAACAAATTAGAAAGGCACTACCTGGCTAAACTACCCAACAGCGACGAGGCGATTATCACTGATACCAAGAAGGTGATCCACACGCTCAATTCGCTGTGCATCGAGATGGACAACCGTTACGACCTGCTAAAAGAAGCCACGGCGCGCAACCTGAAAGAGTACAACGCCAAGTTTGTACAGCGCAAGCTCAACCCCGAAAATGGTCACCATTTTCTGCCCTACATCGTGCTGGTGATCGACGAACTGGCTGACCTGATGATGACGGCGGGCAAAGAAGTGGAAACGCCCATCGCTCGCCTGGCGCAGCTGGCGCGAGCCGTAGGGATTCATCTGGTACTTGCCACCCAACGGCCTTCGGTCAAGGTCATTACAGGCTTAATCAAAGCCAATTTTCCGGCGCGCCTCTCATTCCGCGTGACGTCCAGCATCGACTCCCGTACTATTCTGGACAGTGGTGGAGCCGAGCAATTGGTCGGGCAGGGGGATATGCTTTTAGCTATAAATTCCGAAATCGTGCGCCTGCAATGTCCCTACATTGACACCCGCGAGATCGAAGATGTGTGCGAATTCATCGGTAGTCAGCGCGGCTACGGCGAAGCTTACGCTCTGCCGGAATACGAAGGCGAAGACGGCGACGGCAGCCGTGCCGATGTGGACACCGAGGACTTCGACCAGCTCCTGCCCGATGCCGCCCGTCTGGTCATCACGCATCAGCAGGGCAGCACGTCGCTCATTCAGCGAAAAATGAAGCTGGGCTACAATCGCGCCGGACGCATCATGGATCAGTTGGAGATTCTGGGCGTCGTCGGTCCCTTCACCGGTAGCAAAGCCCGCGATGTAATGTTTCACGATTTGGAATCGCTGGAACAACATTTGAATAGTGTGGGGGTGTAAAATGAGGGGGGACAGCGGGTTTCGGATATCTTTCAGGCAAGTCAAAGAATTGTTGAATACTATCTGATGGAACGGGGCATGTTATCTCTTCGCCCTGCCCGTTTGAAATTCCGTTCTTTTAAACCCACCTACTCTCCCGCCCTCTAACCCCCATTTCCACAACAAACTATTATTTATAACAATCATGAAAAAGTATTCAGGACTTATGGCGCTGCTGTTGGCGTCAATATTAGGATTAATGACGTTGCCGGCGTCGGCTCAGGCTAAAATTGACAGCAAGGCCGAAGCGATTCTGACGGCTATGAGCAAGAAGTACGATGATCTGAAGTCATACAAGGCATCGTTCACCTTTGCTACCGAAGGTGGCCGCAAAGACAAAGGCGATGTGACGGTAAAGGGAGATAAGTTTCGGCTGAAAATGGCCGGTCAGGAAATTTTCAACGACGGCAAGACGATGGCCACTTATGTGAAAGAGACCAATGAAGTCAATTTACAGGATTACGATCCTGCCGAACTCGGCGACCTGAATCCTACCCAGATTTTTACGGCCTATAAGAAGAACTACAAGTACCGTTTCATAAGAGAAAGTAGGGAGGGAGGGCAAACTTACGAAACCATAGAATTGGCCCCGACTTCTAACTACGCCAAAATTTCCAAAGTACAAATCAAGGTCAATAAAGCCGATAAGGCAATCAAAAGCTGGGATATGTTGATGAGCAATGGTCAGCATGTAATTTACACTATCGACAGCTTTCAACCCACTGTAAATGTGACGGATAGCTATTTTGCATTCGACTCGAAGAAATATCCGGGTGTGGAGGTAGTGGATTTGCGATGAGTTTTTCTAAAGAAGGGAAAAAGCGGCTGATTCTCGTTTGAGAATCAGCCGCTTTTGTTTTGGTATTCTGGCGAAAATTTCTCCCAGCCAAAGCGGACCTACACCAAAACGCCGACTACCTGCTCTAGAATAAATCGTCCGTCGGCGTTGCCCAGCGCTTCATCGGCAGCCCGCTCCGGGTGTGGCATCATACCGAAAACGTTGAATTTCTCATTAGCAATTCCGGCAATACTATCCAGGCTTCCGTTGGGGTTGGCTTCATCGGTAATATTTCCGGCGGCGTCACAATAGCGGAATAAAACCTGATCGTTGTCGTTCAGTTTTTTCAGGCCGTCGGCATCCGTGAAGTAGCGGCCATCACCATGGGCAATCGGGATAGTATAGGCACGAGATTCGAGGTGAGCAGTGAGTGAGGCCGTTTTGCTTTGCGGCAGAAGATGGATATTTTTACAGACATATTTCTGCGAAAGGTTCCGCAGCAGGACGCCAGGAAGCAGTCCGGCCTCCACGAGAATCTGAAAACCGTTACAGATACCCATCACATAGCCGCCCCGGTTGGCGTGTTCTATCACCTCGTTCATCAGCGGGGAAAAGCGGGCGATGGCCCCAGTGCGCAGGTAGTCGCCGTAAGAAAACCCGCCGGGCAATATCACAAAATCACAGCCCTGCAGGTCGTGGTCTTTGTGCCACAGCTTGACGACCTGCTGCCCCAAATTGTGTTGCAGTGCGAAAACAGTGTCGTCATCGCAATTAGATCCAGGAAAAACTACTACGCCAAATTTCATTTTTAATAAGTAAGTAAATAGGATAAATAGAAGTGGTTACGGCCATATTGCCAACGCTTTGGCCCGGATTTTTGCACATTACCAAGTAAAGCCTTAGCTTGCAAGGAATGATTTCTACTGTCTTTCGTTAAAGGTATAGCAGATCAGCTTATCTTGAAAATATTCAATCGTTTTTTTTATGTTTATCCAGATTTCAGATTACATCACTCTTATAGGCGACAAACTCACCACCTGGTACGAGAAGATTGTGGTGCTCGTTCCCAATTTCATTCTGGCGGTGATTGTTGTCGTTGCCTTCAGTTTTCTATCCCGTTTTACGCGCAAGGTAGTAGCTCGGCTAATGGGCAAACTTTCTCATAATATTTCGCTGGTGTCGCTGGTGTCCACATTAAGTCGGGTAGTTATCCTGTCCGTCGGACTGTTTTGCGCGTTAAGCATTATGGGACTGGACAAAACCGTCACCTCACTATTGGCAGGTGCTGGGGTGGTGGCTCTGGCCATCGGTTTTGCGTTTCAGGACCTGACCGCTAATTTCATCTCGGGTACCTTCATTACGTTACAACGCCCCATTCAGGTGGGCGATGTGGTCGATACCAACGGTTTTTTCGGTAAAGTAAAATCGATTAATCTACGGTCAGTTATTATTGATAATTTCTCCGGCCAGGAAATTGAGATTCCGAGTAAAGATATTTTTCAGAACCCCATTACCAATTTTTCCAAATCGGGCCAAAGGCGTATGCAGGTCGATTGCGGCATTGCCTACACGGATGATCTGGACAAAGTACAGGAATTAGCTTTGGAAGCGGTCAACAGTCTGGAATTTATCAGCGATTTCAAACCGGCTGAACTACACTTTACTGAATTTGGCGACAGCAGTATCAACTTTTTGGTGTGGTTCTGGATTAAGCAGGAAATCGCCGGACCACCGCTGGCAAAAAGCGAGGTGATCAAAGCCATCAAGAAAGCCTTCGACGCTAACGATATCACGATTCCATTCCCGATTCGTACTTTGGAATTTGCCAAAAGTGAAGGTGCTGAAAAAGGTAAGGTACCAATGCTGGATGGTAGGGAAAATTAATTGTGAGTGATAAAATCACTCGAAAAAAAAAGCCCCGCTCGGAAATCTTTCCGAGCGGGGCTTTTTGTTGAATTGAGCAAAAGAGTGAAATCGGAAAATAGGAATCTATCATTCTCACACTCATTCTCTTATTCAAAATTGATTAATATCGGTACGTCTCCGGCTTGAATGGTCCTTCGTACGTCACGCCAATGTACTCGGCTTGTTCGGGAGTCAGAGAGTCAAGCTTCGCTCCTACGTGTTCGAGGTGAAGTTTGGCTACTTTCTCATCAAGTACTTTGGGCAGCACATATACTTTCTTCTCATAAGCATCGGTGTTGTTCCAAAGCTCGATCTGTGCCAGGGTCTGGTTGGCAAACGAGCAAGACATCACGAACGATGGGTGGCCCATAGCGCAACCCAGGTTCACCAGCCGACCTTCGGCCAGCACGATGATATCCTTGCCATCGATCGTGTACATGTCTACTTGTGGTTTGATCTGCGACTTGGTGCTGCCATAATTCTTGTTCAGCCACGCCATGTCGATCTCGTTGTCGAAGTGGCCAATGTTGCAGACAATCGACTTGTCGCGCATCTTGCGGAAATGGCGCTCGCTGATGATGTTGAAATTTCCGGTGGCGGTCACGAAAATGTTGGCACGCTCGGCGGCCTCGTCCATTGTTACCACTTCAAAACCGTCCATGGCGGCTTGCAGCGCGCAAATCGGGTCGATTTCGGTCACCAATACACGGCATCCCGCACCACGCAGCGACTCAGCAGAACCTTTACCTACATCACCGTAGCCAGCTACAACAGCCACTTTTCCGGCCAGCATCAGGTCAGTCGCGCGGCGAATGGCGTCTACGAGTGATTCGCGGCAGCCATATTTGTTATCAAATTTCGATTTCGTCACCGAATCGTTGACATTTATAGCGGGCAGGTGCAGGGTACCTTTTTTCATGCGCTCGTATAAGCGGTGCACTCCCGTCGTAGTTTCTTCCGAAAGTCCTTTAATACCAGAAAGCAATTCGGGGTAGTCGTCGAATACCATATTGGTCAGGTCGCCGCCATCGTCCAGGATCAGGTTCAGGGGCTGGCGCTCTTCGCCAAAGAAAAGCGTTTGCTCAATGCACCAGTTAAATTCTTCCTCATTCATTCCTTTCCAGGCATACACGGGGACGCCCGTCGCGGCAATAGCAGCGGCGGCGTGGTCTTGGGTAGAGAAAATATTGCACGAAGACCAAGTGACCTCTGCACCGAGCGCAGTAAGCGTCTCGATCAGTACAGCCGTTTGGATTGTCATATGCAGGCAGCCTGCGATGCGTGCGCCTTTCAGCGGCTGCGAGGGTCCGTACTCTTCACGGATTTTCATCAGACCGGGCATTTCTGCTTCGGCCAGTGAGATTTCCTTCCGGCCCCAATCGGCCAGGCTAATGTCTTTTACCTTGTAAGGTACATAGGTAGTTTCGGATGTCGTTGACATATTTTGGGTTTTAGTTTGTATCCTTAATAAAGTACAAAAATAATGGATAAAACGCTTTTTTGGAAGAATTGTAGATTATAATTGGGGATTAGCAAAAGGAAATAGATGATCTATCTGCCAGACTACCCTTTTCTCCAAAAAAGTAGAAATAATTCTGCACTAAAACCGTATCGAAAGATGATTTGTCTGTCCGTATTTGGACGAACTCACTCTGTTACAGCTACCATTTCGGCCTCGTGGGCAATGCGTTCAATGTCGTGCATCCGCTCGAAGTTTTTGGGCCGGGAAAGAAATGTGTACACCGCTGGAATCACATAGAGCGTCAGAATGAGGGAAAAAAGCAGTCCACCCATAATCACAATACCCATCGACATGCGGCTCCGGCCCGCCGAACCCAGAGCGAGGGCAATCGGCATCGCACCCAGTACCGTAGCCAGACTGGTCATCAGGATCGGCCGGAAACGCAGAACGGCAGCTTGGTGGGCAGCTTCCATTTTGCTCATACCTTTTTCCCGTAGTTGATTAGCGAATTCCACGATGAGAATACCATTTTTGGTCACCAGCCCAATGAGCATGATCATGCCAATCTGGCTAAATATATTCAGTGTCTGGTCAAAGAACCAGAGCGAGAACACCGCCCCACCGATAGCAAGGGGTACTGTAATCATAATAATGAACGGGTCCACAAAACTCTCGAACTGCGCCGCCAGAATGAAGTAAATCAAGATCAGAGCCAGGAAAAACGAAAAAAGCGTATTGGACGAACTCTCGGCAAAGTCGCGCGAAGCACCGCTCAACTGGGTGTGGATGGCCTCGTCGTATAGTTTATCACGGGCGGCGTCCATCGCCGCGATACCATCGCCGATGGTTTTGCCCGGTGCCAGCGCGGCCTGTACCGTAGCGCTCATATAACGGTTGAAGTGGAATAGCTGCGGCGGACTGCTCTCTTCGTCGGCCCTTACGATGTTGTCGAGTTGCACCAATTGCCCTTGTGCGTTTTTAACGAACATACTTTTCAAATCCAGGGGTTCGTCGCGGTTGGCGCGGTCGTACTGCCCGATGACCTGGTACTGCCGCCCATTCATCGTAAAATAGCCGAAGCGCTGCCCGGCAAAGGCTAGTTGCAAGGTTTGGGCGACGTCAGCCACCGACACGCCCACGGCTTTTGCCTTCTCCCGGTCAATGCTGATTTGTAATTCGGGTTTACTGAATTTCAGGTTCACATCGGTGACCGAGAAAGTGGGATCGTCGGCAATTTCATCCATGAATTTCGGAACATACTCCCGCAGCTTCTCAAAGTCAGGGGCCTGAATCACGTACTGAACGGGCAGTCCCCCGCGCGAGTCTACGGCGATAGTCTGCTGCTGCACTACATAGGACTTGGCATCCGGGTAGTTTTTGAGCCGTTTGGTGATCCAGTCCACGACCTCCTGCTGGCTCATATCGCGTTCTTTGCGATCCACCAGCGCGATACGCCCGTTCCCGTTATTATTGGCACCCAGGCCAGAGTTACCAGGCGAAGTCACCAGCATAATTCCCTTTCTGCCGGGCATAGAGTCGGTTAGCATTTGACTGACCGACTGAATATAGCGGTCCGTAAATTCGTAGGAAGAACCTTCGGGGGTAGTCATCGAAAGACGGAACCAGTTGCGGTCGTCAAGCGGTGCCAATTCCGACTGTAAGTTTTTTCCAAAGAACCAAATCATGCCCAGCGTAACCAGAATGAGTGGTAATGCCATCCAGCGAACCTGCATGAAATTGCCCAAAGCCCGTCCATAGCCATTGGTCAGATTTTCATAAAAAGGCTCTGTTTTGTTGTAAAACCAGCTACGCTTCTGATCCTTACGAGCCAGATAGGCGTTCAACATTGGGGTCAATGTAAGTGAAACAAAGGCAGAAATAAGTACCGCTGCTGAGATGACAATGCCAAATTCCCGGAATAGTTTCCCCACAAAACCCTGCATGAAAATAACCGGCAGAAACACCGAAGCCAGCGTGATAGAAGTGGAAAGCACCGCAAACATGATTTCGTTGGAACCTTTGATCGCTGCTTCGATAGGGCTCATGCCCTCTTCGATCTTCTTAAAAATATTCTCAGTCACCACGATACCGTCGTCCACGACCAGTCCCGTCGCCAGCACGATAGCCAGCAGCGTGAGGACGTTCACCGAAAAGCCCATTAGGTACATGATGAAGAACGTACCGATGAGCGAAACCGGAATATCGATCAAAGGCCTAATAGCGACTATCCAATCGCGGAAAAACAGAAAGATGATGATAATTACCAGCCCAATGGCGATCAGCAGTGTCTCGCCTACTTCCTCGATGGAACGCTTCACGAAAATAGTGTTGTCGATCAGAGTGTCGAGTTCGTAGTCTTTGGGTAACTCCTTCTTGATGTCGATCATGCGACGGTTTACTTCCTCGGCAATTTCGATATAGTTGGAGCCGGGCATAGGCGTAATGGCCAGACCAATCATCGGTACATTGTCGAGCCGAAGGATAGTTTCCTCGTTCTCAGGCCCAAGCGTGGCGTACCCAATGTCTTTCAAATGAACGGTTTGGGTAGCAGTATTAGCCACGATCATATCGTTAAAATCCTCTTCGGATTTAAAACGGCCAATGGTTTTGACAGTGAGTTCGGTGGCGTTCCCAGCAATTTTGCCGCTGGGCAATTCCACATTTTCGCGGTCGAGGGCGCGTTTCACGTCCTGGGTCGTGATGCCCAGCGCCGCCATTTTTCCTGGGTCCATCCAGATCCGCATGGCATAACGCTTCTGGCCAAAGATGCGAATATCGCTTACGCCGTTGATCGTTTGCAGCCGTTGGGCGATCACGTTTTCGGCGTAGTCGCTTACTTCCAGATGCGAACGGGTACTGCTCTGAAATGTCAGTACCACGATTGGTTCGGAGTTGGCATCGGCCTTGCTGACGGTGGGCGGACCATCGATGTCCAGCGGCAAAACTCTTCCTGCCGAGCCGACTTTATCGCGTACGTCGTTGGCGGCGCGCTCCATATCGGCTGCGATGTCAAACTCTACTGTAATCTGGCTAACGCCCTGCGCGCTCGTGGAATAGATAGACTTAATGCCCTCAATACTGTTAATCTGCTTTTCAAGTGGCTCGGTAATCTGCGATTCAATAATATCGGCATTGGCTCCCGTGTAGTTGGTGCGAATGGAAACTACGGGCGGGTCAATAGACGGGAACTCCCGCATCCCCAAATACTTAAATCCCAGGAAGCCAAACAGGATGATGAGCAGATTCATCACGATAGCCAATACCGGACGCTTGATCGAAAGAGTGGAAATACTCATCTAAATAGGATCTATGATTGTTATGGCCGATTTTGAGTCTCGGGATTTTTGAGAGAAAGACAAGTGAATGACTTACTGTTTTCTGACGCCCTAAAATTGGTTACATCCAAGCACCTTGTTTTTCAGGTAAATATAAGGACGATTGCCAAAACAACAACAGGCATCCTATATTACAATCCGACAATCGGCGACTCGGCATTTAGTCAGCATGCCATAATGTGCATTCCGCTACCAGAGTTAAAAGCAAAGACTCTACTTGCCAAACCATCTCAAAGCGTTAAATTTGTATTTACACGGGAAATTTTTCCGCTTTTAATCTGAAAAGCAAATCCGCATTGGCAAAGTCCGCAAAACGCAGGGAAACACCCCTTAATAAGCAATATAATCAAATAAAAGCCAAGTATCCCGGCGCATTGCTGCTGTTCCGGGTCGGTGATTTTTACGAAACCTTTGGCGAGGACGCCATTCGGGCATCCAAAATTCTGGGCATCGTTCTGACGCGTCGTAATAACGGCGGCGCACACGAGGAACTAGCGGGTTTTCCGCACCATTCGCTCGACACGCATCTGCCCAAGCTGGTGCGGGCGGGTGAGCGCGTGGCCATCTGCGACCAACTCGAAAATCCAGCAGAAGCTAAGGGCATCGTCAAGCGCGGGGTAACCGAACTGGTGACGCCAGGCGTGTCGTTCAACGACAATGTGCTGGATGGCCGACGCAACAACTACCTCGCGGCAGTGCATTTTGGAAAAAATGATCAACTCGGCCTGTCGCTGCTGGACATCTCGACGGGTGAGTTTCTGGCCGCGCAGGGAAATGCGGGTTATGTAGATAAAATGTTGCAAAGCTTTGCTCCCGCCGAGGTGTTGTTTTGCAAGAAAAACAAGAAAGAATTCATTGACCTCTTCGGCGATAAGTTTCACACCTTCACGCTGGAAGATTGGTGTTTTGGCGACGACTTCGCCTTTGAAAAACTCACTACGCACTTTCGCACCACGACTCTGAAAGGCTACGGGGTGGAGTTGCTGCCGTTGGGCGTCGTGGCGGCGGGCGTGATCATTCACTATCTGCTCGAAACTGAGCATAAGGAAATCGGCCACGTGAGTCGGATAACCCGCCTGGAAGAGGACAAGTACGTCTGGCTGGATCGCTTCACGATTCGTAACCTCGAACTCGTCTTTCCGCAGCAGGAAGGAGGCGTGCCGCTGATTCAGATTCTGGACCATACCGTAACGCCGATGGGCGCGCGACTACTCCGAAAATGGGTGGTACTTCCACTCAAAGAAAAAACGCCCATCGAAGAGCGGCTCGACACAGTTGAACTACTACTCAAACAGGAAGATTTACACGAAGAACTCCTGAACCACCTTAAACAAATTGGTGACCTTGAGCGGCTCATCTCTAAGGTAGCCGTGCGGCGGATTAGTCCTCGCGAACTGGGACAATTGAAAAAGTCTTTGCTGCAAATTGCCCCAATTAAGGAAATGCTGGGCAGCCGTACTGTTGCCCCAATTACCACGGTGCAGGAAAGCGAGGCCAAGCAAAAAAAACCTTCCAGCGTGTTGCGCAAATACGCCGACCAATTAAATCCATGCGATTTTTTATTGGAAAAAATTGAAACCGAACTTCGTGAAGATGCACCTGTCCTAAGTACCCAGGGTGGCATGATTAAAAGTGGGGTAGATCCCGAACTGGACGAATTGCACGCTATAGCTTTTTCGGGCAAGGATTATCTTCTTAAAGTCCAGAAACGGGAAATCGAGCGTACGGGCATTTCTTCGCTGAAAGTGGCTTTCAACAAGGTGTTTGGGTACTACCTGGAAGTGAGCAATGCCCATAAGAACAAGGTTCCTTCCGAATGGATCAGGAAGCAGACGCTCGTCAACGCGGAGCGATATATCACACCCGAACTGAAAGAGTACGAAGAGAAAATACTAAACGCCGAAGACCGGATTTTCGCTATCGAGTCGCGGATATTCAACGACTTAGTCACCGCTACCGTCGAATACGTCGCGGCCATTCAGCAGGATGCCCGCATCGTGTCGGTACTTGATGCGCTGGGTTCGTTCGCGACCGTGGCGCGGAAGAATAACTACGTAAAACCCGTCATCACCGAAGAAAAGGAACTCGATATCAAAGACGGTCGTCATGCCGTGATCGAGCAACAACTTCCACTGGGCGAAAGCTACGTACCCAATGACCTTTTTCTGGACGACGAAACGCAACAAATCATCATCATCACCGGCCCAAATATGGCGGGTAAGTCAGCCCTGCTACGGCAGACGGCGCTCATCGTGCTGATGGCGCAGATGGGTAGTTTTGTCCCGGCCAGCGCGGCCAGTATCGGATTAGTAGATAAGGTATTTACGCGAGTTGGGGCGAGCGATAACCTGAGCCGGGGCGAAAGTACCTTTATGGTCGAGATGACCGAAACGGCCAGTATCCTCAATAACCTCAGCGACCGCAGTCTAGTGCTGATGGATGAAATCGGCCGTGGTACCAGTACTTACGACGGCGTATCCATCGCCTGGGCCATTGCAGAGTACCTACACACGCATCCCGACTTCAAGGCCAAAACGCTCTTTGCTACGCATTACCACGAACTGAATCAGCTAGCAGAAGATTTTCCCCGCATCAAAAACTTCAACGTGGCGGTGAAGGAGGTAGACAACAAGATCATTTTTCTTCGCAAACTGAAACCCGGTGGCAGCGAACACAGCTTTGGTATTCACGTGGCCCAAATCGCCGGGATGCCGCAGCTGATCGTTCTCCGCGCCAGCGAGATCATGCAGCATCTGGAAAAGGATCACCTTACCGAAAAACGTGATCAGAAGGTGAAGGAAATGCCTAAAAATAATTTTCAGCTCAGTATTTTCGAGCCCAATGACCCGCGCACGGAGGAGTTGAAGGAAAAATTGTCGTTGCTGGATATCAACACGCTCTCCCCCATCGAAGCGCTCTTGAAGCTGAATGAGTTGAAGCGATTGGTGGAGTAAATGTGGTACGGGCGGCTCGCCCGTGTCTGCTGAGAATTTGCTTTTCAAAAATATCATTCACCATTAACGGGCGAGCCGCCCGTACCACATGGAATACAAACCAGAATACCACCGTTATTTGCCGCATTTCCAGCCAGCGGGAGTGACCTTTTTCATTACAGGGCGATTGTTCGGCAGCCTTCCGCAAGAAGCTCTGGAAAAGTTAAAGGAAGAAAAGGAGAATGACTTTAATAGAATCAAGCGAGACTGTAAAGACGAAGTAGCCCGCGAGGAAGAATTCCGCAAACTTCACAAACGTCATTTTGCCAAGTGGGATGGGTACCTAGATACTAACACTAACGAACCGCTGTGGCTGCAAAGAGGCGAAATAGCAAACATCATTGTCGAATCTTTGCATTATTGGGACGGAAAAACCTACGATCTGGTGGCTTATTGCATCATGCCTAATCACTTTCATATGGTTATCGATACTTCCGATGAAGTAAAATACACCAAACCTTTATATGCAATTATGCACACCTTAAAGAGCTTCACGGCCAAAGAAGCCAATAAAGTACTGAGCCGTGGCGGTACTTTCTGGCAGGAAGAAAGTTATGACCATGTGTCAGAGACAGCCGTGAACTTATAAATACGATCAATTATACTTTGGACAATCCAGTGAAAGTGGGGCTGGCGGATAGTTGGGAGCAGTTTCCTTATTCTTTTGTTAACGAGGCATATTTCAAATAACGGAAATTGATCCCAAAACGGGCGGGCCGCCCGTACCACATCAACTTACCATTCCCTCAAAAATTCGCTTCTGATCCATCAGCGCGGCAACCTTGTCCTTAGGATCGGTACGGCATTCGAGTAGAATCCAACCTTTGTAGTTGATGTCTTTAAAAAGATTCATCAGCTTTTGGTAGGGATATTCGGGATCGTCGAGTTCGCGGACATGGACCGTGTCGCCGAAGCGATCTTTCACGAGATTGAAGTTGTATTCCAACCCCTGACCGATGAGATCTTCCTGGTTGCAATTCCAGCAGACGTACGCATTACGACTGTCACAATTGTCCATGATCGTTTTGATATTGGGTAGTTCCTGGGTTCCGTTGCCGTGAACTTCCAGCCGAATTTTCTGGCCAAAGTCAGCAGCGTATTTGCCCAGTTCGCTTAGCGATCGACCAATTTGTTCCAGCGTTTTTTCGTGGGGCACATCTTTATGAAATTGGTTAGGTTTCACCTTCACACCCGTACCACCGATGTCGGCACTGAGCTTGATAAATTCTTTGGTGCGATCCATATTGGCTTTCAGCTTGGCCGGATCGGGCGAATCGTACTGCTCGTTGGTCCCCATGCCCACGATCTCGACAGGACTGTCGGCAAACATTTTCTTCACCTCCATTCGCCGGGCTGCCGAAATATCGGGCATTACCTTATGAGCGTGGTCCACACGCAGTTCCACTCCGCCAATGCCGGTTTTGGTGCAGTTCTCTATAATTGTAGGTACATCCCAGTCCTTAGCCCATAGATAGGTAACCAGGCCTAGTTTCATTTTCGATTTTTTCAAAAAATCTATTTCAGCGAATGACAGGCCGGGCAGCAACGATGCCGCCGCCAGCAGCGACAAATCTTGAAGAAATTCTTTACGGGTTGTATGTTTCATTGGATAAATAATTTGCGCTTACTTGAATGGAATTTCCTAATTATAAGACGTAATATTTTGTCGTATACCTTACAACGCTACCAAAAGACGCAATTAGCCTGGTACTACCTACAAAAAAAACGCTGACTGCCTTTTGAAGGCGGCCAGCGTTTGAATAATGAGGTTTAAGAACCTGAAATTTAAGCTGCAAAGACCCGGTCCATCCTTTTGCTGACTTCAGCTAGCCGCTCGCGGTCGCCACCGCCGACTTCGGCGGAGGCCCAGCCCGAATAGCCGATTTTTGCCAAAGCTTGATTGACCGCCGGCCAGTTGCAATCGCCCTCCATGATTTCTACCTGAAAACCTTTCCAGATGCCCTCATCAGACTGCTTCTTGCGACTGTATTCCTTGATATCCAGCTTCATGATGCGCTTACCCAGTACCTCAATCCAATGCTCGGGCCAGCCGTAGCGGACAATGTTACCAACGTCAAAGTACCAACCTACCAGCGGGTGGTTGATCTCGTCCACGTAGCGGGCCGCTTCCATGGGGCTGAGCAGGAAATTGTTCCAGACGTTTTCTAGCGCAATTTTTACGCCCGTTTTCTCCGCTGTGGGAATCAATTTTTGAATTTCAGCCTGGGAGCGTTCGTAGGCGTCCTTATAACTGGTTTCGGCATTGACCACGGCGGGTACCAGCAGAACAGTGGTACCCCCATACATTTTGCAGTCGTTAAGCGCCGTTTTCATGGATTCCACACAAGTTGCCCGCGCCTTGGGATCGGCGGACGAAAGCGGTGATTTCCAGTGTACCGAATTGACTACGCCGGGTAGTTCCAGTCCGGTTTTGTCACGGGCGGCCAGGATTTCCTTATGATCGAGATCGTGGGGTGAATCCAGTTCCACGCCATCGTAGCCCAGTTCCTTCAACATTTTAAACTTGTCCATGATGGACATATCACCTTTCACCATGCCCCATTTCAAGCTTTTTTTGATCATCGGACGGGCAGGCGGCGTGGCAGAATGAGCCATACCCGACATACCCAACGTTACCGCCGAGGCTGCCAAAGCACTGCTTTTTAAAAAACTTCTCCGTTCCATACTCAAATGAATGGGGTGATGCCAGGCTTGGCTACTACACTTTCGGGCGGAGTTTCGGCGAAGCTATTAACTTCGCCGGCCAAATCCTCGGTCGAATTCCAGGCATCCTCCCAGGTAATTGTTTTGCCCGTGTAGGCTGCCATACGACCCATAATCGCCAGCATCGTGCTATCGGACATCCATTGACCGTTATTGATCGGTTTGCTGTTACGAATGGAAGCGAATAGCTCGTTATGTTCCGTTTGGTACATATCATTTTGCTTACCTGTAAATTTCCAGGGGTTGGCCCCGGTGATTTCGTGGACATTTCGCGAGCAATCGACCATCGCCTTGCCCTTGGTGCCGAAGCTTTCCACGGCGTAGCTCCGCTGGGTGTTGATCTGCTGCCGCGACATGTGGAAGCCCTTCACCCCGTTGGGATATTCGTAAGTGATCGCAAAGTGGTCGAAGATGTTACCGAACAAAGGATCGACGCGAACCTGCCGTCCGCCTGTACCCACAGCACTAATGGGTTTAATATCGCCCAGCGCCCACGACATCATATCCAGGCTGTGCACGGCTTGCTCCACGATGTGGTCGCCCGCCAGCCAGGTGTAATACGTCCAGTTTCGGAGTACATATTCCATATCGGTCCAGCCTTCCTGGCGTGGGAATGACCACAGGTTTTCGGTATTGTAAGTATTGTAAACCGCCATGACATCGCCGATGGCTCCATCGTTAATTTTGGCAAAAGTCTCCCGCTTGGGTTCGTGAAAACGCCAGCAAAGGCCAGAAACCAGCGAGAGATTTTTTTCCTTAGCCATTTTGGCTGCTTCCAGTACTTTTTTCAGGCCCGGCGTATCAACGGCCACTGGTTTTTCGCAGAAAACGTGCTTACCCGCATTTACGGCGGCGGTCAGATGCTCGGGCCGGAAATGAGGTGGGGTAGTTAGGATGACCACGTCGACGCCCGAATCAATTACTTTCTGGAAGGCATCGAAACCAATGAATTTGTGCTCCTCATCCACTTTTACTTTATCGCCTACGGCTTTGGTCAGGGCTTCCAGCGACGAGTCGAGACGGTCGCGAAAGATATCGCCCATTGCGTGCAGTACCACGTTGGGATCGGCATTCATAGCCTGTTTGGCCGCGCCCGAGCCCCGTCCACCGCAGCCAATCAAACCTACTTTCAGGGTTTCGCTGTTGACTCCCGCGAAAGCGCGATTGGGGATAATGATGGAAGGGAACGTGCTGCCCGCCAGGGCCACACCCGCCAGTTTCAGGACATCTCTGCGTGAAGTACTCATGTTTTTTTAAAATTTAGTATCCGGAAAGTTATTTTTGGTAAAATGCTGAAATAGTGATTGCTGCGTAAGTTGCTGAACTTTGGGAGAATTTCCAAATGGTGGTAAAAACATCCGGTCGGTACCTTTGTTACGTTGGTAGTCTATGCGTAAATCAATTTACGCCTGTATATGAAAAGCACCCCGGCAACTTTTTCTCCTATTTTTCTAGTCCTCATTTTACATTTTTGGACCATTCAGGCCATGGGACAGTGTGCCGCGCTGGCTACCGATGGATATGAGGCGGGCGCAATTTCGACGACACTTAGCGGCTGCCTGCCGCTGAATGTGGCAGTACACAACGATTTGCCGGGCGCCACCAATACCCGCTACGTGTATGATTATCGGGGTGGACAAATTAATCCCAACAGTCTGACTACCGACAGCATCCGGGTATATCAGAAATCCGGCTTTTATTCCATCGTTCAGATTTCGGAAAAAGATGGACAGAAGTACCTGGCTTGTACCACGGTTCAGGTGACTGATACGCTGGCACCCGTAGTTCGGGCTATCGCCTGCGCCAACGGCGGCGTGCAATTGGTATTCGATCCGCAACAACCTACCCCCTACCCTACCTATCAGGTGGACTGGGGCGATACCGAAATCAAGGGTTATCCGGGTTTTGGAAGGAAAATTACCTACCAATACGCTACACCCAAAACCTATACCATCCGGGTGCGGGGCGTACACACACCGGGCCAATGCAGGGGTGCCGTTACGAGGCTCACTTTCGTAGTATCGGAAAACATGACGCCGCCCGCGATTACCGAAGGGCGAATGAAAAGTGAAACAAACCTGGACTTGCAGATCAGGGATTCGCTGGCCACAGAACTCATCCTTCAAAAGGGAAGTGTGGATGGTACTTTTGATCTGACCGGGCAAAAACTGAGTGAGAATCAGAAAACCGCCGAAAGTACGCTGGAACTATTCGCAAAAATCTGCTTCAGGCTGCAGCCTGCCGATTCGTGTCTGGCCGAACTACGATCACGCCCCGTTTGCGCGTCGGATTTTGCAGTGACGGGTACGGCGGATGAGAATACTGTTTCCTGGAAAATAGACTACCGTCCACCGGGAATCAAAGCGATTATCCGGAAAGACGGCACCGACTGGAAAGATGTCACCGACTTGGGAGCCTCGGGTTCTATCCCTGATCGGGAGTTTATTTGTGGGAAAGAGGTCTGTTACCAACTCGTGGTTACTTACGAAGATTTTACTTTTTATTCTTTAAAGGAATGCCTGACAGTGCCAATCGACGACTGCGTAGCGCGTCCACCCTTCTATCTGCCGGATGCTTTCTCTCCCAATGGCGATGGTGTGAACGATGTCTTTGAAGTGCAGGGAGTTTTTTCGTCGGAGTTTGAAATTACGATCTTTAATAAATGGGGTTTAGCTCTTTTCCATAGTAAAGACCCGGCCACTTCCTGGGACGGCAAATTCAACAACCAATCATTACCCGTCGGCACCTATGCTTACTCGGTCAGGTACCTGGATCGCAGTGGCAAATATCTGACCAAAAGAGGGGTGCTTTCACTGCTCCGATAATGGGCTTTCATTAAAGAAAATATTCAATTCAATCCCGAACAGAATTCCAGCAATTTGCGCAAGTCTTCGACTTCGTTGAAGCGTACGGAATGCGCCTGTAAGTAGTCGTTAATGGCCGATTTGTGCCTGGGAAACATCTTCAGTAAGCTCTTTCGGTTAGGAGCAAGCGCCAGGCCATTTTGATTGATAAAAAACAGCAAATAACGACGTGAATACACTACATCCCCTTTCATTTCCAGCTTGGCAATGGCTCCGCCGACCGTAGGATAAGAACTATACGAATTGACCGATGAAAGACTCGACGATTGCCCGTACGCAACTTCTTTGTCCACATTGGCTACCTGCAGGGAATGCTGTTGGGCTAATTTCACTTTACCGTAGTCGGCCAGGACATGCAGGGCAATGCCGTTTTGATCATAAACAAACACCTCGTCGTTGAGATTGACCTGCCGGACGGTCTGAACATTGGCCAGAGAAAGGGTATCCCCAACCGGACTGACAAACTGGATTTCGCGAAGCAGTAATTGGTAGTTGAGTGGAACCGTGGGCGTCTGTCCGTTACGTAAGGACACTGTTCCCGCAATAAATTTGGGATGCAGGTATTGCGCCTCCGTGGGTAGTTTTTCACCTGATTTGACGCGGATGGCCTCACTGGTAGTCTGGGCCAACATCGGCAAACTGGTGAGCCCTAGAAGAACGATAGTTAGCTGCGTTTTTTTCATGGCCGATGAATGGATTGTCGTTGAATAGTAAGAAGTTTGCTTTATTGTTAAAACCCAAGTACGCTCCAATCTACTTTGGGCATTGAAGTACATTAGTTCAATAAAATATAAAAATGCAGAAACGCACGATGGAGGAAATGAACCGCCTTTCGGTGGAACAATTCACAACCTCCGAGAAATTTCCGTACGTCATTATTCTGGAAAATATCCGTAGCCTGAACAACGTAGGTTCTTTTTTTCGAACCGCCGATGCTTTCCGGGCCGAGAAAATCTATCTGGGAGGCTACACTCCCGCCCCGCCCCACCGCGAAATCACCAAAAGTGCCCTGGGCGCGGAACTGGCCGTAGCCTGGGAAAAAGTTATCGATACTTTGGATTTGGTCCGGCAACTTAAAGATGCGAACTACTGTATTGTCGCAGTCGAACAAGCCCATACCAGTGTTCTTCTGCAAGAGTTCGTCCCCGCTAAGGGAGATAAGTACGCATTCGTTTTTGGTAATGAGGTAGCGGGCATAAGCGAAGAAGTGATGGCAAAGGTGGATCTATGTGTTGAAATTCCGCAGTTCGGCACCAAGCATTCATTCAATGTGGCGGTATCGGCCGGAATCGTACTTTGGAAGTTTATTGAAAAAAACTTAACATAAAAATAACAGGATAATTTTGTTCTTGCGAAAAAAATCGTAGCTATTTGTAAATTTTTTAAATTTTAAATGGTCTAGTCTATCACGTGGCTACCACTACCAAAACTCCATCATGAAGGAAAAAACCAAGAAACTTACCGCTGAAATTGCCCAAACGCTGGAAGAGAAATTGGAGGAATTGACCATCGATTCCAAGAAGCTGAAAAAATCTGTCGCAAAAACGGCGGAGAAGCTGGCAAAGCGAGTCAGCAAGCTAATCGACAAGC